>NZ_JAMXXP010000006.1 GCF_024129355.1 Acinetobacter lwoffii | reverse complement strand
GTGGAGCTGGACGATCACCGAAGTCACGCTTTGGACGGTCATCAAACGAACGTTGTGGACGATCACCGAAACCGCCTTCACGACGTGGAGCTGGACGATCACCGAAGTCACGCTTTGGACGGTCATCAAACGAACGTTGTGGACGATCACCGAAACCGCCTTCACGACGTGGAGCAGGACGATCACCAAAGTCACGACGTGGACGATCTTCGCCAAATGCTGGACGTTCGCCACGAGGTTTGTCATCGAAGCTACGACGTGGACGATCATCACCGCCTTCACGACGTTTGAAGTTGCTTTCGCCTTCAAAACGACGACCGCCACCGAAACCACCACGACCGCCATCACGACGACCGCCATCACGGCCACGACCGCGACCAGCGCCATCACGGCTACCACGTGCAGGAGGTGGAGATGGCTCAAGACCTTCAATTTCAGATACGTTTAGACGCGCATCAAGGAAGTCTTCTAAAGCACGGATTTTACCGCGTTCACGGTAAGTCGCCAAAGTAATGGCTTTACCAGTACGACCCGCACGACCTGTACGACCGATACGGTGTACATAGTCTTCATTCTTCATTGGAAGACCGAAGTTAATTACGTGTGAAATAGTTGGTACGTCAAGACCACGCGCTGCAACGTCAGTTGCAACCAAAATCTTCGCACGACCTTCACGGATGCTACGTAAACGACGGTTACGAACAGTTTGTGGCATAGCACCGTGAAGTGCTACAACTGATAGACCTGCTTCAGCAAGTTCTTCAGCCAACATATCTGTGTCTTCTTGAGTTGACGCAAATACAACTGCTTGATCAACGTCTTCTTCGTTCAACCAGTGAGTAAGAAGTTTTTTCTTGTGCTCGAAACCGTCAGTCCAATGCAAAGTCTGAGTAATATCAGTATTTGTAGAGTGACCAGTTTCGATCGAAATACGCATTGGATCATTCATCATGCGTTCTGCAAGTGTAATGATACGTGGTGCAAAAGTCGCAGAGAACATAAGAGTTTGTTTGCGGTTTGCAGCCAACTCACCAATTGCTTCTAAGTCTTCAGAGAAACCCAGGTCAAGCATACGGTCAGCTTCATCAACGATTAACGCGTCAACTTTATCCAATTTGATTTGACGACGATTCACCAAGTCAAGTAGACGACCTGGAGTTGCAACAACAACTTGCGCGCCTTTTAACTGTTGAATTTGCTTACCGAAAGGCATACCGCCCATGATTGCCGCAATACGCACGCCTTTCATGTGACGTACAAATGCAATCGCGTCTTGACATACCTGTTGTGCCAATTCACGAGTTGGTGAAATCACCAAAATATTCGGTTGAGTAACCGCTTTCATACGGTCTTTAAACGGTACTAATGTATCTTGGTTTGCCAACGCATTTAACGTAGGAAGTAAGAATGCAGCAGTTTTACCAGAACCTGTTTGGCTTGACACAAGAAGGTCTTTGCCTTCAAGCGCAGCTGGAATCGCTTGTTCTTGTACAGGAGTAGGAGTAGTAAAGCCTAAAGCGTCGAGAGCCTGTGTTAGAGATTCGTCGAGGGAAAAATCAGCAAAAGTTTTGCTCATAGAGAGTATTCACCCTGAAGTGGGTGCTCCATTTAATAAATAACAATTATGGACATCGGCAAAAAGCGGCACAGCAAATAATGCTGAAAATATTAGGATTCAGCAGCGATCCGAGTAACGACGATGTGGATATAACGCACGCATGATTACGGCCGCAAACCTGAAGGAATCGCTTAAGCGATTGGGGCGCGAAGGATATGTCCTCTCTATGGACAGCACGCGCATACAATGATTAGAAGATAGTGTTCAGGTAAAGAACAGAAATTAAGTGCGTGGCAGAATTATAGCAGAATATTTCACAATGTCATTAAGTTTTAAAACTAATTTTCCTTATTCACAATTTATCTATATATTTCTAATACTTAAAATATAATAAAAAATGTAACAGATGGTATAAAAAGTCACTTTTCGCCAATTCACCTGATATTTCCAGTATTCAAGCAAACATCAATACCCCTATACCAGTCTCTCGCGACTTAAATTTCCGTGCATAAAAAAGGCATCCCGAAGGACGCCTTTTCTCAATATTAGATCTGATTCATCTAAACCCGATTATTTTGCTGCTTCGCCCCAAGCAGGAACAACTGCTTGCATTAAAGGCTTAAGCATTTTCATTGAACAAGCCAAAACTTGACCATTTTCCATAGAGTCGCTACCACCACGTGCATCAACTACAGTACCGCCTGCTTCTTTCACGATCAATTCGCCAGCTGCGATATCCCAAGGCTTTAAACCAAGTTCGAAATAACCATCGAAACGACCTGCAGCAACATAGGCTAAATCCAATGCTGCAGAACCTGAACGACGATATTGCGCGCCAGCTTCAGTTACGTTTAATAGGGTTTGAAAATGGTTCTTGGCATAAGACACAACTTCGCCATTACGCTTGGCACGATAAGCGTGACCAACAGCCATAAAGGTATTTTCCAGGCTGTCTTTAACATTCACACGAATACGGCGCTGGTTCATCATGGCACCACGACCACGACTGGCAGAGAATAGCTCATCTTTCACCGGGTCATAAATCACCCCGTGTTGAGTAATGCCTTTGTGCTGAACTGCGATAGAGATACAGAAATGCGGGAAACCGTTAATGAAGTTTAAAGTACCATCTAGCGGATCGATCACCCAACACCAATCGGCGTCATGACCTTTACCTTCCTGATAGCCAAACTCTTCACCAAGGAAACTGTGATTTTTATAGCTTTTACGTAGGGTATCGATGGTCAACTGTTCCAAATAACGATCTACACGCGTTACCGGACCATCAATTCCTTTTTCTTCGACTTGTAGATCGAGTTTATGACGATTCTGATGCGCTTTTAAAAGCTCTTGACCAACTAACTGAGCCGCACGCGCAGCCATCACCACCATAGGTTCCATTGAACACCCACTACAAATTTGAAGACACTGATAAAGAATAATGCATAAAAGCCCCGATATCTTAGCAAATATCGGGGCTTTTTTGGGAAAAATGTGTCTAAAATTTTTAAGAACTTATGACAAAACGCTTTGTCCTAGGCTAGACCAAGCCTGATTGATCGATTTTTCAATGCCTTGCGCATCCAAACCCGCTTGCTGCAACATCTGTGCATGACTCGCTTGCGCCATAAATGTATCATTCAGACCCAGATTCAGCATCGGTTTGACAATCTGCGCTTCTGCCAGATATTCATTCACTGCACTGCCGGCACCACCCATTACTGCATGTTCCTCTACTGTAACAAACAGACTGGTGCTTAAAGCAAGATCATCGAGCATTTGGGTATCGAGTGGTTTGACAAAACGCATGTTAACTACACGCACGCCAATTTCATGTTTCATGGAAAATGCTTCAGCTGCATCGACTGCGGCCTGTACCCGGCTACCAAACGCCAGTACAGAAATATATTCATCATACTGCCCGTTAAAACTGGCCACGATTTCCGCCTGACCGATTGGAATCTCAACCATCTTTTGCTGAATTTCGACACCCAGTCCATTGCCACGCGGATAACGTACGGCTGCAGGTCCTGGATACAAATATGCAGTATGCAGCATTTGACGGCATTCATTTTCGTCTTTTGGCGCCATGATCACGATATTCGGGATAGTCCGCATATAGGCATAGTCATATGCACCGGCATGGGTCGGGCCATCTTCACCGACCAGACCGGCACGATCAATACCAAAGGTAACATCTAGATTCTGCAAGGCCACGTCATGTACCAGTTGGTCATAACCGCGTTGCAGGAAAGTCGAGTAAATTGCAACCACTGGCTTCAAACCTTCACAAGCCATACCAGCAGCCAAAGTCACTGCATGCTGTTCGGCAATCGCTACATCAAAGAAACGTTCCGGATATTCTTTGGCAAATTTGACCATGCCTGAGCCTTCGCACATGGCGGGAGTAATCGCGAGTAAACGTGCATCTTGTGCCGCTTCATCGCAAAGCCATTGACCAAACACATCCGAATATTTCGGTGCAGTATTGCTGGCAGCAACGGCATTGAGTTTGCTAATCGCGTGATATTTGATTTGATCCGATTCTGCCGGAGCAAAGCCCTTGCCTTTTTTAGTATAGATATGAATCAGGCGTGGGCCTTTACGCTTTTTCAGCGCATTAAAGACATGCACCAGTTGTTTGACATCATGACCATCGTATGGGCCAAAATAGTCAAAGCCAATGGCTTGGAATAAGTTATCTGCGGCATCGGTCGCTGCACTATGCAAACGCGAGTTATACAACCATTCCGGATGTGGCTGTACATAGGCCTCACCCTGCTCGGTAACATTAACAAATTCACCGCGCTCCCAAATTGCGGCTAAATGCTTAGCAAAACCACCAGTACTGCAAGAAATCGACATATCATTATCGTTCAGCACCACCATCAGGTCAGCATTGTGTGCCACGGCATCATTCAAGGCTTCAAAAGCCATACCTGCCGTCATGGCGCCATCGCCAATAATTGACACAATTTCACACGGATTATTCTGATAACGACGTGCAAGCGCCATACCTAGGCCAGCAGAAATTGCCGTCGAAGAATGCCCTACCCCAAAAGTATCAAACTCAGATTCTTCACGAGCCGGGAACGCTGCCAGACCGTCTTTGGCACGAATGGTGGTGAGCTGTTCACGACGACCAGTCAACACTTTATGCGGATAGGCCTGATGACCTACATCCCAGATCAGGCGATCATGTGGCGTATTAAAGCAATAGTGTAAGGCCACGGTGAGCTCAATTACACCGAGGTTGGCACCAAAATGTCCGCCACTTTGCCCGGCAGCATACAGAATGAATTGACGTAACTCATCCGCCACTTGTTCCAGCTGGCTTTGCTCGAGTGCACGCAGTTGCTCAGGATGATTGATCGCATCAAGCAACGGTGTTACAGGGCGTTGAGTTGGGATTTCTGTATACAGCATATTATGGCAAAGCCTTCTAAAGCCTGGCAAATCTAAAGCTAGGTCAATGGGGAGTACCCGATCATATAGCTGAATTGTAGCAGCTTCAATTCAGCTACGCTTCTAGCGATGCAATATTAAACAATGATCTCGTCGGGGTGAAAAAATTGCAGCCTACGATTATCCTGAATAATCTTACTATTTATCAACTATTATCGTTCGCTTTCTACAAAAAAGAAAATCTATTGCAGAATTTCGACTTTGCAATTCTACCAATGTTCAATCATTACGCTATACTTTAGCCAATTTCAGGATTTAACGGGTTCAGCTGTGCCAATCGAATTTGTCGCAACGTCAAGATTACCTACCGCTCACGGTGAATTTAAAATTACTGTATTTCAAGACCCTAAGACTGGCGAAGAACATGTCGCACTTTCCAAAGGACTTGAAGAAGTATCAGATGAGCCTGTAGTGGTGCGTGTGCATTCTGAATGTTTAACCGGTGATGCCTTTGCTTCACTCAAATGCGACTGTGGCCCGCAATTGCAAGCGACTTTAAAACTGATCAATGAATTAGGCCGCGGAGTCATTCTGTATTTGCGTCAGGAAGGTCGTGGCATTGGCCTGACCAATAAAATTCGCGCTTATGCCCTGCAAGATCAGGGACATGACACAGTAGATGCCAACCTGATGCTGAACCTACCGGCGGATGCACGCCAATACGACATGTGTAGCATTATGCTGGATCATTTACAGGTAAAATCGGTACGTCTCGTGACCAATAACCCTTCAAAAATAGAAGCCTTAAAAGCACAAGGCATTAATGTAGTCGATCGTGTACCGCTAACAGTAGGCTTAAACCCGTTTAATGAACAATATCTTAAGACCAAGCACGAACGCATGGCACATCTTTATCAAAAGGATGATTTTTAATATTTTTAACCCCCTTCCCACCTTATTTTAACTTAATCCCTCCAACCTCCCTTTAATAAAGGGAGGCCTAACATCTAGTTAAATAGATGCCCCCTTCCTTTATAAATGTCTGTCTCCCTCCTTTGCTAAAGGATGAGGAGCACAGCACCGAAAGGGCGGATTAAAAAATTAAATCGTCATCGAGAAGATCCGGTTCTCCGGCATCCGTCGCTTTAAACGTAAATCAAAAGCCATACAAATATTTCGTACAAATGGTTTCCCTTTCTCCAGAATCGTGACTGACGAGTCTGAAAATTGAATTAAACCATCCTGTGCCATTTCGTCAAGCTGTTCCAAAACCTCATCAATTTCAGGGAAAAGCATCTCGGAATTTTCCCATGAGGTGCTAAAGCTGCACATCAAATTTAGAATATGTTGCCGGATGATCAAATCTTCCTGATTTAAGACATGTCCTTTAAATACCGGAATTTCATTGCGCGCCAGGCATTCATAATATTCTTCAATGGTTTTCACATTCTGCGCAAAGCTGTACCAGCTATCACTGATTGAAGAAATGCCTAGCCCAATCATCACCTGGGTTTTAGAGGCTGTGTATCCCATAAAGTTGCGGTGCAATGTTCCCGCTTGAAAGGACTGGTACATCGCATCTTTCTCTAAGGCAAAATGATCCATACCGATTTCATGATAGCCATGTGCCAGAAGTTTCTTTTTACCCGCTTCATAGCATTCCCGTTTGATCGCATCTTTGGGCACATCGGCATCTTTAAAACCGCGCTGACCATTACCTTTAATCCAGGGCACATGTGCATAGCTATATAAAGCCAGACGGTCCGGCAAGAGCGAATTGGTTTGTTCAATAGTATTTAAAACATCATCTAGACTCTGAAATGGCAGACCAAAGACCAGATCATGGGAAATCGATTCATAGCCAATTTCTCGCGCCCATTCGGTCACCTGTTTAACATTTTCATAAGGCTGAATCCGGTGAATCGCCTTTTGCACGGTTTCGTTATAATCCTGCACACCATAACTGACCCGACGAAAACCCAGGTCATACAATCCCTGCAAATGTTCACGCGTAGTATTATTGGGATGACCTTCGAAACTGAATTCATACTCAGGCGCTACGTCTGCTTTGGCCAGAATGCCTTGAATTAGTTGAGCCAGATGTGCCATTGAAAAAAAGGTCGGCGTTCCTCCACCAAAATGAATCTCTTTAATGATGGGCTTTTCTTGTAATAACTCGCAATATAGATCCCATTCTTTCAGCAGTGCCTGAATATAAGGTTGTTCGACTTCATGGCGTTTGGTCACGCGCTTATGACACCCGCAGAAGGTACACAGGCTTTCGCAAAATGGCAGGTGGATATACAAGCTAATGCCTTCGCTTTGATTGGATTCATCAAAAGACTTTTTTAGCGTTTGCTTCCATTGTTCCAGCGAGAAATTCTGCTCTTCCCAATACGGAACAGTGGGATAACTGGTATAGCGTGGCCCGGGAACATTGTATTTTTGAATCAGGGAATTGACCTGTACCGACATGACACCCACCTATTACCGTCGAGAAATGCTCAAGCCAATGAGCGCTTGTGAGTTATTGTGCTGAGCTTGAAAAAAGAATTCAACCTAGCCATTTAGTCGGATTTAATGATGCATTCTGCTTATAAATAGTGGAATGTAATGTCTGGGCTGATGAATTGCATCACCAAATTAGACCTTAATCTTTGACTGATTTTATGCTTTGATGTCGTTAGTTTTTTATTTCCCTACGAGGGCTCTGATGCAGCATCCTACATCTACGGATATTCAACACGTTCGTGAATTTCTCCTCGACTTGCAGGCACGGATTTGTGCAGCATTAGAACAGCAGGAACGTGCTGGCGGCGGTACGGCCGAATTTATCATCGATGACTGGGAGCGTCCAGAAGGTGGTGGTGGCCGTTCACGTGTTTTGCAAAATGGTACGGTGATTGAAAAAGGTGGGGTAATGTTCTCCCACATCAACATTTCCAAGCTACCTGCTTCTGCGACCGAACGCCATCCCAATATTGCCGGTGCCAAAGCGCAAGCGATGGGGGTATCACTGGTCATCCATCCAAAAAACCCGAATGTACCGACTTCGCATGCCAACGTGCGTTTATTTGTGGCTGAAAAAGAAGGTCAGGATCCGATTTGGTGGTTTGGTGGCGGTTTTGACCTGACTCCGTTTTATCCGAATGATGAAGATGTACTGTCTTGGCATCAAACAGCGCATGATCTGTGCGCGCCATTCGGCGAAGAGGTTTATCCTGAACATAAACAATGGTGTGATGATTATTTTTATCTAAAACATCGTGATGAACAGCGTGGCGTTGGCGGCTTGTTTTTTGACGACCTGAATCAATGGGATTTTGAAACCTGTTTCCAGTATATGCAGGCTGTAGGCAATGGATATCTAGAAGCCATTCTGCCGATTTTCCAGCGCAATCAGGATAAGCCTTATACCGAAGCACAACGCGAGTTTCAGTTATACCGTCGCGGCCGTTATGTGGAATACAATCTGGTTTATGACCGCGGCACCCTGTTTGGCTTGCAGACTGGTGGCCGGATTGAATCGATTCTGGTCAGCCTGCCCCCGCTTACCGGATGGTCATATCGCCCTGAATGGGATGAGGGCTCACCGGAAAAACGTTTAACAGATTACTACCTGAAACCACATAACTGGTTAACAGAATTAAAATCCAACGCAATGAAATGATACAAACGGCCCTCAAATAGAGGGCTGTTTTAATAGATATATCCTCTATACTGCTGCATAGAAATACCTGATTTGATCGCGGCACCCTATCGCTACATCGATCATATTCCATTTGATGTCTAGTGAGAATAACAATGCATAATCTTCAATTAAATCTACCTGTGTTGGCCTTTTGGCTTTTTCTGGCTCTCGCCATCAGCGCGATGAGTACCGCAATTTTGAGTCACAACCTGATTCTGGATGGCGCCGCTATTCTGGTGAGTATCCTGACTGGGTTTGGGGTTGTTCTCAGTATGGCGCTGATGTTTGCGGAACATATTATGGATATTTGCAGTTCCTAAAACCCGGATCAATTAACAGCAATTTAAAATCGCGCAGGCTTTAGTCTCTGCGCTTTTTCACGTATATTGATGGCCATTTCCGCACATGGACATTGTGAAATGAGCAAACAATTTTCCGTGATTGGTAACCCGATTGAACAATCACGTTCTCCAGAATTGCATCACGCCTTTGCTGCTAAAACTGGTGTCGACCTGAGTTACACCAAGCGTCTGGCGCCACTGGATGGCTTCGTAGCCAACATTCAGGAATTCTTTAGCAATGGCGGTAGTGGCATGAATGTCACCGTACCCTTTAAAGAACAGGCTTTTGCCCACTGTCAGGTGCTGAGTGAACGGGCCAAAATTGCCAAAGCCGTGAATACGCTATGGATGGAAAATGGTGTGCTGCATGGCGACAATACCGATGGTCAGGGACTGGTTGAAGCAATTCGAGCACTAGATTGGCCACTGGAAAATACAGATATTTTAATTATTGGTGCAGGCGGTGCCACGCGTGGTGTAATCTATCCCCTAGCCCAGGCAGGTGCGAAAAAAATCGTGATCGCCAATCGTACCTTGGCACGGGCGGAACAACTGGTCGCTGATCTTCAGAATGCCGTACCGCAAGTCGAATTACAGGCGATTTCACTAGACACTTTAGCCGGTGAATTTGATTTGATGATTAATGCCACTTCTGCCAGTCTCAGCGGTGATGCCCTGGTTTTACCGGAAACGCTACAGTTTAAACGGGCCTATGAAATGGCCTATGGCAAACCTTCTTCCTTTCTGGATCAAGCCAAGGCACGCGGTGTACCGACATCTGAAGGTTTTGGCATGCTGGTCGGTCAAGCAATTGAATCTTTTTACATCTGGAATGGTATCAAACCGGATTTAAAAGAGTTTCTTTAAAACCCCTATCTCTCTAATGAGTTCAGTTCGGGTTGCAACTGCAACCCTTTACTTCCCTCCTACTACTTTTTATAAGCTGAAAAACCATGGATTGGTTTTAATGACATTTTAAAATGAGTTATTTTGCCACCTGAATCCAAGCACAATTCATACAAAAATATACTAGACATATCACCTTTAAATTCATTAAATTCCATAGATATAACAATTTTTTAATCTTCATATGATGTAAACGCCTAATTATGAAATTCGACGATTTCATTCATTAGCCTTAAAAACCGATTCGCTTTTCTGACATTTTTATTCACTGAATTCATCAATGTTTTTTTGTCCCGAATGTGAATAATCAAAGAATCGATACAGATAATCCAAAACTAATTTCAATCAGGATTAAACGCATGCCAGCATATAAAGCCCCTTTACACGACATTCGCTTCCTTATGAATGAAGTGCTTGACTACCCTGCGCACTACCAGAATTTGTCGAATGGTGAATATGCCGATGCCGACACGGTAGATATGATCTTAGAAGGCGCTGCAGATTTCTGTGAAAATGTACTGTCGCCGTTGAATCAAAGCGGTGATGAAGAAGGCTGTCATTTTGAAAATGGCGAAGTAAAAACACCGAAAGGCTTTAAAGAAGCTTACGACCAGTTCGTACAAGGTGGCTGGCAAGGTCTGTCTTATCCTGAAGAATTTGGTGGCCAAAACCTGCCAATGTCTTTAAACCTGATCAAATCGGAAATGATGGGGACTGCAAACTGGTCATTCCAGATGTATCCGGGTTTAAGTGTGGGTTGTATCAACACTATCATGCAATATGGTACCGATGAGCAGAAAAACACGTATCTGCCTCACTTAGTTGCAGGAACTTGGGCGGGCACCATGTGTCTGACTGAGCCGCAATGTGGTACTGACTTGGGTCAAGTTAAGACCAAAGCAGAGCCGAAAGAAGATGGCAGCTATGCGATTTCAGGAACTAAAATCTTTATTTCTGCAGGTGAACACGACCTTACTGAAAATATCGTGCATATCGTACTGGCACGCCTTCCAGATGCACCACAAGGTACCAAAGGGATTTCTCTGTTTATCGTACCAAAATTTATTGCTGCGGCAGATGGTGGGATCGGTGAGCGTAATCCAGTGAACTGCGGTTCGATTGAACACAAAATGGGGATTCGCGCTTCAGCAACGGCTGTACTGAATTTTGATAATGCGACTGGCTACCTGATTGGTGAACCGAATAAAGGCTTGCATGCCATGTTTACCTTTATGAACACAGCACGTATTGGTACTGCGATTCAGGGTATTTGTCATGCTGAATTGTCATTCCAGGGTGCTTTACCGTATGCCAAAGAGCGTATGTCAATGCGCGCCCTGTCTGGCAAAAAAGATCCGGAAAAAGTAGCGGATGCGATCATTCACCATGCTGATGTCCGCCGTATGCTATTGACGCAAAAAGCCATTGCTGAAGGTGGCCGTGCCATGATTTATCATGCAGCAAAAATTGCCGACAACATGAATGATGCTTTGCTGCTTGGCGATACTGCAGCATTTGAACAGCATGATGACCATCTTGGGTTCTATACTCCAATCCTGAAAGGCTTCCTGACCGAAATGGGTTATGAGGCATCAAATCACGGTATGCAAGTCTTCGGTGGACATGGCTATATCAAAGAATGGGGCATGGAACAGATCGTACGTGACTCACGTATCTCTACCCTGTATGAAGGCACAACAGGTGTTCAGGCACTGGATCTGATTGGCCGTAAAGTGCTGTTGACATCAAAAGGTAAAGTGATTCGTGATTACACTGCTGAAATCCTGAAATTCTGCGGTCAGCATGCACGTAATAAATATATGCGCCGCTTTGCCTGGGATTTAACCAAGCTCTGTGCACAGTGGAATGCACTAACTGTGCGTATCATGCTGGCTGCACGTAAGGACCGCGACATCGTTTCTTCTGCATCAGTCGATTTCCTGATGTTCTCCGGTTATGTGATGATGGCGTACTTCTGGGCACAACAAGCCGCAGTCGCTTCAGCCAAACTGGCTTCTGGCGATGGTGCGGAAGTACCAGAGTTCTATAAAGCAAAAATCAAAACTGCTGATTTCTACTTTGAACGTATCCTGCCACGTACCCAAGGTCATGCAGAAGCGATGGTGAATCCGTCTAAAACCATGACGGCACTCGCGCCAGAACACTTTAGCTTCGATTACTAAGCTGTAAATTGACTTGAAAAGGGCGCTTCGGCGCTCTTTTTATTGATGTAGATGCCCTTCTTCAACTTAAAAAACCTTTCTGGATAGAAAATATACAAATTTAATTTCATATTTTTCAACATCCTAATAAATTAGCCAAATAAAACGCTTGTATATCTCAAAATAAGCGGTATGATAATCCCAACTAGAAAAATTCTTGTTTTGGTTAGTCTTCTTTTAAGTATCGCAGTTTTAGTCATAAACCTTCGTATTACAGATCAAAAAGCTCCATCCTTTTTATTTTTCAAAGTTACAGTTAGTCATCTGAAATTTTGGCTATAAATTCATACGATTCAATAGGTTATATTATGTCTAATACAGTTAACGGTACAGTAAAATGGTTCAACGAAACTAAAGGTTTCGGTTTCATTCAACAAGAATCAGGTCCAGACGTTTTTGCTCACTTCAGCGAAATCACTGGTTCAGGTTTCAAAACTTTAGTTGAAGGCCAAAAGGTTTCTTTCAGCGTAGCTCAAGGTCAAAAAGGCCCTACAGCTGTAAATATCGTTGCTCTATAATTTAGAAGCAAGATATTGAAAAAAAGCACTCTAAGAGTGCTTTTTTTGTGCCTATCATTTTTCTCATACCGCTCTAGTTCTTAAAGATCATTGGGGTGATCTAAAAACCGGTGTGCTCTATGCCAGGCTAAAAATACCGGATCGGGTGCAAAACGTTTTGGTACGTCGATTCGTTTACCGTGATAAAGTTTTAAATAGGCGTATAAACTCGCATCTTGCTTGGCCTGATTCGCGATACAAACTTTAAGCCCTTCATCCAACGTGATAAATCCCTGATCGAAAGCTTGATCCAATAAAGAAGATAAGCAAATTCCATTACGCGGATTTCTTCTATGCTTCTGATTTTCAGACCAGGGTACGATATGAGAAGCCACTAAAAAGGCTTTGGTCTTAATACCAGAGATCGCACATTGATATTGATAATTAAGTTTAACTTGTAAAGCAAATTCCTGGTGTGGCGAACCGCGAACCTTTACCCTGGCATATTGATCTTCAACACTATAATCAAGGATTTCTTGACGCAAATGCGTATCAAGTAAAGTGTCCTGTTTTTCGCCTATTCCCGCTAATTTAAGTAATCGCCAAAAATCATCTGCCGTGATCTCATTCATGCCATATTGTTGAAAAAAATGTTCCCAAGTATTTCCGCGTGGTTTAAAAGTCCATTGAAAACCTTCCAAATCGGACTGCAGAATGGGATCTATAAAACGTATACCATCGATCACTTCCGCAAAGACCGGTTTGGTTCGACGTTTTTGATGATTTTGAGGAATATCATTAGGTGCAATAATCTTAGCTATACGGCCTGCACCATAAAGATAGAATTGATTTTTAATTTCAGAGGCTTTTTGCGGTCGTCGATATAAAAAGAAATCCCCTTCTCTGACCCGATTATATTTGCTTTGATCCCAATGATATTTTTTAAAGTCCCGATCTTCATAAACCAGATGATCACTTTTACTATCAAAAATAAAGAATCGGGTGTCAGTTAAATCCATCTGTTGAAAAGCCCATAATGTATCCATCTGCCCACCCTTTAGAAATTATAATATTCATTTAATTTAATCTTTGAATATTCTCAGAAAACTTCTCTCTAAGAAAGCATCAATCAGACTTTAGGTATTTATTTAAGGCAATAAAAAACCCACTAGAATCCTAGTGGTGTTTCTTTTCAAACAATGGGAAAATTAAATAATTAAAGAAATTCTTCCAGCACCGAATTTAAAAAGATATGCCCCTGCTCAGTACAAGAAAGCCGGTCTTGATCATCGACCATTAATTTTCTGTCACGTAAAGAACTCAGTAACTCATGTAAAGTATCTAGACTCAAACCAGTACGTTCGGCATAGAGTTTGGCTTCCACACCCTGATTTAAACGTAACGCATTCATCATAAATTCAAAAGGCATGTCGGCATCTTCAATACGCTTAAACTGCACATGCTCGGCAGGTACTTTGGCTAAGTAGTCCTTAGGTAAACGGGTTTTCTGGAACCGATATACACCATCCGGCTGAGTGACTTTACCATGTGCTCCGGCACCAATTGCCAGATAGTCACCAAACTGCCAGTAATTCAGATTATGCGCTGAAGGCAATTCTTTACGCCAAGCTGAAACTTCGTAATTGATAAAACCCTGCGCTTTTAAGTAGAATTCACCCTGTTCCTGAATATCTTCCAATACTTCATCGACAGGCAAAATCGGTTGAGTCCGGAAAAATACCGTATTTGGCTCAATCGTCAGCTGATACCAGGAAATATGCGTAGCGCCCTGTTCTACCGCCAGTTTTAAATCATGTAAAGCTTGTTCTAAAGTCTGTTCCGGTAAACCATGCATCAAGTCGACGTTAATGCGCTGAAAGCCAGCTTCACGTGCCAGCCCAATGGCAGAAATCGCATCTTCATTGCTATGAATCCGTCCCAAACGCTTGAGATGCTCGGTATTAAAACTCTGCACCCCAATTGACAAACGATTAATGCCGGCCTGCAAATAACCAGCAAACGGATCATGTTCGACCGTACCGGGATTGGCTTCCAGTGTAATTTCACAGCCTTCAGCAAAGGGAATAATGGCTTTAAGCTGATCAAATAACCATTGATAGCCTGGGGCAGAAATCAGTGACGGCGTCCCCCCACCAATAAAGACACTGTGAATCTGCCGGCCTTGGGCAAAATCGACCTGAGTTTTAAAGTCTTCCACCAGTGCTCGTAAATATTCCTGTTCCAATTCCAGTGATAATTGACCATCCGGAACCGCATGCGAATTGAAGTCACAATAAGGACATTTGCGCACACACCAAGGCATATGAATATATAAGGACAAAGGGACAGCAGCAGGATTCAATTCAGCCAAAGAACTACTCAAAAACGATTACAAGATATAGCCGAATTTTAACATGACTCGGCGGCAAGACTGCTAAAATTAAATTTGATCGTGTGATATGCCTAAAAATTTAAATAGAATTAGTCAGTTAAAATTATGAAAATATCTTCTCAACTTATTATTTTACTTCCTTTGGTTTTTGCAATCGGTGTTTTATTGACACTCCAGACCGCAATTAATACACAACTAAAAGAATATTTATATTCTCCTATTCAAGCTGCATTTTTTTCCTTTTTGATTGGTACAATAGTGCTCGCCGTAATCGTACTTTTTCAGTCCAATCCCAAACCCGGTTTACAGGAACTGATGAGTGTTCCCTGGTATTTATGGCTCGGGGGCATCGTGGGTGTATACGCGATTAGCATGAGCATTTATGCAGCGCCCAAACTTGGCTTTCTGGTTCTTAGCGGTCTCATTATTTTTGGTCAGATGGTGATGTCGATGCTGGTCGATCATCTGGGATTATTGGGTAATGAAAAAATGCCGATTAATTGGCAACGTCTTTTAGGCGGCGTGGTAATTTTTATTGGTGTGCTTCTCACTTTACAACGCTAAACCTTCTATTTAAGCACATGATCACGATGAGTAATTTTTGTGTCGAATGTTTCACCAGTCACAACCTTTGGTTTTGAATTAAAAAAACTGTTTCATCTGATGCTGCCTATTCTGGTGACCCAATTTTCTCAGGCTGGTCTGGGTCTGATTGATACCATTATGGCCGGTCACCTGTCTGCTACCGATCTTGCCGCGATTGCCGTCGGAGTAGGACTCTGGATTCCGGTGATGCTGCTGTTTAGTGGCATTATGATTGCCACGACGCCTTTGGTTGCTGAGGCCAATGGCGCACGCACACCTGAAAAAATTGCCACCATTGCACGTCAATCGCTTTGGGTTGCCCTGATTCTTGGGGTAATTGCCGGCTTGATTTTGCAACTCTTGCCGGCCACTTTGCCACTTTTAGGTGTACCGGAAAGCTTACAACCTAAAGCCGGTTTATTTCTGCATGCGATTGGTTTTGGTATGCCAGCGGTAACCATGTATGCGGCCTTACGCGGCTATTCTGAAGCGATTGGAAATCCGCGTCCGGTGACCGTGATTAGTTTATTGGCGCTGGTCTTGCTAGTTCCGCTGAACTATATCTTTATGTATGGTATTGGCCCTGTTCCGGCCCTAGGCAGTGCAGGCTGTGGGTTTGCCACGGCGATTTTACAGTGGCTAATGGTCATCACCCTCGCGTTGTATATCTTTAAAAATAAGGCCTATCAACGTACCCAGCCTTTTACCCATTGGGAAAAAATCAACCCGGAATGGATGAAGCGCATCTTACAGCTTGGCTTTCCAATCGGATTGGCAATTTTTTTTGAGGTCAGTATTTTCAGTACTGCTGCAATTGTGCTGAGTCCTTTGGGTGAGACCATTGTCGCTGCCCATCAGATTGCTATTTCTGTCACTTCACAACTGTTCATGATTCCCATGTCACTGGCGATTGCCCTGACCATTCGGGTTGGCACCTACTATGGTGAACAGAACTGGCAAGCCATGCGTAAAGTACAATATCTCGGCCTGATTACTGCCACTATTCTGGCGATCCTGACCATGATTCTGCTTTGGGTTTTCCGCAATGAAATCGTAGCACTCTACACCTCAGATCTGATCGTGACCCAAATTGCGGTGTATCTGATTCTGTTTGCCATTGCCTATCAGCTGATGGATGCGTGGCAGATCAGTGCGGCAGGTTGTCTGCGCGGCATGCAGGATACCAAGGGGCCAATGTGGATTACCATGCTGGCTTACTGGGTCATCGCCTTCCCGGTCGGGGTGTATTTGTCCCGCTTTACCGACATGGGCGCCGCCGGTGTCTGGGTTGGCCTGATTGTAGGCCTCAGCGTAGCTTGTATACTTTTATTGGGCCGTTTATATGGCAATAATAAACGCTTAAGTCTAAACAACTAAACACTTTTATTTGATTAATTTAAGCTAGAAAATGCGCTGAGATTAAAGATCCAGCGCATTTTTTAATCCTTGTGGAATCTCAGATTCATCCACTACATCTTTAATCACCACCTGCCCCACAATTACATCCGTATCATTAAAAGTCATGGTGGGTGAACCATATAGCTCATAACCTTCATTTAAGGCACGGGTCACCCGCGCACAAAAATGTACATCATCTTTCCCGGTAAAATATCGATAGACTTTCATTGAATTTTCTTCATTACTATACTCTGTTTATTCTAAGCTTTTAGCTATAAAACAACATTCAGAATTAGTACTCGGTCTTATCTAAAACGATGACGGATTCCGGCATATTCTTATAGTTTAAACGCAAGCAATAAAGATAAATCTTTTAACAAATCAAAGATGATGCATTAAACATGGAGAAGCTGAAGGAAATCACAACACAACCTCTACAATTAAATCTAGGCAATTGAACCGTTGTCACCTATGATCAAATACATCCATTCATAGTTGGTTTCAAGGAATCTCGCATGGCAAAAACGGCTAGCACACCCGGTCGTCGCTTTATGAAACTTGCCGGAATGACCGCAAGTATTGCAGGTAAAACCCTCTCCAATTCCATTAAAAATTTAACTGCCGATGACGAGCAGAAAAACACTGCGCGCAGTAAATTATTTCAGGATATTGGTGTGCAGATTGCGGATACCTTGGGGGAAATGAAAGGCGCAGTCATGAAAGTTGGCCAGATCGCCTCTCAATATAAAGATGTTTTCCCGCCCGAAGTCGCTAAAGCCATTGCCAAGTTACAGCGTCAGGCGCCACCGATGCCGTTTAAAGAAATTCAGGCACAAGTGGAAAAAGAATTGGGTAAACCTTTACAGCAACTTTTCCAGCAGTTTGATGAGCAGCCATTTGCCGCGGCCTCGATTGGTCAGGTGCATAAAGCCACCCTACCGAATGGCCAGCAAGTTGTGGTCAAAGTACAATATCCTGGTGTGGATGAAGCCTGCGAAAGCGACCTGAAACAAGTTCGTCTGGCACTGCGCATGATGGGCGTCTTAAAGATTGACCGTAAACTTCAAGATCAATTATTTAAAGAAATTCAGCACAGTCTGGACAATGAGCTGAACTATGAAATTGAAGCCCAGAATCTGGAAATCGCCCGTGCCTTCCATGAGCCTCTGGACAATAAAATTGTGATTCCGAAAGTGTTTCATGAGTATTCATCGCGACATATTTTGACCTTAAGCCAAGAGCTTGGTGAAAGTATCGAAACTGCCAGCACTTGGCCACTCGAAACCCGAAATGCTTTAGGCCGCCGCCTCTTCCGCGCCATTGGTCAGGAAATTTTTTATCTGAAACGCTTTCACTGTGACCCGCATCCAGGCAACTTTGCATTTCGTGAAGATGGCTCTGTGATTGTTTATGACTATGGTGGCGTCAAAACCTTATCGACTGAAGTGATTGGACATTTTAGGGAACTGATCCATGCTGCACGCGAGAAGAATATTCCCGTGATCGAGCAACAGCTGGATGCGCTGCATTCCTTGACTGAAACTGGAAAATTCCCGAAAGAATTATATGAACAGTGGCTGGAAGTGCTCATGCGTCCTCTGGTCACTGACTATGATTTTGCCGAAAACTCAGCGCATCATGATGGGATGGAGTTGCTGAAACCTTCGTTGAAATATTGGGATGTATTTAAGCCCTCTCCTGATACCTTGATGGTGAATCGCACAATTTCAGGACAATACTGGAACCTGATTCATCTCAAAGTACATGATGATTTAAGTGATGTATTTGAAGAACTGGTACCGAGTCGAAGCTAAGTTGAGACGATAGGCTTACACGCTGTAACCCTAGATTACTTGAAATATCAAATGTTACATTATAACATTTAATCAAGAATCATGAGGAAGTTAGATATGCGTTCAGATATCCATCCCGAGTATCGTGAAGTGTTATTCCATGATACCAATGCCGATGCCTATTTCGTGATTGGCAGCACGATGAACTCGAGCCAAACTAAAGAATATCAAGGTAAAACATATCCTTATGTAACACTAGATATTTCGAGTGCATCACATCCTTTCTATACGGGTGAGCAACGTCAGACCAGCAATGAAGGACGTGTGGCAAGCTTTAACAAACGTTTTGGCCGCTTTAAACGGGGCTAAAACCGAAAACCCTCAGTTATCTTAAGATTTAAATCGTGGTTTATGTCAGGAAATGACCTCCAATTTCCTGACTTTTTTATGCGCTTATTTTAACTCTGTGCCAATACGATTGAAGTTAAATAAAAGCCCAGCGCCAGAACAATAATGCCGACAATTAAGCTGGATAATGCATATAACAGCGCTAGGCCCATAGCACCTTGCTTGAATAACAAAAAGCTTTCCAGACCGAAACTGGAAAATGTGGTAAAACCACCGAGAATTCCCACCATTAAAAACAGACGAGCTTCTTGTTGGAGTACTGGATACTTTTGGCTACAGGCAAAAAAAATCCCGGCACATAAACAGCCCAGAATATTGAGCCACCAGGTGGGCCAAGGAAATTGCATTTGTGGTTTGGACAGCCAAAGTCCGGCTGCATAACGCAGACTGGCACCGATTGCCCCACCCATTGCCACCCAAAGCCAGCCCATATTTTTTTCCTGTTCTATTTATTGATCAAGTTTATTTTATCCACAGTTTCATATTCATCATGGATAATTTTCACTGTTATCTTGAACCGAAAATCAATGAAATACCATGGAACTTCGCAAGAAAATTGCTATATTTATTGCATCCAATTTTCATGAATGGCACAGGAAAAACAGCATGGCACAGAATTTATTGGCCCAGTTGGCAGCAGGCGAAGCAAAATTTGCAGATGTGATTACTTATATCGAATCGCGTTATACGCATACACCGACTGCATTTAAAAATGGCCAGCAGAATAATGCGGCCACAGAAAACCAGGGCAGCGCCAAAGTCTTTTCTTTTGCACAATTAAATGGTCTGGATCAGGCACAAACGTTAAGCCTGTTTGCCGAACATTATTCGGCTGTACTGGCGACGCCAGAGGCAACTGATCATCAGAATATCCGTCAATTTATGCTTAATGGGTGGGATGAAATTGCCTTTGAAGGTCAGGCTTTAACTGCGAAGTAAGTACTAAGCAGATAAAAAAACCGCTCAAAGGAGCGGTTTTTTATACAACTCAGAAGTGTATAGAATGTCTGTTTTAGCTCTTAGCGACTTTTTCAATCCACTTAATGGAACTGACGCGGAAAACTTCACAGGCACCATCACCCGTATCGGTCGGAGTTAAAGACGATTTCCAGACCAGATCTTTGTCACGCACTTCAACCAGTTCCCCTTGCATACGCACCAGATCGCCACGCTTTACTTTTTTAATTGCCTTGGCAATTTCAGGATTGGCAGGAATGATATGCATATTGGACACCATCTGCTTGGCTTGTTCTACCGGCACTGGCACCCGATCCATTTTCCAGTTTAAATAACGGTCATATTGATTCACTGTGATATGTCGGGCAATTTCAGGTTCAGCAAACAGCCCCCAACTGACGGCATAATCAATCGGAGAGAATTTGGCTTGCGGGTCAGAACTATAAACCTTGGAACCCAGAATACGGAAATCACCTTTAAAGGGCTGCAAGACCGAAATTGACTGGCCTTTAACGACAGGAGGCAAACCTTTGGCAATATTGTGGTCGACCGAGCTATAGCCCGAAATAGGCAGCAACAGGCTGGCCAGCAAAGCATAATGTTTAAAGTATTTGAGCATAATTTTTAATCTAATCCTAATCAAGTTGATTAAACGTTTTAAGGATATCTTCCTTAATCTTACGGATTTTTTAATGAATAAACAGTTGAACTTGGTAACAAATTGCATGTATTTAGTCAGCTCGATATATGCCTATCATTTTATTTTTCAGTTAAGCTAGAACGTATTTCCATCAAATTAAAATAACTCAAATGTTGTATAAACTTTATCAACAACATATCTTTGCGCATCTGCTGAATCAAGTGATGCAAACGCCATCCTTGATGGACTTGCGTCGTGAACTACTTTTGGATATTTCCGGTGAAGTACTGGAAATTGGTTTTGGTACCGGCCTAAATCTGCCTTTTTATCAATCGGTTGATAAGGTCTATGCGCTAGAACCAAATCCGGCGATCTTCAAACTGGCAGAAGCGCGAATTCAACAGGCAGGGTTTCAGGTCGAGCATATTCAGGCCAGTGCAGAAGCTTTGCCTTTTGCCGAAAATAGTGTGGAAAATATTGTGTCTGCCTGGACGCTTTGTAGTATTGCAGAGCTGGAACAGAGCCTGCAGGAAATTTACCGTGTGCTACAACCGGGTGGGACTTTACATGTGGTCGAACATGTCCTGAATCGGCAAAATTTAAATATTCAGCGTCTGCAACATTTACTCACTCCCATTCAAAAGAAAGTCGCAGATGGCTGTCATCTGAATCGAGATATTGAAACCGCCTTGCTGGAAACCGGTTTTGAAATAGAAAGCTTAAGTTATGTAGATGCCGAAGGTATTCCGAAGATTGGCCAACGCATGTTGTTAGCCCGGTTTCTTAAACCATAGAGCTAATTCACTACTCTCTTGTATTTAGTGCTGCTGGACGTGGGTTACTTGCAGCAACTGACAATGAGCACGATATTCAGAGCCTGTTCCAACCCGGAATTCTTGTCCAGTCGTGCCTGAATGAACTGTTACCAGATCACCAGTGAGCGTGATTTTCTGCCCCGATTTTAGCCGGCGAATCTGATCGGCAATTTTTTCAGTGGCAGCAATCAGACTAAAATACTGTACATGCGTATTGACGAAGTCACGCTCCGCTTTATTGGTTTGTCCTTCGAGCTGATAGCAGCGTTTTGCTTCATCAAACTCCAGTTTTGCCTGTATAGCGGGCAGCGGTTGAGTCAGCAACAGCACATCAATATTACTCAGATAGGCCAGATCATTAAAATGCCCCACCACAGGGCTGGCCTGATGCAGCACCCGACGATCAGGTTTTACGAAACGGTGATCATGCACAATATAAGTCGCGGAAATGCGCTTAACGGGTTCTACTTTAAAGTTTTTAAGTACGCCCTTTTCTTGCAGATGCGGAATGGCACGAAAAAATTCATTCCACACCCAGAGTCCAAGCATAAACAGCAGCGCAGTGATCAGTAATTTTTGCATAATTTTTTATTCTTCACTGGATTTTGGTCAATCCTGAAAATCAATCCGAATGGTTTCAAAACGTACCCGCCCTTCCTGAACCGCTCGGGCAATGGCTTGCTGGCCTTTGGTCAGACGTGCTCCGCCACTTTTAATGTCAATCAAGACCACTTCAATATCTTCAGCGTCGCCTTCGCCATCACGAAAATCGGTATAGCCATCAAAGACCACATAATCCACCGGATCGCCCAGAAACTTGGCATCACTCGGCAGATATTGAAATTCCGGCATGATCGGCGCGAGCTGTTCCGCCATTTTTCCTTTGAGGACGGCACGGCTAGTATTCACGCTGCGTTTTTGCGCGGCAACGAGGGACTGCTGATGCTCCAGTTCCAGCTCGGCAATATACTGCTCATATTCGGCCTTGATCCGCCCATTACGCGTCTGACTTAAAATAATAGTGGTCAATACCACCCCGATACATGCGCCAATCAGCATGGCCATCCATATGGACATTCAATCTTCCTAATTTGCCTGATTTTTATAGCATCGCATTCGACTGAAGTTGAGGACTTCGGCCATTTGCATACTTGAAAAGAATGATATGCTAGGCCGGAACAGAATAAAATCACCTTGAGTCATGAAAACAATTTTAGTTGCGAATCAGAAAGGCGGTTGTGGCAAAACCATGACAGCCATTAGTTTAGCGTCAGCACTCGCACAAAAGGGTTATAAGGTGGCATTGGCCGATGCCGACAACCAGAAATCCACATTGCAATGGCTCAAGCATCGTCCGGCACAGGCAGCACAAATCCAAAGTCTGGACTGGCGCAACAGCAAGTCCATTGGTGACGCGCCCAAACAAATCGAATACCTGATTATTGATGCACCAGGTGCTTTGACCGACGATCATGCCGAACAGCTGATCAGTGAAGCACATGCGATTATCATCCCGATCCAGCCTTCTTTTTTTGATATCGATTCGACCCGCCGTTTTCTCAAACATTTGCAGGATATTAAACGCATCCGTAAGGGCAAGGTTGAAATTTTACTTTTGGCCAACCGTACCAAACCAAATGCCGCCAGCAATCAGGACATACAACAATTTTTTAACAAGATCGACCAGCAGCCAGTGGCCTGGATTTCGGAACGTGCCCCTTATAGCCGACTGGCTATGGAAGGCCTGTCCGTCTTTGATAAACCTCAGAAAATCTACCGGGAACTGCAGGCTCAATGGCAACCGGTACTGAATGCCATTATTGATGATCCGAGTCAGTGGTTTTGAGTCAATCATCTGAATCGTGGTATAGCTTTGGGAAAATAATCTCGCTACTTGGCTAGCTATCATTTTCGATCGCTTTTTTTTCAGTTAATATGCCTGAACACGACCTAAAAAATGAGTCATTAAATTCAGTGCAACAGTACGCGCCTACATTACAAAAAGTCTTATTATTTGGATTGTTCTTTATCCTGATTTTTTTGAGTTTTCATATACTCAAGTATTTCATCATTCCTGTAGTTTGGGCAGCAATTATTGCCTATATGACTTGGCCGCTGTATCAGTCGGTGTTACGCTTGTGCGGCAATCGACCGACATTGAGTGCAACCGTAATGATCTTGGCCGTGATTCTGGTCTTTGGTCTGCCGTTTATTTTCGCCATTTTCATGCTGCAGCACGAAGGTCGTAACCTGTATTTTGAATTGCAGCGACAAGTGTTTTCCGGTCACCTGAATGTCCCTGATTTTATTCGCGGGCTTCCGATTGTGGGCAAGGAAATTACCCGAACCTTAAATGAAATCAACACTGATCCACAGAGTATTGCACTGTCGGTATCGACCTGGATTCAAGGTCATCTGAATTACGGCAAAGTGGTGTTGAATGAAGTCAGCAAAAACATCTTTAAATTATGTTTTGCGGTACTTTCGCTGTTTTTCTTCTACCGTGATGGTCAGACCATTTTAAATCAGGTGCGTAAAGCCTTTGAAATGGTGGTCGGTCCACGTGTACATCATTATTTTTCCACCATCTCTGCGACTACACGTGCCGTAGTCTATGGGGTTGGTTTGACTGCGATTGCACAGTCCTTATTGGCAGGTCTGAGCTATTTTGTTGCAGGTGTGCCGAATCCGATGGTTTTAACCATTGTGACCTTTATTTTTGCCCTGATTCCCTTTGGCCCACCCCTCGCCTATAGTGCGGTGGCGTTATGGCTGTTTTCACAAGGACAAACCATTGAAGCCATCGGGGTCATGGTCTGGGGTGTCTGTATTGTCAGTACTGCCGATAACGTGATTCGTCCACTGGTAATTTCTGGTGCAACCCAGATTCCTTTCCTGCTGATCATGTTTGGAGTCTTGGGTGGCATTGCCAGCTTTGGTCTGGTCGGGGTGTTTATTGGCCCGGTGATTCTGGCTGTGCTGCTTGCAATCTGGCGTGAATGGTTACATGAAAGTAATCTGAATGAACCTTTAATGATGCCTAAAGCCACCATGGCACATGAGATTGATCCAGAACCCAAGGGCACACCGCCCAAAGCACCTTAAAGCATAGATAGAATCGACTTAAACAAAACAAAACATTTAAGTACTGATTCTATATAGAGCTTCTGATCTTGCTCTGTTTAAATGAATTCACAAAACAGAATAAAGATCAGGATGCCAAAATCATGTCTTCATTGTTTAAAATTACGACACTTTGCGCGTTAAGCGCCGCACTTTTTACCGGTTGTGCCTCAACCTCCCCATCAAATGAAGTGGTCAGAGCAGTAACTGTGAATGCTGTAACTGCTCAAGGTGTGGGCCAAGAGATTGGTACCGTATTACTCAGTGACAGCCCAGCCGGTCTGGTTATTCGTACCAACCTGAAACAACTTCCTGCGGGTGAACGCGGTTTCCATATTCATGAAAATGGTTCATGCGCGCCTGCCATGAAAGACGGCAAGATGGGCGCAGCACTGGCTGCAGGTAGCCATTACAATCCAAATCAGGCACCGCATCACGGTACGCCAGTGACCGGTCACTTAGGTGATTTACCAGCATTGAAAGTCAATACAGATGGAACTGCACGTGTCACCCTGCTTGCGCCACGTCTGAAACTGGCTGATGTTCAGGGTCGTGCGATTATGGTTCATGCCGGTGGCGATAACTATTCCGACAACCCATTACCCTTGGGCGGCGGCGGTGAACGTATTGCCTGTGGTGTGATCTAATCAGCTAGATCCAGAACGAGAATTGAGAAACGGGCACTATGCCCGTTTTTTATAGACATTTCCTTTATTTTGGCGTCTAAATTGCATTCAGAACTTTGCGTTTTTACTTCCCGGATCCTGTCCTTGTGAATGCTGCCCAACCTGTGACTGTTACTCTTATTAAAATTATAAAACCGGTCCTGCTGCCCTTTCAGTCCAGTGCGCTGATGACTTATTGCCTGCAGATCTTGCTGGTGTTTTTAGGTACTACTTTCGGTCTGAAATTTCTGGATTATGAGTTCTTGATCGTTCCAGTAACTTTAGGCGCAATTGCCACTGCACTGACTGATTTTGATGACCGGCTAAGCCTGCGTTTGCGCAACCTGTTACTGGTCATCATTCTGTTTTTTAGTGTCAGCAGCATTCTGGAATTTCTTGCTCCGCATAAATTCTGGTTTGCACTGTGGCTGTCACTGTCGAGTGCACTGTTTATTCTAATGGGTGCATTAGGCCAACGTTATGCCACAATTTCATTTGGCACCATTTTACTGTCAATCTATACCATGTTCGGCTTGGGCGAATATCAGCACTGGTATGAACAGCCGCTTTATTTTGTAATTGGAGCACTATGGTACGGACTGACGTCTATTCTGTTTTTTCTGCTGCGTCCTACCTTGCAGGTTCAGGAAAATCTCGCACAAAGCTTGCAGCACATGTCGGATTTACTGCTGAGTAAAGCCAAACTGTTTGATCCGGACCAGCATCCAAATGTTGAAAACCTGCTCTATGAGTTGTCACTTAAAAATACTTTAGTCATTCAGAGTTTTAACCGCAGCAAAGATTCGCTATTGACCCGACTCAAAGCTTCGCGTGCCAATCGTAATACCATTTACTGGCTGAATCTGTATTTTTTGATGCAGGATATTCATGAACAGGCCACCGCGAATTATCTGCATTATGAACAGATCGAACAGCATTTTAGCCGCACTGACCTGATTTTCCGGATTCAGAAAAATATCCGTCTGCAAGCCCTTGCCTGTCAGCATCTGGCAGAATGTGTATTGCGCAATGAAAAATTTTATCTGTCTGCAGATGATGAACTGGCATTAAAACATTTACAGGAATCGATGCAGGACTGGATTGCCCAACACCCACAGAATATTGAAGTTAAAAATTTACAGCTTATTCTGACCAATCTGCTGAGTGTGCATGAACAGTTACAACACCTGCATGATCAACATGCTCTGTATAAGCCACGCTATCAGCAGCATTTTGATGACCTGAGCCTGTTTGATGATGATATTCGCGATAGCACAGATCTCTGGCTGAAACTCAAACCGCACTTAAGTCCGCAATCGGCACTCTTTCGGCATGCCGTGCGGATTGCCATTGTATTTCTAGTCGGCTATGTCATTTCATTATTACCCTTTGCGAAAAATGGCTACTGGATTTTATTGACCAGCCTGTTTGTCTGTCAGATCAGTTATTTTGCCACCAAAAGCCGGCTCAAATTGCGGACTCTGGGAACATTATTAGGGGTCATGCTGGGTGTTCCCATTCTGTATTTTGTACCAAGTATCGAAGGACAATTGCTGCTGACAGTGATTTTTGGTGTCGGTTTTTTCTATCTGCGTTCCAAAAAATATGCCATGGCAACCCTCATGGCGACCTTTATGGTACTCCTGATCTTCAACCTGAAAGGTGCCGGTTACGCCATTATCTTACCGCGTATCATTGATACCCTCATAGGCTGTCTGATTGCCTGGATGGCAGTAAGCTGGATCTGGCCTGACTGGAATTTTCGTAATATTTCCAGCAATATCAAAAAATCATCACATGCAACACTGAACTATTTTTCTGCAGTGGTCGAGCAATATCGAAACGGTAAAGATAACAGTATTGCTTACCGGACTGCACGGCGTCTGGCCCACAATGCACAGATTGATTTATCCAGCATGATTTCAAGTCTGAGTACCGAACCGAATCCAGATCCGCAACTGGTCAAAAGTGCCTTTCGCTATCTGGTCTATAGTCATAGCCAACTCAGTTATATTGCAGCATTGGGGAGTCACCGTGAGCAGGTTACTGATACACAAATTCTGGTTTTAATGCGCTGGTGTCAGCAAACCTTAACTGGGGTATTGCTGCAACAACAGCCTTTAGCTACCTACGACATCGATCATAAACTGGCAGAAATTCAACGCTTAAGTACCCAGGAAAACCAGTCAGCACATCTGCTTTTGGTGCTGAAACAGATCAGTTTATTGCTGGAAACCTTACCGGAATTACTAAAATTACGTCATGAATTACTAGGTGCCGAGATTAAATAACCAACTGCCTTACTTGGTTATAACTTATTAAAAATATTGAATATATTTTTATTATTAAGATTCAATATTCAGGTGATATTCGGTACACTCAAAACCAATTCGGTTAAATCAATATGTATTATGAACATCAAAACTTTGCGTCTGGTCGGTTTGCTTGAAGGGATTTCATTCCTGCTGCTGTTATTTATCGCGATGCCAGTGAAATATATGATGGATAATCCGATTCTGGTCAAATATGTCGGTATGGGTCATGGGGTACTGTTTGTGCTGTTTCTGGTGGTGTTATTCGCAGTATGTGAAAAACAGAAATGGTCTCTCAGCATGTTTGTGATGGGTTTAATCGCTTCGATTCTGCCTTTCGGTCCATTCCTGTTTGATATGAAATTGAAGAAGCTGGAACAGCCCGCTGAAGCTTAATTGTAGAATCCTAATATAATTAGATCAGTCAAAAGAAAATTTTCTCTCCCTTTGGGAGAGAGTTAGAGAGAGGGAACTTATTAAATACTTAACCTCACCCTAGCCCTCTCCTAAAAGGAGAGGGAAATTCAATACTGAACATATGATTTCAATAATTTATAATTTCCCTTAATAAGGAATCAAAACTCCCCACGCTCCTGTCTTTCCAGCATTAACTGTTTGAGTTGCATGCGTGGCAAAGTAAACCACAGTGCAATCAGAATCAAAGAGGCAACACAATAGGCCCAAATATCATAGGCTTCATATGCCATTCTTACTGCTTCAATTACCACAAAAAAGCTGAGCATCAGGATAATAGAAACCGTCGCGGCCACCGTGCCTTTGGACACTTCAGAAGACATCAGTGCAAAACGGTACAGTACCGAAAAACTTACACCCTCACCGAGACTGATACAGGTGGTACCGATAATCAGGCAATGGACAAAATACTCTGAAATCAATAAGCCCAACATCAATAAACCGGCACCTAACAGCATCAATGGCAGACCCAATAATACGGTTTTGCCCAGCGGTATTTTATCGATAATTTTCAGCAGAATCAGATTACCTGCAATCAGACCGCCCAAGACCGGAAACTGCGCCAGACCATATTGCACACTACTGAATCCAAATTGCTCGACCAGAATCACTGGTGACAATGCAATCCATAACATCAAAGGCAGACTCACCAAAGGCAAGGCTACAGTCATAATCACAAAGCGCTTATTTTTTACAACCTGTTTAAAGTCATCCAGAATATAGCTGACCGGCTGTCTGGGAATACTGACTTTCAGATTTGGCATTTTGGCTTTTAGGCCGAACCAGCTCAGAAATGACAGAAATGCAATGCCGATAAAACCCCAATGCCAGGAGATATGATCAATCATAAAGGCACCCAGCACTGGTCCTAGCAAGGGTGCCAGCAAAGACACATTGGCCATCAGTGCCATGACTTTGATGGCATCACGTTCTTCAAAGCTTTCCTGAATGGCGGCATAACCTACAGCAGTAATAAAGGACAGGCCAAAGCCCTGTAAAAAGCGCAGGAATAAGAAACTTTCGATATTGGGTGTCAATAAAATGGCCAGACAACTGAGGGTAAAAAATGCCACACCGCCGAGCAGTACCGTTTTACGTCCGAGACGATCGGACAATGGCCCCAAGATCGCTGCGACAAATGCCCCGCCCAACAGGAAAAAGGACATGGAGGATGGTGCCCATGAACTACTCACGCCAAAATCACGGGTAATCGCCAGCATGGCCGGTTGAATCAGGTCATTACAGATATAGACTGAGAATTCAAATAGGACCAGTGCCAGCGGGAACATGAGTGTGGCACGGGTCAGTTTTGGGGTCTGGATATTTTGCATGGGAGTTTTTATTATCAGTCTGCCTCATGAAGCAGAATGAGCTTTATCTAAAATAGAAAGAAGGAATTTTAGCAGATGAGATATTCAAACGCTCTGAATAAATATAATTGATCGTAGAGATAATCTTCCAAATAAAAAAGCGCATCCTTAGATACGCTTTTAATCAAAATCTGTCTAAAGATCAAACACTATTAAGGACAGACCGCTTTCTGGAAAGTCTTGGTATTTGAACCTCGTGCACAACGATACAATTTCTCGGTATTTTGCAGCATCCAGCTGCTATCTTCCCGTTTAAAATAATAAATGGTCTGCACTGAATGCACCGAATCATCCATTAAACCGGTTTCAGTGACTTTGACCTGTCCAATCGTGGGAGATTCTGCCTTATCAAAGAACTGGCGCAATTCAACCGTTGCCAGTTCCTTACGCAAATCCGGTCTTAATTGTAAAACCTGTTCCAAAGGCGTATCCGAAGATGACTGTACCTTTGCAATGACCTGTTGAGCAGTTGCACAGCCTGAACCAAACAGACCAAAAGCCAGAGTTGCGACTGCCAATATCCGGAACATATTGTTTAATCCTATATCGTCATTCTTATTCCAATCCATCATGCCGAGCTTTTCAGCACAAAACTATTTAGACTCTGTAACTGTATTTACACAGTAATAAAAAAGCGCACCTTTCGATGCGCTGTTTTCAATTCCGACCGATTAAAGATCGAAAAGTTTACCCGGGTTCATGATGCCATTTGGATCGAACACTTTTTTCAGGGCTTTCATATATTCAATTTCTTCCGCCGAACGCGAATATTCAAGATATGGCTTCTTGGTCATGCCCACACCATGTTCCGCAGAAATTGAACCGTCATATTTTTTCACGGTATCAAAGACATACTTGTTCACCACCTGACATTTGGCAAAGAATTCATCTTTAGACAAATCCGCAGGTTTTAAGATATTTAAATGCAAGTTACCGTCACCGATATGACCGAACCAGCAGATTTCAAAGTCTGGGTAATTCGTCGATACAATCGCATCAATTTCTTTAATGAATGCAGGAACGTGCGTAATCAGAACGGAAATGTCATTTTTGTATGGAATAAATGGCGCGATAGATTCAGAAATATCTTCACGTAAACGCCATAAACTTTCTACTTGATCAAGGCTTTGGCTCATTACGCCGTCCAGCACCCAACCTTGTTCCATGCAATGCTCGAAGATTTCCATCGCCTTGTCCATAATCGGTTCAAACGGCGCTTCAAACTCAAGCAACACATAGAAGGGACATTCAGTTTCAAATGGACGCTGTACATGACCATTGGCCAAGACTTTTTGCATCGCCAGTTCACCAAAGAACTCGAACGCGGTTAAATCAATTTTCGCCTGGAAGGCATGCAATAACGGCATGATCGCATCAAAGTCAGGTACACCCAGTACCATCACTTGCAGGTCTTGCGGTTGACGTTCAAGCTTGATTTCTGCTTCCGTCACCAGACCCAGCGTGCCTTCACCACCGATAAATAAATGCTGAAGCGCATAACCGGTTGCATTCTTGATCATGCCTTTGTTCAGGCGCAATACATCGCCCTTACCCGTCACAACCGTCAGGCCAAGCACCCAGTTACGGGTCATGCCGTATTTGATGACTTTAATGCCGCCAGCATTGGTCCCGATGTTACCGCCAATTTGCGATGAACCTGCAGACGCAAAGTCAACCGGATAATACATGCCCTGCTCTTCAGCATAGTTTTGTAACTGTTCAGTCACTACACCTGCCTGTACACGCACCATGCGGTCTGCCGGGAAGAATTCCAGAATCTGGTTCATCTTGTCCATGCTGACTACGATCTCGCCATTGGCTGCGACTGCACCTGCAGAAAGACCGGTACGACCACCCGATGGAGTCACTGCAACATTAAATTGGTTCGCCAGTTTTACGATGTCTTGAACTTGCTCAGTTGACGACGGAAAAACGACGACTGACGGGTTTGGATCAAAGTGCTTCGTATGATCGCGACCCCAATTCTGGAGGCTGTCCGTATCGGTTTTAATACGGTTTTCACCCACAATTGCAGTCAATTGGGTCAATAACTCAGGGGTTAAAGCGACTGGAGCATTCATCGTTTGCAGACCTAGCATGATTTAAACAAGAGAGACTTCGCTGGTTCATTTGCACATTTTTTATGCATAAAAACATGGATACAAATCAGGCGAAACATGGTTATTAAAGCACCGGATCACGCTGCTTTAAAAGCATGGCGCAATATTATAAGCTATTTTTTGGTGTTTCCCGCGAAAAATGACAATTTTGATAATATACCTTTGAAAATGCAGATTTAAATCAAACACCATGATCATTATTATCAATATATCTTGCCAGAATAGCTGATGTGAGCGTCATTAAGGAAATGTATAAGTGCGCTTTTCCTGTGCTATTATACCGCGACTAAATTTGGCCTTTGTAGCGGAGCCGTAATGAGCCAACATCTATCTCTACCTAAAGATAAAATCCGTTTCTTGTTGTTAGAAGGCGTTCACCAGAATGCAATCGACACTCTAAATGCTGCTGGATATACCAACATCGATTATCGTAAGACTGCGCTTGAGGGTGAAGCGTTGAAAGAAGCGATTAAAGATGCTCACTTCATCGGTATTCGTTCCCGTACTCAATTGACTGAAGAAGTCTTTGAAGCTGCGAACAAACTGATTGCTGTCGGTTGTTTCTGTATTGGTACCAACCAGGTGAACCTGGACGCTGCAATGCGTCGCGGTATTCCAGTCTTTAACGCACCTTACTCAAATACGCGTTCAGTCGCTGAACTTGTACTTGCTGAAGCAATTCTTCTCCTTCGCCGTGTACCTGAAAAATCAGCAGATACACACACAGGCGGCTGGAACAAATCTGCAGTTGGTTCGTTCGAAACACGTGGTAAAACTTTAGGTATCGTAGGTTACGGTTCAATTGGTTCACAACTTTCTGTACTTGCTGAAAGCATGGGTATGAAAGTGATCTATTTCGATACAGTGACTAAATTGCCTTTAGGTAATGCACGTCAAGTCGGTAGCTTGGGCGAACTTTTGGCAAATGCCGATGTGGTTTCTCTACACGTTCCTGATGTTCCGTCTACACGTAACTTCATGACCAAAGATCAGTTCGCGCAAATGAAAGAAGGTTCAATCTTCATCAACGCGGCACGTGGTACATGTGTCGTAATTGAAGATCTGGCAGATGCGATCAAGTCTGGTCACATTGCGGGTGCTGCGGTCGACGTATTCCCGAAAGAGCCGAAAGCCAATGGTGAAGAATTCGTTTCTCCACTACGTAACCTGCCAAACGTGATTCTGACTCCACACGTGGGTGGTTCGACCATGGAAGCGCAAGCGAACATCGGTCTGGAAGTCGCTGAGAAATTTGTAGCTTACTCTGACAAGGGTATGACGCTTTCTGCGGTGAACTTCCCAGAAATTGCATTGCCATTGACTGAAGGCAAACACCGTTTACTGCACATCCATCAAAATATTCCGGGCGTATTGTCTAAAATCAACAACCTGTTTGCTGAACAAGGCATCAACATCTCTGGTCAGTCACTGATGACTAAAGGCGATGTCGGTTACCTGGTGATGGATGTCGATGCTGCTGCATCTCATGAAGCACTTGATATGCTTTCGAATGTTGAAGGTACAATCCGCGCACGCGTATTGTTCTAATTCAATATTGTAGAAAAACCACAGCTCTCGGGCTGTGGTTTTTTGTTTTTAAGGTTTGTATTTTTAATACCTTTTTCAGCTTATGCTGCTCTTCCGCTATTCGAGAAATCGAAACCTATTTAGTCATGCTGAATTTTAAAATTGCACCGATGGTGCAAGCGCCGCTGATTCTGTTGATCGCCATGATCAGTATGCAAAGTAGTGGTTCCTTTGCCAAATATCTGTTCGGTCAATTTCCCATTCTGACTGTTTCCGCAATGCGTCTGCTGTTAGGCGCTATGATTTTGGCACTGATTTTTAAAATTTGGAAAATCCATTTCAGACAGATCAAGTGGCCGGCCATTATCAGTTATGGCCTTGCCCTAGCTGGCATGAATCTACTGTTTTACCTGTCGATTGATCGCCTGCCGCTGGGAATTGCTGTCTCTTTTGAATTTATTGGCCCCTTAAGTGTTGCCCTGTTTTATGCGCGGCAAAAATTCGACTTTGTCTGGGTCGGTCTGGCGATTCTGGGCCTGGTTCTGCTATTCCCTTTTGATCAGGCTGCCCAGCCGCTTGACCCGATCGGGATTGCATTTGCCCTAGGTGCCGGTGCTTGCTGGGCCTTATATATCGTTGCCGGCCAAAGACCTTCAGACGTTTCTGGCAATCATACTGTATGCTTGGGCATGTTTGTCGGTATGCTGGTTTTGATGCCGATTGCGCTCTTTGCAGGCATGCCGGCACATACTTTTGAACCGATGAGTTTGCTGTATTTTGTGGCTTTGGCAGTACTGGCCAGTGCCCTGCCTTTCACTCTGGAAATGATCGCACTGCGTAATTTAAGCGCACTCAGTTTCGGCACCTTGATGAGTCTGGAACCCGCTATTGCCGCGCTGTCAGGTTTTGTATTCTTGGGGGAAACCTTGTTGTGGACGCAGTGGCTGGCATTGGCCACGATTATCAGTGCTTCAGTGGGTTGTACGGTGACGACCCAAAGACAGAAATCTTGAATAAAAATAAAGGCGCTAGAGCGCCTTTATTTAAGATCACTTATTTTCAAATTTTAACGTGGTGTTGCGTCTTTAATCGCAGTATTTAATACAGTCGCTGCTGTCGCATTATAGCCATCACATCCAGAGGCAAGCTGATCATACATATATTCCGTCCATTTGATCATTAAAGAAGTTACACCTTCTTGTTGATTCAAGTCATCCAAGGCAGCCTGTCTTGATTGAGCAATATAGTCGTCGTGATCAATATGTTCCCCATGTTCCGAGAAATCAACTGAATAAATTCCACCTTGATATTCGATCGCACCGAAATATTTGTAATATTGCATAGCATCGTCTTTATATTCTGCCTTTTTATATTTCAAGTTAGCCATCGTGCCATCTAGAATCGTTTTTGCCATTTCTTGGACAGACTGCTGTGCCTGCCATTCAGCAAGTGTGCTAAAGCCAGTTTTTACTTCCGGATCAAATTCAATATATTCTTCTTCAGGATGTTCAGCCAGAAGACGGAAACATTTAGATCCATTCGGGAATTTGCGGGCCTTTTGCAAATCGACAAAACTGGTTGCAAACTCATTATAGTATTTACGCTCAGCTGTCGTATTATCACTGTTAAAGAACACTCTGGTCGCAGAATCATCATACATTTTCACCACAGCAATATTGGTACGTTCAGTTAATGCTTTCCCTGATAAGTCATACCACGCTATGTGTCGATGATTGCTGATATTGTTCTCCGGTATCGTCACAGGACGACTTTTAAATTGAGTCGTCGTATTTTCTAATATTTTTTCTAGCTTATAACCTAATGTCGTAAGTGTACGATCTGTAGGGAACACGCCTTGCTCTGTGACATAAATTGGAAAAACCATATCCTCTTCAATCGCATATTCAGTATCAACAGCGCTGTTATCATCCGCATATAATATGCCGTCAGTAATTTTATTTTTATGACTGGCTAACAGAAGTTTTTGCGATTCCATCTCTGATCCATCAATATTCGGTAAGTTGAATTGATAGTTATAGAATTCCGAAATGGTGTCTGATGCTCCATCACCCGGGGTTCCAGGATTGGTGGGTGCCGGTTGACTAGTGACTGGTCCATTATTATCAGAACTATCGGAACCACCACCACATGCTGCCAGCATGCAGCTAAAAATGGCGCAAGAGAGTATTCTTAATTTCATTATTATCTACCTTAATTATTTGATATTGTTATTTTAATGCTGTCCCGAAACACGGGATCTAAGATGTTTTCATTGTTATTTTAAAACTAACCCGAATCACGAGGTCTAAGATATTTTAATAAATATAAAAACAAGATCAATTTAAAAATTGATTAATTTGTAACCGCAATTACATAGAAGATTAACTTTGAATTTAAAATCTTTAGATATTTGATCCGGCTAAAATTTAACTTGATTGAATCAAAATTTAAGTTCGCCTCGGCAAAATATTTCCTTGCCCTACTCATTAAAAATTAACCAGTTTGCTATAATTTCACTTTGCCCTATTTCTCATTTTCACCCGCTCTGGGTAGAAGCTGCTTCCATGCCAAACGTCCAACTCCTTGCCGTATTGTTCATGGTCTTATCCATGACCTCCTACCAGATCAGTGCATCTTTTGCCAAACAGCTGTTTAGTGTGCTGGATCCGGTCACTGTGACCATTTTAAGGCTGTGCTTTGCAGCAATTATTGTTGGAGTAATGTTCCGTTCCTGGAAAATCATTCAGCGGTTGCCTTTTTTGAAATGGCGGGATTTACTCTGCTATAGCGCCGCTTTAGGGGTCATGAATATTTTATTCTATCTGTCTCTGGGAAGATTACCGCAGGGAATTGCAGTCGGTCTGGAGTTTATTGGTCCTTTGGGTCTGGCCCTGCTCTCGATCAAACATCGTAGTGATTATATTTGGGTATTGATGGCCATTTTAGGCATTGCGTTAATGGTGCCATGGGGACAGGCCAATAGTAGTAATTTCGACCTTCTGGGCGCCGCCTGTGCTTTAGGTGCGGGTTTATGTTGGGCACTGTATATTTTCTTCGGGCAACGTGTAGTGCAGCAAAATATCGGCATGCATGCGCTGACCATTGCAATTAGCATTTCAGCTCTGTGTCTGCTTCCGATTGGGCTCTATAACAATGCACCAGCGCTGATTGATACCCAGTATTGGGGCAAGGCGATTATCATTGCAGTGCTGGCCACAGCAATTCCATATGCGCTAGACTTAAAAGCTTTGCAGCATTTAAACAAGACCAGCTATGGCACCCTGTCCAGCCTGTCTCCCGCCTTGGCTGCACTAACCGGTTTTATACTATTGGGCGAAAAAATTACGCTTCTTCAGACGGTAGCATTAGTCTGTATCATGCTGGCCTCCGTCGGTGTGACCGTACGTGCCGCCCGTCAAGGATCAGCAGAAAAGAATGCCTAAAAGGCTGATTAGAATCTAAACAACTGACTAAATATTTGCATTAATTCTTTCACTTTCTTCCTTTGAGATAAATCCAAAGAAGAAATGAATGGATAAAAATCCCATATCTCCAGATAAAAAGATGATCAGATGCCAGAGTTGCAGTGAAGATATTTTTGATATGCGAGTGTGGCAAGGATGCCACATGTTACCCATCACGACAGGACGTCGTGTATGGGTAACAAAAGACTTTTGCCTACTTTGGGTCTTTCCAAAGTAGGGAGATTGCCTACACAAAAGCATTTAAATTTTTAAGAAAATGAGGCTGTACAGCTTCTAAAGCTAAACATGCATAACGATTAACTCAAACATCTAATTTGAGTTATAAATTATGGAAAAGTAGCTAATCAAATGTCAGCTGTTCGATGTTTAGCTTTGTACCAGCATATCTTTTTTCATATCTTTATAACGCTGGTATTCATTCTTGTACTGCACTGCTAAAACGGTCTTCTGCTCTTCATCCAGAATTTTACCAGCTTGCTGGAAGAAACCATGTTCCTCTTCTTTTAAGTGATGATGCACCTTTTCGGAAAGTTTTTTGGCCATGGCAATCCAGCCCGGATTACTCAATTCAGTTGCAGTTAATTCCTCAATCATTTCGTCCATTTCATGATGTTCGGCCAAGGCATGGCGGGTAATATTCAGGCCCGAATCGGTCATCATCAAGGGAATATAAAAATAACGGTCTTCCGCAGCCTCATGCGCAAATAATTCATTTTTCAGTTGCTTGAACAGCTCGCGGCGTTCTGGTGTATCCCCGGAAGTCTGTAATAGTTTTTCTGCAAGATCACGCTGAATCTCATGACTTTCTCTTAATGCTTCAAAAATAGTCGTCATTCCGATATTTCTCCGATTGTTTTATTTTTCATATCATTGATTCTAGAAGATTTTCAGAACAGGTTCAGACGCAGTTTATACAGTGATTTGTTAAGAAATTTTAATATCGAGAATGATTTACATCGGGTTTATATCTAAAAAAACATCTGGTATGCCATCCGGCAAATCAGCAGACTGACCAGAATCAGGAATAAAATCCGGATAAAACCACTGCCATATTTAAATGCCAAACGTACCCCGACCAAGGAACCACAAATATTGGCTACCGCCATCATTGCCCCGACCATAAACAGCACATTGCCACTGGGAATAAAAAAGCTTAAGGCGGCCAGGTTGGTGGTGAAATTGGCAATTTTCGATAAGGCCGATGCATGCAGGAAGTCGACGCTTAAATAGCGAATAAAAAAGAAAATAAAGAAACTGCCGGTGCCCGGACCAAAGATACCATCATAAAAGCCTATCGCCAGACTACCCAAGGCAGCCAGAATCAGCATTTTCCGATTCAGTTTTTGTTCGGTATGCACTTGGCCAAACTGTTTTTTCATTAAGGTATAGATTGCGATCACGATCAACATGACCAGCACAAAAGGCTTAAGGATCTCGACTGGAATTAGCGTAACACTGGCTGCACCAATAAAAGAACTGACAAAACTGCATAGTGCAATCACGCCTAAGAGCAACCAGGGCAGTTTTACCTGACGCAGATAGGAAAATGCCGCAGAAGCGGTACCACAAATGGACGCGAGTTTATTGGTGCCAAAGACCGTAGCAGGCTGTAAATGCGGTAAACTCCCCATAATTGCCGGGATCTGGATCAGACCACCACCGCCCACGGCAGCATCAATCGCCCCTGCAAAAAATGCAAAGACAACCAGACTGATGATGATCTCAATTTCCATATATTGACTCGATTAGAGGTTCAGGACGCGTTTGGGTACCAGACGTTTTTTGTCGGTGATTTCTGCCAGCCCCAGACATTTCTCGCCATCAAAAACCAGTACCTGTTCAGCCGCTTCATGTTCGATATTGCTTTCCATGCCGCGGCTAAAATATTCTGCACGACCTTCGGGTACCTGCACTTTTGGAAAATGATCAACCGGTGCATAGGCCGGCAACAACAGTGCGTCACGCTCTGCTTCGCTCAGGCTTTCCAGATATTCAATGGTATAACTCGGAATCAAATCAAAATGACCGGTTTTGATGCGGTGCAGATAAGTCAGATGGCCATAAGTTCCCAGCACTTTGGCAATATCTTCACCCAATACCCGGATATAAGTGCCTTTAGAACAGGTAATATCCAGCGTGATACTGTTCTCCGTAAAGGATAAAAGCTCAATCGCTAAAATGATAATCGGACGTGCTTCACGTTCAATCTCGATACCTTTGCGCGCCAGTTCGTATAAAGGACGGCCTTCTTTTTTCAAGGCAGAATACATCGGCGGCACTTGCTGGATATCCCCGATAAACTGTGCCAATGTGTCCTGAATCAAGGCTTCCGAGAGTTCAGGAACTGCTTTTTCCAGAAGCACTTCGCCTTCCACATCACCCGTGGTGGTGCTATGCCCCAAAAATACGGTCGTCTGATAACGCTTGACCGAATCTAATAAATAATGCGAAAACTTGGTCGCCTCCCCCAAACACACAGGCAATAAACCGGATGCCAGCGGATCCAGCGCACCGGTATGGCCGGCTTTTTGTGCACGGTACAACCAGCGGACTCTTTGCAATGCGGCATTAGAACTGATACCCAAAGGTTTATTGAGCAGGAAGACACCACTAAGATGACGACGCTGAATTTTAGGAGATGATGCTTTCATGGCAAAAAATCAGACATTTTATAAATTGGCGCCATGGTAAAACCCTGCGAGAGGATTTACAACTTTTCTATAGTTTCTAATGATTTTTATGGCATATTGAGCCGGTTTGAACAATTCAACGCTTTTAAAAAAGCTTAACTATCTAAAAATAATGAAATAACGAGAAAATAGGTGCATAGGATATGCAGAAATATAAAATATGGATCATTCTGACTTTGTTGGTGCTGTGCATACTCACACTGATCTTATGGCTGTCCCCAAAAGAAAATACTCAGGCGGATACTGGGACAAAAATGCCTTTAACTGAAACTCAGGCAGAGCAAACCGCGCTCTTGGTCAATGGCCCTGCCAATGCAGCTTTCCCCAGTGCCAGTCAGCAAGATACCGAAATTAATTGTCAGATGCAGTTAGATGCCAGCAATCGTCTGATTGTGAATGAACAGACCCGCAACTGTTTTGAATATTTTATTACCCAGTTCGGTGAAAAAAATCTGCAGCAGATCCAGCAGGATTTTAAAGCCTATATTCGCCAGAATCATAAAGAACCGGTACTTTCGCAAATTCTGGATTTATGGGATCGTTATATCCAGTACCGTCAGGGTTTGGGCCAGCTCACTGTACCGGCAGGGCTGAATCAGGAAGATCCTGCCTATTATCGCAGTATCTATAACAGTACCCAGAATTTGCGCCAGCAGTACTTTTCCAAGTATGAGATTGAAGGCTTGTTCGGCACAGAAGATGCCTATCATGAATATACCCTGGACCGGATGAGCATACTGGCAGACAAAAGCTTAACGGAAACTGAAAAAGCCCAAAAGCTCAAAGCACTGTTTCAGCAACTCCCGCAGGACTGGCAGGAAAATCTGGAACAACTGAATAAACTGGAAGACCTGCGCAAACTCACCGCTGATATTAAAGCCCGTGGCGGTTCCCGTGATGAAATCCGGCAAATGCGGATTAATCTGGTCGGTACTGAAGCGACACAACGACTGGAACAACTGGATGTACAACGCAGCGACTGGAAAAAACGGGTGACGGGCTATTTAGATGAACGGGATCAGATTATCCAGTCCGGCATGTCCGATACTGCCAAACAGCAAGCCATTGCCCAGCTTCGCAGCAAACATTTTAATACACCGCAAGAACAGCTGCGGGTAGAAACCTTTGAACAGGTTCATGATCAGGGAGCCAAGCTGCCCTTTGCTGACTAAGCCTAAAAGCCATCACCTGTTGATGGCTTTTTTATAAATGCCCTTTTGATAACTTTATATTTTTTCTCAAAATGATCTTTTATAGTTGTTTCCAAATATTTCGTATTTACACAAAACAATTTAGAAAAATTTCAATTATTTCAAAGACTTTTTATTTAAATACATCTGTCAATAAAACATATACTTACAATGTAAATCCCTCCTGTCCTGCATGTCCTCAAATGACATGGTTTTAGACCTCTGAAGTGAAAAAATACCACTTCTTCAAAAGAAAAATGGCTCAGCCACTCAAGGCTAAGAATGTATTTTATTTTAAAACGTCTGATGGTGTGGGCTACATCACTCTAGAAAAGCAATGATTGCTTGAATAACGATAAAATTAAAAAGGGACGGTTATGCGTACTTTCAACAAGACAGCACAGTTACTGACTGTGACTTTAGCAGCGGCTTTGGGCTTAAGCTTTGCTGCACAAACCCAGGCAGCGGCAAGTGCCACACAAGTCATCGAAAAGACCAAGTCCGATTATGCCAAAACCAAATATCCGATCTTGATGGTACATGGCTGGCTAGGCTGGTCACGCATTGGTACCGATAGTATCGGACTGGATTACTGGTATCAGATTCTGCCGGATATGGCTCGTAATGGTTCGACCGTATTTGCTGCACAATTGTCTCCGGCAAACACAACGATGCACCGCGGTGAACAACTGATTCATCAGGTTGAAGATGTTCTGGCTATTACCGGCAAGAAAAAACTGAACTTGATTGGTCATTCCCATGGTGGGCCGACGGTACTCTATGTTGCAGCGACCCAACCGCAGTATATCGCTTCGATTACCGGCGTGGCAGGCACCTACCACGGTTCCAAAGTCGCAGATGATATCCAGAACAATAGCCTGAGCCATACTGCCTTCAACATTCTAGGTGATTATATTGTTGGACCATTAATTGCGCTGGGCCAGTTGAAGCCCGAACTGGAAATTGATTTTGATGCTTCCATGAAATCCTTGACCCAGACCGGTTCAAATACCTTTAATGCCACCGTGGCACAGCAAATGGTGAAAGATGGTGTACTGGCTTCCACCGAAAACTGTAATAAAAATTTAAAACAGAAAGACAGTAAAGGCATTCATTACTATTCCTGGACAGGCGTAGCCCAAGCCACCAATGCTCTGGATATTGATACGATCCTGATGCAGTTAGGCCCTTTATCGTATGGTAATAAAGACAATGATGGCATGGTGTCACGTTGTAGCGCGTTCATGGGTAAAGTCATCAATGACCAGTACAAACTTAACCATACTGATCTGGCCAATATGATGTTTGGTCTGAAAGGAATGTTTGCACCAGATCCGGTTGCGCTCTATCGCCAGCACGCCAACCGGCTCAAATTACAGGGCTTATAACGCGAGTGCCTATATTTCCAGTGAAATATAGGCTTTTTTTCTGATTCTTTTTTTATTTGGCTTACCGTGATCTGAAAGCTGTAATAGAAAAATAACAGATCACTTAAGTTTTTGCTGTGGGTTTCCCGATTGGCTGACCCTTATTTTTTAATCAAGTAGCACCTTTATAACCGTAACAGCATAGAAAACTGAGTTCCTGCAATAAGGGAACTTTGCACAACGGGATGAGGATCATCCGGTTAAAACAACAAAGTGAGGAAAATATGATGAAATGTGGAGTACTAATCACTGGTCTACTGCTAGTGGGTACATGTCTCAGTACTCAGGCATCCACCCAAGCCAGTCAGGTCACTGCAAAAGCCAGTTCCAGCTATGCGAAAACCAAATATCCAATTGTTTTTGCACATGGCATGGCGGGCTTTATTCGGATCGGTACTGATCAGTTTGGACTGGATTACTGGTATCAGATTTTACCGGATCTGGCGCGTAATGGCGGCAATGTCTGGGCAACACGTGTCTCGCCTTTTAACTCATCGGAAATTCGGGGTGAGCAACTTTTAGAGCAGGTAAATGAAATTCTGGCCATTACCGGTGCAAAGAAAGTCAATCTGATCGGTCATTCCCATGGCGGCCCGACCATTCGTTATGTCGCAGGTGCAGGGAATGGAATAGTCGCTTCCCTGACTTCTGTCGGTGCTCCGCATAAGGGCTCCCCGGTTGGAGACCTGATCCTGCAAGCAGAAGGTACACCGATACAAGGGCCTTTAGTCGGTGGTATCAACCTGGTGTCTAAGGCCATCACCTGGGCACAGGGGTTGGATCCGAACAGTTTCCCGCATGATTCTCTGGCCGGTGGTAGCAGCCTGACCCTGGCAGGATCCGCTCAATTCAACCAGAAATATCCGCTCGGTATGCCAACCACCGCCTGCGGTGAAGGTAAGGAAAAAGACGGTGATATTCGTCATTATTCATTTACCGGTATAGGTCAAGTCACCAATCCGCTCGATCCTGATTCAGCCTTGACAGTTACAGCTCTACTCATTGATGGCGGCAAGGAAAATGATGGTCTGGTCTCCCGCTGTAGTGCCAAATTCGGTAAAACCATTCGGGATAACTACAACTGGAACCATCTGGATGAAGTGAACCAGTTCCTCGGATTAAAAAATATCTTTGCTCCAGACCCAGTCGATGTTTATCGCCAGCATGCCAACCGGCTCAAATTGCAAGGCCTGTAATTCAATCTCATCCCTGTCATCCCAATGCACAGGGATTTTCTAATTTTTAAACCGCCAAAATGGAACTTTATGAAAATTAGAACGCATTTTATAACCTTATGCTGCGTGTTATTTGCGGGCCAATATGTGCAGGCTTCCAATTTGCAGCAAGCAGAATCCAGATTTGTCGTGTCCAATTATGCAAAAATACAATACCCGATTGTATTTGCACATGGCATGGTCGGCTTTAATCGAATTGGTTTTGATGCCTTAGGCATGGATTATTGGTATCAAATTTTGCCAGATTTAGCCCGTAACGGTTCAACTGCCTTTGCCACCCGCATCTCACCTTTCAATTCCAGCGAAATCAGAGGTGAACAATATGTGGAGCAACTGAAAGAAGTCATGGCAATCACCGGCGCCAAAAAACTGAATTTAATTGGTCATAGTCATGGTGCGCATAGCGTGCGTTATGCAGCCGGGGTGATACCGCAACATGTAGCCTCCGTGATGACTGTGGGGGGTGCCAACCAAGGCACCATTGTCGCCTCTGATGTCATGCGACTTGCTAATCAAACCGGAACATCTGAACTGCTCAATACCCTGATCAGCAGTTTTGGCAACGTCATCATGTGGGCACAAGGCTTAGACAGTCAAGCTTTCCCACATAATACTCTGGCAGCAGGACACAGCACGTCGATTGAAGGCACAGCCGAATTTAACCAACGCTTTAAACTCGGGCTTTCGCTGAGCCCATGTGGTGAAGGCAAATATACAGACCAAGGCATTGCACTGTATTCAATGACGGGAATCAACCCGTGACCAATCCCCTAGATGTCAGCGATGCCGCCATGAAAGCCTTGGATCTACTTTCTGCGAGCAAGGCTGGCGCAAATGATGGAATTGTGTCGGTATGTAGTGCCAAATTTGGTAAAACGATTCGTGATGATTACCCGTGGAATCATCTGGATGAAATCAACTTGTTGTTTGGCATTAAAGGTACCTTTGCGCCTGATCCAGTTGCTGCCTATCGTCAGCATGCCAACCGTTTAAAACTGCAAGGTTTATGATTTATTAAAATAGCCAGACATAAAAAAATGCGCCCAAAGGCGCATTTTTTCACTCGTATAAAACTTAAAATTAAGCTTTAGTTTTACGAGCTGGTAATTTTTCACGAATACGTGCAGCTTTACCAGACAATTCACGTAGGTAGTAAAGTTTAGCACGACGAACGTCACCACGACGTTTCACTTCGATACCAGCAACGATTGGAGAGTGAGTTTGGAATACACGCTCAACACCAACACCGCTAGAAATTTTACGTACTGTGAACGCAGAGTTCAAACCACGGTTTTTCTTAGCAATTACAACGCCTTCGAACGCCTGTAAACGCTCACGGTCGCCTTCTTTTACTTTAACTTGAACAATAACTGTATCACCTGGTGCAAAAGCAGGGATGTTTTGTTTCAATTGTGCGTTTTCAATTACTTGAACTAAAGGATGCTTACCGCTCATGGGGTATCTCCAATATGTGCGAGTCAGAAGAGGTCTGATCATCGCTGGGTATAGAGGCTAAAGCGCATACACCCGATTATCTTTCCCTTTATAGTTGACCATCTCAACCATAAAGAGCCTATTAAAGAATACTTAAATAATTTTAAGTACTTGCTTGAAGACAGAAATGATCACTCATCAATATCTTACAAATCTTTTAGCCATTTTTTCTGCTGCTTGGTCAACTCGACTTTTTCCACCAACTCTGGGCGGCGTTCAAGTGTACGCTGATATCGCTGCAAAAACCGCCATTTTTCAATATTGGCATGATGCCCGGACTTTAACACCTCAGGCACATCCAAACCTTCAAAATGATCTGGCTTGGTATATTGTGGGCAATCTAGCAGACCATCCACAAATGAGTCTTGCACGTGTGACTGTTCATCAGACATGGCACCCGGAAGTCTCCGGATAATACTGTCCAATAAAACCATCGCAGGCAGTTCACCACCCGACAAGACGTAATCTCCAATTGACCATTCCTGATCAACATATTGTTGGATCAAACGTTCATCGACGCCTTCATAACGTCCGCACAGTACAATGATTCCATCATATTTGACAAAATCCTGTACCGCAGTTTCGTTTAAGGTCTGTCCTTGCGGTGACATATACACCACAGGAACCTGAACTGCACCCGCTTGCGTTGCAAGCTCTTTGGCATGCTGGATTGCTTTTGCCAGAGGCTCAGCCATCATCACCATACCCGGACCACCACCGAATGGACGTTCATCCACCCGTTTATAGTTGCCCGTCGCATAATCGCGAGGATTGATACAATGAATTTGCATCAACTCACGTTTTGCTGCGCGCCCGCTAATACCATAGGCTGTAATCGCTTCAAACATTTCAGGAAAAAGCGTAATGACTGCAAAGAACATCGCAGACTCCCTTATTTCCGAAAAATTCTTAGTAATCTACGCCCCAATTGACGTAGATACGACCAGCTTCAAGATCAACGCGTTGCACCACATCTTTATGCCATGGAATCATTCGCTCTTCGCCATCGATGCTGTCGGCAGTTGCGCGAACCACCATCACATCGTTAGCACCTGTTTCAAACAGCTCAAAAATTTGACCAAGATTGATTTCTTGCTCCTGATCGTCCAGACCTAACACAGTTAGACCTTTTAAATCAGACCAGTAATACTCATCTACACCAGCTTGAGGCAGTTGCGATTTAGAGATCCAGACATTGGAGCCAACCAGTTCGTCTGCAGCAGTGCGATCACTCACACCTTTCAGCGAAACAACCAGGCCTTTACCATGTGGTTTCCAACGTTTTACATCGACAATTTGCCAACCTGCTTTGGTCTCAATGTACCAAGGCAGATAGTCAAATATGTTGCTCATGGGGTCTGTATTGGAATAGACCCAGAGCCACCCATTTAATCCATATGCTGAACGTAACTGTCCAATCTGAATACGATCTTCGGGAACATTCTGTGTTGGTGTCATGGGCAAGCTACTACCTAATTTATATAAAAATTATGCAGCAACTGCAGCTTTCTTAGCTTGAGCAGCTAAAGAAGCAACACGATCAGAAGGTTGAGCACCTTGAGAAACCCAGTGAGCAAAACGGTCAGCATCTAAACGAAGTTTTTCTGCTTTACCTTGAGCTGTAGGGTTGAAGAAACCGATACGTTCGATGAAACGACCGTCACGTGCATTACGGCTATCAGTCACAATGATTTGATAGAACGGACGTTTTTTAGCACCACCGCGTGCAAGACGAATAACAACCATGATAGAACCTTATAGTTTTTACGGATTATCCTTGTACCGACCATCGATACAGCTCAAACCCCTTTCATAGAGGGCAGTATTTTACTTGAACTTTGCCCTGAATGAAAGATCAAAACGTATTTATCCGCAGTTTTGAATTTATTTATCATCCCATTTTGAAACAGCAGATAGGTTGTTGCAATTTGTTACACCTTTTGACCAAGAGCGCTGCCCTTGATCATTTAAGCATAACCATCCATTTTCTTGTTGTTGAGTTCCTGAAATAGGTTTTGCTACCAGTGTCCATGAAGTTGCTGTAGGTGCAGGATCAAACACTACACTATACAATGCTGTCCCCTGTTTTGGTGTAATAGCTCCACCATATAGCTGAGTTACAGTTGCATTTTTAAATGTACCATTCGTTACTTTATACGCTTGCATTCTTTGAGCGATAAAGAGCATTTCACTTTGAGCATCTACACGCTGCGTACGGATTTTATATTCAGCATATGATGGATAAGCTATGGCAGCTAAAACACCAATAATCGCAACAACAATCATAAGTTCAATTAAAGTAAAACCATTACCAATCTTCACTATTCGCCCCACAAGGTTTAGCTGCTGTCATATTGGCAACTGTTAAAGTTTCGCTTGCAATTAATTTACCCTTTGTCTTACAACGTAAACCTTTACTACTTAAAATAAAGTTGTAGTTTTGCTCTTGTACACTATTACAGCTATTACAACCTGAACCTAAGTTAACTTTAGAGTTTGCTTCAGCCAAAATCACCCATTGCTGTCCTAAAGCACTATTGTTTGATAAAAGTTTAGTCGGATCAGAGCCGTCTCGGAGATAGACTCGATATTGAATACCGCTTCCATTTGCATCAAGAGGTAAAGGCAGCATCGCCTTCGTAGCGTCATAGCCAACAACAGTACTACTCACATCTTTATACATATAACTTGGATCAAACTTCAAATAACTAAAATTTTTTCCTTTATGTCGCTCTAATTGTTCAGCTAAAAGTTGTATTTCTTGTTGTGCTTTTGCCGCAATCGCTTTTCGTGTATACGCTTGATAGCTAGGAATAGCAATTGCAGCAAAAATTGCCACAATTACTACAACTATCATCAACTCAATCAGCGTAAAACCTCGCTGAACACTTTTCATTACGTACTCCCCTTTATTGTGTGTACTTTTCATACCAACGATTTGGAATAAGACGTAATGACCCCCCAGTCGTTATAAATTTAGGCTCTCCATTTGGCGTACAAGTTTTTCCAGCTGGGCAAATATCATTTGGATCTGGTACAACAAGACTACGCTGATTCGGATCACTTGCACTACCGACATTCAACGTAACAATACCTGATCCCAAATTATATATATATATCGCGCCACCTTGACAAACACCACTCGGTAAACAAAAGCGTTGAGAGAAACTATGTCCTTTCACACCTGCACCACAACTCGAAGTCGTTCCATTATCAGATGCATCAAATTGTGTCACATATAAACTCCCTTCCATAGCAATTGGTGTAGTCAACCCTTTAATTACACTTGCACCTTTTTTTGTTGTACCATCAATTTTAGTGTCAAATTGATAATACCATCCACCCCAACCAGTATCTTTATTAATCGCTGTGGATGTTGTAGCACCATTGATATAACGCAACTTAGTTTTATCCATTGCTGTATCATTGACTGAAACACTACCTAACGTTCGCGCTCCAATATGGCTGGTTGGATATCTTCCTTCTGATGTACTCGGATACACGTCATAATCAAAAATTGCATATACCCCATCAAACTGAAGACCCGTCGGATCTTTTTTCTGTGGTGAATCTGATGTAGCAAGTAGAGGTGAACTTTGGTTTCCTGATACAAAAGTCACAACCACTGTGTTGCCACCAAACATTGTCGTACTTCCTGCACTATTATGCGCAGTAAAAACAGGCAAGGTATAAAAACGTGGACTTGTACCATCACTTTTATGTAAATCTAACATTTTCGTGGTTTGTGTCCTAAACTCTGTTTTATCACCATCATTTTTAAAATCAGCTCGGAATGTCTGGCCCGCCAAGTCTCCGAAGTACAGATGGTCAATAATTCCATCATTGTTACGATCTACAGTTCGAATTTGACTTACGACGCTATATTTAAGACTGGCATTACTGGTCGAGTCTGCATTCCATAATAAATCACCAGTATCTGCATCAAACATATAGACACCAGCACCAATTTCATTTGTTTGATTATAATTATAGGTTTCATAACCTTTATAACCTGTACGAATACCATTGGCTTTTAAACCATCCCCATCATCACCGCCAGCATCATAACCACCACCAACGATCATGACTAACTTACGCTGACCTTTCCAGTTGACATAACCAAGACTCGGTTTTGACCAACTTTGCCCCATTTTTTGAAGAGCTGCATACGTCGTACCAGCAGGTTTAGCTTGTGAATAAACAGTACCTGTCGATGGATCAATGTGGAATTTTATTTTAGGTTTATCGATATCTGTAAGGTCAAGTGCATAATAGCTTCGCCCTCCCATACGCATACCACCGTAAGCCCATTGCTTGCCGGTCAAACTTTCAACTTCATTATTTGTACTTTCCAATACATTACGGGTCGCACTTCCAACGGTCAAAGTACCGTCAGACTTACTTACATAAGCAGTATGCGCTGTCCACTCTCCATCCATGCCATAGTAGAGCGCATCTTTACCCGAGGCTAAATTACCACCATCTTGTTTGAAAGTTTCAGATTGGTTTTCAATGATTTCTTTGGGTACAAAAGCAAATTTTTCAACACCTGTATTCGCATTCACAACCTGAACAAAGCCTTGGGTTGTTCCAAACAACACATAATCATCACGATTAGTAGTATCGATGACCACTTTTCCACCTACTTTAGTCGCTTCAGCTTTACCTGATTGAGTTATAAGTAATGGTTTTGAATGAGAAACACTCCCCATTTGACGCAAAGTCGCAGTTTGATTCGATAAATCTAAACCATCTGTATTGGTATCATTCGAAATAACATAGCCCAATAGACCCATGAGGGCACGTGCATAAGTTGTATCTGTTTTAGTTTTATTATCAATAGTATAAGTATGTTTAACTTGCACTAAGTTCAGATCTTTTTTAACTCGCTCATCCGCTGCCAAAGTGCCATCATAAGCATAATCTGTAAGTAGTTTACGTCCAGTTTCAGTTTTCCCATCAGCAGTCGTCGTTGTCCCTAACAATAAACGATTTAACACACCACCTTTTTTAAAAATTGCGACGCCATCTGGGTAGCTAATATTTGGATTGTTCCAAATATCATTTAAATCTTGTAACTTACTTTGTTTGACCACCACAGTGCTATCATCAGCAACGGTCTTGCTCGAATACACCCCATTGTTGAGTACGTAATATTTTTTAAGATTGCCAAACCAAATTTGCTGTTTGTCTTCAGGTTTTACTTTTGGTTCAAATTGCGGAAAATATGCATAAGGCTGTACAACTGCAGGGTTCAAGGCATCTAATGGAATAGTCGATGAGCCTGTACTCATACTTGGAATATCTTTATTTAACTGAGTAATAAAAGCATTAATACTATTTACAACATCTTGTGAGTTTGTACCAACAACCCAACCACCAGCTCCAACCGTACCCCAATCCTTAGCATCTTGCACATCTAAATTATTATTTTTACTGAAACCATCACTAAATCCCACCACAGCTGTCTGTATTTTCAAGCCAGTAGGATTTTTCCCAGAGTCTAATAAAGCTTGCGCATAACGCCCAATACATGTCCATGCATTATTTGGATTTTTATAGCCTGTAATATAGTTACCCCACCTATCCGTATAAGCATAATTTGTGTCATTCAACCTTTTACCTAATGGGCTATTAAGACAACTAAATACATCTCCTTTAGTATCTAAACTCTTTGCCATAAGATTATAAGCTGTCCCACTTTTCCCATCTGTTCCTGGAGCAGTACCACCTGGTTCTGGCTCTCCATCTGTAAGAAAGTAAATACCCTGACCACTACATTCTTTTTTGGCTTGATTATTCATTTGACCTGAAATAGAAGTAGGAGCAATATATTTATTGTTAGTAAAAGCTGCAGCATTTGATTGGCCTTGCGCCAATCCACTATAATCATTATCTGGATGTCTAAACTGTTTATCATCATAGTAACATATAGAACTATAATCATTTACCCTGCAATTACTTGATTTTAAACCCGTTGGTATATTGGAATAGTAACTACTCCAGTCAGCACAACTGCCGTTTGTATACCAAGAATTGCACTTATATTTATAAGTTGGATAATTAGAATAAACAGCATAGACTGGAACATTCATTGTATAATCATCTACAACAGTTGTTTGTCCCATCATATACGCTGCAGCTTCTGCATAAGCATAAGGGGTAGGTGTCCCTCCACTAGCCGTTAGCCCTTTCACCTTCGTAATCATCTCATCACGATGTGTTTTCTCACGGTACTTTATTGGTTCTTCCCAAATATAGGTACAATCTTTATAATCCCCATATGTACAAGATATATTTTTATCAGACTTGTAGCCACCGGTTGTATAATCTGAAGGTTTTTTAGTCGTCTCACCTAACCAATTTAGACAGTTATAGTTATTCTCATCCCAGTCATCACAAGTATTATACCAAAGAGTTTTCTTTTCCTTACCACTTGCATCTTTGTTTCTGCTATATGATTGCCAACGTGGTTTAACATATACACCATCCTGTACCATTCCAGAAACCTTCTCGCCCAATGGCTTAGCAGGTAATAGAACGCGCCCTGTATTTCCCCCAAAGTCCGCCAACCCCATCACGACTTTATCTTCTACACGTTTAATGGTTGCAGTGCCTTGAAGTACATCGAGTAAACCTTTCTTCAAAATCGTGATTCTTCTTAAAGAATCATCACTAGTTGTATTACCAGCCATAGTCCAGTTCATACTCCCCGAAGTATCCAACATCATCATCAGCGTAGTACTCCCTACACTGTCTTCAGGTACTTTATAAATTTCTATATCGCTGGCATAGGTAATTGGTAAACTCGCACAAATCAAACTCGTCACAGTCGCCGAAATAGTCGCCACTTTAAATTTAGACATCACAGAGTTTTGCTGACGTGAAGTCATGTCATTTTTCATCTTTACATTTTTCATCTTTGACACCCCTCTATAATGCCTATTTCACAGGCCGTAAGGTATATTCCATTTCTTGGTTACTAAAAGGGACATTTCTCCCTGCCAAGCATTCCGATACTGTTGTATTGCTCGCGACAGGATCATAAAAACTAGTGAAATTTTTTAGACATCCTTCTATATCACTAGCGGAACTTTCACTTAAATTTGGAATAATTGAAATTACATTCACAATCACTTTCTGAATTTTTTGGTTTTTTGACATTTCCGCATCATCACCTTCCAACATATGCTCCCAGTCTTGTCCAACTGCAGCAGGTCGTATACCCACTCGGGTCATGACGGCTGAGCGACCACTAATAAAATCTGACTTACGGCTTAATTTACAAAAGCCTGTTGTACCTAAAGAGGTGTTACTAATCGTTGCACCTTCCCAATACAACACACTCGCATTGCGACTACCCTCCAGTGTATTTGCATCCCCGCCACGCATACAAAACACCAATTCTTTGCCTTTATTTTCTGGTCTCAATACATAGGCAAGCATGCCATCGCCAATTTGCATTTTCGCCAATGTTAAATCATCAGAAGTTTGGTTTTCCAAGCTAAAGAATACTGCATCCGAAGATTGCTGCAATAATGCCTGTGCTTGTGCATTAGTCGCAATATTAAGAGAAGTTAAACTTCCCCGAATGGCCCATGTCCCCACCAATGTAAGTAAAATAAGTATGATTAAAACAACTATAAGCGTTGCACCACGCTGCATATTTAATGTTTTCATTTTGGGTTTTCCTGAAGACCGAAACCATTGCGTAAAGCAACTGTCTGCGTCACCACTAGACGATTGTAGAGATCATTTTTACTATCCGTTTTAAGTTTTTTATTTATATCCAAAACTTGATAAGTTTTATTTACATCAACTAAATCATTTTTACCGACACTATCAGGAGAACGAGCCAAGACCCCTATCTGAACCGAAACAATCTGTGGTTTGACAGTTAATTTTTTATAATTTTCAATACCGATATAACCAAATTGATCCAATACACCATCTTTTCCGGCAACAGCTGGTGATTTAGTCGCATCAATCGTATCCGAGGCAACACCTAATAAAATACGCATATGGTCCACACGCGGAATAATGATTTCACCGTTCCCCTCTAAACCATCAATTTTTGACTTACTATCACCTATGTAACTTGTTGCCTTGCATGCCAAAGCTAATGGTTGATTGGGATCATTTCTATTGGTATCCGAACGCAAAAAATAACGCTCTACAACATAAGCACCAGATGTTATTCCATTACCCTCACAGTCAAAAGAACTTACCATTGCGCCTGCTGAGTTTGCATTCCGATATTGGATCACGAGTTGATCGCTGTTTTCACCATCTAAGTTTGAAGGTCCAATTCCCCCTTGAGTCATCAATGTATTAGCGCTTTCTCCAGTAATACTAAATGGTGTCGCTATACTTAAGTTTTTATGACTAAGTACAATCCCCCCATGCAAGATATCTGGCGTAATACTAGGTTTACTCGCACCTAGATTCGCCAATCGAATATCACGCAACATATATTCAAGTCCAAAACTGGCACTATTTTGTAGGTTTGCAGCCCCTTGTTGCGTTACCATTCCTCTTTGAGCTGTTAAATACAAATGTGTTGCAGCAGCAACAATCAACAATCCCAAACTCAGCGCAATCATCAATTCAAGTAATGTAAATCCAGATACACGCCCCCCTCCAAGAGGGACAGATTTTATATTTAATTCAGGTTTCATAATTAAAGTATTATATTTTTCTTTCATTTTAGAATGCCTCCATAACGAGGCATTGTGCATCTGCCTTATACGCTCCATCGGCCATACAAGTAGATACACTGTCTTTAGTGATCGAAGTTTTCCCCCAGGCAACATAAACACAAGTACGAGAACTACCATCACATTGCTTCATAACAACAGTCTGACCAAAGCTCTCAGCTTTATCCAGAATTTGCTTGGCATCATATTTTGCCATTTTAGTTTTATCACAAGCAGGCTTATAACTAACAGCACTACCTACACAGCCTGTCTCTGTTGCCTTGTTATTAATCGCGGTCTCATAATCAGCCAAAGCCAAGCGATTAATGCGCATTCGATCAGTTAAATCACGAGCAACGGTCATTGCCATTGTACGGTCTGTCGCCTCAGTTGTTGCTTGTAATGCGCGAAGCTGCAATGCAGAAAAACCCAACACACCAATAGCCAAAATAAACAGCGCAACCAAAACCTCAACCAAACCGACGCCTTTTTGATACTGCATCATGCGCATGCTCCTACTTTATCTTCTATTTTTTCAACCACGCCTGTTTTTGAAATACTAATAGCCTTTGAAGCTTTTAATTTCGAACTACAAACTGTAAATACCAAAGGCACAGATCTATTTATTTTTTTAGGATTAGTAACAGGATCTTCGGGCTTAGTCGAATCAAATGCAGGGTTAGCAATTTCTTCTAGTGTTCTCCCTGTCATCGTCACCAGCCCCGTTGGCAGAAACACAATATCATCCTTAATACTGGTAATCACAATATCGCCATACTTTGGTAACCAATAATATGTCACTGCATTGCTGTAAATATTAGTTGGAGTAGTATTTTCCGCGAATTTCACAGTGACATTTTTGCGTAAGGTTGCTGCTTGCCCACGCGCTTGACTAAAAATAGAAGCCAAATCTCTAGCTGTTGTATTTAACTGCTGTTTTGCAATCATATTTTGCATGGATGGAGCGGCCATCATGGTGACAATCGACAACACCGCAATCGTCACCATGAGCTCAATTAAAGTGAATCCTTTATTTTTCTGCATACTCTCCCCCAAGCAAAACTTTGACCCAGTTAAAATAATATCTATAAATTTTACAAAACCTACACAGAGCAGATAAAGGGCATAAAAAAACAGATAACCGCAAAAAGCAGTTATCTGTTTTAAAAAAATTATAAATCAGGTGATAAGTGCGTCACATCTTAAGCTTGAGTGACTGGAATACGCAATTCTTTCGGTAAGCTAAAAGTAATATTCTCTTCCCGCCCATCCAGCTCTTTAGGCGCTTGTGCACCCCAATCCTGTAAACGCTGAATGACCTGCTTAATTAAAATTTCCGGTGCAGATGCGCCTGCTGTTACCCCAATCTGGGCATTTTCTGCAAACCATTCCTGTTTGAGTTCATCTGCATTATCAACTAGGTAAGCCGCTTTACCCATACGTTCCGCCAGCTCACGTAGACGGTTTGAATTTGAAGAGTTTGGAGAACCGACAACAAGTACGACATCACAACGTTCAGCCAAGTCACGTACTGCATCCTGACGGTTTTGCGTGGCATAGCAAATATCATCTTTACGTGGTCCTTGAATCAGCGGAAATTTCTGGCGAAGAGCATCAATCACTTTCGCTGTATCATCAATTGATAAAGTGGTTTGCGTGACAAAAGCGACTTTTTCAGGATTGCGTACCGTTAAAGCAGCGACATCTTCTTCATCCTCGACTAGATAAATCTCACCACCATTTTTTTTGTCATATTGCCCCATGGTGCCTTCAACTTCGGGATGGCCCTCATGACCAATCAGGATCGCTTCAACCCCTTCACGAGCATATTTGGTCACTTCAATGTGCACCTTAGTCACTAAGGGACAAGTCGCATCAAAAACCTTCAGACCACGACGTTCGGCTTCTTGTTGTACCGCTTTCGAAACACCATGTGCGCTAAAAATCACGATATTATCGTCAGGAACTTCGTCGAGTTCATCGACAAAAATTGCACCACGCTGACGTAGATCATCGACGACAAATTTGTTATGCACCACTTCATGTCGCACATAAATCGGTGGGTTAAAGCATTCTAGGGCACGGTTCACGATCGCAATGGCACGATCTACACCAGCACAAAAACCACGCGGATTGGCTAAAACAATTTCCATAGAATCCTCAATACTCACACCATTTTTAGCGGTTCAATTGAAATAAATGTAAACAATCGACTGACAACTATTTAGTTTAAAGCCGCTCTACTCTAAAATAGAGAAGATATTTTATCATATCAGGAAAAATATCATGTCGGGTCTCTTGTTTGTCGTTTCTGCAGCGTCTGGAACAGGCAAAACATCCCTTGTTAAAGCCCTACTTGAGCGTGTCAACAATCTTCACGTTTCTGTGTCACACACCACACGCGGTCAACGACCTGGCGAACTCGATGGCGTACACTATCATTTCTCCAACAAAGAAGATTTTTTAAATCTGGTCAATGAGGGTGGTTTTATCGAATACGCCGAAGTATTCGGTAACTACTACGGTACTGCACAAGCCACAGTCAAAGAGCAACTGGCCAAAGGTCATGATGTGCTACTGGAAATTGACTGGCAAGGTGCGCAACAGGTTCGTCGACTTTTTCCTGAATCTAAACAAATTTTTATCTTACCACCAAGCCAGTTCGACTTGCGTGAACGCCTGTCTAACCGTGGTACTGATGCTGTGGATGTGATTGAACATCGTCTAAGCTGCGCGGTAGAAGATATGCAGCAATATAGCAACTTTGACTATATCATTATTAATGACGACTTTAATAAGGCGTTGCATGACCTTGAAGCGGTGATTATTGCCAATCGTCTGGTCTTGTCTCAGCAAGCCAACCGTCATGAAAAACTAATTCAGAAACTGATTACGCCGACTGAGCAGTGATTAAAACTTGAGTCTATAGACAAAGCCTTTTATACTGTGCAGTCTGTTAAAATTTATTATTCAAACGAGAATTCTTATGGCACGCGTCACCGTTGAAGATTGTTTAGACCATGTAGACAACCGCTTTGAGCTTGTACTAGTGGCAAGCAAGCGCGCGCGTCAATTGGCACGTCAAGGTATTGAACCAACTGTAGAATGGGACAATGACAAACCGACTGTTGTTGCTTTACGTGAAATCGCTTCAGGTCATGTATCAAAAGACATTTTGAAACAACGTGATCAAGACTATCAAACATCAAGCTTGGATCTTGCACTTTCTGCAAATAATCTAAACTTAGACGGTTTTTCTTTCCAATAAGAGATCGTCACTCAAAAAGCCTAGTTCTAAACTAGGCTTTTTTTGTTATGTGACTTTTATATTTATGCCAGAACGGTTATAACATAAGGGTTAGCTATCAAGTTTGTATTGGTTTTCTGCTCGCTAGCAGCCAAAAACCATCAAACCAGGAAATTCACATTTCTAAAGCGCTTTCACGTTTTATTTGTAAAAAATTCAGTTGAAAAGGTGTTTTATGCCAGGCCCACAGGTCAGTCAAGCCAAGCAGCAGTTAGAGATCATTATCGATGCGTATTTAAGTGAAAGCGATGTCGAACGTGTGCTTGCGGCCTGTGATTATGCAGATATGGCGCATGATGGGATTGTGCGCAAAAGTGGTGAACCTTATATTCTGCATCCGATTGCAGTCAGCTGTATTCTGGCGCATATGCGTCTTGACCCTGAAACGCTGATGGCTGCCTTGCTGCATGATGTGATTGAAGACACCGACTTTAACAAAGATGATATTACTGAGACTTTTGGTTTTACTGTGGCCGAGCTGGTCGATGGCGTGACCAAACTGAGTCATTCTAGCGATAAAGAATATAATAAAGCCGCTTCATTTCGGAAAATTCTGCAAGCGACTCTACAAGATCCACGTGTCATTATTGTGAAACTGGCCGACCGCTATCACAACATGACCACTTTGGATGCACTACGTCCGGACAAACGTGCGCGTATTGCCCGCGAAACCTTTGAAATCTTTGTTCCCATGGCACGTATTGTCGGCATGAATGAAATGGCCGATAACCTGGAACATCTTTGTTATCAGAATCTAGATCTGGACATGTATAACAATGTGCAGACCGCACTACAGGAAACCAAGCCGAAACGCTGTGAATATCAGGCCAAATGGGAAAAGAACCTGACTGAACTGCTGCAACAGCATGCCATTCAAGGCCGGATCAAAAAGAAAAACAACAATATTGAGCTACTGCGCCACTTCGTTAAAAATGACATCGACCTGCAAGAGCTGACGCATAGCCATGCTTTTGAGATTATTTTACAGAGCATCGCGGACTGTGACCGACTGGCAGAAATTCTGACCCAAAGCTTTAAAATCCAGAGTTATGAAGATCATATCCGCCGTCCATTACCGGGTGGCAACCAGTCCTTGATGATGCGCTTAAAAGGCGAAGAGACGACCCTGTCGCTCACCATTCAAACCGAACTGATGCGTAAAGCCGCACGTTTTGGCGTCGTACTCGGTGAAAGTGCCCCGCAGGCCTGCCGCTCTGCGATTCAGGCCTCGATGCAGAACCTGAATGTCCTAGTCGATGGTGAATGTGCCAAAACCACATTCAGTGAATTACTGGACTATTTACATCAGGAAAAAATCTGGGTCTATACCCCGCATGGTCATTTACATGAATTGCCGCAAGGCGCCACGGCGGTTGACTTTGCTTATGCCGCGAGTTTATTCCTAGGCAATCATGCGGTGGGTGCAAAAATTAATAATGAAACCAAGCCCCTTTCAACACCTCTAGTCAGTGGTCAGGTGGTAGAAATCATTACTGATGTCTTGGCCACTCCAAATCCGGATTGGCTCAGTTTTATTAATACCCAGAAAGCTCGTCGTGCTATTCAGAATATTCTGCGTGATCAGGATCCAGATGAGCAACGTTTGGTCGGACAACAGGCTCTCAATCGTGCCTTGAAATTGTTCCATCGTTCTATTCGTGATCTGACGGAAGCAGACTGGAAAAACCTCTTAGAATGGCGCCATGTTTCCAGTAAAGAGCAGCTGTTTGAACAGATTGCAGTCGGTGATTTATTACCGCAACTGGTGGCCAACCATTTATTTGCCCAAGATCAGCATCAGAATATTGCCAGCTCAGACCGTCTGATTCAGGGAACGGAAGGTGTCGATGTCAAATATGCACATTGCTGCAATCCTGTGCTGGGTGATCCAATTCAGGGGCATTTGACCCGTCGCGGTCTGATTGTGCATCGTGCGCGCTGCCATAACCTGCTGCATGAACAGCATCAGCATCCAGAAAATATCATGTTGTTGCAGTGGACCTCTGATGATCTGGAAGATATCAGCTTTACTGCCTATCTCAGCATTGACCTGGACATGAATGACGAGCAGATTTCCGACCTGATTTACCAATGTCGTAAAGCGCATTCCGGGGTGGAAATGGTGCGCACTCAGGATGACAAAACTTACGTCAATATCGTGGTGCATAACCGTAAACAGATTGCACAGATTATCCGGGATTTACGCATGTATTTCGGTTTCCCGCGAATTATCCGTCTGGCACAGCCCGTCGTTTTCAGTGAAGCCTCTAAAGCGAGTTAATCATTTAAAACGATAGTGCTTTGATCGGCCGAATTGATCGAATATGATGTATGTCGATGATAAAAGGAGAAATTAATGTCCCGCCAAATAATCCATACTGAAAATGCCCCTGCTGCGATTGGCACTTATTCGCAAGCCATTTTAGTGGGTGATACCTTATATCTATCAGGTCAAATTGGCCTGGATCCTTATAGTATGGAACTGGTTGAAGGCATTGAAGCTCAAATTCGCCGGGTGTTTGATAACTTAAAAGCAGTCTGTGAAGCCGCTGGTGGCTCTTTGGCAGATATTGCCAAACTGAATATTTTCCTGACCGACTTATCTCACTTTCAACTGGTCAATCAAATTATGGGTGAGTATTTTGCCCAGCCCTATCCAGCACGTGCCGCTTTAGGTGTGGCCAGCCTGCCTAAAGATGCCTTGGTTGAAATGGATGGCATTGTCATAATTAATCAATAAGTTATAAAAATTACTCAATCCCCACCCTGCAATATCTCATTCTAAATCATGAATCGCTTTTGTGTGGAAATCCGAGCAGTACTTGGATTTCCGCTCAGGTGGTGATTTTTTATCTAAATCATCAATCATGATAAAAGCTATTTCAAATGATTTTTATTGACAAACGATAACAATTATCAATAATATTACTTATCTTATTTAATCACTGTGGTTGTGTCCTATGTACGTTTGTCTATGCCGCGGCATTACAGATCAAGACATTAAAGATGCTATTGCAAATGGCGCTGAAAGTTATCGTGATGTCCGCGATATGTTGGACTTGGGAACTTGCTGTGGTCGCTGTGCACCAGAAGCCCGCATGATCATCAGTGATGAGGTTTCACAAATTGCAGCACGGCTAGCAGTTGCAGCATAAATTTAAAAAGATTTCTCCCTATAAGCATAATGAAAAAACAATGATCTTTGGTCATTACTCCTCCCCCGCCTTTGACTCTGGCGGGTTTTTATTGCCATTCATCTGAGTCTGAATGGATTCGATGTCGATTTTCATTTGCTGTTCCTTGACATCCTCACCTCTTTAAATAGAGCTGATTCCTCCTGCGAGACGCTTATGCCCAAGCGCAAGTATGTTCTTAGCACTATTCAAGTCCCGATCCAGAACACTTGAACAGTTTTCACATTCCCATACTCTTATTCGCAAATCTGTTCTACCTTTCGGACTGCTTGCAGTGACCTCACCACAGCACGAACACATTTGGGTTGTGAAACTTTCACTAACTTCTTCAAACCATACTCCTGCGTTCTCGCATTTATACTTGAGCATGGTCTTGAATGCTGAAAATCCGGTATCCAGAACAGACTTCGCCATCTTGGTTTTCACCAGTTTTTTCGCACTCAGATCGCCTACAACAATTAGTGCATTTTTCTTTATAAGCATCGTACTTGCTTTGTGCAAATGGTCTTTACGACAGTTTGCAATCTTGGCGTGTAATGCACGGACCCGTTTTCTATTTTTCGCTCGTTGAGCAATCCCTAATTTCTGTTCATATTGACGGTAGAACTTGGGATTTGAAATTATCGTACCATCCGAACAAGTGGCTATATCCTTTAAGCCCAGATCAATCCCAATCAAATTAGTCGCACTCGATTTCTCAATTTTAGAGCTATTCACAACTAAGCAGACATACCAGCGGCCACGCGCATCCTCGACAAACGAACCAGTCTTGATACTGTAATTTGACAGTCCATAGCTATCCCATATTTTAAACTGATGCTTGCCATACTGGATATGGCCATCAGCATACTTGATTGCTACTTTCTTAAAGGGTATCCAACCTAGTGATCTTCTGGCTGATTTCTTATGACTGACCCGCCATTTTAGTTTAGTCTTCTTGAATTGCTTTCTGCGTATGACTAATTCTTCGGTAACAGCCTGAATGGTTTGACTATGTAACCCACAAAGCCTAGATGTACCTTTCGTATATTCAGCAATATCGTAAGCACTGAGAAATTCACCTTTTCTTTTAAGGTGTTTAAAGCTTAAATCATTGACATAATTCCAGACGAAATTCACTTCAGATGCTAATTGCTCTAATATCTTGGAATGTTTATCTTTAATGCGTAATTTAAGTGTTTTCATGCGATTATTTTATCAATGAAAATAACCAATAGAATATCCAAAGTTAAAAATGTTAATTTGAAACGACATTTCATGTCGTATGGCTTAGGTCACTCATTTATATCCCTGCCTTGAAAACGAGGTTTTACGTTTGATTTGATAAATTACTCGCCATTTGCCCCTGACTTGCTTTACTATCAGGATTAGAGCGCTTTCTTAGAAAGATAAAACAGGTCCAAATGGAGTTATGCGATGAAAGGCAATCGTGATGTGATTAATCAGCTCAATCAGGTGTTGTATCACCACTTAACTGCCATTAACCAGTATTTCCTGCATTCGCGCATGTTTAATGACTGGGGCATTGAGAAACTGGGCTCGGCAGAATATAAAGAATCCATTGTTCAGATGAAACATGCTGATAAAATTATTGAACGTATTTTATTTTTGGAAGGTCTGCCAAATTTACAAAATCTGGGCAAACTGTATATCGGTCAGCATACTCAAGAAGTGCTGCATTGTGACGTGCGTAAAGTCAAAGAAAATATTGAAGTCATCCAGAAAGCAGTCGCGCTGGCTGAAACCCAAATGGATTATGTGACGCGTGATCTGGTTCAGGAAATTCTAGAGAAAGAAGAAAACTATCTAGACTGGACCACGACGCAGATTGATCTGATCGAAAGTATTGGTATCGAAAACTATATTCAAAGTCAGCTCTAAACTTAAAGTTAAGCCAAGAAAAAGCCAGCATCTGCTGGCTTTTTTGTATTTAACGAGGTACATGCTGCATTAGTTCTTCATAACTCATTTCAGTTTTCTGAATAGTCTTTAAGCGTTGCAGCTGGTGCTTGGCTTCCGCCTCATATCCATTAAAAGCTAAAAGTTTGGCATATTTGATCAGGTTATATTTAGTCGGATAACTCAAGACCATTTGTTCACTTTCCTGAATCTGTTCAGCAGACGCTTTGCTATAAGGATTCAGACGAATCCAGGCAATGCGATGATTAAACTCGGTTAACAGATAAATTGGTTTTTCATTGGTGATTTTTTCAGGTTGCTTTTCATAACGAATACTTTGTCCAAGTTTTGGCACCGCAACATCATAGTCGCGATAAATTACAATCAATAAAAGTAACCCAACAGCAAAAATGAATTTCATACCCATTAATGGCATAACCACTGTTTTAATTTTTATATTTTGTGCCAGAACCGTACCCAGAATAAAACCGACTGGTAGCAGAAAATAGGCATAATGCTGTGGAAACTCAAACATGGCATGTGTCACAAAAGCCCCGATCATCAAGATTCCAATGACAGATTCTGGCGTATTCACCCAGCGCTGTAACTGAAAGCCTAAATAACCAAAATATGCCAAGAAAGGCAGACCGATGATCAGTCCATTCCAGATCAGGAAATCAATAATAAAATTATGTGCACTACGGATCCACACCGGGCCTTGTACAGTATCGCTAACTGAAACGAACGCTGCGCTAGTTTGATACCAACCATAGCCAAACCAAGGTTGTGCCTGAATCGCTGCCAGCATTTGCTGCCAGATCGCAATACGCGACATATCTCCGGTAGCACGAGATACCACATCCCTGCTTTGTACGACGTCCGTATCCATTACTTGTGCAGCGAGCTGACTGAGTAATGGAAAAGCCACAATACAGGAAATAAAAAAAATGAACCACGCTGTGCTGTAATACCATTTCAGGCGAATAATGCCTTTATATTGATAAAATGCCAGATAAAGCATAATTACGGTCGCAGCAACCCAAGCGGTACGTGATTGGCTTAAAGCCACTCCTATGACAATTACTGCAGCACATGCAAATAGCCATTTGGTCTGGATTTTTTTCTTTTCATAGATGTAAAGGCAGCTCATCAATGCCATGACTAAAAAAGTCGCCATATTATTGGGTTGGGCAAAGTTGGCATATGGCCGCTGGTTGCCGTTAATATTTACCATACCTGGCAATACTGAATCCAGATTAGACCACTGACACAGCGCAATTAGCCCCGTAATCGTTCCTGAAGCTAAAAACACATAGCTAAGATTGGTAAAAGTTTCTTCCCGGTTATAATTTCCTGTAGAAAAGTTATAGCCAAGTACACTTGCCAGCCAAAAACTAAAAATAAAAATAAAGCCCATCACGGCGGTGCTAAAGAAAAATACCTGTCCTGCTAGAAAATGTATAAGAGGAACACAGGCTAGTAACAGCAACGGTAGACTCATTGCTGGAATTTTGAGTTTTTCTTTTAGATGGAGTGTAGCAAGCGCGAATAAAGCGAAGAAGGCATAGAGCTCACCGGTATAGGTTACCCATGGGCGATAATGCACGGGCATGAGCCATGCAAGGGAGATCAGGATTGCTGCGATGAGGGCGAGCGTGAATTTCATGGAAATATCAGGCAGTGGAAGTTTGGCACATGATAAACAAAAAGCAGGTAATTTTGAGATTTCAACTTAAACTTTATTGATTTTTAATTCATCTCATTTTGCTCAACGGTACAAGTATTTAACGCATAAAAACTGACATTTTTTGTCAATTAGTTACATAAATTTACTAGTGATTTTTTGAGATTTTTAATCTATTAAACAATGTATTGATTTAACAGGAAATAATTGAGTAATATACTTTGGCACACTTTGTGCAAAGTATAAATTAGCTTATAAATTAATTAACAAAACATTTGTGGAGAATGTTATGAACGCTCAAAAAGGCTTTACGTTAATCGAGCTGATGATTGTGATCGCTATTATTGGTATTTTGGCTGCGATTGCAATTCCTTCATACCAAAACTATATTAAAAAGGCTGCTTATTCAGAAATTCCAGTAGCCATGTCTTCAATTCGTACAGCTATTGACACTTGTTATGGCATTGAAAAAGATTTTACAAAATGTGATCAAGCTGGTGAAATCGGTGAAACCTTACCTACAGGTTTAAGCGGTAAGGCTTTGAAGAGCATTGCAATTACAGCAGCTACCGCTGCAACTGGCCCTGTAATCATTACTGCGACTCCAAATGATTTTAAAGGTATTGCAACCGCTGAGACTTGTATTCTTACAAGTAGTTTAGATGGGGCTGGCCGTGTGATTTGGACTTATTCTGGAGCATGCTTAAACAATGGTTATGTGAAAAATTAATTAGCCTTTATCTGAAAAAATGTATCAACTTTGATGCATTTTTTCTTAACTTTAAGCCTTTTACTAATTAAATTATGAAAACTGATTTTGTAATTATCCTCTTTAACTAGACAATGCTCATCAAAAGACAATCAATGACAATAGCTTAAAGATCTATTACCTGAATGAAGGGACATTAAGATCAGCCATTATTTATGGAAGCTATACTTTATTGCAACTTCTCAAATATATTGTCTCGAGACCTATCAGGGTGTTTTAGTGATCTTAAAAAAACTTCAATTTCTTTAAAACATTTGTGGAGAATGTTATGAATGCTCAAAAAGGTTTTACCCTTATTGAATTAATGATTGTAATTGCCATTATTGGTATTCTTGCTGCAATCGCAATTCCCTCATACCAAAATTATATCAAAAAGGCTGCCTATTCAGAAATTCCAGTAGCTATGTCTTCAATTCGTACTGCAATTGATACTTGTTATGGCATTGAAAAAGATTTTACAAAATGTGATGAAGAAGGTGAAATCGGTGAAACCTTACCAACAGGTTTAACAGGAAAAGCATTAGCTGAAATTGAACTTACACAAGCTGATGATCCAGCTGGACCTGTAGTAATTACTGCAACTCCAAACGCTTTTAAAGGTATTTTAGCCGCTGATATTTGTGTTCTTACAAGTAGTTTAGATGGGGCTGGTCGTGTGATTTGGAATTATTCAGATGAATGTTTAGATAAGGGTTATGTAAAGAACTAATTATTTCTATAATAAAAAAATCGCATCAATAGAGATGCGATTTTTTTATGTAGCCTTTTAAAGAGTTAATTTATTTATTGTCATACTCATAATTATTTATATAATTCATCCCAATATTATAGGTTTATTCCCTAATTCATTTTCTAAATCTACTATTTTCCGATCATAGTACTGATCCAGAACCTGTCCTATCTGCTTTATACCTTCAATGACACCTTCTTTAAACCTCTGCTGAGCCAGATTTTGAATAATGCTTTGACATATTTCATCCCAGACCTGCTGGGTCGTCGCATTCTTAATTCCCCGGTCAATCACAATTTCCACCTTGTGCTCACACAGATTCAAATAGAGTAATACCCCACTATTATATTCAGTATCCCAAACACCTATCTCAGCAAAGAGTTGTCGAGCTCGGCAGAGCGTATCTTGATAATAAGCAGATCGTGAAGGCAGACAGGCTTCAATCACTACCTGAATCTCGCCCACATGCCCATGCTCGGCTTCTTCAACCACTAGTGCAATCGCATGTTGATCCTGCTTGGAAAAAAAACGCTTGGTTGCCGGCATATAAAAGAAATGTTTTAACCAGCGTTTAACACTCGGCTGCGCATGTTCTTCCAACTTCGGCCGCGTGACAATTTCTGTTGTATCTGTAGTTGTTACCATGAGCCTGATGCTCCTCCCCCGCCAAATCCACCACCGCCACCGCCGAAGCCGCCGCCCCCAAAACCACCACGACCACTACCGCCACGGCCTGCACCAGAAGCAAAGGCATGCAAGATCAGTTGTGCCAGTGAAGTGATCAAGACAAAAAATACCCCTACTCCAATCAACAGACTGGCAAATAAGCCTAAACCATTGACTAATCCGGCTACTGTACTAGCCACTGCAGCAGTCGCAGCACTCAACTTTTTGCCAAAAATCATCGAAGCAATCACACCAGCCACAATAATAAACAGCACACTACTAAAGGTCGCCTTACTGGCTTTTTGTGCCTGATAGGCCTGTTCCTGACGTTCTTTCAGTTCATCGGCTGCCTGAGCTGCAATTTCAGGATCAAGATTTAAAATCCGTTCTATTTCAGTCAGTCCCGAATCAATCCCTTGAGCATATTGGCCTTGCTTAAAATACGGCGTAATTTTGTCATTGATAATTCGCCCTGCCACTATGTCGGGCAGCACCCCTTCCAGACCATAACCGGTCAAGATTTGAATACGGCGGTCATTAATGGCAATGGTCATCAACAAACCATTGTCGCGTTTGGCTGAACCCAGCTGCCAGGCTTCAGCAACGCGCATGGAGTAATCAAAAATATCTTCTTGTCCCGTGGTCGGAACAATGACTACACCTATTTGCCCTTTGCCTTCTTTATAAAGTTTTAGAATGCGCTGACTGAGTTGCTGTTTTTCAGCGGGACTAAGTAAATTTGCCTGATCAATGACCGGTTCATTCAGGCTTGGTAAGTCGCGCTGAAACTGCCCTTCCGCCATGTCATTAGCAATTTGTGGCTGTGATGCTGCTGCAGTTTCTGTATTTTGAGCTGGAGTATTTTGATTATTTTTAGGCTGCAAGATTTCACGGGCTACAATGACGTCTTCAGCATCTGTAGCCGTGGCTGTTTCTGCTGAAACAAGCATTGTCGTTCCCATGCCCAACATGAGAATCAAACCAGCACAATATTTCAGCAGTATTTCAGGCATCTGATCTCTCACTTATTTACAGGTCAGTACTTATTCAAAGGAAACCGTTGGAGCTTTCTGTGCACTTTGATCGGCGCTAAAGTTCGGTTTGGTATCCATACCAATCACTTTTGCCGTCATCACTTGCGGGAACTGACGCGCATAAGAGTTGAAGTCCTGTACTGTCGTAATATAACGGTTACGTGCCACTGCAATCCGGTTTTCAGTTCCTTCCAGTTGTACTTGCAGATCACGGAATTGCTGATTGGCTTTCAAATCTGGATAATTTTCAGTCACAGCCAAAAGACGAGACAAGGCACTGGTCATCTGCGCCTGTGCTTCCTGATAACGCTGGAATAATTCAGGATCTTCCAGCACTTCACGATCTACTTTCAGACCGGCAACATTGGCACGTGCTTGGGTCACTTCCGTTAAAACCTGCTCTTCATGCGAGGCATAGCCTTTGACTACATTGACCAGATTAGGTACCAGATCGGCACGGCGCTGATACTGGTTTTGTACTTCCGACCAGGCGGCAGTGACTGCTTCATCTTTGACTTGTAAGGTGTTATAACCACAACCACTCAGGGTCAAGGTACTGGCCAGCATCAAGGCGATAAGAGATTGTTTGAATACATGCATGATATCTTGTCCTCAATTCTTTATTAATATTTATATAATTAATTTGATTTTAAACACTATTTTCTAAAGTTTTGTTACTTTTTATAATATTTTTAATGCTTTCCATTTTAGGACTCCAACTCATCAAAGATTAAAAAACCCGCCGTAGCGGGTTTTCTTGAATGATATCTATTGATGGCTAACGATTAGACATCCAGATAATCCAGAATACCTTCGGCGGCCTGACGACCTTCCCAAATTGCGGTTACCACTAAATCAGAACCACGCACCATATCACCACCGGCAAAGATTTTCGGATTTGAGGTCTGGAACTTATATTGCTGCTGCTCAGCAGCAACGACACGACCTGAACCATCCAGATTAATTTCCACCTCGGTGAACCAGTCAGCAGGGCTGGTACGGAAACCGAAAGCAAGCAGGACTGCATCCGCTGGCAGAATTTCTTCTGAACCCGGAATCGGCTCTGGGCTACGGCGACCACGAATATCCGGCTCACCCAACTGTGTGCTAATTACTTTCACACCGGTGACTTTGCCATTTTCACCAACGATTTCGATCGGTTGACGGTTGAACTGAAATTCCACTCCTTCTTCACGTGCATTTTGTACTTCACGACGTGAACCCGGCATATTTTCTTCGTCACGACGATAAGCACAGGTGACTGTCTCAGCACCTTGACGGATCGAAGTCCGGTTACAGTCCATCGCCGTATCACCACCGCCTAGCACAATGACTTTTTTGCCTTGCATACTGATGTATTCAGCCGGATCTTTTTCCCAGCCTTGGGTGCGGTTAACATTGGCAATCAGGAAATCCAGTGCATCATAAACACCGTCCAGATCTTCACCGGCAAAGCCACCTTTCATGTAGGTATAGGTGCCCATACCCATGAATACGGCATCATAGTCAGCCAGTAACTGGTCAATAGTCACATCTGTACCAATTTCGGTATTCAGACGGAATTCTACCCCCATACCGGTGAAAATTTCACGGCGGCGTTTCATCACATCTTTTTCCATTTTAAATTCTGGAATACCGAAAGTCAGCAACCCCCCAATTTCCGGACGCTTGTCAAAGACCACAGGTTTTACCCCGTTACGTACCAAAATATCCGCACAGCCAAGTCCTGCCGGACCTGCACCAATGATGGCAACTTTTTTATCCGTCCATTTCACATTAGACATATCTGGACGCCAGCCCAAAGCAAAGGCGGTATCATTGATATATTTTTCAGCATTGCCAATGGTGACTGCACCAAAACCGTCGTTCAGGGTACAGGCCCCTTCACATAAACGGTCTTGCGGACAAACACGACCACAGACTTCCGGCAAGGTATTGGTCTGATGACACAGTTCAGCTGCCTGAAACAAACGCCCTTCAGCCACCAGTTTTAACCAGTTCGGAATGTAGTTATGTACCGGACATTTCCATTCGCAATACGGGTTACCACAACCCAGACAACGATGGGTCTGATTCGCGGCAATTTCCGCAGTAAACGGTTTATAAATTTCCACAAATTCTGCTTTGCGGACATCAAGCTCTTTTTTCTCTGGATCTTGGCGTGCGACATCCAGAAATTGAAAGTCATTACTCAGGCGTTCTGCCATGTCTCTCTCCGTGGCTAGATGTAAGGAGTTCACAGTTGCCTTACATCTGCCGATATATCTGTTCGTCGTGAAATTATTGTGGATCAGCTTGAGTTGTTTTTAACAGCGTTTGCAAGTTGGCTGCTTTTGGTTTTACCAACCAGAACTTGCGGCTGTAGAAATCAAACTCGTGGCGGATCTTGTACGCCCAAGCACTACCGGTTTCTTTAATATGTTCATCCAGAATACGACCCAGGAAGGCTTTGTGCTCTTCCATCGCTTCAGTTGAAATGCGATTCAGCTCAATCAGCTCGTGGTTATAATGATCAACGAAGTCATTATCCAGATCAAGCACATAAGCAAAACCACCAGTCATACCTGCACCGAAGTTATGCCCAACTTTACCCAGCACCGTAACAATACCGCCGGTCATATATTCACAGCAGTGATCGCCTGCACCTTCAATTACGGCAAATGCACCCGAGTTACGCACCGCGAAACGCTCGCCTGCTGTACCCGCGGCATATAACTTACCGCCAGTCGCACCATACAGACAGGTATTCCCAATAATCGCGGTATTTTGGGTTTGGAATGGCGAGCCTTTTGGCGGGAAGATCGAGAGTCGTCCACCGGCCATACCTTTACCGACATAGTCATTGGCATCACCTTCCAAGCTGATATGCAGACCACCAGCATTCCATACACCCAGCGACTGACCCGCAGTACCATTTAGATGGACTTTCACCGGATGGGCTTCCATGCTCAGGTTGCCATAGCGTTTCGCAATTTCACCAGATAAACGCGCACCAATCGAACGATCACAGTTACCAATCGAGAAGTGATACTCACCGCCAGTTCCGGCTTCGATGGCAGGCAGAATCTCATCCACCATTTTTTCAGCCAGAATCCCTTTATCAAATGGTGCATTTCCCTGTACTTCGCAGTACTGTGCTTTACCTTCTGCAGCAGGATGTGATTCCAGTAATTTACTTAAATCAAGATGTGCATGCTTTGCAGTTTCACCTGGCAAGACTTCCAGCAGATCCGTACGGCCAATCAGGTCTTTCAGACTTGATACACCGAGTGCTGCCAGCCATTCACGGGTTTCTTCAGCAATAAAGGTGAAGAAGTTGATCAGCATTTGTGGCTCGCCAATATAATGCTCTTGACGTAAATGATCTTGTTGAGTCGCAACACCGGTTGCACAGTTATTCAAGTGGCAGATACGCAAGTATTTACAACCTAAGGCAATCATTGGGGTTGAACCAAAGCCGAAGCTTTCAGCACCGAGAATTGCTGCTTTTACGACATCCAGACCGGTTTTTAAACCGCCATCTGTCTGTACGCGAACTTTACCACGCAGGTCATTGACACGAAGGGCCTGATGCGCTTCAGAAAGACCCAGTTCCCACGGTGAACCTGCATGATGAATTGAAGAAAGTGGAGAAGCCGCTGTACCGCCATCATAACCAGAAATGGTAATGAAATCGGCATACGCTTTCGCTACACCCGCCGCAATCGTACCGACACCCGGTTCAGAAACCAGCTTAACTGACACCATCGCCTGTGGGTTAACCTGTTTTAAATCAAAGATCAACTGTGATAAATCTTCAATTGAATAGATGTCATGATGCGGAGGTGGCGAAATCAGGGTAACGCCCGGCACAGAGTAACGTAAACGGGCAATGAGACCATTCACTTTACCACCCGGCAACTGACCACCTTCACCTGGTTTTGCACCTTGCGCGACTTTAATCTGGAGAACTTCTGCTGATGTTAAATAAGCAGGCGTCACACCAAAACGGCCCGATGCAATTTGTTTGATTTTCGAGTTACGGATAGTACTGTAACGCGCTGGATCTTCACCGCCCTCACCCGAGTTTGAACGACCACCAATCGTATTCATGGCAATCGCAATCGCTTCGTGCGCTTCAGGTGACAGTGCACCCAAAGACATACCGGCAGAGTCAAAGCGAGGCAGGATCTCTTCCACAGATTCCACTTGTTCGACTGGAATCGAGTTGTCTGTTTTCAGTTTGAACAAGTCACGGATCGTTGCGATCGGACGGTTGTTCACCAATTCTGCATATTCTTTAAAATCTGCGTAGTTCCCAGAACGTACTGCTTTATGCAGTGAGTTGATCACATCCGGGTTAAAGGCATGATATTCCTTGCCAAAGACAAATTTCAGCAAGCCGCCCTGATCGATTGGCTTACGGTTTTTCCAGGCAATATCCGCCAACTGTTTCTGGTCATTTTCAAGATCGACAAAAGTAGCACCCTGAATACGGCTTGGTACACCGATGAAGCATTTATCTACCACTTCATTAGATAAACCCACTGCTTCAAACAACTGACCACCACGGTAAGAGGCAACCGTAGAAATCCCCATTTTCGAAAGAACTTTCAATAAGCCTTTCTCAATCCCCTTACGGAAATTGTTTTGTGCATAGATTGGGTCACCCAATAACTCGCCTTTAGCGACCAGATCATTGATTACGTCATAAGCCAGGTACGGGTAGATCGCAGTTGCACCAAAGCCTAGAAGAACTGCAAACTGATGTGGATCACGAGCAAAGCCGGTTTCAATAATCAGGTTAGCGTCAGTACGCAGACCGGTATTGATCAGATGATGATGCACCGCACCGGTGATCATGAAGGCATTGGCAGGCAAGTAGCCTTCACGGATTTTCTTGTCTGAAAGCACCAGTAAGGTTTTACCATCACGAATGGCTTGCGCAGATTCTTCACAGATCCGTGCAATCGCTGCTTGTAGACCTTCAGTTTCAGCATAGTTCAGGTCGATATCTGCAATTTCATAACCGGCACGACCCAGGGTACGGATCTGATGCATTTTCGAATTAGACAGCACAGGACTGGAAATGATCAGACGATCAGCATGTTCAGGACCCTGTTCAAATACATTTTGTTCACGACCTAAACAGGTTTCCAGTGACATCACAATCGATTCACGTAACGGATCGATCGGTGGGTTGGTCACCTGTGCAAACTGCTGGCGGAAATAATCCGACACATGACGCACCTGACGGGACAATACCGCCATTGGGGTATCATCACCCATTGAACCTACAGCTTCCTGACCACTTTCAGCAATCGGACGCAACAACTGGTCACGCTCTTCAAAGGTCACCATGAACATTTTTTGTGCCGCTTTCAGGCCATCGCCTTTTAAGCCTTGATCACATAAATATTCTTCCAGCTCTGGACTGCCTTGCAAACGCACAGAATTTTCACGTAACCATTCACGATATGGACGCATACGTTTCAGATGATTATTGACATCTTGCGTATCCAGCACCTTACCGGTTTGCGTATCAATGACCAGCATTTGGCCAGGACCGACACGGCCTTTAGAAATCACATCTTCAGGTTGATAACCCCAGACACCAATTTCAGAAGCCAGCGTGATATAACCATTCTTGGTGATGACCCAACGCGCAGGACGCAGACCGTTACGATCCAGCATACAGATCGCATGGCGACCATCCTGAATCACCAGACCCGCAGGGCCATCCCAGGCTTCCATATGCTTTGAGTTAAATTCATAGAATGCACGCAAGTCAGCATCTAGAGTTTCCACATTCTGCCAGGCAGGCGGAACCAGCATACGGAGTGCGCGGAACAGATCCATGCCGCCACCAACCAGAATCTCCAGCATGTTATCCAGGCTCGAAGAATCCGAACCGGTACGGTTCACAATTGGATTCAGTTCAGTTAAACCTGGCAATAATGGATTTTCAAATTTTGGTACACGTGCCATGGCCCAGTTACGGTTCGCAGTAATGGTATTGATTTCACCATTGTGCGCCAGGTAACGGAACGGTTGTGCCAACGGCCAGCGCGGTAAAGTATTGGTCGAGAAACGTTGATGGAACACCGCAATATGCGATTCCAGACGTGGGTCTGCCAGATCTGTATAAAAATCTGCAATCGCTTCTGGCATCATCAAGCCTTTATAGCTGATCACCGTTGAACATAAAGTAGTGACATAGAAAGACGTATCATTGCTTAATAACTGCTCTGCACGACGACGCGCTAGGAATAACTTACGGTTAAATTCAACCTCAGTCACACCCATTGGACAATTAACAATAATCTGTTCAAATGCCGGCATCGATTGCAGGGCAATTTCCCCCAATGCATCGACATTGGTCGGAATCACACGCCAAGCCAAAACGATTAAACCTTCAGCTTCAATCTCTTTGTTTAAAACCTGTTTGGCATGAGCAGCAAGCGCTGGATCAAGATTCAGGAATACCGAACCTACAGCAAAGACTTCACTTAAGGTGGTATCGCTTAAGCGTTTGGCTTCTTCACGGAAGAATTTTTTCGGCATCGCCAAGAGCAGACCACAACCATCCCCGGTTTTGCCATCCGCGGCAATACCACCACGATGGGTCATACAACTCAAACTATGAATCGCGGTCTTGACGAGATCATGGCTAGCATCACCCTGCATATGGGCAATCAAACCGAAACCACAGTTATCTTTAAACTCATCCGGTTGGTATAAACCTTGAGCGGGAGCTACATTATTAGGCGATGGCATGTGCATAGCGTACCCTTCTTTCACTAAGCCTCAACAGGCTATTAAACAATCTAAATTTTTCTCTGCGCTGGCGTCTAATGGACTTTCGAAGACCGTCTTGGTAGAGCAAAACTATTTTTCTTTATTTCTTCAGACTAGTCCTTTTTTAGACTAAATGCATAACAAATAAAGTTTATTCTGCTCATGAATAACATAAAAATCTGGAATAAATATGACATTCATACGGTGTCATCGAATCATTTTTCGCGCTAAAACAGGGAGATTAATTCAATTCATGCACCAATAAAGCAAATTCCATGCCAACAAACAGCGCATAAATTAAAACAATACAGATGACAAAGATTTAGCGCAGAACAGCACTCTAAGGGTTAATTTTAATGTGCATTTTTTGCACCAAAAGCGCTCATTTTTAATTCTGTAATTTTTTGGATGCGCTATTTTAGACCGGACTAATTAAATGGATCACTAATCTCGTTATTTTGAGGACGCGGATTACTGCCCTGAGCAGGTCGATTATTGTTATTTTGCGGTTGAGGTGTACCTTCTACAGCACTTTCAGATTTCTGCACATCAACTACATTTCCCGATGAATCACGGCGCACAATTGTGGTACTGGTAGTCGCCGCATCAGAGCTACGCGGCTTGGACTCAGTTTGGGTTTGCTGCTGTCTAAGTCGTACCGATTCATCTACTTTCGGCAAAGGCACATTTTTCAAACGAATTTCGTAAAGCTTTTGATTACTGGCCAATTCCTCTGAACCCAGATTATTGACCAGACTGACATATTGCTGCATTGCTACAACTTCAGGCTTGACTGAGGCCGGTAAATTTAACTTCAGTGTAGATAAAGCCTGATTGGCTTGCGCCGCCGTCTTATATTGACCATATAACAATACATATTGTTCTGGCTGATTTTCACCCGAGATTCTTAAATAAATAAAAGGTTTACGATCGGACTGTTTTTTAAGAAAACTTTTTAAAATGGCTTCATTGGTCACACGAAATAATTCAATGGCGTGCTGGTTTTTCGCTTCATTGACAAATTTGGTACCACGGAATTCCGGCTCATGACTGGCATTCACGACGGTACGCGTATTTAGGTCCAGTGGTTTCACTTCCTGAAAAAGTGCACCAAGATGGATCATTGTGGCGACTTTTTCTGGTTGAATCTGCAACTGAACTTCAGTTTCAGGCTTTTTTTCAATTTCGACGACATCATCTGAATCAGTCACCGCCCAAAAGACTAAGGCAGCAAATAGGCAGCATACACCACAGACCAGCCAAAAATAATGCTGAATCTTTTGCCAAGGAGTATGTAATGCTGCCATAAAACTAAACCTATGCCTGATTGGCTAATATTGCCTGTTTCATTAACTCGAGATCAAAGTCTCGGGTAATCACTGTTTTGCCTAATTGCTTTAATAACACCAGACGTAATTGTCCATTCAAGACTTTTTTGTCATGGGCCATATAGGCCAGAAAATCATCCAGAGGGATTTTAGGACAAACAGTAGGTAATTGGGCACGAGAAATGATTTTTTTTGTACGTTCTAAATCTTCTTGAGAAATCCAGCCCATACGCTGTGACAGATCAGCAGCCATCACCATACCGGTGGCAACAGCCTCACCATGTAGCCAGACACCATACCCCATGTAGGATTCAATCGCATGACCAAAGGTATGACCTAAATTGAGTAAAGCACGTTCCCCTTGCTCCTTCTCATCATTGGCTACGATCCGTGCCTTATGCGCACAGGAACGATAAACGGCTTCAGCCAATAATTTCTCATCACGAGCGACCAGAGCATCCATCTTTTCTTCAAGCCAGACCAGAAATGACTCATCGCCTAGCAGCGCATATTTAATCACTTCAGCCAAACCTGCTGAAAGTTCGCGGTCCGGCAAAGTAACAAGCTGCGACATATCCGCCAGCACCACCTGCGGCTGCTGGAAAGCGCCAATCATATTTTTACCCAGAGGGTGATTAATCCCGGTTTTTCCACCAACACTTGAATCTACTTGCGACAGCAAAGTCGTCGGTACTTGGATAAAGTATACACCGCGCTGGAAACAGGCCGAAGCAAACCCGGCCATATCTCCAATGACACCACCACCCAGCGCAAGCACAGTACAGTCCCTGTTAAAACCGGCTTCAAGCAGTGCATCAAAAATCAGATTCAGATGCGGACTATCCTTATATTTTTCACCATCAGGCAAAATACAGGTCGCAACACGTTTGTCCAGAGCTTCAATTGCAGTTTGATAACGCTGCAAATAAAGTGGTGCAACTGTGGCATTGCTTACAATCATCACTTGCTTACCCTGAATATAGGGAGCCAATAAGGCCTGTGGATCCAGATCGCTCCCGATAAAAATAGGGTAACGACGTTCTCCGAGTTCTACATATAAGGTTTGCATGCTTGATTAACCACTTTATTCAATGAACTTAGTTTTTAGAAGTAATAAGATTGAGAATCCGCTGCGCCAGATCACGCGCAGCACCCTGATTGGTCTCAATAATATGATGCGCCACTTCCCGATACAAGGGATCACGGACTGCCAATAAATCACGTAACTTTTGTTCCGGATTTTCGACTTGAAGGAGTGGACGGTTTTTATCGCGATAGGTACGTTGCAGTTGAATTTCAACCGGCGTATAGAGATAGACAACGATTCCGCGCTGTTTCAGATAATCCCGATTTAAGGTCTGAGTAATGGCACCACCACCGGTGGCTAAGACCAGATGGGGACGTGAGGTAAGGTCATTAATCACAGCAGTTTCACGGTCACGGAAACCCTGCTCCCCTTCTTTTTCAAAAATCCAGGGAATGGTCGCGCCTGTTTTACGTTCAATTTCATGATCACTGTCTAGAAATTCACGTCCTAACAATTCTGCGAGATGTCGTCCTACTGTTGTTTTACCGGCCCCCATCGGCCCTACCAAATAAATATTTGGCAGGGTTTCAAACTCTTTGCTTGGCAAGGAGTCACCTATTCGTTTTGTTAAATTCAAAATATATTAATGATTTCTTGAAACACTGTCATTAACAATTCGAGGTGTAACGAAAATCAGTAGCTCACGTTTATTATCCGACTTTAAATCTTTACGGAATAAACGTCCTACATAAGGAATATCCCCCAGGAAAGGTACCTTAGTTTGTGCATTACGGGTTTCTTGCTCAAAAATACCGCCTAGAACCACGGTTTCGCCATTGTCCACCAAGACATTGGTAGTGATCTGGTTTTTGTTAATAGTGAGCTGTCCAGTCGGTGTCGGGTTACCCGGTGAGTCACTGGTAATATTGAGTTCCATCTGTACTTTGCCATCTGGCGTAATGCTTGGTGTGACATCCAGACTTAGCGTAGCATCAATAAATTCCGTAGTAGATACTGCATTCGCACCACCACCCTCTGCTGACTGATACGGAATTTGAGAACCAGAGGCAACAGTTGCTTTCTGCTTGTCTGCAGTCAGTACTTTAGGGGTAGAAATCACCTCACCATAGCCATCTGCCTGAAGTGCAGAAAGCTCAAGATCCAGCATAAAATCAGAAAGGCTGATCAAACCAAAGGCAATACGACTGGCACCTGAACTGGTTACCCCCAAATCCACATTTAAGTTATCTGGTCTTTGAATATCGTAGGTCCAGCGACCTGTTTCACTATCTAGTTCTGGCTCTCTAAGATCCCATAACGTCGTGTCACTACCACCGACCAGAAGATTATTATTGTTGGTAATTCCTTGAGACAGAATCCCCCACTTCACTCCCATTTCTTTGGTGAAGTCCGTGGTAGCTCGCACAATACGTGCTTCAACCATTACCTGCTTTACCTGTACATCGAGCAGATCTACCATATTACGGATTTTATCAATAAAAGGCTGGGTATCATTCACAATAATAGTATTGGTTCGTGCATCAATAGACACAGAGCCACGTGAACTCAATAAGCTTTCTCTCTCATCATTATTTGTAGTGTTACTCGAACTACCTGAACTAGATGCGCCTTTATTCTGCGTAATCAGTTTCTCAATATCAGCGGCTTTGGCATAACTGAGCTGCATATATTCCGTTTGGATAGGCGCAAGTGCAACACTCTGCTTAATCGCCTTAGCTTCTTCCTCTTCAGCCTTTATCAGCTCTGTAACTGGTGCGATCCAGATCACATTGCCATTGCGCCGTTTATCCAGATTTTTGGTTTTCAGCACAATATCCAGCGCCTGATCCCAAGGTACCTCTTTCAAGCGCAAAGTAATATTGCCTTGTACACTATCTGCAGCCACCATATTGATATCGGTGAAATCGGCTAAGAGCTGTAGAACACGACGGACTTCGATATCCTGAAAATCCAAAGAGATTTTCTTACCCGAATAATTGACGGTTTTAGGACGTAATGGGCTCTTGGCTTCCGGACGTTTCAAACTGATGGTTAGCTTGTTATCAGTCTGATAAGCCATATATTCATAACTTTCCGCAGACTGAATCGTAATCACGCCTGAGCCATTTTGATTCACAGCATCCACACTCGATACCGGAGTCGCGAAATCTGTCACATTAAGACGGCGGGTCAAATGTGCAGGAATCTTGCTCCCTAAAGTGCGTACAATGACTTTGGTACCCTGCTGCTGTACATCAACAGGAGTATTATTCCCTAATAGATCAATAACGACCTGGCCTTCACCTTGCACACCGCGCTGGAAACCAATATTACTGATACCCTGAGCTGACTGTTGCTGCACAGGTTGAGCTATGGCTACAGGAGTTGCCGAGTTAATTTTAAGAATAAAGGTATTGCCTTCCACGCGAGTCGTAAAGGCTCCAGCCTCGGTCAGATTTACCGTTAGACGTGCCCGCTGAGCATCCGAAGTGACATCCACTGAACTGGCTTCACGTGTTGCCACCGGAATACTGCTTTGTTTTAAATTCTGTTGTGCTTTGTCAAAGTCCAGAATCAAACGTGACGGCGATTCTAATTGATAGGCTTGTGGTTGTGGTGGCAAACCATTGAACATCACCCGAATCTCAGTTCCTTGTCCAGGAAGCTGCATGGGTACTACATTGGTCATTGAAACCTGCGCACTGGCCGCTTGCATCACCGCAATCGCAACAGCACCCATTGAAAACTGACGAAACACACGATTCATTGTATTAACATCCCCAAAAATAAATTCTTTAATACTCTTATTCATTGTTATTCCTTTAAAACTTATGGCGCCGGCCCGATAAGAACCAGACTTCGCGGACGTTCCACATATCCCTCACGGCCATCTGGAATAATCTCAATCAAATCGATCTGTGTTGGTGTAATTCCAACCACACGACCATGATTAAGTCCCATATAGCTACCACGTTGAATCCGCTCAACCTCACCATCAGGTGTCTGGATTAAAGCCAGAATCTGTCCTGCCTGATTGCGCATGCTGCCTTTCATGGTCAACGTTTCGAGCGGATAACTTTCTAGCGGTTGCAGTTGACGTGATAGGTTTGGATAAACCCGTTTCCCCGCCATAATTTTCAGTTCAGCCGCCAGAGAGCTTGGTAAAAAAGGACTTTTAATCTGATGTGCTGCATAGCTGAAGGTTTCAACTGGCATAAAATCAGGAGCCGGTTCAATCGGCAAAGGCGGCTGATTACGAATATTGGCCATTTCCTGATTGACAGCATCAATGCGTGAATCGCATCCCAATAATAAAAACCCAAGTGTTAAAGCCGAAGTAATCTTAATGTTCTTCATTACTGCGCCCCCTGAGTAGTGCTATTAGCTGCAGCGCTTTCCGCATTACCGACATAACGATAAGTTTTGGCTTTCACCACATAATCAATGACCGGAATTTCAGATTTTTTCTCTTTGTTTTCAGTACCGGTAATGGTGAAATCATGCAGTGTGACAATACGCGACAAGCCGGCAATACTGCTGACAAAAGAACCAAAAGCGTGATAATCCCCAGTGGCTTCAATTGCAATCGGCTGTTCAATAAAGAATTCTTGTTTAATTTCAGGTTCCAGACGGATATTTTTAAACTTCAGGCCTGAATTCACACCGCTCAGGTTAATATCTTCAACCAGACCCGGAATCTCAGTTTCTTTCGGTAACTGTTCTAACTGCTGGTTAAAACGAGCTTCCATTTCCTGAAGCTGGATTTGATATTGTTGTAAGTTGCGTAATTTGGATTCTTTTTCACGGAATTCATTCAGCAGGTTTTGTTCCTGGGCACTGGCTTGTGAAATCGATTCAATTGTACTTCTGATCATGACAAAGTAAATCACTGCAAAGGCCAGTGCAACAATAAAAATCCAGCAGGTAATTTTGACTGATAAAGGCCAACTACCATAATTGTTTGGATCCAATGTATTGAATTGCTGAAAAAACTTTTCAACAGTCATTTTATTTTTGGGTACAGCGACGACATCCTGGCTGAACTCATCGAATTCCTCATTACTCATGATGATGCCCCCGTAGTTGTAGCGACTGCTTGTTGTTCTTCGTTAAGTACTGGCTGAGCGATCTGATCCAGATCTACCGTCACGGTAAAACTACCATAGGACTCTTCCACACGTGGAATAATAGAGCTCGGTGCCTTTTCTTTTGCTTCTTCAGCCACCAGGAAAGCGTTCATAAAGGCATTTCGATACCAAGATGAAGCCTCCAGATTACGGAGCAGTTCTGCTACTGTATTTGGACTCTCAGCCCGACCTTCAATGGTAAACTTATCGCCGATACGCTGGAATTTGGTGATATACATATTGCTTGGGGTCACCCGTACAATTTCATCAATCAAATGTACCGCAATCGGACGCTGAGTTTGTAGACCCTGAATCAGTTTCATCCGTTCAACAATCGCATTACGCTGCTCTTGCAAACCTTCAAGCGCCTTTAACTGCACATCCAGATTCTGGTTGGTACTTTGAATCAGCTGATTGGCCTGCTCCTGATCCTGAAGTTTGTGATCATAATAAAACCAGGTTGAACCTGCTGCCGCTAATCCCAAGAAAAGCGCCCCCACGCAGATTGCCACAAATTCATTATTTCTTTTAATTCTTAGCTCATCACGCCAAGGAAGTAAGTTAATTCTTGCCATTAATCAAAACTCCTTAATGCCAAACCGCATGCAACCATGAGTGATGACGCGTCATTTTCAATTTTTTTAATATCAATTTGAGGAGAAAAGCCCATTTGCAAAAATGGATTCGCGATCGTGACACGGTAACCGAGTTTTTGTTGTAATAATTTTGCCAGACCTGGAATATTGGCATTCCCGCCGGCCAGTAAAATATGGTCAATCTCATTAAACTGAGAAGATGAAAAGAAGAATTGTAATGAACGGGCTGCCTGTTGTACCACGGCATCCAAGAAGGGTTCTAGGACTTCAATATCATAATCATCAGGCAAGGCACGGGTTTTTTTAGCACGTCCAGCTTCTTCAAAGGATAATCCATAACGATTCTGAATTTCCTGAGTTAATTGCTTACCGCCAAACACCTGCTCACGAGTATAAATAATCTTGTTGTTCTGCATCACCGACAAGGTCGTCATACTATGACCAATGTCTAAGATACCAACCGTATTGACCCCCATCGGCAAAGTGTCCGAAAATACCTTAAAGGCATTTTCCAGCGCAAAACTTTCTACATCTGCAATCTTAGGCGTTAGACTGCTAATCTCTAAAACTTCAGAACGTGCTTCGACATTTTCGATCCGTGTCGCGACCAGCAGCACATTGACCCGGTTCGGATTGGAAAGGCGGTCTGGCAGAACTTCAAAGTCCAGACTCGCTTCATCGAGTGGAAAAGGAATATATTGTTCCGCATCTTCACGAATCTGAACTTCACGTTCATCATCTGACATGTCTGCATCCATCTCAATGATTTTGGTGATGACCATTGAAGTTGGAATCGCAAAAGCGGCCTGATTCGACTGGGTATTACCCAAATTAATTGCACGCCCAAGGGCATCAGCGACAGCTTCTGGGTTTAAGATGTTTTTTTCAACAACACTGTTTTCCGATAAAGGAATCAAAGCATAGCTCTCTACCCAGTAACGGCCACTTTTTACAGAAAGTTCCAAAACCTTAACAGAAGTCGAACTAATATCGACTCCTATTAACCCCTTATTTGGTTTACGATATAACCTGCGCACAATATAATTCCTATTATTTTTTTGTCCCCAATTCAATCTAACTTACCAATTGGTCCAGTCTATAATTTTATATAGATACAATAACTCATCTAACAATATGGATATCGACAGGATATACTGACCGGTAATTAGTTCGCCATTAGCTCTTATTAAAACTTACTTGTTATGAAAAAGCTATCTTGTTCAGGCCTTGTTCATCCATTTTTTTTGATCATTATCATTATACTGATCTCAATTCCGATGGGTTTCTATGGCATGTATCTCTATATTGCCCCATCTTTGCCTGAAATGTCTACGCTTAAAAAGGCACCTTTATTAAAGCCTTTACAAGTTTTTAGTTCAGATAATGAATTAATTGCCGAATATGGAGGCAAGCTTTCTGTTCCCGTGAAATATGAACAAATTCCACCCGAATTTATTCATGCTTTCCTCGCCGCGGAAGATTCCAGCTTTTTTGAGCATAGCGGAATCAGCTTTAAAAGTTTGGGACGCGCACTCAGTGAGACGGTGACCGGCTCGGATGTACAGACCGGTGGTTCGACCATTACCATGCAAGTGGCAAAAAATTATTACCTTAGTCCTGAACGGACGCTGAAGCGTAAACTGACTGAAATTTTTCTGGCCCGTAAAATTGAGCAAAGCTTAAGTAAAGAAGACATTCTGACCCTGTATGTCAATAAAATTTTCCTGGGGAAAAATGCTTACGGCATCGCAGCAGCAGCTAAAATTTACTACAACAAGAGTTTAGAAGAGCTTTCAATTGCACAAATGGCGATGATCTCTGGCCTGCCTAAAGCACCTTCTCGATACAATCCAGTCGCCAATCCTAAGCGTGCCTTGGAACGTCGTAACTGGATTTTGGGTCGTATGCTACAACTAGGCTATTTGAACCAGAGCCAGTATCAGCAAGCCATTGCTGAACCGGTAAATTTAGATATGCCTGACCGGAGTACCCGTAATAAATTCCCGTATGTCGGCGAAATGGTACGTTCTGAACTGGTACAAAACTTTGGTGAACAGGCGGTAGATTCTGGTTATAAAGTCTATACTACAATTCATAGTGAACGTCAGGCCTATGCGGAGCAAGCGGTACAGGAAGGCCTAGAGGCTTATGACCGTCGACATGGCTGGCGTGGTGCTGAAGCACATGATCAACCCCTCGACAAGTTCCGTGCTTATGCCAACACTTATCCTGCGCAAGTAACTCAGGTGGGTAATTCCAGTTTTGAAGCCCTCATGCAGGACGGAAGCAGCGTGACTGTTCCCTGGTCAGGTATGTCCTGGGCACGTCGCTTTCGTAACGTCAATAGTGTAGGTGGTGCACCGAGCAAAGCGTCCGAGATTGTCAAAGTCAAAGACATTGTTCGTTTAAGACCTAATGAAAATAAAACCTCTTGGTCATTGGTGCAGATTCCCAATGTGCAAGGACAATTGATTGCCATCAACCCAAATAATGGTGCGATTGAAGCCATTGTCGGGGGATATAACTTTTATCAGTCGAAATTTAACCGTGCAACCCAAGGCTGGCGTCAGCCGGGCTCAACCATTAAACCTTTTGTTTATGCCCTGGCTTTAGAACGTGGCATGACACCGCATACCATGGTCAATGATGCACCCATTACCATTGGCAAATGGACCCCACGTAATTCGGATGGCCGTTATCTGGGCATGATCCCGCTACGTCGTGCACTTTATCTGTCACGTAATACAGTTTCAGTGCGCTTATTACAGGCCGTCGGGATTGAACGTACACGTCAGTTATTCATGGATTTTGGTTTACAGGACAGTCAGATTCCACGTAACTATACCATTGCCTTAGGCACCCCACAGGTCCTCCCGATCCAGATGGCGACTGGCTATGCCACCTTTGCCAATGGCGGTTACCGAATTCAGCCGCATTTTATTACCCGCATTGAAGATGCCTATGGCAATACCATCTTTGAAGCCAAGCCTGAATATGCCTGCATTTCATGTATTAATGAAAAAGAAGAAACAGTTCAAGCCACTGATCCTATTACCGCAGATGACGAAGCAATTGCAATCAATAATACAACTTTAGAGCAAAAACAGGCCGCACCTAAAGTCTCTGCCGAAGACAGTAATTATCGTCAGGCACAGCGTATTTTAAAATCCAGCTCTGCCTATGACATGGCCAACATTTTGCGTGATGTGATTCAGCATGGTACCGGTCGTGCTGCATTAAGAATTGGTCGTAGTGATATTGGCGGAAAGACTGGTACCACTAACGATGCTAAAGATGCCTGGTTTGCTGGCTTTAATGGCAAGCTGGTCACCGTGACCTGGGTAGGCTTTGACCAGCCGACCACCTTAGGTCGTCGTGAATATGGTGGTGTGGCAGCTCTACCGATCTGGACCGATTTTATGGGCAAGGCATTAAAAGGCCAGCCGGAAGCATGGGTACGTTTAGACCGGAATGCCAAGGCACCAGTGAATCGCAACAAAGCGGTTCAGGCTGATGAGCAGCAGAATGATCCGTCTTCTCCGCCTCTGGCGACAGCACTTTACCGTCCAGCACCTGTGGTCGTCCCGAAACGCACAGAAACTGACTTTGAGGATTTACCAGATCAACCGATTCGTTTACCAGATGATGAAGGTTCTGCACCTCAAGAACAGCCTCTTCAGCCAAACCGGGTAGACTCACTGGAAAATCTGATCGAAGAAGTCCAGTAATCTGACTGATATAAAAAAGCCCTCAGTTGAGGGTTTTTTTATATGCATTTTTTATTTTTTCTGGAATAGGTAAATCTGATATTGCGCCAGTAATTCAAACTGATCCTGCTGTTCAAGTGCTAAACGACGTTCAGATTTGGCCTTATAAGCATAGGGTGTCATCGCAATCAGGTTTTTTAAATCTGCCTGTGGTAAAACCATTGGGGCGTCAATCACCTGCTCACTAACCAGATTAAATTCATCTTGTAACTGCTCAACAAACTTCTGCGGCTCATGTGGTTTCACTTCTTCAAATAGAGCTTCACGCATCGAGTATAAATGTTGCGGTGCCGGTGTCACCACCATCAAATAAGATTTTGGTTTTAGGACTCGTAGGATTTCCTGTTTGGGAATCGGACTAAACAAGCTGGTGCAGAGATCAATTGATTCATTCAGTACTGGCAAGGTTGCCCCGGTTCCCACCACCCAAGTAATATCTTTATTCAGTTTGGCTGCGACCTGAACCGCATTCTTGGCAATATCAACCCCGACGCATTGCAGCACTTCGGCCCGCATGGCATTCGTATAATAACCTTCGCCACAACCAATATCTAAAAGGTTTTCAATCCGCAACTCGCGAATCTTTTCCACGACGGCCTGTTGCAAAGGCGCATAATAACCTGCACTGAGAAATGCGCGACGTGCCTGCACAGACTCAGGCGTATCTCCCGGATTTTTACTGTGCTTGTGCTGAACCACATGCAGGTTCACATAGCCCTGTTTGGCAACATCGTAACTATGATGATTCTCACATCGCCATGTTCTTTCATTTAAGCTCAACTGCTGGCGACAGACTGGGCACATGAGTAAATTCATCATTTTCTCCAAAACAAAAAAGCCGGCATGCGCCGACTTTTTCTCATGCATTTCTTAACGCAATTTTAAGGTCATTAGACCCAAAACTACCAGCATAATCGTAATAATCCAGAAACGGATCACCACCTGGGTTTCACGCCAGCCTTTCTTTTCATAATGATGATGTAGGGGTGCCATCAGGAATACACGTTTATTGCGCATTCTTAATGAACCAATCTGTAAGAACACTGAAACAGCTTCCACGACAAAGACACCGGCCATAATCGCAAATACGATTTCCTGGCGCACCATGACGGCAATCGTACCCAGCATTGCACCGAGAGATAAAGCACCGACATCACCCATAAATACTTGAGCCGGATGGGCATTGTACCAAAGGAAAGCCAGACCCGCCCCGATCATGGCAGCACAGACCACCACCAGCTCAGACGAATATTTTACATAAGGAATATGCAGATAATTGGCAAAGCGCACATCACCGGCCAGATAGGCAAATACGCCCAAACCTGTAGCAACCAGCACGATTGGCATGATCGCCAGACCATCCAGACCATCAGTCAAGTTCACGGCATTGGATGCACCGTTAATCACGAAATAGGTAAAGATAATAAAACCAATACCCAACGGGATCATCGACAATGGAATGCTTAAGTCTTTAAAGAATGGAATCAATAGATCCAACATATTCGCAGTATGCACCGGATTGCTCTGTTGCTGCGCAATCACATACAAGGCAATACCAGCACCCAACGAACCCACTGAAGTCCAAAAGAATTTTTTCTTCGCAGGCAAACCCGCATTGTCTTTATAACGGATTTTAATCCAGTCATCAGCCCAGCCTACTGCACCGAAAATCACCATCACACCCAGCACAATCCAGACATAAGGATTGGAAAGATCCGCCCAGAGTAAAGTTGAGATACCAATCGAAAGCAGGATCAGTACCCCGCCCATGGTCGGTGTACCCATTTTCTTGGCATGGTTTTCAGGAGCATATGAGCTGACTGCCTGACCATATTTCAGCGCCTGCAGCTTGCGAATCATCACAGGCCCAAGCACCAGACCGATGGTCAATGCCGTCAAGACACTGAGCAAAGCACGTAAAGTTAAATAACGAACCACCTGAAACGTGCTGTCAAAGCCCGCCAAATGTTCAAAGAGCCATAACAGCATTTAGAGTTTCTCCATCAATGCAGCCATCAATGTTTCCATATGGGTAAAACGCGACCCTTTAAATAGAAATGACATCGGCTGAGGTTGATGTGTTTCAATCAAATCAATTAAAAACGGTAAGGCCTGCTCCTGATTCAGGAAAGCCTGCATTTTTTTACCATATTGTGTACTACGGGCACCTTCTTGTGCGGCCGGCGCAAATTCACCCACAGCCACCACAAAATTAATGCCTTTGACCGAGACCAGATCGCGACCGAGCTTGTAATGCTCGATTGCGGCAGATGAACCGAGTTCACCAATATCGCCGGTGACCATCACCCGGATGCCCTGCTGCTGCGCCAGAACTTCAGCCGCTGCACGCATCGAACCCGGATTAGCATTGTAGGTGTCGTCAATAAATAAATAGTCTTTGTACGGAATAAAGTTCAGACGACCTTTCGCACCCACGGCCTGTTCCAGACCGGCCACGATATCATCCAGACCAATACCGATCGCCAGGGCAAAAGCTGCTGCTGCGGTCGCATTTTCAACATTATGCTCACCGGCAAACGGCAACTGAACTGTTTTGGAGCCTTGTGCTGTATTCAGGGTAAAGCTTGAAGATTGAGCTTCAAGTACTACCTCGCTGGCATAGACTTCACCACCAGCACCAAAACTTAAGCTTTTTTCAGTTCTTACTGCGGCACGAATGACTTCAGCAAAATCATCTGCAGCAGGAATAATTGAGGTTTCAGAGATATGCGCATAAATCTCGGATTTCGCGCGGCAAATCCCGTCACGACCGCCAAATTCACCTAAATGCGCAGTCCCGATATTAATGATCCCCGCCACATGCGGCTGCACCATTTTTGAAGTGTAATCAATTTCACCCTGATGACTTGCACCGAGCTCCATGACTGCATATTGATGTTCAGGACGTAGCTCCAGCAACATTACCGGCACACCAAGGTCATTATTCAAATTACCACGTGTCACCAAGGTCGGTGCCAGACGCGACAGAATGCTTCCCAGCATTTCTTTAGTCGTGGTCTTGCCACTACTGCCGGTCAAGGCAATGACTTTGAGTTGAGGATTCTGCTGACGGCGATAAGCACCTAACTGTCCAAGTGCCAAACGGGTATCTTCCACCACCAACTGGCAAATATCAGCATCCACCGGACGGCTGACAATGGCAATTTCACAACCTTGAGCCGCCACTTGCGCAATAAAGTCATGCGCGTCAAAACGCTCGCCTTTCAGCGCCAGAAAAGCATCACCTGCTTCTGCATCACGTGAATCAGTCAAAATCCGCTTGATCTGACCTGCAGGCTTTTTATCATTCAGCCAGTAGCTTTGGGTAGCCTGCTGTAATTGTTCTATGCTCCACGGCTCCAGCGCCGCAGTACTTGTTGTTGAGGTATGCATATCTGAATCCTAATGCGCTGAATAGGCTGAATCTGTGTTGCAATGCTGGGCATCAATGGCAGCTTGTACTTCGATCACGTCATCAAACCAGTGACGTACACCATCAATTTCCTGATAATTTTCGTGCCCTTTTCCTGCGATCACGACAATATCACCCACCTGCGCGTGTTTAACCGCAAACTTGATCGCTTCACGACGGTCATGAATTTCATGATAGGTTTTGCCGGAAAAATCGATGCCGTTTTTCATATCCGCAAAGATTTGTGCCGGATCTTCGGTCCGTGGATTATCCGAAGTGAGTACTGCGATATCCGAACCGTCTAAAGCAGCCTGAGTCATCAGTGGACGTTTACCGCGATCACGGTCGCCGCCACAGCCGAAGACTGCCCATAGATTTTGTGAAACATGACGTTTCAAGGTCACCAGAACCTGGGTCAGGGCATCCGGGGTATGCGCATAATCCACCACAAACAGGCGCTCACCATCACGTAGCACCTGCATGCGACCTGGCGCACCTTTAAGCTGTGGTACAGTTGCCATCAAACTTTCCAAGTCAAATCCAGCCTGCTCCGCCATGATCAGACTGGCAACCAGATTTTCAATATTAAAATGGCCCAGCAATGGACTGTTAACCACATATTCAGCAGAAACAGTATTTAGTTTAAAGGTCGCACCTGAAATGCTGTATTGAATATCCTGAACCTGATAATCCGCTTTTTGTGTGGTGGAATAAGTCAAAATTTTAGGCTGTGCCGGATTATTTTTCGCAGCATCCAGCATGATCTTTGCATGCTCATCATCGATATTGATGACAGCGACTTTTAAAGATTCAAACTGAAATAAGCGTGATTTCGCTTCCGCATAAGCTTGCAATGTTCCGTGATAATCCAGATGATCACGACTCAAATTGCTGTAACCCGCAATCTCGATATCACAACCATTCAAGCGACCTTGTTCCAGACCATGTGAGCTGGCTTCAATCGAGGCAAACTCCGCACCAGCCTGCGCATAGCCATGCAAGGCATTTTGCAGTTGCAAGGCATCCAGGGTGGTGTGCGAAGATGCTTCCAGATTTGGTAAAATCCCGTTACCTGTGGTACCCATCACTGCACAGGCTTTACCTTGCAACATGATGAATTCAGCCACCAAGCGAGAAATCGTGGTTTTACCATTGGTGCCGGTAACTGCCAGAATTCGAACAGCTTGAACAGGTTGAGTAGCTTGCAAATACTGCTTTTGCCACTGTCCCATCAGATGACGTACATCTGTCACCACCAAACGTGGAGATACATCCAGCTCAGTTTCTGAAATCACAGCCAATGCGCCCTGATCCAAAGCTTTCTGGGCAAATTGAGCAGTTTTTTCCGGTTGTGACAGACTGGTCAGGCCAATAAAAATCTGTCCTGGTTTAACTTTACGACTATCCAGCTCGAAGCCCTGAAAGGATTGCTTCATCCAGTCAGCGACATCGTGAGGGGTGTAGATATCTTGAAATGTAATAGACATTGATCACCTATTTACTGGACTTTGGGAGGTTCTAAAGGTTTGTCCAGAGGGACATTCAGCAGACGCAAGGATTCCTGCATCACGCGGGCAAAGACTGGTGCAGATACCGTACCGCCATAGTAAGTGCCTTGTGGATTTTCTACTACCACCACCATGGCAATCCGTGGATCACTGACTGGTGCTACGCCGGCAAATAAAGCCCGGTATTCACTGGTTGAATAACCTTTACGGTCAGCACGCAGCTTATGTGCAGTACCGGTTTTACCTGCCACGCGATAGCCTGGAATGGTGGCGCGAGTTGCTGTACCACCTGGCAAGGTTGCAGTTTCCATCATCAGCAGGACCTGATCGGCAATATTGGCATCGATCATCTGCTCACCTTGGGGCTGCTCTTCCAGCTTGTACAGGCTCAGCGGCATTTTTACGCCTTTATTGGCCAGCATGGCATAGGCATCAGCCAGCTGAAGTACCGTCGCGTTCAGACCATAACCATAGGACATGGTTGCCACTTCTGACACATTCCATTTACTTGGTGGAAGAATCAAACCGGCACTTTCACCCGGGAATTTCACTGCTGAACGCTGACCAAAACCCAGACGTTTATAGAAGGTTGGTAAGGTTTCATAAGGCAGCGACAAGGCCAGTTTCGCCACACCAACGTTAGAGGATTTCTGCAGAATACCCCCGAGTGTCAACTGACCATAGTTATGCGTATCACGGATGGTATGATTACCGACCCGCATACTGCCCGGTGTGGTATTCACGACTGAATTCGCCGTATATTTGCCACTTTCCAGCGCCATTGCCACGGTCAGCGGCTTCATGGTCGAACCCGGCTCGAAAGAATCGACTGCACCGCGATTACGCATGGCATCCTTGTTGAGCAGGCTGTTTTTATCATTCGGGTTATACGATGGCCATGAAGATAGCGCCAGAATTTCACCGGTTTTGACATCTACCGCAATCGCAGTCGCTGAACGGGCATTATTGGCGACACCGGCAGCCGTCAGCTCACGGTACATAATATATTGCAGACGCGAGTCGATACTTAAGGTAATATTTTCGCCCGGTTCAACTTCTTTAATCACTTCCGGTTCTTTGACCCGGTTGCCTTTTTTATCGCGAATGATCTGCTGCTCGCCATCCTTTCCGGAAAGACGGCTATTCAGCTGCATTTCCAGACCTTCAATGCCGCTGCCTTCGCTATTGGTCAGGCCAATAATCTGAGAGTTCGGCTGTGGCTGCGGATAATAACGTTTATAGTTTTTCTCGGTATATACGCCCTGAAAATTACGTTTCATGATCAGTTCGGCCTGTTGTGGCGGAACTTCTTTTTTCAGGATCAGATAACGTGAACGCGGACGTTCTTCCATTTTTTTGCGCAGTTCTGCCCGATCCATACCGACTGCATCAGCCAGCTCATCCAGATTCAGGTTTTTATCGGGTAACTGACGTTTGAGCTTGCGGCTATTCGGTTCTTTTTCCAGCGCCAGCATGGTCTCGTCATAGAGTTTTTTATTGTCAAAATAATCACGTGGATCAATCACAATTTTCATGATCGGAGTACTGATCGCCAATGGAATGCCATTACGATCATAAATCACGCCACGCATCGCCTTGATGGTATTGGTTCTTAAAATATTGGCATTGGCTTTATTTTGCAAAAAATCTTTATTAATAATCTGTACATAGAAAGCACGGCAAATCAGTGTCACAAAACACAGCAGCACCACCGCCCACATGATGTAAAAACGATTGATATAAACATTTGAGGCATTTTTGTCGGTGACCGATTGTTTTTTACGTACCGGTTGCTTCTTTCTCTTGTCTACCATGTCGGAACGCTAGCCTTATTTTTTCTCATCTGAAGTTTGTGGTAAGGAAATCACGACACTTTGTGAAACCGGAGGTGAATACATACGCAGCTGTGTCACTGCACGCGTACCGATCTGTGCCGTCGCGCCGAAAGTTTGCTGCTCAATCAGCAAACGCCCCCACTCTGCATTCAGGTCATCCCTTTCACGCAGATAGGTACTCAGCTTTCTGTTATCCTGACGGTATTCAAACACCTGAAATACCACAAATACTGCACTGATGAAGACCATCAGTATCAGCATGAGATAGATTGTAACTTTTTTCAGCCACAATTTTTCTGTTTTTTTATCAACCACTTCCGTTTTCATGATCTGCCTATTAAGCTAAACGTTCTGCTACCCGCAGCCATGCGCTACGTGAACGAGGATTGGCTTTGACCTCCTCATCACTGGCTTTAACACGAGAAACTTTCTTTAAACGTCGCGTATCTTTCTGTTGTTGTGGCATTCCCCAGCCTGAATCTTCTTCAAGCGTTGACTCTTTTTGAATAAATTGTTTAATCAAACGGTCTTCCAGTGAATGGAAGCTAATTACCGCCAAACGTGCTTCAGGTTTCAAGATTTCAACGGCCTGAGGCAAGAAGATTTCAATATCTTCTAATTCCTTATTAATAGCAATACGAATCGCCTGGAAAGTACGGGTCGCAGCATGCTTATTTTTTTCCCATTTCGGGTGGGCTACTTTTACAATCTCAGCCAGCTTTGCCGTGGTATCAATATATCCGGCAGCTTTAATTGCCTTGGCAATACGGCGACTATAACGCTCTTCACCATATTTAAAAATGATATTCGCCAACGCTTCTTCTTCAATCTGGGTCAGCCATTCTGCTGCAGTTGGACCTTGCGAGTTATCCATGCGCATATCCAGCGGGCCATCTTTCATAAAACTGAAACCACGTTCAGCCTGATCCAGCTGCGGTGAAGAAACACCAAGATCCGCCATCACCCCATCAACCTGTTCAATGCCCAGTTCAGCCAAGGCATCTTTCAGATCAGCAAAGCTGGCATGGATAATTTTAAAACGTGAATCTTCTTGTTCGAGTTCAGCTGCTACAGCCAGTGCTTGTGGATCTTTATCAAAGGCATAGACGCGTGCATTTTCATCTAATTTGGACAGCAATAAACGCGTATGTCCACCACGGCCAAAGGTCCCATCCACATAAGTTCCCGTATTGCGACCCGCCAACAAGGCATCAATCGTTTCGTGAAGTAATACAGAAATATGTGACATAAAAACTCAATCAATAGGGGGGAAAATTTAACTGCACATTATCACCCTGTTTAGACAAAGCTCCAAACGACTTTTTGTAGATAAATATTACTTTCCATAGAGAAAACCGTTTTAGCATTTTTCTCATACAAAAAAGCCTCCAAAAACCGGAGGCTTTTTTCAATCAAGATGACTTGGCAGATCAATTAACGTTTGCTGTTATAAATCTGGTCGAAAATTGCACCATTCACAAAATGGGTTTTCTGTGCATTGGCCCAACCACCAAAGACTTCATCAATGGTAAAGGTTTTAATTTTCGGGAACTGTGCCGAATATTTAGCTAATACTTTTTCATTACGTGGACGATAGAAATGTTTAGCTGCCATTTCCTGACCCAACGGTGAATACAGGTAATTGATATAACCTGTTGCTAACCATTTATTGCCATTTTTCTCCACGGTACGATCCACAATCGCCACTGACGGTTCAGTCAAAATCGTAATCGATGGATAAACGATATCAAACTTGTTTTTACCCAAGGTTTTTTGCGTGACCAAGGCTTCATTTTCCCAAGTCAGCAATACATCGCCAATCCCACGCTCAGCAAAGGTGGTCATTGAAGCACGTGCAGCAGAATCCATCACTTTCACATTCTTATAAAGCTTGCCGACAAATTCCTGTGCTTTGGCTTTATTACCACCTGGCTGTTTCTCGGCATAACCCCATGCAGACAGATACACCCAACGCGGCAAACCACCCGTTTTCGGGTTCGGCGTAATAATTTGCACGCCTGGTTTAGTTAAGTCATTCCAGTCCTTGATGCCTTTCGGATTGCCTTTACGTACCATGAATACGATCGTCGAGGTATAAGGTGCGGAGTTGTGTGGGAATTCCTTTTGCCAGCCCGGCTGAATCTGACCAGATTTCACAATTTCTTCGATGTCATTGGCCAGCGCCAAAGTCACCACATCACCTTTCAAGCCATCGACCACAGAGCGCGCCTGTTTGCCCGAACCGCCATGTGACTGCTTAAAATTCACATCCAGACCGGTGCGGTTTTTCCAGTAAGCGCCAAATGATTTGTTAAATTCATCATAGAACTCACGCGTAGCATCATAGGATACATTCAGAAACTGACGGTCTGCTGCTTGTGAAGCAGTCGCGGTCATGCCTAAACCAGTCGCCAATAAGGCAGCACTAAATAACGATTTTAATTGAATTTTCATGGCAGCACGGAGTTTATCTTCATTAGATATAACTATATGAAATAAAATCATTTATCGCAATTCACCCTACAACATCACAACACGATAAAATAAAAGGTTTTTCTGTATTAATATTTTGTTTTTAAAAGGAAAATACTATTTATCATTCTACTTATATCCAATATATAGAATTTTATGCATTAGATATAAAGAAAATGGATAACACTTTAGCCATTTTCTTTATTGTATTTAGACTACCGCTCACTTATCTTTTTTCATTGTAAATCTGGTCATAAATCGCCCCATTCACAAAATGTGTTTTTTGCGCTTTGGCCCAACCACCAAAGACTTTATCAATGGTAAAGGTCTGGATTTTCGGAAACTGGTCTGAATATTTGGCAGCCACTTTGGCGTCCCGCGGACGGAAGAAATATTTCGCAGCAAGCTCCTTCCCTTTCGGTGAATACAAATAGTTCAAATAACCTTTGGCCAGATGGGTATTGCCATTTTTATTCACGTTTTTATCGACAATCGCTACTGATGGCTCGGCCAGAATGGAAATCGATGGATAAACGATATCGTACTTGTCTTTACCCAGACCTTGGGTCGCCAGCAAGGCTTCATTTTCCCAGGATAAAAGCACATCCCCAATACCGCGCTCGGCAAACGTCGTCAGTGAACCACGGGCACCAGAGTCGAGCACTTTGACATTTTGATAAAGTTTTTTCACCAGCTCTTTGGCTTTCGCATCATTACCGCCGGGCTGTTTCAGTGCATAACCCCAAGCAGAAAGATAGATCCAACGCGGCGCGCCACCGGTTTTCGGGTTTGGGGTAATAATATCTACACCCGCTTTGGTCAGATCATTCCAATCTTTGATTTGCTTTGGATTCCCTTTACGCACCAAGAATACAATCGTAGACGTATAAGGTGCCGAATTACTCGGAAACTCTTTTTGCCAACCTTTCTCGATTAAACCTGCATTGACGATTTCTTCGATATCATTGGCTAAGGCCAAGGTTACGACATCGGCCTGCAAACCATCGACCACTGAACGCGCCTGCTTGCCTGAACCACCATGTGACTGTTTAAAATTGACCTTCTGTCCGGTTTTCTGCTTCCAGAACTTGCCAAATTCTTCGTTATATTCCTGATAAAATTCACGGGTCGGATCATAAGAGACATTCAGGAAATCTTTGGCGACGGAATTCTGTACAGCTGTTCCAACTAAAATTGTCAAGATTGCGGATGCTATTATTTTTTTCATCTTATGTAACTCTTTGTTTATATGAGCTGCACTATACAAATCAAAAATAAGCATAACAATCATTCATTTATAACAATATCTACAATCTATTTCTGATTTTGAGATATCTTCTAACAATTAAATCCGGATACATATTCTGCTAGAAAAGTAATCTTCTGCTACAATATAAGACAGTTCTTCACGTTCTCTTCACAGTTGTCTGTTAAAAATAGGCCACCAAAACAGGAAATTACGATTTTTGGTAATTTTCCACAGAGTTATATTATTTCTTTTGTAAAAAATGTGACTTGGTTCTACTTCTTTATGATCAACTGTGATTAAATTGTAGGCAGAGTATTAAAAAAACATTTTTAACAAAATAAAACCAACCCGAAGTAAGGAGGAAGTTTGGATATGAAATTTACATTATTCACAGCCAGCATCCTAAGCCTGATTATGTTGTTCTCGATTCAACTCGGTCATGCCGTCGTTGTGAAGACAGATTTGCCGAAGCCTACAGTAAGCACTGTTGAAAGCAAGACTTCGCCGATTGAAAAAGCGATTCAGCAACAAAAAACTGAAAAAACACTTCAAACAGAAGATAATCTCAAAGTCTTGACTGCATTTAAAGTCGCACCTTCGCAAAATTTCTTTGCAGAACAGAATTACCGCTTCACCCGCTTTGTCCAAAGTATTTTTTCGAGCGCTCATTCTTAATCAGCCTCAACAGCGCTGAATATTCCCGGATTTAAAAGCCACATCATTCAATGTTGAATAAAGCATTAAGTGATGTGGCTTTTTCGCTATAATAGCTGCAATTTTATATCTAAGATTAGATCCGGCTATGACTGTTCGTACTCGTATTGCACCTTCTCCTACTGGTTTTCCGCATGTAGGTACTGCCTATATCGCCTTGTTTAACTTATGTTTTGCTAAACAGCATGGCGGTGAATTCATTCTTCGTATTGAAGATACTGACCAACTGCGCTCAACGCCTGAATCTGAAAAAATGATCCTGGATTCATTGCGCTGGTTGGGTCTGAGCTGGTCTGAAGGTCCTGATGTCGGTGGCCCGCATGCGCCGTACCGCCAGTCAGAACGTATGGATATCTATAAAAATTATGCCTTGGAACTGGTAGAGAAAGGTCATGCCTTCTACTGTTTCGCCACTGCCGAAGAACTGGATCAAATGCGTGCTGAACAGCAAGCACGTGGTGAATCTCCACGTTATGACGGTCGAGGCTTAAACCTTTCTCAAGAAGAGGTCGAGCGTCGTTTGGCTGCTGGCGAAGCACATGTGATTCGCATGAAAGTACCGACTGAAGGTATTTGTAAATTTAATGACATGCTGCGTGGTGAAGTCGAGATTCCATGGGCACAGGTCGACATGCAGATTCTGCTTAAAACTGACGGCTTGCCGACTTATCATTTGGCCAACGTGGTAGATGATCATTTAATGCAAATCACCCATGTGATTCGTGGTGAAGAATGGATTCCATCTGCGCCGAAACATCAGTTACTGTATCAATATTTCGGTTGGGGCATGCCGGTACTCTGCCACATGCCACTGCTACGTAATCCGGATAAATCTAAGCTATCTAAACGTAAAAACCCGACTTCAATTAACTACTATAGAAACATCGGTGTATTGCCTGAAGCTTTATTGAACTACTTGGGTCGCATGGGCTGGTCAATGCCAGATGAAAGTGAAAAATTCACTTTGGCTGAAATGATTGAACATTTTGATATCAAACGTGTATCCCTAGGTGGCCCGATCTTTGATGTGGAAAAACTCAATTGGCTCAATGGCCAATGGATCAAAGCGCTTTCTCCAAGTGACTTACTTGATACTTTGCTTGCCTGGAAAGCAGATCGTGCCAAGTTAGAAGAAATTGCAGCAGCAATTCAGCCACGTATTAATCTGCTGTCTGAAGCGGTGAACTGGTCTGCGCATTACTTCAACCACTTCCCGACTCTGTCTAAAGAACAGTTTGTCAGCAAAAAACTGTCTGACGAACAGGTCCGTCAAAGCTTGCAGTTTGCAATCTGGCGTCTGGAAAGCCTGTTCATCTGGAATAACGACACCGTAAGCCAGACCTTGATGGATTTGGCCACCCAGATGGAAATCAAACTGCGCGACTTCATGCCGGCGTTCTTTATTGCCATCGCGGGTTCAACTGCCTCTACTCCGGTGATGCAAACCATGGTCACCATTGGCCCCGATCTGACCTTCGCACGTTTACGTCATGCGCTGGAAATTGTTGGCGGACCAAGCAAAAAAGAGCTGAAAGTCTGGGAAAAACTCAATGAAAGCTTAAAATTGCCGAAAAATGAAGCGGTTGATCAAGCTTAATTAATTTTTATGTTGACGTGTGGGCGCGATATCCCTAATATAGCGCTCACACAGACTGGGGTCATAGCTCAGTTGGTAGAGCGCTACAATGGCATTGTAGAGGTCAGGAGTTCGATCCTCCTTGACTCCACCAAATCAAGTCTTGCTTTAGCTGTGTAACGCCTCAATTGTCCCTATCGTCTAGAGGCCTAGGACATCGCCCTTTCACGGCGGTAACCGGGGTTCGAATCCCCGTAGGGACGCCATATTCAAGATTACTTTTGAAGTGGTCTTTTAAAAAACCCAAGCATTATGACTTGGGTTTTTTATTGCCTGTATATTTTATGTTGGGCAATATTTCGGTTTCTTCGCATCTTCCGATAAAATAATCAGTAATTTAGAATTTTGGAGTTGTAATGCAATATCGTTGCCCTAAGTGTCAAAGCCCGAAAATCATGCCGGTGGCCCAGCCAGGTCAAGCAGCTCCACGTCCGGTGGTTCCTAAAAGCCTGATGTTTCTGGTGCCCGCCCTATTCCTATTATTATTGCTAGTGATCATCAGTATCGCGATGTGGATCTTTGGTGATGGTGCAGGTACAACTTTACAGACTGCAACCGTCATCGTCTTTATTCTTTCTTTGATTGCAGGCTTTATGTTCTATAAAGATTTGCCTGATTTTAAAATTTCCATGCAGGCCTTCATGCAGACCCAAAAGAAATGGAAATGTCGTGAATGTAATCATGAGTGGGAAATCTAAGTCATTACCCACCACCCTATAAGCACAAAAACCAGCCCGAAGGCTGGTTTTTTATTTTAAAATCAGGGATTAAACACCAATTTTACGGTATTTTTGACGCTTCGCAACCAGATCATCACCATCGCGCTTACGGCGATATTCTTCAAACTCAGCATAGTTACCGGTGAAGAATTCAGGTGTTTCGCCTTCAAATGACAAAATGTGCGTTGCAATACGGTCCAGGAACCAACGGTCATGCGAGATCACCATCACAGTACCCGGGAACACCAGAATGGCATCCTCAAGCGCACGTAAGGTTTCGATATCCAGGTCGTTTGACGGTTCATCGAGCAAGATTACGTTTGCGCCCATTTGCAGGATTTTAGCCAGTTGTAAACGGTTACGCTCACCACCTGACAATTGACCGACACGTTTTTGCTGATCCTGGCCTTTAAAGTTAAAACGACCGATATATGCACGAGATGCAATTTCGTATTCGCCAATCTTCAAGATGTCTAAACCGCCAGAAACTTCTTCCCAAACCGTTTTGTTGTCATCAAGCGTGTCACGAATCTGACCCACATAAGCCACTTTCACCGACTCACCCAGTACCACAGAACCGGTATCCGGTTGTTGTTCACCGGTCATCATGCGGAACAGTGTGGTTTTACCTGCACCGTTCTCACCGACGATACCCACGATCGCAGCAGGCGGTACAACGAATGATAAATCTTTATACAGGGTACGATCACCAAACGATTTGCTGATGCCTTCAACTTCTACAACCTTGTTGCCTAGACGTGGGCCAGGTGGAATGTAGATTTCAGAGGTTTCGTTACGCTGTTGGAATTCACGCGAGTTAAGCTCTTCAAAACGCTCCATACGCGCTTTGTTTTTCTTTTGCTGACCTTTGGCATTAGAACGAACCCATTCAAGTTCTTTTTTCAATGCTTTAGCAAAAGATTCTTCCTGCTTGTTCTCTTGCTCTAAACGGGCATTTTTCTGCTCAAGCCAAGAAGAGTAGTTACCTTGATACGGAATGCCCATACCACGGTCAAGCTCCAGAATCCATTCAGCAACGTTATCCAAGAAGTAACGGTCATGCGTAATCGCGACGATGGTACCCGGGAAGTCTTTCAAGAAACGTTCCAACCAAGATACAGATGAAGCATCTAAATGGTTCGTTGGTTCGTCTAGAAGTAACATATCTGGTTTAGACAGAAGTAATCGGCACAGCGCCACACGACGACGTTCACCACCTGAAAGCTTAGATACATCTGCATCCCAAGCAGGCAGGTTCAATGCTGCAGCTGCTTGATCCATCTGGTTGGCAAGGTTATGCGCATCCCAAGTCTGGATAATCGCTTCAAGCTTCTCTTGCTCTTTCGCAAGTGCATCGAAATCCGCATCTTCTGCTGCATATTCAGCAAAGACTTCATCCAGACGTGCCAAGGCATCAAGCGGTTCACGTAAACCATCTTCGACGTTACCACGAACGTCTTTAGTTTCATCTAAAGGTGGTTCTTGCTCAAGATAACCGATTTTTATACCCGGTTGCGCACGTGCTTCACCAGAGAAATCTTTATCTACGCCCGCCATAATACGAAGCAAGGTAGATTTACCTGCACCGTTTAAACCAAGCACACCAATTTTAGCGCCTGGGAAAAATGATAAGGAGATGTCTTTCAGGATTTCGCGCTTAGGCGGAACCATCTTCGACACTCGGTTCATCGTGTAAATATATTGGGCCACGTAGGACTCCTCAACTGAAAAACCAAATGGGGTTAAAACAACCACCCCAGCTCAAAAATGAGCGAAAAAATAATCGGCTATTATACGCAGAAAGCTGCGAAAACATAAGCCATTGCCATGAACTTCAATGCATTGTTACAAGTTTATTGATGATGTTTTTTTAAACAACTGTTTTCAGTAAAATAAATGACTCAAATCCAGGTCGATATATGAATATTTCATATATTTATTTCAATAAAATTGCACTTTTACTCATATGTGAAAATGCTACACTCAAGCCATAAACTTAAACAAGAAGATTAAACAGAATGAGTTATAAAGCAGAAACCCTTGCGATTCATGCAGGTTATACCCCTGAAGCAACTACCAAAGCTGTGGCAGTACCGATTTATCAAACTACGTCATATGCCTTTGACAATACTCAACATGGGGCCGATCTCTTTGATTTAAAGGTTCAGGGCAATATCTATACCCGAATCATGAACCCGACCACTGCGGTTCTGGAACAACGTGTCGCAGCACTGGAAGGTGGAATTGGCGCGCTGGCTTTGGCCTCTGGCATGGCTGCGATTACTTATGCGATTCAGACCATTGCGGAAGCGGGTGACAACATTGCTTCTGTGTCAACGCTATATGGCGGTACCTATAACCTCTTTGCCCATACCCTACCAAAACAGGGCATTGAAGTCCGTTTCTTTGATTATGAAAAGCCGGAAAGTCTGCGTGACTTGATTGATGAAAAAACCAAACTGGTCTTTGTCGAATCGATTGGTAATCCACTGGGTAATATTATTGATCTGGAAGCCATTGCTAAAATTGCACATGAATATGGCGTACCGGTGATTGTCGACAATACCGTTGCCACCCCAGTACTACAAAAATCTTTCGACTTTGGTGCGGATATTGTGGTGCATTCCCTGACCAAATATATCGGTGGTCATGGCAATTCAATTGGCGGCATTATTGTGGATAGCGGCAAATTCCCGTGGGGTAAATACCCTGAACGTTTCCCTGCCCTGAATACGCCTGATCCAAGCTACCATGGCGTGAACTATGTCGAAGTTTTGGGGGAAGCAGCATATATCGCACGTGCGCGTGTAGTGCCACTGCGTAATACCGGCGCTGCGATCAGTCCGCAGAATGTGTTTTTGATTCTGCAAGGTCTGGAAACTTTAAGCTTGCGTATGGAACGTCATACCGAAAATGCACTGAAAGTCGCTGAATATCTGCAAAAACATCCTAAAGTGAAATGGGTCAATTACGCCGGCCTGAAAGATCACCCACAGCATGCCTTGGCACAGAAATATGTGAAAGGTAAACCTTCTGCCATTCTGACCTTTGGGGTAGAACATGGTCTCGAAGGCGGCACACGTTTTATTGATGCCCTGCAATTGTTCACCCGTCTGGTCAATATCGGCGACGCTAAAAGTCTGGCCTGCCATCCGGCGACTACTACGCATCGTCAGCTCAATGCCGAAGAGTTAAAATCGGCAGGCGTCAGTGAGGATATGGTGCGTTTATCCATTGGGATTGAACATAGTGATGACCTGATTGCCGATCTGGAACAGGCGCTGGCGGCCGTTTAAAAAGGTGCCCGAGCCGCTTCGAAACCTCATCATTTTGGTGAGGTTTTTTTATTTATTTTCTAAAACAGCCACTTGCTTTACTTTTTATTTTCATGTTAAAAGTTAAATGAAAGAGTGAACACAAATAGAGCAATTACTCTAATTTTTATTTTAATTTCAATACTTTAATTTATAGATTTTCCTGAAGAATTGGTTATCATATCTGGACTCACCTTCGCTCTCATCTTCTGTTAGAGCGCCATAGACCTTTAATAAAAATAATTTGAACGCTGACTTCAAATTAGGGATAACAAACGTGAAAACTAGACTACACAAACAACTGGAAAAACGTGTTGCAGGTAAAACCGTCCTGATTACCGGTGCATCCAGCGGTATTGGTTTAACGACAGCACATCAACTGGCTGATGCAGGTGCCCATGTTTTACTGGTGGCCCGTACTCAGGAAACCCTAGAACAAGTAAAATCAGAAATTGAAGCCAAAGGCGGCAAAGCCTCAATCTTTCCATGTGATTTAAACAATATGGAAGCGATTGATGAAGTTTCCAAACAGATTATTGCCTCAGTCGATCATATTGATATTCTGATCAATAATGCAGGACGTTCGATCCGCCGTGCCGTGCATGAGTCAGTAGATCGTTTTCATGATTTTGAACGGACCATGCAGCTGAACTATTTCGGCGCCGTGCGTCTGGTGATGAATATCCTGCCGCAAATGATGATTCGTCGTGCGGGTCATATTATTAACATCAGCTCAATTGGTGTACTGGCCAATGCCACCCGCTTTTCGGCCTATGTTGCTTCAAAAGCTGCGCTGGATGCCTTTAGCCGCTGCCTGTCTGCAGAAGTACATTCACATAAAATCGCAATCACATCGATCTATATGCCTTTGGTGCGCACCCCGATGATTGCGCCGACCAAAATCTATAAATATGTACCGACGCTTTCTCCGGAACAGGCGGCTGACCTGATTGCCTATGCGATTGTGAAACGTCCGAAGAAAGTGGCGACCGGTTTGGGCCGTCTGGCTTCCATTACCTATTCAATTGCACCGGATATCAACAATGTCTTGATGTCGATTGGCTATAACCTGTTCCCAAGTTCAAGTGCATCTGTGGGCCAACCACAAAAATTAAACTTGGTGCAAAAAGCATATGCGCGTCTGTTCCCGGGCGAACACTGGTAATTTTTCATACGGACAATTTAATTAAAATACGAGCCGCCGACCGGGCGGCTTTTCTATGTCTCAGTTTTGCAAGATCTGGACTAAAGTAGACTGATTTAAAAAACCACGACACAGTCTGTCCTTATCAACACAGATTTTTGCCGCAAATGCTGCGAGATCACGTACACTATCAGCGGATATTTCCTATCCGTATTTTTATATTTTGATTGAAATGATGGAAACCCTTATGAACAACGCGCAATGGCTCGATGAAGTAAAATTTAACGAACAAGGATTAGTCCCTGCCATTGCCCAGCATCATCAAACTGGACGTGTGTTGATGGTAGCCTGGATGAACCGTGAAGCCTTGGCTTTAACTGCCGAAAAAAATCAGGCAGTGTATTTCTCTCGTTCACGCAGCAAGTTATGGCATAAGGGCGAAGAATCAGGACATTTTCAGACCGTACATGAAATCCGTCTGGACTGTGATGCCGACGTGATTGTGCTGCAAATTGAACAGCATGGCGGCATCGCCTGCCATACCGGCCGTGAATCATGCTTCTATCGCAAGCTCACGCCAAATGGCTGGGAAATTGTCGATGCACAGTTGAAAGATCCCTCTGCGATTTATGGCGAAAAATCCACGAATCCGCATACGCTGGCGATGGAAGCGTCAACCGCCCAATCTGAACAGGTCGAAGTCCTGTCTTATCTGGGTCAGATGATGGCAGAACGTAAACAGGCTGATCCAGATTCATCTTATGTGGCCAAGCTCTACCATAAAGGTTTAAACAAGATTCTGGAAAAAGTCGGTGAAGAAAGCTTTGAAACCGTGCTGGCAGCCAAAGATTATGACCAGAATGCTTCTGCAGATCATAAAAATGATCTGATTTATGAAGTGGCAGACCTGTGGTTCCACACCATTGTGATGCTGGGTTATTTCGACCTGGATGTGCAATTGGTATTAAATGAACTGGCTCGTCGCCAAGGCTTGTCCGGCCTGGTTGAAAAAGCCAATCGTCAGCATTAAGTCTTGAATTCATCTGTGTCTGATTTAAAAAAACCGGCCGCGACCTATGAGCAGGCGACTGCTATTGATAACGCACGTCTGGGCAAATCCTTTAAAGTGATTGCCTATGCAGGCACAGGTAAAACGACTACCCTGCAAATGATCAGTGATGCCATGCCGCAAAGACGTGGCATGTATCTGGCTTTTAACAAGGCCATTGCCAGTGAAGCGCAAGCCAAGTTTCACCGGGGTGTCGATTGCCGGACTTTTCACTCGCTGGCGTTTCGCAGTGTTTCACGTGGAGTCACCGACAAACTGCGTCTGCCACGCTTGAGTCCAAGTTTTATTGCCAAAGAATACCAGCTTGAACCGATGACCATGCGCCGTATGATGGGTGGGCGTTATGAGAAATATGTCTTGATGCCTTCGCGTCTGGCGAGTTTAGTCGCCAATGCGGTCGGTTATTTCTGTTCGACCAGTTCGCAATACCCTGCCCCACGGCATATCCAGGCACCGAGCTGGCTACATCCGGATGATATCGAGACTTTACAGAAGAAACTTTATCCGGCAGTCGAACGACGCTGGTTAGAGTCGATTGATCCCAATCATCAGGCCGGCATCGGTCATGACATTTACCTGAAACTCTGGGCGCTGTCCGAGCCGAACATCCCGGCCGATTATGTACTATTCGATGAAGCTCAGGATGCCGATCCCTTAATGCTGGGAATTTTGCTGAAACAGCGCAGCACCCAGGTGATCTATGTCGGAGATGCGCATCAGCAGATTTATGCCTGGCGTGGTGCAGTGAATGCCATGCAGCAACTACCTTTACCTGAATCACGTCTGACCACCTCATTTCGTTTCGGTCCTGAAATTGCCCTGAATGCCAATGCCATTTTAGGTGCCTTAAATGAAACTGTGCCTTTACTCGGCAATCCGTTGTTAGATTCTAAAGTCGTGAATAAACCGCATACCAAAATGCGCGATGCAATTTTATGCCGGACTAATGCCCGCGCCATGGAACTGTTATTAGCAGGTTTAGTTCGTGGGGATAAAGTCAGTCTGCAAGCCGATCACGTCAAACTGAATCGTTTTGTCGATGCGGCCGCCATGCTGAAACAGGGCAAACGTGTGGTTGATGTACCGGAACTGGCCTGGTTTAACTCCTGGCATGATGTCCATGAATACTGTGAAACCAATGAAGGCAGTGACATCAAGCCACTGGTCAAACTGGTGGACGAACATGGCACCGATCCACTAAAAAAAGCTCTGGCTAAAATCACTCCAATTGCCCAGGCCGATTATATTATTTCCACGGCGCACAAGGCCAAAGGTCTGGAATGGGATCGGGTTCATATTGAAGATGACTATCAGTTTAAGCTGAATGAAAAAGATCATAAAATTAGTGATGAAGAATTAAGACTACTTTACGTGGCCTGTACTCGTGCTAAAGTGAGTTTAAATATTCATCACATTTATGACCTGATTCAGCAACTGAAGATCAAAATGCCGCAGTCGCTTCGGCAGGCAGTCGGTTAAAGTGCATGGCATGGATGTAAACATCATAGGACAGGTGATCTATGCACATCCAAGCGCTTCAACTGAAACATACCCTGCATTTTTCCGACATTCAGCTCCAGTTTAATTATTCGCAATGCACGATCACCTTGATTCTGGGCAATCAGGGAACTGGCAAAACTACGCTTTTACGTTTTAGCTATCAGGCACTGACCTGGTTTGCAGCCCGTTATCGTGATAGCCGTGCTGCGGGTCTGGTGATGCAAGATCAGGACATCATGCAAAACCGGCTGCAATCCAAAATCGATATCCGGATCGGTTTTCCTGAAGAGATGGGCAGCTTGCCAGAATCCAGTCAGTCCGAGCCTGCGAACCTACAAAGCTGTTCATGGCAAATCTACAAGACCCTAAACAGTCAGGGTCTGGGTTTTAGCAAAGCAGAAACCTCACAGCTTGAGAGCGTGCTCAGCCTGTATCACAAAGCCCGCTTGCACGATCCCCTACTCGGCTTGCCGCTAATTGCCTATTATCCGGCTGAACGCTTTACCAATGAAGTCAATCTGCTCAGCAAAAATAACCCGGCCATTCTCCAGTCCGCACATGCTTATGAAATAGCTGCAATTCCTTTCACCACTTTTGCCCGTTTTTTTGAATGGTTTCGTGAAATCAGTGATATTGAAAATGCGCAAAGTGCCAAGATTATGGACCAAATTTTGGCGCGTGCCTTGCAGCAGCCTGAGAACATCGGGGGAGATAAACTGGCCCGGCAGATCGAGAAAGCCCAGGCACATCTGCATGCACCGAATCTCAGCGCTTTAAAACAGGCTCTGTCACTGATCCTGCCAGAAGTCAGCCAGATATATTTAAAATACCAGCCCAAGCTGCAGCTGATGGTGACCTATCAGCAACAAAATTTTAGTTTTCAGCAACTTCCCAACAGTATCCGCAACTGGATTGCGCTGGTGGGTGACATTGTACGGCGGCTTTGTCTGTTGAATACCAACAGTTTATTCCCGTGTCAGGAAGGTACAGGCGTTTTGTTGATTGATGCAATTGATCATCAACTGGATCAGGAGATGGCAGCAGTGATCCTGTCACGCCTGCATCAGGCTTTTCCTAACTTGCAGATTATTGCGACCGGCAACCGGCCTGAATTACTGGAACAGGCGCAAGGCTTTCAATGTCTGAAACTGGAAAATAAACAGCTGCACCCCATTCATCTTGAAAGTATGAAAACCCAGTTTGATCAGATCTACGCAGAGCTGGAATTGCAGCGAAATAAAGATATCTCGCCTGAAGATACTTTACTGGAAACGGTCACCGAACCCGTCACACCGCTTGCAGTATTGCAAATGATTCAGCAACAGTTAAATCCCGAACAACAGCAGGAACTGCTGGCCCTACTTACTCAGGAGTACCATCCGACGCTACCTCAGTCGCTCTAAACAGATTCAAAAAATAAGCGCGATTGTTTGAGTCAATAAGGCAGCCTTTTCCAGCATTCTGTTTTTACTAGGATTGAACTGTTTTGAGTCAAATTTACAATCAATGCCTGCAATTTAATCTTAATTTTCGGTCACTTCTGGATGATCTGTTTAAGCATGCAGCGCCTGTTAAAACCGAGCCGGCGTATAATTTATAAGTTCCACATAAAAACGTTGATGTTGTTGTTATCCTGTAATATGATCGGTTTTATTTGCGAATTTCATTGTAAAATCGGAATTTGCTATCGTTTATAAGTTGCGCAATACAACTGTTTTATATTCTTTTTGAATATTCTTTTGGCTTTCAAGATTGAGAAGTTTGGGTCGCTCCTTGGGGTCCTGTAATCCTTGAAAGATAAAGATTCACCTTAGGTTGATCAAAACCTAAATCATGACAATGGATACGAGTGTGCTGCCGATTATTATATTGTTACCGTTAGTATTAGGCACAACCCTTGTCTCGTGGCTGAAGCAATTTTCGCGCGGGGTAACGGCTTTAGGGGCAATTGGTGTCAGCCTCAGCAGTTTCTTATTATTATTGAGTCAGGCGCCCGCCATATTTGATGGTGCAGTGATTACCCAGACCTGGTCCTGGCTGCCCCAGCTCGGCATCGATTTCAGTTTTCGCCTGGATTCTCTGGGACTGCTGTTTGCCTTGCTGATCAGCGGAATTGGTACACTGATTTATATTTATGCCTATTATTATCTCAATCCAAAAAATTCACTGAGCAAACTGTATCTCCTGCTGATGCTATTTATGGCGGCGATGCTCGGAATTTCATTGTCGAATAACCTGATTATCTTATTGATTTTCTGGGAACTGACCAGTATTTCATCTTTCCTGCTGGTGGGTTACTGGAGCAATTACGAAGCGGCGCAACGTGGTTCGCGTATGGCCCTGACCATTACCGGAATGGGTGGTCTGGCGATGCTGGGCGGTTTTGTCCTGCTTGGTCAAATTACCGGCACTTATCAGCTTGACCAAATCCTGACGATGACTGAGCAGATTCAGTCCCATCATTTATTTGTTCCAACCTTGTTGCTGATTTTACTTGGTGCCTTTACCAAAAGTGCGCAGTTCCCGTTCCACTTCTGGTTGCCGAATGCCATGGCTGCACCGACACCGGTCTCTGCCTATTTGCACTCGGCCACCATGGTCAAAGCCGGTTTATTCCTGGTCGCACGTTTGCTCCCGATCTTTGCCGGCGCTGCACTGTTTCATAATATTGTGACCTTTGTTGGTCTGTTTACCCTGTGCATGGCCTCCTTCTTTGCCATTTTTAAGGAAGACCTGAAAGGCTTGCTCGCCTATTCCACCATCAGCCATTTAGGTCTGATCATGTGTCTGCTCGGGATTGGTTCACCATTGGCTGTTGCAGCAGCGATTTTCCATATTATTAACCATGCCACCTTTAAAGCGGCACTGTTTATGATTGCCGGCATCATCGATCATGAATCCGGTACCCGTGACTTACGTAAATTGTCTGGCTTGTGGCAATTACTGCCATTTACCGCCACGCTGACCATGATCACGGCAGCATCCATGGCGGGTGTACCCTTGACCAATGGTTTCCTGTCCAAGGAAATGTTCTTTACCGAACTGGTCGCCAGTTTAAGTGGTCCACTTATGGTCGGCTCTGCTATTGTCGCGACACTGGCCGGGATTTTTGCGGTCGCTTATTCCATTCGACTGGTGCATGGGGTCTTTTTCGATGGTCCGCTAGGCAAGCAGGTCCCGAATAAAGATGCACATGAACCGGCCTTTGGTATGCGCGCACCGGCCACTTTGTTAGCAATTTTATGTATTTTGGTGGGTATATTCCCGGCACTTCTGGTTGAAAAAATTGTAAACAGCTCCACCCGGGCATCGACTCAGGATTTTGCTTTTGAAGGCACTCATCTGGCACTATGGCATGGCTTCAACCTGCCCCTGCTAATGAGTGTGATTGCTCTGCTCGGCGGAATAATCTTTTACTTTTCTCTCGCCAAAGGCGGCGCCTTACGAGAAATCGACTTGGATCCAAAACTGGGCCGCTTGCAGGGCCGGGTATTGTTCGAACTGTTTTTGAAAAATCTGCTGCTGAATTCACGCCGTTTCCGCCGTGCCACTGAAAATGGCAAATTACAAAGCTATTTATTGTGGATCGTAATTTTTACTGTCGCACTGGTCAGTTTCCCACTGGTGAACAATGGGGTGGGCACGGGTACACGTGAACTGACCCACGCCCCTGCTCTGGCGATTATCTTGTGGTTACTCCTGTTTTCTGCCTGCTGGATGCTGCTGTGGTTCCATCATGAGCGGATTAAAGCTGTACTGATTAGCGGTGCAGTCGGCCTGGTCGTCACCATGGTCTTTATCGGCTTCTCGGCGCCCGATCTGGCATTGACCCAGATTACGGTCGATGTGGTCACCACGGTTCTGCTACTGATGAGTTTATCTTTACTGCCTCAGTTAACACCGTATGAATCGAGTCCGACCCGTCGCTGGCGTGATGCCATTATTGCAATAGGTGGCGGTCTTGGAATAGCAGCTATTGCCTGGCTGATCATGACCCGTGATCATAATTCCATTTCATGGTTCTTCCTGCAACAGTCGATTCCACTGGGCGGCGGCACCAATGTGGTGAATGTGATTCTGGTCGACTTCCGTGGTTTCGATACCTTTGGCGAAATTACCGTACTTGGAATTGCCGCGATTGGTGTACTTAGCCTGATGGATGGAATGCGTGCCCATGGCGCCACCATCACCCAGGGTCTGACCTATCGTTTTAATCCTTCACCCCTGATGTTACGTATTACTGCATCATGGATCTTGCCTGTAGCACTGGTGGTCAGCCTGTACATCTTTATGCGTGGCCATAATTTGCCAGGCGGTGGATTTATTGCAGGCTTGGTCACCTCACTGGCACTTATTATTCAATATATCGCAGTGGGGCAGGATAAAACCGAACAGTTGCTGGGGGCCAAATCTGGCCGTCTCTATGAAATCTGGATTGGAGTCGGCTTAACCATTGCCGGTTTGACCGGTGTCGCGGCCTGGTTCTGGTCACGTCCATTCCTGACCAGTGCACATATCTATGTCTCTCCGCCAATGATTGGAGAAATGCATTTGGCTTCGGCTGCGCTGTTTGATGTTGGCGTTTATGTCACTGTTGTGGGTGCAACGATGCTGATGATTTCAGTCTTAGGCGATTCACGTCACTCAAGCATGACTGGCCCTGTACCAAGAGGATAATAGAATGATCAGTTTAGAATTTTTATTAGCCTCTGCGATTGGCCTGCTGACGGCCACAGGCATTTATCTGATCCTGCGTGCCCGTACCTTCCCGGTAGTGTTGGGTCTCGCCATGATTGGTTATGCAGTCAACCTGTTTTTATTTGCCATGGGCCGAATTCAGATGAATTCGCCTGCAGTATTGACTGAAGCCTCGAAAGTGACCGATCCCCTTCCTCAGGCACTGGTGCTGACAGCCATCGTGATTGGCTTTGCCACCACTGCCTTTATTGTCCAACTGGCATTGCGTAGCCGCTACGAATCAGGAACAGACCACGTTGACTCCAAAGAAGAAATACCAAATCTTGACCCGCGCGAGGATGAGCCTTAATGACTGATCTTCTCAATTTCTGGAATCAACATACCCCTATTTTCGGTATTCTTTTACCGGCCTTTACCGCTTTTGTCCTGGTTCTTTTAGGCAACCCGGGTTCAGGCTCTCTGGTGACGGACTGGCGTCAGCCCTGGCGTCGGGGTATCAGCTATGTCTCGAGTATCTTGGGCCTGATCATTGCTGTCAGCTATTTAGTAGACAGTAGTCAGGGTCAGATCAATGTTTATACGCTGGGCGAATGGGTCGCACCTTTTGGTATTGTACTGGTTCTCGATCAGCTCTCTGCGATGATGCTGGTTTTGACCTATGCCCTTGCAGTGCCGGTGCTCTGGTATGCCAGTAAAGAATGGGATATGCGTGGGCGTTATTTCCATGCCATGGTGCATTTCCTGCTGATGGGTTTGACCGGTGCCTTCCTGACCGGTGACCTGTTTAACCTGTTCGTGTTTTTTGAAATCTTGTTGATGGCATCCTATGTACTACTGCTACATGGACAAGGCAAGGCCCGTTTCCAGCTGGGAATCCACTACGTCACCATTAATCTGTTTGCTTCTGCCCTATTCCTGATTGGACTCGGGATGATTTATGGCAGTGTCGGCAGTCTGAATATGGCAGATGTGGCCCGCTTGATGCCTACCCTCGCTGAAGATCAGCACAAGCTGGCGGTTGCTGGTGGATTAATGCTGTTTGTCGTGTTCGGAATTAAAGCGGCGATGCTACCGCTTGGCTTCTGGTTACCCAAAACCTATGCCGTAGCCACCACACCTGTGGCAGCACTCTTTACCATCATGACCAAAGTCGGGGTGTATGCAATTTTACGGATTAATGGAACTGTTTTTGATGATGAATACAGCCACCAGATCCTGATGAATTGCCTGCTGGTGATTGGTCTGATTACGTCGGTTTATGGCGTGATTTGCGCAATCGGCACAGAACGTCTGCGCCGTTTTATCGGCTTTATGGTGCTGTCTTCAGTCGGAACAATTCTGGTAGCAATCGGCATGAATACAACTGCAGCCTGGGCCGGTGCATTGTATTATATGGTGCACAGTACCCTGATTGGCGCAGCCTTTTATATCCTGTCAGGCTGGATTACCTCACAGCGCGGCGAATTTAAGGATCACTTTAAAATCGCGCCACTGATGAAACAGAACAAGCTGGTTTCGATTGTCTATTTCATCATTGCCTTGATGATGGCCGGCCTGCCACCGTTTAGTGGTTTCTTCGGTAAAGTCTTTATTTTGCAGGCTTCTGCCAATTCAGACTATCAGATGATTATTATCCTGACCATTTTATTGGTAAGCTTCCTCAGTATTCTGGCCTTTACCCGGGTTGGTTTCGTGCTGTTCTGGCGTTCGACCAGACCTGAGGATGACCTTAATTCTGAAGATTTTCACAAATACGAAGCCCTACCAAGTAAGGCACCGGCACGTAATGATCGTGTAATCTATCTATTGCTTGCTGGCCTGACTGCCTATGTGGTGTTTGCCGGACCGATCTATCAATATAATTATCAGACTGCAGAACAGATTAAAAATAATCCGGTTTATGAAGCTGCCTTGTTAAAACGCGATGCAGAAGGCCAGTTTATCAGTGTGCAACCTTTTGATCCAAGCTATTTACCTGAAACCAAGTACGGTGGTGAGACAGTCGATCCGAATGCACATCTGGTTCCTTATACGATTTCGGAAGCCACTCTGGAAGGTGAAAATATTTCTGAATTCAAGCAACGCCAGATTGATCAGCAGTATGTTGAACAAAACAGATATGATGATAATCAACTTAAACCGGTGGAGGGACCTTAATGGCTGTATCATTCCTGCAACGTTGGTTCCCGCATCCGCTAGTTTCTGTGATCGTTGGGCTAAGCTGGATTCTACTGGCACATAATCTGGAAGCTGGAACATTGCTTTTCGCGCTGGTTCTGGCGATTGTCATTCCGAAAATGGTTGCACCTTTTATTGACTATACCCCGAATATCCAGTGGGCTCCTGCCGTGCGCCTGTTCTTTGTCGTGGTTTGGGATATTGTAGTAGCCAATATTAAAGTCGCAAAACTGGTACTTGGTCCAACCAAGAACCTGCATCCAAAATGGTTTCGCGTGCCTTTGGAAACCGAGCATGAGGAAGTCAATGCCTTGCTGGCAATGATCATTACCACAACGCCCGGTACAGTATCTGCAGGCATTGATCAGGATCGTGGTGATATTCTGGTTCATGCCTTAAGCACAGAGGATGAAGCAGCAGAAATCGAAACGATCAAACAGCGCTACGAACAGCCTCTGATTGAAATTTTCAGCGCACAGACAGGAGAAAAAGCATGACTATTCTGCCTTATGCATTAATGATTTGCCTGGGTGCTATCACTGTCTCGATGTTACTCTGCCTGATCCGGCTCATCACTGGCCCTTCTATCGTTGACCGGCTCTTGGCACTCGACACCCTGTTCCTGAATGCCACCTGTCTGATTGTCATTTTAGGGATTTACTGGAGTAGCAGCTTCCTGTTTGAAGGGGCCTTACTGGTTGCGATGCTTGGCTTTGTTTCGACTGCAGCCTTGGCACGTTATTTCACCACTGGCCATGTGATCGACTAGGAGTTTTTAAATGTCCTTAATTTTAGAAATACTGGTGTCGATTTTTTTATTGATTGGTGCTTTCTTTATGCTGGTCGGCGGGATCGGTATGGTCCGTCTGCCCGATCTGTTTATGCGTCTGCACGCCCCGACCAAATCCAGTACTTTGGGCCTGGGCAGCTTTTTGATGGCCTCAATTCTGTTTTCGGCCATATATGGCCGTTTCGGTTTTGCTGAAGTGCTCATCACCCTGTTCGCCTTCATTACCGCACCGGTATCTGCCAACCTGATGGCACAGGCTGCATTGCATTTGCGTTTACGCTCTTTGAGTGGCGAGGTTCCGGAAACGCTGGAACGCCCTCTGCCTTGGCAGCGCTCACGTCGCCGTGCTTTTTATGAAAAGAAAATCAATCGCAATGATGATTTAGGTTAATTGAGCAAGCAATTCAAATTTTCTTAAATCTCAAAATAGAGAGATAAAAAAGCCACCCGAAGGTGGCTTTTTTAGTCCTAAGACTTATTCATCGTCTTTTTTTGCTTCTGCTTCAGGCAAGTCCTTCACAGCTTCAGCGATCAAACCAAACATATAGTTACCATATGCATTGGTCTTATCATAATGGAAACGTAGACGAGGCGTAATACGGGTTTTAATACGACGACTCAGCTCATGGCGCAGGAAACCGGATGCTTTGTTTAATACATCCAGAGTTTCTTTATTTGCCGCTTCGCTTTGTTCGTCGCCAAGTTCACGTCCCATTACAGTGACATAAACTTCCGCATATCCCAGGTCTGGGCTCACCTTCACCGCAGAGATGGTCACCAGACCACCTAAGCGTGGATCTTTCAGCTCCTGACGGATCAGTTCTGACAACTCGCGTTGTACTGTATCCGCCATACGCTTCAGACGTTGACTACCCGCCATTAAAGACTCCGTTTAATCAGTTGAACATCGTACACTTCGATCTTGTCGAGAGGTTTGATGTCTTTATAGCCTTTCACCGCAAGACCACATTCCATACCGGCACGAACTTCTTCAACCACTTCTTTGTAGCGACGAAGAGATTCAAGCTCACCCTGGAACACAACCACGTCATCACGTAATACGCGAATCGGTTTGTTACGATGTAATACACCTTCAAGCACCATACAGCCTGCAGCCGCACCGAATTTACTTGAGTGGAATACTTCACGTACCTGTGCAACACCCAGAATCGTTTCACGATGTTCAGGTGCAAGCTTACCGCTCATTGCTGCTTTCACATCATCAATCAATTGATAGATGATTGAGTAATAACGAATGTCGATACTGTCTGCATCTGCTTTTTGACGCGCAGCATTGTCCGCACGTACGTTAAAGCCGAGTAGAACTGCTTCTGAAGATTCAGCCAGTGTCACGTCAGACTCAGTAATCGCACCTACACCAGAACCGATGATACGTACTTTAACTTCGTCAGTCGCAAGCTCAGCAAGTGCAACGTGTAATGCTTCCAAGGTACCGCGTACGTCAGTTTTCAACACAACGTTCACGATAGGTACATCTTTCTTGCCCATAGACGCCATGATGTTTTCAAGACGCATTGCAGATTGACGCTCAAGACGTTTTTGACGTTCACGATCCATACGCGCATCGGCAACTTCACGTGCTTTCTTCTCGTCGCTCACCACAAGAACTTCGTCACCAGCCATTGGCGCTTCTGGAAGACCCAGAATTTCCACTGGAATCGAAGGACCTGCAGATTTGATACGCTGACCATTTTCATCCGTCATCGCACGAACGCGACCATAAGATGAACCGGCAAGAACGAGATCACCTACTTTCAATGTACCGTTTTGAACCAGAATAGACGTTACCGCACCACGGCTGTTGTCTACACGTGCTTCAATTACGACACCTTGTGCAGCGCCTTCTTCCGATGCTTTAAGCTCTAGAAGTTCAGCTTGAATCGAAATAATATCAAGAAGTTCATCAATACCTTGACCAGTATGTGCAGAAACCATTGCCACTGGAACGTCACCACCCCATTGTTCTGGCACGATTTCTTTCACAGTCAATTCATTCAATACGCGATCTGGATCAGCAGATTCTTTATCCATCTTGTTGATTGCAACAATGATTGGTGTACCTGCAGCACGTGCATGGTCAATTGCTTCTGCAGTTTGTGGCATTACACCATCATCTGCTGCAACAACCAGAACCACGATATCTGTTGCTTTCGCACCACGTGAACGCATTGCAGTAAATGCTGCGTGTCCCGGAGTATCAAGGAATGTAATCATACCTTTATCAGTAGTTACATGGTAAGCACCGATATGCTGTGTGATACCGCCCGCTTCCCCAGCAGCCACTTTGGCACGACGAATACGGTCAAGCAGCGATGTCTTACCATGGTCAACGTGACCCATAATGGTAACAACAGGCGCACGCGTAGATTGCGCACCACGTGCTTCTTCAGCTGCTTCAAGCAAGTTATCTTCAGCTTGTGTATCAGAAACCAGTACCGGGTTATGGCCCATTTCCTCAACAACAAGTGCAGCAATTTCTTGATCAATCGCCTGGTTCTGAGTAACCAATTCACCCATTTTCATGAGTGATTTAATCACTTCACGAACCTTAACTGCCATTTTCGCAGCCAAGTCAGCAACGACAATCGTTTCACCGATTTCAACATCGTAAACCTGTTTTTTCACAGGTTTTTCGAAGCCGTGCTTGTTGCCCTGACTGGTTTTTAAACCGCGCTTAGGCTGTTTGCTGAAGCTTTGCTCTTCCTGACCACGACGACCACCTTTCTTAGGTGCACGCGCGCTCGGCGTATTCGTACCACGTTTGATTTCGCGGTCTTCTTTGGCAAAAGAGTCTTCATATGCCTGACCAACAAGGCCGGCAGCCAGAGGAGAATCATCAACAACACGAATCGTTGCAGTGGTATCTTCCGCGGTGTACTTGGACGCCATTTGACGCATTTGTTCAAGCGTACGTTGCTGCGCTTCTTCAGCCGCTTTACGACGTGCCGCTTCTTCAACAGCTTTTAATTTTGCTGCTTCTGCTTCACGTGCCTTTTTCTGTTCAGCGGTTTCAGTTGGTTTAACAACTTGCTTCACAATCGGCTTGTTGGTTGATTTGCGTTTTACCACAACTGCAGCTTTAGAAACTTCTTGCTTGTCGCTGGTTTGCTTTGCAGCAGCACGCATCGCCTCTAAAGCTTTATTCGCGTTATTTACGCCAGTTTTTGGAGCTTCAGCAGAAGCAGCTTGCGCTGTATTCTGTTCAGGCGCAGCTTTGGCCTGTTGCTCAGCCTTGGCTTTCGCCAATGCTTCTGCTTTGATCTGTTCTGGATCCGGCTTAACAAATGTATGCTTCTTGCGAACTTCTACATTAATCGTTTTCGCCTTACCTGAAGTACTGGCTACTTTAGCCGTACTAGTCGTTTTACGTTTCAACGTGATTTGCCCTGCTTGGCTTTCTGAACCCTGTGACTTTTTCACATGGCTCATCAAGCTGTCTTGTTGTTCGGTGGTAATAATATCGTCAGCTTTACGCTGTGGTAAACCTGCCTCACGAACCTGCTCTAGGAGCTTCTCAACTGGACGACCCACATTGAGGGCTAACTCTTTAATCGACTTGTCCGTCATATACTACCTCCTAGTTAAACCATGATTCGCGCGCTTTCATAATGAGTTGACCTGCTTTCTCAGCACCCAAACCTTCAATATCTTCGATATCGTCAGTCGCCTGATCTGCTAAATCATCCACTGTTACCACACCACGAGCTGCTAGCGCTTGCGCGATCTCTACTGTCATGCCTTCCATTGCAACAAGTTCTTCACTTGGCGCTTGTATGTTCTCTTGCTGTTGTAATGCATCAGCAAGTGCAATTTCTTTCGCACGGCTTTGCAGTAGTTCAACCAGTTCCGCATCCAGTTCGATTTCATCAAACGTTTCTGCAGGGACATAAGCAATTTCTTCAAGCGAGGTGAAGCCCATTTCTACCAATGCCATCGCCAAATCTTCCGCGATATCCAGACGGGTAACAAACATGTCTAAATATTGTTGCGCTTCGTTTTGTTGACGGGCGTAGTATTCCTCTTCCAGCATCATGTCCAGCTTGTAGCCAGTCAATTCAGATGCCAGACGAACGTTCTGACCTTGTGAACCAATCGCACGTGCCAGCTGGTCGCTGGTTGCGAAAATGATGTCTGCAGTACGTGCATCTTCATCGATGACAATACTCGATACATCTGCTGGTTCCAATGCACTTGCGATATATTGCGCAGGATCATCCGACCAAACTACCACATCAATACGCTCGCCATTGAGCTCTTGCTGTACAGCCTGAATACGAGTACCACGCATACCAATACAAGCACCCACCGGGTCAATACGGTGGTCATTGGTTTTCACTGCAATTTTAGCACGAACACCTGGTTGGCGAGCCGCCGCTTTAATTTCAATGATTTCTTCAGAAATCTCAGGGATTTCTTTCTTCATCAATGCAATCAGCATATCCGGTTTAGCACGTGACAGTTGTAACTGCGCACCACGACCTTCACGGTTGACATTGAAGAGAATCGCATTCACGCGTTGCTTCGGACGAAGGATTTCTTTCGGAATCATTTCTTCACGAGCAAGATACGCTTCAGCATTGTCACCTAGGTCAATGATAAAACCGTCTTTGGTTTGTTTTTTCACTTCACCGTAAATCAGCTCGCCGACTTTCGATTCGTAAGCATCGGCTACAAGTGCACGTTCTGCTTCACGGATCTTCTGTACGATCACTTGCTTGGCAATTTGCGCTGCAATACGACCGAAGTCAATCGATTCCACTTCAAGCTCACGAATGTCGCCAATCGACCATTTTGCCGGATCGACATCAGAGATGGCATCCTGACAAGCTGGCATTTCATGGTCTTCGTCTGCAACCACTTCCCACTGACGGAAAGTACGATAGTCACCTGTTTTACGATCGATTTCCACACGTAAACGTGCTTCTTCCGAATGTGTTCCTTCGTAGAATTTTTTCTTTGTCGCAGCAACTAAAGCTTGCTCAAGCGCTTCAAAGATCGCTTCACGAGGTACACCTTTTTCGTTACTAACCGTTTCAACGACGGTCAGAATTTCACGTGCCATACGTCACCTATTCGTTAAATTTTTATTTATTAAATTAATCTTGGAAGACCAAATTTGCTTTATCGATATTGTGACTGTCGATCTCCAATACCTGTTGCTTTTCTACTTCAACCTGAATCATTTCATTTTCAAGATCGACAGCAACCAGTTTGGCCTGGAATTTACGACGGTTATCTACCGCACTGATCAAACGTAGTGCTACGGTATGACCGATATAGCCTGACATCTGCTCGAGCTGGAAGAATGGACGGTCCCAGCCTGGCGAAGATACTTCAAGTGAATATTCACCCGAGATCGGATCATGAACATCCAGCATTGCGCCCACTTGCTGCGTGACACGCACACAATCCTGAACGCCAATACCACGCCCCTGCTCTTCTTCACCATCTTCATTGATTGCTGGTGCAACGCTCTCATCGACTGGCTTGTCGATGTAGATACGTAATAACGAACATTTACCCTGTGGCAGGAATTCAATCCCCCAAAGGTTTACATTACAGGCTTCAACTGCTGGTGCAATCAAGTCCTGAAGTGCTTGAGTTTTATTTGATAGCTTCATTTACTCTCGTCATCTGGTGCGATTTTATGATCTATTTGACCACTACAAACCAATACAAACTATATATAGTAGTAGTGAAACATGGAGATTTGACCAAATAATGTCGACACTACACGATAGCCAATAAAAAAGGGCGTAAATCGCCCCAATTAATGCACAATTTAAGATTTTTTCAAATCCCACTGTGCAAAAAGGCCCACCTTGTTGTGAGCCTCTTTTTAGAAACTTGGTAGCGGGAGCTGGATTTGAACCAACGACCTTCGGGTTATGAGCCCGACGAGCTACCAGACTGCTCCATCCCGCATCAACGTGCAAAAATTATATACAAAAGATGAGAACTTTTCAATCAAAACCACATCATTCTGCATATTTGTCATCTGTCGCTGAAAAAGTGGTAGCGGGAGCTGGATTTGAACCAACGACCTTCGGGTTATGAGCCCGACGAGCTACCAGACTGCTCCATCCCGCATCAGCGTACAAAAACTTTCAGCTTAATATTCCAAGCTGCTTTTAAAGTTTGCATCTTTAAAAGATTGGTAGCGGGAGCTGGATTTGAACCAACGACCTTCGGGTTATGAGCCCGACGAGCTACCAGACTGCTCCATCCCGCAACAACATGCAAATTATATTTCTCAGCTTAATACTGGTTTAAGCTGCCTCTTGAAAGTTTGCGTCTTTAAAAAGGATTGATTGGTAGCGGGAGCTGGATTTGAACCAACGACCTTCGGGTTATGAGCCCGACGAGCTACCAGACTGCTCCATCCCGCATCAATAGAAGTTTTTCAGCTGCATACACCAACTTAAATTTCTGGATTATAAGTTGGTGCGGAAGGGGGGACTTGAACCCCCACGCCCGAAAGCACTACCACCTCAAGGTAGCGTGTCTACCAATTCCACCACCACCGCAGCTGTGACGCATTCTAGTCGCATCACTGAAAAAAAGAAAGGATTAATTAAAACTATTCGGTCGTTTCTGGTGCAGTTGGTGAAGTTTCATTCGATTGCACAGGTACGGTCGGCGCAGACTGAACAGATCCCAAACTATAGGCATTCGAGGTTTGTTGCTTGGCCAAAATCGCCAAAGTCAGACTGGTCACGAAGAACAGTGCAGTAAAAATCGCAGTTAAACGGGTCATGAAATTACCCGAACCTGAAGCTCCAAATACTGTCGCTGCACCACCGCCGCCGAAAGAGGCACCAGCATCTGCACCTTTACCATGCTGAACCAAAATCAAGACAATCATCAAAACAGCTAAGATAATATGTACTACCAGCACAAAAGTTTGCATGCTGAACTCCTAATTATTGTGTATTTGCAAATGCATGAGCAATTTTATGGAACGACTCAGCATTGAGTGATGCACCACCGACCAATGCCCCATTGATATCTGGGCAGGCTGCTAACTCTACTGCATTTTCCGGCTTGACACTACCACCATATAAAATCGCCATACTCTCGCCATAGCCCGTAATCTGGCTTAAACCTTGACGGATTTGTGCATGCATGGCCTGCGCATCTTCAGGAGAAGCTGTTTTACCTGTACCAATCGCCCAGATCGGCTCATAGGCAATCACGATATTTTTCCATTGTTCGGCTTCAACCACAGCAGCGATATCACAAATTTGTTGCAATACTACAGCTTCTGCCTGCCCTGCTTCACGTTGTTCCAGGCTTTCACCGATACAATAAATTACCGTCAAACCAGCACTTAAAGCATTCTTGATTTTAGCATTTAAAATATCAGCATTTTCTGCAAATATTTCACGGCGTTCAGAATGACCTACCAGTACATACTGGATTTGGCTGTCTGCGAGTAATTCAGCACTGACTTCACCGGTATAGGCACCCGTTCCTGAAATACGTGAAACATCTTGTGCTACAGTATAAATCGGACGAACCGCAGATGACAGCTCTGCCTGAATCTGACTTAAGGCAATGGCAATCGGTGCCACACCTAAATAACATCGATCTTCGGCAATTGGCGCAGTTTCCAGCAAATTCTTAATACCACGCACCAAGCTCAATGCCTCTGCCTGCACCGGATTCATTTTCCAGTTACCTATCACCCAAGGGGTAATCGTCGAAACCGACATAATTAACCTATTTCATTTACATATTTTGAATTGGGCACATTCTACACGGAATTGGAAAATTAAAAGAATAGTTTTCTTATCACTCATTCTCGGTTTAGACTATCCAAAATGGTTATTTTTTGTTATCACTTAAAAAAATGGGGACTTCTTCTAACCAGTTCATGCTTTTACTGGAGATGAGGAAGCTAGCGGCACTCTTGGCTATGGTATTTTTACGTAACAAACGTATAATTTTAGTATAGCAATTAAAAGAATTTGATGAGTAGGCATTTATAGCATGACAGCATTACAGGGGTCGCCAAGATTTACCGGATTTATTCGTCGTTTGGTCGAGGAAGGCGTCATCTCGGCTGAAGATATGCGCAGTGCGTTGGCGCATGCCAAACAAGAAAAAGTCGATATTGTGGCTGAGTTAATTAACCAGCAGCAGCTTTCTCCGACCATCATTGCTGAAACGATTTCAGTTGAATTTGGCGAACCGCTGTTTGATATCAGTGCCTATGATCCTGCCCAAATTTTGCGGGATGCGATTGATGAAAAGCTGATTACCAAGTATCGCATCCTGCCGATTTTTAAAAATTCCAGTATTTTATATGTTGCGACCAGCAACCCGACCAATATCGAAGCGATCGATGCAGTCCGTTTTTCGACTAAACTCAATATTGAAACCATTATTGTTGAACACAATAAACTTGAAAAACTGATCGAGCAGAATTTTACTGAAGAAAGCACGTTTGAGTTTGATGAAGAATTTGATCTGGATGTTGATGTCGAATCTGCTGATCCGAATAAAGAAGAGGATGAAAGCAATAAAGGTGATGAAGCACCAATTGTCAAATATATAAATAAGTTACTCATCGATGCGATTCGTATGGGTGCTTCGGATCTACACTTTGAACCTTATGAAAAAATCTATCGAGTACGGTACCGGGTTGATGGGGTGCTACGCCAGATTGCAACACCACCACTACAGCTGGCAAATCGCTTGTCTTCGCGTCTTAAAGTCATGTCGCAAATGGACATTTCTGAAAAACGGGTACCGCAAGATGGTCGTATTAAATTAAAACTTTCTAAAAATAAAGCCATTGATTTCCGTGTCAACTCTCTCCCTACCCTGTTTGGTGAGAAGCTGGTACTGCGGATTCTGGATCCCTCCAGCGCGATGTTGGGAATTGATGCGCTAGGTTATGAACCGGAACAAAAAGACCTTTTTATGCAAGCGCTGGACAAACCGCAAGGCATGCTCCTGATCACTGGTCCAACAGGTTCCGGTAAAACCGTTTCACTTTATACCGGTTTGAATATCCTGAATCGTGAAGATACCAATATTTCCACAGCGGAAGATCCGGTCGAGATTAACTTGCAAGGGATTAATCAGGTCAACGTTAATAATAAAGTTGGCCTGACCTTCTCTGCCGCACTGAAGTCCTTCTTACGTCAAGACCCGGATATCGTCATGGTCGGTGAGATCCGGGATCTGGAAACTGCCGAGATTGCGATTAAAGCTGCGCAGACCGGTCATATGGTGATGTCGACGCTGCATACCAATAGTGCGCCTGAGACTTTGACCCGTTTACGCAATATGGGGGTGCCTTCTTTCAATATTGCCACTTCAGTCAACCTGGTCATTGCACAACGGTTGGCACGTCGTTTGTGTTCACAATGTAAAAAACCTGCCGATATTCCGAAACAAAGCTTACTGGAGATGGGTTTTACCGAAACCGACTTGCAGCAACCTGAGTTCCAAATTTATGAACCGGTGGGCTGCAATGAGTGTCGCGAAGGCTATAAAGGTCGTGTCGGTATTTATGAAGTTATGAAAGTAACGCCCGAAATTTCCAGAATTATTATGGAGGACGGTAATGCACTTGAAATTGCCGATGCTTCCGCACGTGCAGGTTTTAACAATTTACGCCGGTCAGGTTTAATCAAGGTGATGCAGGGGGTGACTTCTTTACAGGAAGTCAATCGTGTCACCAGCGAATGATCGGATGCTGATCTAAAATAAGGATAAAGGTATGGCAGCAGTAAAGAAAGGCCAGATGATGCCGATCTTCAGCTATGAAGGAATTGATCGTAAGGGGGCAAAGATCAAGGGGGAATTGCCAGCAAAAAATATGGCTTTGGCCAAGGTCACCCTGCGAAAACAAGGCATCAGCATCAAGACCATTCGGGAAAAGAAAAAAAATATTCTCGAAGGCTTGATGAAAAAACGTGTTAGTACACTAGATATTACGATTTTTACCCGACAGTTGGCGACCATGATGAAAGCCGGTGTGCCACTGGTGCAAGGCTTTGAAATTGTCGCAGAAGGTCTGGAAAATCCAGCGATGCGTGAAGTTGTACTGGGAATTAAAGGTGAAGTAGAAGGCGGTAATACCTTTGCCGGTGCACTGCGCAAATACCCACAATATTTCGACAACCTGTTCTGTTCACTGGTCGAATCTGGTGAACAATCCGGTGCGCTAGAAACCATGCTGGATCGGGTCGCAATCTATAAAGAAAAAAGCGAACTGCTCAAGCAAAAAATCAAAAAAGCCATGAAGTATCCGGCTGCGGTGGTTGTGGTCGCCCTGATTGTTACCATTATCTTGATGGTTAAAGTGGTACCGGTTTTCCAGGACTTATTCTCTTCATTTGGCGCCGACCTGCCTGCTTTCACCAAAATGGTAGTCAATATGTCGGAATGGATGCAAAAATATTGGTTCCTGCTGATTATTGCCATTGGCGCTTTGATTACCGCTTTTCTTGAAGCCAAGAAACGTAGTAAAAAATTCCGTGATTTTCTGGATAAGGCCGCACTCAAAGCACCGATTTTTGGTGATCTGGTGTATAAAGCGATTATTGCACGTTATAGCCGTACCCTCGCCACGACTTTCGCAGCCGGTGTACCCTTGATTGATGCACTGGAATCTACTGCCGGCGCCACTAATAATGTGGTGTATGAAGATGCCGTGATGAAAATCCGTGAAGATGTTGCCACAGGCCAACAGCTGCAGTTTGCTATGCGGGTCACCAACAAGTTTCCTTCCATGGCCATCCAAATGGTCGCAATTGGTGAAGAATCGGGTGCACTAGATGCCATGCTGGATAAAGTAGCCACGCATTATGAAAATGAAGTCGACAATGCAGTTGACGGCTTAACTTCAATGATGGAACCGCTCATTATGGCTGTTCTCGGTGTGCTTGTTGGTGGTCTGGTGATTGCTATGTACCTTCCAATCTTCCAAATGGGTTCTGTGGTTTAATGCAAGATCTTATTCAATATTTTATTCAAAACCCAACGGCGTTGTATATCGCAGTTGGGCTTTTTAGTTTATGTATCGGCAGCTTTCTGAATGTAGTGATTTACCGCACTCCCAAGATGATGGAACAGGAATGGCGTACCGATTGCCAGATGTTCCTGCATCCGGAACAGCCGGTGATTGATGAAGCGAAATTAAGTTTAAGCAAACCCGCTTCGACTTGCCCTAAATGTCATCAGCCAATTCGCTGGTACCAGAATATCCCAGTTATCAGCTGGCTGGTCCTGCGCGGGAAATGTAGCAACTGCCAGAATTCCATTAGCATCCGCTATCCATTTGTTGAAATTCTGACGGCAGTTTGTGCACTGCTTGTCGTAGCAGTATTTGGCCCAACCATGCAAATGCTGTTTGGCTTGATCCTGACTTATGTGCTGATTGCACTCACTTTTATTGATTTCGACACCCAGCTATTGCCGGACCGTTATACTCTGCCCTTGGCCGCGCTAGGTCTGGGCGTAAATAGTTATGCACTCTATACCTCACCAAGCTCAGCCATCTGGGGGTATATCATTGGTTTTTTATGTCTATGGATAGTGTATTACCTGTTTAAAATCATCACCGGCAAGGAAGGCATGGGTTATGGCGATTTTAAATTGCTTGCGGCTTTGGGTGCCTGGATGGGTCCATTATTACTGCCTTTAATTGTGCTGCTGTCTTCCCTGGTAGGTGCGATTATTGGCATCATTCTGCTAAAAGTTCGCAAGGAAAATCAGCCTTTTGCTTTTGGTCCTTATATTGCTATTGCCGGTTGGATCGCTTTTCTTTGGGGTGAACAAATTATGAAAGTGTATTTAGGTCAGTAAATTGAAATTTGTACTCGGTTTAACCGGCGGGATTGGCAGTGGCAAGTCTGCTGCCAGTCAGTGGTTTGAAGCACAAGGCATAATCGTGGTCGATGCCGATGTCGTTGCGCGTGAAGTAGTTGAAATTGGGCAGCCTGCACTGACCCAGATTCAGCAGGCTTTTGGCGATTGGGTACTGCTTGCCGATGGCTCACTGAATCGTCGTGCCCTGCGTGAATATATCTTCCAGTCTCCTGAAGCACGCAAAACTCTGGAAAGTATTACCCATCCGGCAATTCGTACTTCCATTATCCAGCAACTACATGCTGCGCAAAGTCCCTATGCCATTCTGGTTTCACCACTACTATTTGAGACCAATCAGCACGAACTCACCCAGCACACCTTACTGATTGACGCCACCATCGAACTGCAAATTGAGCGGGCCTCACAACGTGACGGCCAGAATATCGAACAAATTCGCAATATCATTGCTGCCCAAATGTCCCGCGAACAAAAGCAGACCATGGCCGATGATATTGTCCTAAATGATGGTCATCTGGATCATCTCTATGCTCATCTCAGACTATTACATCAAAAATATTTAAACATGGCAGCCAGCTGAAGCATAAAAAAAACAGTCTGATTAAGACTGTTTTTTTTGTTCTGCTAATTTTCGGCTTAGACTGTCCTGATGCTGTAACCAGCGCCACGGCTGTAAGGCCCCAACTGCCATACCCATCAGGCCACACACCATGGCCAGACTTAAAGTTTCATTTAATAAAGGTACAGCCAGAATTGCCGCAATAAAAGGTGCAAGATTGGTAATACTGCCTGCCTTAAATGCACCAAGACGCTTGATGGCTTCTACATAACTTAAAGTAGCAATAATCACCACAAATATGCCGTGAAAAATGGTCTGAAACAGTAAATGCTCGGGTTCAGGCACACTCAGGTTTTTCGGTAAAAATAGCAGATAAATCGGCACATAAACCACTGCCGACCAGATCGCGACACCACACATTGCCTGCCATGCAGTTAGCTGATATTTACGCAATAAAACGGTAAAAATCGCCCAAAGTATAGCACTAATAAAAAACAGCCCGTCTCCTGCTCCAAAGGCCACACCAGTTTCCCTATACATCAGCATACTCATGAGACATAGTACTACGATCATAATGATCAGGCTGGCCCAGGTATGTTTATCAAAAGCCTGCCCCATCAGAAAAAAAGCCATAATCGCGGTACAGATTGGAATACAGCCATTCAAGAAAATTGCAGCATGGGCGGTAGGTGCGTAGTGAAAAGCGCTATAGGCAAACAGGCAGTAAATCACCCCACCAATCATCGCTAAAATAAAAGGCTCTTTTTTCAGTAAAAAAGCGGCCTCTTTACGATAGAGCAAGATCGGCATCAGAATCAGGAAGGCCAGAGAAAAACGCAAGGCCACAATATCCCAGGCACTGATCTGCCAAAGTGCATTCAGGCGGGCCGTTAAGGTAAAACCGCCCCAGATGCACATGGTAACAACTAAAAAAACATAGCCTTGGGTACGGTCTGACAATGCCATCATCAATTAAAGGTTACGCTGACGGCAGGCTTCATACAGTGCCATACCTGTAGCCACACTGACATTCAGACTTTGCAGATTACCTGCCATCGGGATATACACGGTCTGATCACATTGGCTTTGGGTAATTGGACGTAGGCCGGTATCTTCCGCACCCATCACCACACAAACCCCGGTACCGGTAAAATCAAAATTCTGAATCGGCAGCGCTTTTTCATCCAGCATGGTACCAACCACACGAACATTAAAATCTTCTTTGATTTGACCCAAAGTACGCGCCAGATTGGTCACCTGAATGAATTTGACTTTGTCCGCACCACCAGCAGCCACTTTACGTGCTGTCGGGGTTAAAGTTGCAGAACGATCACGTGGCGCAATCACTGCCTCAACGCCCATTGCAGCGGCTGTACGGATACAGGCACCGAGATTGTGCGGATCGGTAATATGATCAAGAGCCAATAACAATGCTTGAGGATTCGCACTCAATAATGACTCAAGATCTTTTTCATTCAGGGTCGGATGTGCACGTACCGCAGCGACCACACCTTGGTGAAACGGTTGCCCGGCCAGTTTCTCCAGTTTGTCACGGCTGGCTTGCTGCACACTGATCCCAAACGGTTCAGCCAGTTCCAGTACACGCTTTAAACGCTGATCATCGCGTCCTTTGAGAGTGAATAATGTCAAGACACGTTCAGGCTCAAGCTCTAACAATGACTCCACTGAATGTACGCCATAAAAATATTCAGGTTTTGCCATGAACGACCTCTAGATTAGTTATATACAAAAGAAAAATCCCGTAAAGCTGACTTCACAGGATTTCTATAGCTGATTAGTTTAACCGATTCGCACTGAAATTTCTTGCCCGGTTTGCACTGATCTTGAATCTGGACTTAACCTTCAAAATGGCAGACATAGTCCAGCACATCATCGGTTTCGATTTTAAAACGGCTATTGCCCGGCACATAGAAAGACTGCCCCGCACGGAACAGCTCACTTTCTTCGCTATCGCCAATCTGAACACGGCATTCACCTGAAACAATTTCCATGCGCTCAGGAACATGTGTTTCAAAGGTCAAGGCATTTTCTGATGGCAGAATGACACCCAACGTTTTCTTGGTCCCATCTTCAAATTGTACAATGTGACTAATACACAACCCGCCGAAATATACATTAGATTTTTTAAGTACCGATACATGATCAAACTGAGCTGACATGCGATTTCTCCAGATAAAGCATTTTGTAATATTTTGATTGCTGTAGTTTAAATGTGCACCCTCAACTAATCAATCGAAGTTTATCGACGCCGATAAAATATTCTGTATCGCTGAATCCCTTCTATTTGTAGGATGTTTTGGCCTGTATTTTGCTGGTAGATGAGCTTCAGTTTCGATTTGTGCATTCTCTTTTGAAATAAGCTGAATTGAGTCATTAATTTAAAGATTGGGGATGTCAAAAATATGAAAATCAGCAGTGAATTAACGGACTTCTGAGTCAGCTTCTTGCGAAAATACAGTGAAATAAGCATATATGAATCGTTAAAATTTAAGATAGAATGAAATTGATTCGTCCTGATTTATAATAATCACAGCCATGTTGTGACCCCAATCCAACATCAGGCTATTTCAATCAAACTTTTCGCAGCCCGGATGCGTTTATGCTGACACATTTAACTCTGATCAATTTTGCTTTAGCTGAACATCTTGCTATTGATATTGATAAAGGTTTTAACGTTTTAACCGGTGAAACCGGTGCAGGTAAATCCCTGTTACTGGATGCATTGTCTGCCTGTTTGGGTGAGCGAACCGATACCAATTATGTGCGTTATGGCTCAGAAAAAGCCGATGTCACTGCCAGTTTCAGCTATCAGGAACACAGTCCTGAAGCCGCCTGGTTAAAAGAACATGAGCTGGATGATGAGTCAGGTGAAATTCATTTACGCCGTGTAATTTTTGCCACTGGCCGCAGCAAGGCCTGGATCAATGGACGTCCGAGCAGCCTGTCTGAACTGAAAGAAATTGGGCGTTTACTGGTACAACTCTATAGCCAGCATAGTCAGCAACAATTATTAGAACCGCCTTATCCGAAGCACTGGCTGGATCGTTACTATCATTTTTATGCGCCGGCTCAAGTCGTACGTGATGCCTATAGCACTTGGCAAAAAAATATCCGCCAGCATCAGGCAGCTTTGGATGCACAAGCGACACGCAAGCAGCGTCTGGAAACCCTTGAGCTGCAACTCGAAGAACTGGAAGAAATTGTTCAGACGGATTATCCGGAAATTGAGCAGGAATTTGATCGGCTCTCGCATCATGAAGCTATCATGCAAGACTGTGTGTATAGCCTGAATGTGCTGGATGAAGCTGAACAGAATATTTCCCAAGAACTGGCTTCCATTCTACGTCGCATGGAATCACATGCCGGTCGTAGCGAACAGCTTTCCGGAATTTACACCTCCCTGCTGAATGCCCAAAGCGAACTTGAAGATGCAGCAGCGAATTTACGCCAGTTTATGGATCGGCAGAGTTTTGATCCGGAACGCATGGAAGTACTAAATTCGACTTTAGAAATCTTCCATCGTCTGGCACGTAAATATCGTACCCAGCCAGAATTACTCAAAGAAGAATATGAAGCCTGGCAAACCGAATTAGAACAGCTGCATCAACTGGAAGATCCGGAAACACTGGCTGAACAGGTCGCGGTTTCTTATCAGGAGTTTCTGGATAAAGCCCAATATCTGGATCAGATTCGCCGTGAAGCCGCAGCACCGTTGGCCAAGCAGCTCACTGAGCAGGTCAAACAACTGGCATTGCCTGAAGCACATTTTGAGTTCAAGTTTGAGCCTTTGGAGCATCCCTCTAGTGAAGGTCTCAGCTTTATTCAATTGCTGTTTACTGCCAATAAAGGCATTCCGGCACAGCCTTTGGCCCGGGTTGCATCAGGCGGTGAACTCTCGCGTATTGCGCTAGTGATGCAAGTCATGAATGCGGAAAAAACCGAAGCTGAAGTGCTGGTCTTTGATGAAATTGATGTCGGGATTAGTGGTGGTACCGCAGAGATTGTCGGGCGTTTACTGGCCGATCTGGCCCAGCATGTACAGATTCTGTGTATTACCCATCAGGCACAAGTGGCAGCACAATCTGATCAGCATCTACTGGTAAAAAAACAGCAGACTGATCCTGCCAGCAGCACAATCATTGACCTTGAGGAAAATGAAATTATTCAGGAGCTTGCAAGAATGACAGGCGGTGTAGAGATTAGTGAAACCACCTTGCAACATGCCCGCCAGTTACGTCAGCTGAAATTTCAGCAGGCTTGAGCTACTTGTAAAGCGACACATAAAAAATCCCTGCATTTAGGTCAGAGATTCTTTATGTGTTAAAAATCATTCGAACTAATATTAACTTACCATTTTACAGGTTGATCGCTTGAACCTGGCGTCATTTCATAGCCCGGTGATGAATCATAAGATTGACCAGTCTGCGACTGTACAGGCTGTAATTTTAAGCCCTGTAAAATTTCCGGGTTTAAGCCCTGAGCAATTTTATCCGCCGTACTGTCATTTAAACTATTGGTCAGAATATTCTGTGTCATTAAATTAGACAGAGTTCGATTGAAAGTGCCCGCTGCTACCACTTTACTGGTATTGGCTTCAATGACACGCCAGCTTAAACGCACTTGTTCAGCGCCGGCATTCAAACCATACATTTGCTGATGGCTGGCACTAGACAGATCATTAATTCGTCCCACCAGTAAATAGTCTGCTCCAACTTTCTGACCGATACGCGCCAGCTCATGCGGTGCACCATCCCAATACAGGAATGCATTTTCAGACTGCATTTCATCCAGATAATGACGATCTACCACACTCAACTGTCCGCTTTGAGCCAGATAATTTCCTAAAGTGTCGGATAATTCCTGACTAAACTCATAGGCAGATGTGTCATTGGCCAGTCGGTTATTTTTCTCGGCCATCTGGAATGGCAATACTGCAATCCTGCGCAAATGCTGGTCTTGTACAGTCGATTCAAACTTCACCACATGTGCGCGAACTTTGGCACGGTAATTATTTTTTGCACCCGTCACACTCAGCACCTGAAACTTGGTCACTGAACCTGAACCTTGATTTGCCACACTAAAAACTGGTGAAACTTTACCGTTATAACTCCAGCCCTGATTATTCACCGATACAGAAACAGTCTCTTCATAATTCATTTGGGAAGAAACTGAAGCACCATTTACCGATTGCACAGCAATTAATAAGGCTTCAGAAATCGCCTGGTGTTGAGTTGGACCACTTCCACTGGCTTCTTTAACCACTTCTTTAATGGCTGCAAAGGCCGGAGCGCTCAACAATCCAGACAACAGGCCTGCAAGTAATATTTTTTTCATATTATATTCTTCTACAGTCACTGTGCCAAAAGCACAGTGACCTTCATTGAAATTACAGACCAAAAGTCGAGCGTTTGCCTGCCTTACGGATTTCTTTCTCGCCAGTCCACTCTACGATACCAGTTTGCAGGTTTTGCAATTTAAAAGTGAACTTGTAATACACATCACTCTTGCCACCGGCATTCTTCACAATACTCGACAAGTTGCCATTTAGCATAAATTCGGCACCAATATGACCACCGGCACGTACTGCTGTTGACTGGTTCACCATACCGCTTTGCTTTTGATAAGCTAGCTGCTGTGCCACCGCATTCACCGATTTCATATCAACAAAACGAAATTTTCCAGAATTGATTAGTTTGTTCTGAATACTGTCAGTAATCGATTCGGTATCGATATGTTCCTGGGTTTTGTTATGAATCCGATCAAGGACAATGACCGGACGGCGGTTTTGGGTCATTTGCACCACTGGCGGGAACATCAACATGTCATCCACCATTTTGGCTGCAATCATTTGCAAGTCAGTTGAACCAAAGTCTGTGGTTAAGGTTTCGACTGCTTGGGCATCACCATAACTTACTGAACCAGTAGAGGCACAGCCACTAAGCAGTGTCGTAGTTGCCAATGCGGCGAAAATCAATTTTGCGTTCATTTCAAGTCTCTCTTATTTTTTCAAATACACAACAACATCAACAGCAGATGGATTTGGCGCCAAGGACTGCACACCTTTGGTTTCACGTCCGGTTAACTGGATCGGCTTCCAGATGGCACCTTCAGGATTAACTTCCACACCTTGTGCATCCACCCAAACAATCTTGTAGCTAAAATCTTTATTGTTAAAACGGCGGTTTTTGATCGCGATTGAAGCACGCTTTAAATCACCAACCAAGCTCATATTCACACGTTCCACAAAGACTTCCGTAGTTAATACCGGATTATTGGTAATGGTGCGGATACTCATTTCATTATTGGCATTGGTTTGGGTAGATAAGGCATTCGGTGCGGTACAACCCACCATGAACAGCGCCCCTAAACCAAGTACAGCAAAGCTAAATTGACGTTTCATATTGTTCCCTTATTTATGATTAATGTGGAATGGTGCTTACACTAGCCGTAATTTTGTCATTAACATGATGGGCATAGACAAACACTGTTTGATTGGCTTTCACATCTAGGGTGACCGGAGAGCTAGATACACTCCCGCTAGAAAGTTGTAAATTATGTTTGCCCGGCGTTAAATTTAAGCGCGCAATCTGGGCATTACTCGGCAAGGTACTCCAGCCACGCAAGTCAGCACGCTCAGTCGCCATATTTAAGACGTTACCGGCAAGTTGACCAAACACACCAAACTGGTTACCAAGTTCTTTTTGTGCGGCATATTTTGCAGTGGCGCGCAGCACCTGACTGCTCACATTCGCCATAATTTTTTCTTTGAGGTCCTTGACGGCCAAAGCACCAATATCACTAATCACATAACTGTCTTGTAAAGCTTTATTATTGACTTTCACTTTCAGGCTAGTTGGTATCACATAGGTACTTGGTTCATAGGTCGCAAAAGCAATATTGATTAAACCGCCCGGTGTAGGGACATCAATTTTATTTTCCACCTTTTGCGGTACAATTCCCTGTTCGATAAATACAATCACCGGGACACTACCCTTCTTATGCTGTGTGACCAGTTGATCCAGACGTTTCACGTCTTCGGAAATTTGCTTATCTGGTTGTAACTCATAAGCTTTCTTATAATCAACCAAGGCATCATTGTATTCACCCAAGGTTTCCCATAAATTGGCTGCCATATAAAAAGCGTAGGCATTCTGATAGCTGTTCTTAATCTTGCCGGCTATGGGGTCCAGACCGACAAAAGCTTCATCCAGCACACTTAGATTCTTCTCTGCTTCCGTGTTTTTAGCTACTTTGTCTTTTTTCTTTTCTAGTTCTTTTTGGTGCAACAATTCGATTTCACGCTGGAGGCCCTGAGCCACGCGCATTTCTACCGCAGCAGCTTCCAGATCCTTTAAGAAAATATAGTTTTTAGCTTGGGAAATATGCGCCAGCACCTGCTCATGTGCTGGTACCAGATAAGGCACTACAGAGTCATTGCTGACCATGGCAAGAGCCTTAAACCCCATTCGGGACACACTAATTTTGGCCCGATTTTTTTGTTTTTCTAACAGCGTAAAGGCTTGCTTATAATAATCTCGGCTTTCTTCATATTGATGGTTAACTTGTAATAAGCGGGCTTGTTCAAGTAAATATAAAACTCCATCCTTTGAATCAGCTTTGTCCTTAAACTGAGTAATGAGGTTTTCAGATAAAGCGCTATTCAAATGACTACGGAAAAAACTACCTTCTTCATTATAACTACTAAATACTGCTGCCTGTGAAGTGACCGACACAGAAAATAGCGCAGAAATTAAAGTCCCTTTTAAAATATGATGCATAACAACCCCATTAAAAAAATAAATTAAAGATGAAAATTTCTGCATTCTACGAACAAAGCAATATGGTTTCAATATGTATATTTTGTATAATAATTGAAATATTCTGTACAATATATCGCAAATTTATTACATAAATAAACAAATATTATAGTTTGTTATCTAATATTGACCATTTTTTAATCACTAGAAACTATGTATCGAAATATAGTTAGAGCTTAATTAATGAGCTGAGATTGTAATAACTTGCCTTTAGTTTTCAGATAAATTCTATTTAAAAGCAAGAAACTATATATAGTCTACTTTTAACCATGAATGATCTATTGTTATTATTTAATTCATTCCACCACAATATATTTAATATTTTTTATTAAAATTTAAACGCGAATCTCAACTTTCTAAACTATTGAAATAAAAAGGACATAACACAATTTAGATTTCGACCAAGAAAACTACCTCGTGTTATGTCCATTTACGAATTTATCATTTCTGTGTATTTATTCATAGATTCTTGCTATTCACTTATCGTCACAAAGCCATTAAGAACGAGAGGATTTCCTCCAGCTTTAACCGATATTGAAATAATTACTATACAAATTGTAGGTGAATTTTTAGGATTGGATTCTGATAAAAATATCTGGAAATATTTTAAACACAATTACTTAGACTGGTTTCCAAAATTAGGTTCTTATCCTAATTTCTGTAAACACTGTGCAAATTTATGGCAAGTTAATCAGCAAATTATGACCAAGATTAGAAAAACCTTTATGCACGATAATATTCATTTTATTGATGGCTTTCCTATTCCTGTTTGTCGCTATGCTCGAGCAAAAAAACATAGAAATTTTAAAACCGATGCTGGCTTCAGTTATTGTGCAGCTAAACAAG
>NZ_JAMXXP010000005.1 GCF_024129355.1 Acinetobacter lwoffii | reverse complement strand
GAAATTATCAAAGTTCTGTTGCTTTAGCCTGTATATTTTTATGGCTACCTTTATAGGGTTAATTATGAACAGTAAATGTCAACAGACCCTAATAATTTTTTAAATGTTTATATTAACTCAATTATCACAGACATAAATGCAGGAACAAATAGCCTCAACATATTACGTATTGATCCATTTGATTTTTTTAAATCCGTCATATTAAATAATATAAGCAGTAAACACTTTAGAAATATTTTTTATCATGTTCATGTCTGATAAGTAGAATTAAAATATGCCTCTCTTTAAAAATTATTCAAAAAGAAACGTTCTTGATTGTAAATAATCTGCTTCGACATCTAATTCCAAAATAGTATCGCTTGAAATAATAGTCTTACACATCACTTCACCTGCTTTTTTATACTTTAAATATTCTTCTGAATTGAGGTGGTTAAAGTCGGCATTTTCTCAATGTGTTTTGTTTGGTCATTGAGCATAACCAATATAATCACCAGTCTTTTCTTCTTTATGCAGGCGAGAGCCGAGAGAACCTAAAACCAGATAAATGCCCTCCATATGCGTTTTCCATGCCTGAATGAAAGCTTCCTTTGTCGCTGGTTTAATTTTGAAACGGTAAACCGCAATAAACATTTTAATCCTTCGAGTTATGCTTGTTTTAAAGCAAGAATTAAACCAAAGGATTAAAATAAAGAGATCTGTTTATTTTGATTTACCCAAGATAATTTCGAGAGACTTTTACATAATTCTGTGCAGAATAAGGCAAGAATGCCATTTCTTTTTCAGTGAGCGGACGTGCTTTTTTTGCCGGGCTACCAACATAGAGCCAACCACTTTCCAAAACTTTTCCAGGTGGAACTAGCGTACCTGCACCAATCATCACATCATTCGGAATGATGACATCATCCAGAATAATGCTGTTAATCCCAATTAGTACACGATTACCAATCGTACAACCATGCAATGTCACATGATGGCCAATCGTGACATCTTCACCAATGATCAAAGGCGAACCATTCGGTTTATCGGCTTTTTTATGACTGACATGCAACATGGCATGATCCTGAACATTCGAATTTTTACCAATCCGGATTGAATTAACATCACCACGAATCACGGCAAAAGGCCAGACAGAAACATTTTCAGCCAAGACCACATCGCCGACCACGATTCCCATCGGATCGATATAACACGATTTATCAATTTCTGGAGTCGTGTCTAAATAAGAACGAATGTTTTGGCTCATGGTGATCTGCTCATTAAAAGTTTAAGGATCATGTGCATAGTATAAAATAAAAAGCACCCATCTGAATGAGTGCTTTGGTCTTAGTCCGGGACTAAAACAGTTTATTTAAACTTAGAACAAGTTTGAGAAGAACTGTTTAATGTGGTCGAGCATACGTGCGAAGAAACCAGCTTCTTCAACCGCGTTTAAAGCCACCAATGGTTTTTCTGAAATTACTTTACCATCCAGAGTCGCTACGTATTTACCTACGACCTGACCAGGCTGTAAAGGTGCAGTCAGTTTAGGTTGAACCACCAGCTGGGTTTTAATCGCATTAGCCTGACCTTTTGGCATGGTCACGTTAAAGTTTTCCGCAAGACCGATCTGAACTTCATCTTCCTTACCAAACCAAACTTTGGCTTTGGCAAGTACCTGTTTGGCAGGTTGAACATTTTTGGTTTCAAAGTTTGCATAACCCCAAGCCAGCAATTCACGTGTTTGTGTCGCACGTTCCTGCATGGTTGGTGCACCAAAAATCACTGAAATCAAACGTGTAGGTCCACGTTTTGAAGAGGTGGTCAAACAATAACCAGCTTCATCAGTATGGCCAGTTTTTAAACCATCTACACTCGGGTCAGTATATAGCAGGGCATTACGGTTACCTTGCTTGATGCCATTAAAGGTAAATTCTTTTTCCGCATAAATCGGATAATATTTAGAACTGTCTTTAATGATGTGTTGTGCCAGCGTTGCCATATCTTTGGCAGTTGAATAATGACCTTCAGCCGGCATACCGGTTGAGTTCACGAAGCTGGTATTGGTCATGCCAATACGTTTAGCTTCCTGGTTCATCATATGTGCAAAGGTACCCTCGTTCCCTGCAATATGTTCAGCCATGGCTTTCGATGCATCATTCCCTGATTGAATAATAATCCCGCGAAGCATTTCAAGTGCAGTTGCCGTACCATTTAAAGGTACATACATACATGATTCCGCGCTACTGCCGCGACACCATGCTGACTCGTTCATGCGCACTTGTTCATCTTCAGTGAGTTCACCGCTCAATAGTTTTTGTTCGATGATGTAACTGGTCATCATCTTGGTCATTGAAGCAGGGGCTAATTTTTCATTTTCATTTTTTGAAGCGAGAAGTTGCCCTGTCTCGTAGTCCATTAGCACGTAGGATTTATTATTCAATTCTGGTGGTGCAGATAGGACAGTTGCTGCAAAGCTAAAACTAGGAACTAATAATAATGCAGCAAGGGCAGTTTTTTGGGTCATTTCTAGTGGGTTCCTATATCTTGATGTAAGCACGAAGAGCCTAGCATTTTAGGACAAAGCTAGGCTGACTTCTATGGGAAACCCGGTCTTATTTCAAAAGTATTGTAAGTTATCGGCAGAAAAGCAGCTTAATTGTTATAGGTGGTTAATTCATTACAAATCACCTGATTTTTTTTCTTGCCGGCTTTCTTGGCATCCGATTGTGCTTCGGCCAGAATATTGCGGAAATCGTTCTGTTTAGCCATCTGGTTTAAGCTTTCAACCGGATTACGCTGGCCCGGCATATACTCAGTCACCAGCTTGGTATAACCCTGATTAAACTGTGACTTGTCTTTGACCATGCTTGGACAGATTTCTGAAAGAACATAAATGGCTGCCAGTTCCTGTTTGGTCACTTGCTGAGTTGGGGTAACATTAATGTTTTCATCGGCTGCAAATGCAGAAGTTCCCAAAAGAGTGGCGGCAGAAATTGCGCAGAATGTTAAAGCTTGGAATATTGGATTTTTCATTGAAAACTCAAAAAATGGATTTAGAACAATAATTTGCTTAGCTTAAACTTATTTTTGAAATTGAAAAGTGGGAAAATGTAGCGAAGCTGTAGAATTATGAATAAATCTGTAAGAGAAAATAAGACGATGTTTACACCGTCTTATTTGAAAATTTAGCTGGCTTAGCCTTGGTAGTTCAGCATTTCTTCACAGACAGTTTTCTGCTCGTCTGAGCTGGTTTGCTTTGCACCCTGACGTGCTTCTTCAAGTAAAGATTTATATTCACTGTCTGCCTGTAGCTTTTGATAGCTCATGCCTTTATCTGAGTAGTCTGCAAGATAAGACTGGATCAATTGTTCAACGGTGCTGTTAAATTTTGGATTTTGACCAATGATTGCCGGGCAAACTTCAGCCATAACCTGTGCTGATGCAATATCTTCTTTTACAATGGTATTGTTTTCTTCAACAGTCAGATCGTTTGCCATGACTGAAGGGGAAATAAATGCTGCCAAGCTTAAAGTGAGAGCGCTAAATAAAGAGAATTTTTTAATCATCTTGAGCCACATATTATAAAGATGGATGTCGAGCAATAAATATATATAATTCCTGCACTAATACAATGAAATGTCCTAGTCAGTCATTTTTTAGCGTAACGAGATTTTTTAGTGAATATTTTAGTTTCAAATGATGATGGGGTGTTTGCACCCGGTATTCAGGCTTTGGCGCAAGCGCTAAAGCCTTTGGGGCGAGTGGTGATTGTGGCACCGGAAAGTGAACGCAGTGGCTTTTCTAGTGCCTTAACTTTGGACCGCCCTTTACGCCCAATCCAGATTTCTCCTGATGTCTGGGCGGTTAATGGGACGCCGGCAGATTGCGTTTACTTGGCTATGAACGGGCTATTTGATTTTGAATTTGACCTGGTGGTTAGCGGGATAAATAGCGGCGCAAATCTGGGAGATGATATCTTGTATTCCGGTACAGTCGGGGCGGCCTTTGAAGGTCGTTTAACTAAACATCCTGCGATTGCCGTATCACTGAGTGGGCCGAATGTACGTGGCTATCAGCAGCCTCAGGATTATCAGTTGGCCGCCGAATGGGTGCATGATTTTATTGCTCGTGGTTTGCCTGTTCTGCCTGAGCGACATATTTTTAATATCAATATTCCAGATGTAACTGAATTGCAGGGTGAAAAAGTGACATATCAAAGTCGCCGCCGTCAGTCTAAACCGGTGACGAGTCATATAGATCCGCGTGGTCGTCAGGTATTCTGGATTGGACTCTCAGGAGAAGCAGTCGCAGACCCTAAGCCAGGATTTAACGAAATTGATTCGGACTTCTCTGCGGTCGCCAATGGCTATGTCAGTATTACCCCGATTCAGATGGATGCTACCAATTATGAGAGTCTGCGGAATTTACAAACACAATTGGCAGAAAATGCGTCCTTAGTGTTATAACTTTGTGAAAAACTCGCGATTGCAAGTATATTGCCGTAAAACTTTGCTAATCTTAACGGAATTTTGCAACCGTATAGCATTAGAGAGGAAGATAATGTTCTTGGTGTTACCGAAATGTGTCGTAGCTTCGCCTGCAACCCTGATTAAAACCCTCGTTTTATCGACCGTTGTTATTTCTACAGGAGTAATTACCGGTTGTGCCACCAAACCCCAGGTGAATAATGCAACGCGTTATGCAACAGCTCCTGATTTCTATACGGTGCGTTCAGGAGATACATTGAGTGGGATTGCAGCACGTTATGGACTGAACTATATCAGTGTCGCAGAGATGAATGATATCAGTGCGCCGTACCGGATTTATGTCGGACAATCGATCCGCCTGAAAACCCATACTACGCGCCGTAGCACCAGCACCCAAGCAGTGACTCAGGCAGCGCCAATCCAGCGTCAAATAATTGCAGTGCCTACACCGGCACCGGTGACACCAGCAACGACAGTACAAACCACACCACGCGTCAGTACATCTGCACCTGTAACACCAGTATCTACTGCAGCAGGTCTACGTTGGGTAAAACCATCGAATGGCGCGATTCTTCAGCAATACAATTTAGCTTCTAATATCAAGGGAACCCGCTATAGTGGCAATGTCGGTGATCCGGTATTTGCAGCAGCAGACGGGCAGGTAGTGTATGCCGCTGATGGCCTGAAAGAATATGGCAATCTGGTGTTGGTAAAGCATATCAATGGCTATATCACCGCTTATGCACATAACAGTAAATTGAATGTGAAAAGTGGCCAAAATGTAACGGCTGGTCAAAAAATTGCAGAAATGGGATCGACTGGTACAAACCGTACCATGCTTGAGTTTCAGGTGCGCTTAGACGGCAAACCTATTAATCCTACTGCAGTTTTACCAAACAATTAAATAAATAATGCAAAGTGTAAATTTCGCCGTATAATACAATAAGTTGCTTTTATCAAATGATGAAGCACCTCATAAGTTTAGAGGGAAATTTATGTTAGATCAACTTCGAGCAATGGGTGTCTTTGCTTGCGTTGTGGAGAAGAACTCGTTTAGCGGTGCTGCCCGTGAATTAGGGATTACGACCAGCGCCGTCAGTCAACAAATTCGCTCGTTAGAACACGATATGGAAGTCGTACTTCTAAATCGTTCGACGAGAAAATTAAGTCTGACCGAAGCGGGACAAGCTTTTTTCCATAGCTGTCAAGAAATGTTATCTGCTGCTGAACGCGGTAAAGTCCGGATCAATGAATTACGTGATGATCTCGTGGGCGAGCTGCGTATCGTTTCTTTGCCAGAATTATGCGCGAATCATGTGATTCCTGCACTTTCTCATTGGATGGCTGCACATCGCGGCTTGGCAGTACATTTAGAAACAAACAATCATGAGGTTGATTTGTTGGATGGGCGGGTTGATATCGCCCTAAGATTTGAACAGAAAAATGATGAGCATAATCTTCAGGTTGTGCCATTGATGCAGATTGAGCAAATTCTGGTGGCGACACCGAGTTATATTAATCAAAGCACCATTATTTCGAGACCTGATGATCTTAAAAATCATGAGGTCTTACCTTTAACACATCTTAAAAACCATCAGTATTATCATTTTCAACATGTGAATACTGCAGAAAAAGCCGAGTTTGAACTGAAATCCCGTTTCAGTACCAATAACGGTTTGGTTGCAAAATCGATGTGCTTGCAGGGCAATGGGATTGCCAAGGTTTTATATCTTGATGCTAAAAAGGATTTGCTTAACGGTACTTTAGTTGAAGTTCTGCCTGAATGGAGACTGCCACCGATTACACTGTATGCGGTTATTCCGAAACGTGAACAACAACCGACAAAAATTCTTCGTTGTCTTGATACCTTGAAACAATATTTTAGCCAGATCTCTGGCGGACGTATGTTACAAAACGCATCATAGAATGCAGAATAATAAAAAAGCCGCTTTAGAGCGGCTTTTTTAATTTTTAAGCTAGGGCTTTATGCTAAATAAGCTTTGATCATTTTTACTAGACGTTCGATCAACTGGTCTGCCTGCTCCTGGGTAATATTCAGGGTAGGCAACAGACGAACGACATTGCCTGCGGTGACATTGATAATCATCTTGTATTCATCGCGTGCAATCGCAACCAGATCACCGCATTCTTTTGGTAATTCAATCCCGATCATCAGACCAAAACCACGTACGATGACATTTTGATCTGCCAGTTTGTTGCGTAGCTGGTCAACGATATAAGCACCTTTTTCAGCAGCATTCGCGACGATATTTTCTTTTTGCATAATATCGAGAATAGTATAGACCACACGCGAACCCAGTGCTGTACCGCTATAGGTAGAACCGTGATTTCCAGCAGTTAATACGCCGACACCACGACCTTGAGTCATCACTGCACCAATCGGGAAACCGTTTCCTAAGCCTTTGGCTGTGGTCAGTACATCCGGAATAATATTGGTGTGCTGGTAAGCAAAATATTTACCGGTACGGCCATTACCAGTTTGTACTTCGTCCAGCATCATCAGCCAGTTGTGCTGGTTACAGATTTGACGGATTTCTTCTAAATAGCTGAAACCTTGAGGTGCGGTATTCACACCGCCTTCACCCTGAATAGGCTCAATCAAAATCGCTACGATATCCGGATGATTGATTGCCGCTTCTTCAATTGCTTCGATATCACCAAAAGGTACACGAATAAAACCTTCAACCAGCGGGCCAAAACCTTCTTGCACTTTTTTATTGCCTGTAGCAGACAGGGTGGCCATGGTACGACCATGGAAAGACTGGTCAGCAACAATAATTTTTGGTGAAGCAATGCCTTGCATATGACCGAATTTACGTGCAATTTTGATTGCACCTTCATTGGATTCTGCACCACTGTTTGAGAAGAATACTTCTTCCATGCCTGCAACTTCAGCCAGTTTCTGTGCGGCAGCGGTTTGCCAAGGCACTTCAAACAGGTTGCTGGTATGAATCAGGGTCGCTGCCTGTTCAGCAATCGCTTCGGCAATAACTGGATGCGCGTGTCCCAAACCACATACGGCAATGCCGGTTAATGCATCTAAATACTCTGTACCATCTTCGGTATAAAGATATGCACCTCGTCCTCGGACAAAGCTGATCGGTTGACGGCCAAAAACAGGCATCAAATGAGACGGTTGATCAGTTTGTACCGGTGCGAGGGTAATATTATTCATGACTAACTCTTAACTGTTAGGTGGAAAGAAAAACTTATATAAGCAAAAACCCGCTCAGATTTAAAGGGTAATTGTAAATAAAATTGGAATTATTGCTTTAGACATACTGTTTTGCCTGGATTTGGGTATAATGCGAGACAGATGAGTTGAGGATTTATCAATGACTGAACAAGCACGCGATACCGAAGCGTTAATTCGTGACCAAATTGCAAAACACGCAGTACTTCTTTACATGAAAGGCACACCGCAATTTCCACAATGTGGTTTTTCTGCACGTGCAGTAGAAGCACTCAGTCAAATTGGTCGTCCGTTTGCTTATGTAAACATTCTGGAAAACCAGGACATTCGCGCGATGTTACCACAAATCGCCAACTGGCCGACATTTCCACAGCTTTGGATCAATGGTGAGTTGATCGGTGGTAGTGATATCATGCTCGACATGTTCCAAAAAGGTGAATTAAAGCCTTTAGTTGAACAGTACAGCCCGGCAGCTGATGCTTAATTTTGTATTAAATTAAGTTCAGATGTGAAAAAGCGCTTCATTGAGAAGCGCTTTTTTTATCTCTATTTTATCTGGAGCAAGGTCAGAGTTAATCCTCTGTCGCTGCATCCGGCTTTTCAACTGTCGAAGCATCAGCTTCAACTTCAGTTTGTGGCTCGACGATTTGCTTCTTGTCTTTTTTTTTCTTCTTCTTTTTCTTTTTCTTCGGCACTTCGACCAGTTCGGCACCATCTTCAATCGCTTGCCAATAATCCAGCTGTGCCATTACTGCGGCATAGATTGAATTTTTGCTATAGCGACCTTTTTTATCCAAGGTGCCGACAGGACGTGCCATCAGGATTTCCAGCGCCTGATCAATGGTATCAATCGCGTGAATATGGAACTGACCTTCTTCCACAGCAATGGTGACATCTTTACGCAGCATCAGATGCTGCATATTTTGACGCGGGATAATCACACCTTGTTTTCCGGTCAGACCTTGTAACTTGCAAGCATCAAAGAAACCTTCAATTTTGGCATTCACACCACCTACCGGCTGTACTTGTCCCAGCTGGTTCATGGAACCGGTAATGGCCCAGGACTGATCAATCGGTAACTGGCTGATGGCCGACAGTAAGGCAGAAAGTTCCGCAACAGTGGCACTGTCACCATCGACCTGACCATAACTTTGTTCAAAGGCCAGTGCAGCAGAGAAGTGTAAGGTCTGTTCACGACCAAAATGCGCTTTCAGGAAGGATGACATCAGTAACACGCCTTTGGCATGCAAAGAGCCACCAAGTTCCACACTGCGTTCGATATCCAGAATATCACCGCCACCTTGATACACCGAAGCAGTCAGTCGTGAAGGCAGACCAAATTCGACATCAGCATAATGAATGACGGACAGGGCATTGATTTGGCCCAGACGATGGCCGCGGGTTTCGATCAGTTGAGTACCACGAGTCAGATCTTGCCAATACAGTTCACGTAAATAGCCGAGACGATATTTACGGTGATCCAGTGCGGTGTTGATATGTTTTTCTGAAACCATCTTGTCACCGGCCTGGAAGGCATGATGATGTGCTTCACGGATCAGATCGCCCAGCGTCAGAGCATGTAATGACAATGAACTTTGATCTTCGGCTTGACGGCTGGAATCTGTGAGCAAGGCGGCTAAAGCAGAACGGTCAAAAGGCAATAATTTATCCGATTGCACATAGTCGGCAATCAGCTGCATATAAGCCTGCTCGTTGTCGTCATTACGTTGTAATGTATCGGTAAAATCAGCACGGATTTTAAAGATGCTGCCCAGCTCCGGTTCAAGCTCTAGAATTTCATAATAAATTTCAGGCTCGGCCAGCAAGATCACTTTAATGTTCAATGGAATCGATGCCGGTTCAATTGAAATACTGCCGGTCAGCGTGATCATATGCTCAAGCGAAGACAGTTTTAAATGCCCGGATTTAAGCGCACGCTTCAAACCTTGCCATGCATAAGGCTGTTCCAGCAATTGTTCCGCTTCCAGCATCAGAAAGCCGCCATTGGCTTTATGCAACGTTCCCGGACGAATCAGGGTGAAGTCCGTGGTGATCGTGCCATTTTGGGTTAGCTGTTCCACATGACCGAGTAAATTGTAATGTGTTGGAAAATCTTCAAAGATGACTGGCGCACCGCTATTCGGCTTGTGGGTAATAATCACGTTGGCCTGATAACGTGCCGGTACGCGGCTGAATAGTGCCGGGGTGAAATCATCCTCTTCCTGTTCCAGCACGATTTCGACATTATTGATAATATCTTCGGCATAATATTTTAGATAATGTTCCAAGCCTTGCACATGTTTGAACTTGGAGAGAATCTGTTCTACACGTGGCACCACCACCTGTTTGGCAATATCACGATTCAGAATCTGAACACGGTCGCGTGCATCATCTTCCAGATCACCCAGATGCAAACCCAGGCGCTCCAGTTTTTTGTCCATATAGCGCATATTGGTTGCCAATTCGGCCCGATCCTGATTGCTCAGCGCATTCAGATCTTCCTGAGTCATTTCCTGTAATTTGTCATCAATCAGATGTACGGGAACAAAGCAGTGTTCATCGTGTCGCGAGATCAGTTTCAGATCGAGTTCTGCACCTTCTTTGGTGAGTTCGATCAGCGCCTGTTGCTGTTCATCGCCAGTTTCCTGGCGAATCATTTCAATGCGGTTGTGATAGGTTTCCGCAGTAAAACGGCGTTCGAGCTGTTTCAGAATGGTTTGCCAGCTTTGATTTAGCATGGCCTGAAATTTTGGACCCTGACCGGCAGGCAGCTCCAAAGCTATTGGCTGGCGCTGGTTTTGAAAGTTGTTGACATAAACCCAATCATTGGGTGTTTCCATGGTTTTGGCATGCTGTTGCAGCAGGCGCTTCACCATAGTGCGTTTGCCCAGGCCAGCCGTACCCACGGCAAAAATATTATAGCCTGAATAAGGTAAGGCAATCCCGGCCTCGACCGAAGCCCGTGCGCGGTCTTGCCCCAAGAAATTATTCAGGGGCTTGATCCGTTTGGTCGACGCCGGAATTTTTTCTAGGTTTGGAATGTGCGTCAGTTGGGTGGATTTTAAGCGGGTATGCTCAAGGGTGTTGTGAATTTCGCTTTGTTCAAATGCCGAGATAAGTAAATCTGAGCGGATATTTTCTGGTGTTGTCGTATTGTTGCTGGCGATAGAAGAATTAATTTGATCGAGTCTCTGGGTCACTGTTGAAATCCAAAACGAAATATTACGTTGATAAGCGTTAAGGTATACAGATTTGCTTGGAAAATTCAAGCGAACATGTGGCTTTTGCCAGAAAATAAAAAACCGGAAATGTGATAAATATATAAATCTTGTTGAAAGATGCGCTATTACAGGATTGAATAGCAGCAATTGGTTTTTCCGCGGAAAATAATAAAGCAATGACAACACAAACGACGGGTTGGAAATCCGCATTTACAGCATTTTTAGATCGACGTGCCTTGATCATGCTGTTCTTGGGGTTTTCGGCCGGTGTCCCGATTCTTCTGATTTTTTCCAGTCTGTCTTTATGGTTAGGTGAGGCCGGAATCAGCAAAAGTGCAGTCACTTTTTTTAGCTGGGCAGCATTGGGCTACTCGTTTAAATTCGTCTGGGCGCCGCTCATTGACGAACTGCCAGTCCCATTTCTGACCAAGGCTCTGGGACGCCGTCGAGCCTGGTTGCTGATTGCACAGATTCTGATTGTCTGCGCCATTTCCATTATGGCTTTTTCTGATCCGGCTTTGGGCGTAACTCATTTACAGCAAATGGCGCTGGGTGCAGTCCTGTTAGGCTTTTCTGCTGCAACGCAGGATATTGTGATTGATGCTTACCGGATTGAACTGGCGGAAACCCAGATGCAGACCGTCTTGGCCGCGACCTATAATGCCGGTTATCGGATCGGGATGATCGTGGCGGGTGCTGGCGCCTTGTTTCTGGCCGCTTATTTGGGCACAGCCAAAGGCAACTATATCTACGATGCCTGGAAATGGACCTATCTGGCCATGGCCGGGGTAATGCTGGTCGGAATTGTCACCACGCTTTGCATTCGGGAACCGCAGGTTGACCGTGTGCCTAAACATTATCTGCGCAGTGATTATTTCCGTTTAGTCGCAGTGTTTTTTGTCGCAGTGATCAGCTTTGTACTGAGCTATATCTATTCAGGCAATCTGGTCGCCAGTATTACCGAACAGTTCACCATTCAAGATACTTTTGCCTTGTTCTGCTTTGAAGCCTTACGCTTTATTGGTTCTGGTGCGATTGCCTTTGCCATTGGTGCAAGCTTGGTGAAAATGGGTGCAGTCAACAAGCAGATGGCCTATGAAACCTGGGTTAATCCGGTTGCAGACTTCTTTAGGCGCTATGGCTTAAAACTGGCATTGGTGCTGTTGTTATTGATCGGTTTTTATCGGGTTTCCGATATCATCGCCGGGGTCATTTCCAACGTCTTCTATCAAGACCTGAATTTCAGTAAAGAGCAGATTGCCGAAGCGGTCAAAGTCTATGGGGTGATTTTCTCTTTAGTCGGTGGTTTCCTTGGCGGGCTCTTGGCCCAGAAGATGAACATCATGAAACTGATGTTTGTCGGTGCCGTACTGGCCTGTTCTACCAACCTGATTTTTATCGGCCTGGTCAAGTCTGGTGAAAAACTGGCAGCTGTGGAAGTTAAAGCCGGTAATCAGGTTTATCAGGCAGAGACCGATGAAGTGGGTTACTGGAAGCTAGATGTACCGAGTGCAGTGCTGGCGCAGAGCAAACAGCTACAAGTGTCAGCCGCTTATCTTAATGCAGATAATACCAATCAAGCGCCAGTGCAGGTTAATATGCCATATTTGACCGCACAACAGGACAGCACCCAGTTACAGATCCTGCCGATCACCAGTGACAATACCCTCACTGTAGCTGAACAGGACAAGACCATTGTAGTGCGCGGCCAGTATGTCGGTAAAGCACTGCAAGAGAATCAAAAGATTGTGTTGCAAATCAACGATCAGAATATTGATGCAAAACTGGAAAGCGAAGGCGTATTTACTGCCGCGATTCCTGCACAACAACTGATTCAGTCACCTGCACATATTATCAGTGCCGTCCTGATGCAAGATGGTCAAGCACTACAGCAAACCATACATGTTTATCAGGTCAATGATCACTTGGCCAGTACCCAGAATCTAGATCTCGATATTCAGCCTTTAGCGGTCGTAGATGGCAGCAGTTCAGATACAGTCGAAGTCAGTGGTAAGGTAATTAAACCTTATAGCGACAAGTGGCTTTATTTTGCTATTATTGTCGACAATCTGGCTGCTGGGCTGGCTGGTGCTGCGTTTATTGCATTCTTGTCGAGCTTGACCAGTGTGTCTTTTACCGCTGTTCAATATGCGATTTTTAGCTCACTCATGACTTTGACCCCTAAGATTTTAGGCGGATATTCGGGTACTATAGTCACCAATATCGGTTATCCGAATTTCTTCCTGATGACTACTCTAATCGGGATTCCGATCCTGATTCTGGTGGTTTGGGTCGCAAAACTGCTCGGTGAACACCAACAACAATCTGTACAGAAGGATGATTAATATGCGCATGCTGCATACCATGTTACGTGTAGGCAATTTAGAACAATCTCTCAAGTTCTATACTGAAGTACTTGGCATGACTTTGCTTCGTAAGCGTGATTACGAAGAGGGCCGTTTTACCTTGGCTTTTGTCGGTTATGGCGATGAAGAAAATCACACCGTACTGGAATTGACGCATAACTGGGATACAGACAGCTATGAACTGGGCAATGCTTATGGTCATATCGCGATTGCAGTTGATGATGCTTACAAGGCTTGCGAAGAGATTAAAGCGCGTGGCGGTAATGTGGTGCGTGAAGCCGGTCCGATGAAAGGTGGCGTGACTGTAATTGCATTTGTAGAAGATCCAGATGGCTACAAGATCGAGCTGATCCAGCAAGACAACAATGCACGTAATAACTAAGTGTGATGTAGCGAGATATATGAAATGCATTCATGTATAGATGAAAATATTACATCAATCTGAGTGCATAGCATGGGCCCGGCATCTGTTAAGATAGCCGGGCATTTTTATATCAAACAATAAAATCTGAGGGATTATAGGGATATGCTTAAGTTCTTGGCATTGGATCGGTTTACGATACTGTTGTTTGTGATGGTTTTGCTGGCCAGTGTGTTGCCAGTTTCGGGGAAGGCGGCTGAAGTCTTTGGCTGGGTGACGACAGGAGCGATCGCCATCCTGTTTTTCCTGCACGGCGCCAAACTGTCTCGTGAAGCTGTGCTGCAAGGCATTATGCACTGGAAATTGCATACTTTGGTTTTTGCGCTAACTTTTGCTTTGTTTCCAATTCTCGGACTTTTGGCCAAGCCGATTTTATTACCGATGCTCGGACAGGAACTATATTGGGGTTTCCTGTTTATGTGTTTCCTGCCATCCACTGTGCAGTCCTCGATCGCATTTACTTCGGTGGCTCATGGCAATGTCGCCGGGGCGGTATGTAGCGCCTCTTTTTCCAATTTGATCGGTATGTTTATTACCCCATTATTGGTGGCATTTTTTATTCTCGGTCAATCTGATCATGGTTTTGATCCGACTTCATCGATTATCCAGATTACACTGCTGCTCTTGGTGCCGTTTATTTTAGGACAGATTCTGCGTCCATGGATCTATCCACAAATGATGAAAATGCCAAAAATCGTCAAGGTTTTCGATCAAGGTTCGATTTTACTGGTGGTGTATGGCGCTTTTAGTAGCGCCGTAGTGGCTGGTCTGTGGAATGAAGTGAGCCTGAGTACCTTGTTGCTGCTATTGCTGGCTTGCTCGGTGTTACTCACCATTGTGATGTTATTATCACTTTATATTCCACGCTGGCTGGGCTTCAGCCGCGCTGACCAGAAAACGGCATTCTTTTGTGGTTCTAAAAAAACCCTGGCCAGTGGAGTACCGATGGCGCAAATTTTATTTATTGGCCAGCCGCTGGGCATGATTGTCCTGCCGATCATGATTTTCCATCAGATTCAGTTGATGGTCTGCGGGATTATTGCCAATCTGTGGGCCAAAGAGGCTGGATCAGAAGCTGAAGAATAATTCGCATATTGAATTCGTTTCACGTATAATGACGCCCACTTGTTGTGCTTAGCTCTGACGGTATCCGTCTCGGTGGGCCAAAAGAATGGTCTGTTGTGGTGTTGATCTGCATGAACGATGTTCCTGCTTCCTCATTTGAGAGTGATCAATAGCGATGACAGCTAAACCTTCTTGAATCTAATGGAGTAATCGACGATGCGCGCCGATATTCACCCAAAATATGAAACTTTAGTTGCTACTTGTTCATGTGGTAACGTAATCGAAACTCGTTCAGCTCTTGGTAAAGAAACTCTTTATCTAGACGTATGTTCAGCTTGCCACCCATTCTACACTGGTAAGCAAAAGAACGTTGATACTGGCGGTCGTATCGACAAGTTCAAACAACGTTTTGCTGGTATGTCACGTTCTGTTAAACGTTAATACCCAAAATGAAAAAACGGGCTTTAAGCCCGTTTTTTTTGTGCCTGCAATTTAAAAAATTATCATTCGATTTCCTAAATGCGCAGGCTTGTACAAGATCTTAGTGATCTTGTACATCAATCAAATGATCGAGTTTTTTCTGGAAATAATTCCCCTGAATAAAGCGGGCATCCACGTTCCAGGCATTCGCGAAAAGTGTCATATCATTTAATTCACGAATCAGGATATTGAGTGGCTTAATTTCGTTGTAACTGGTGATTTTTTCCTGTAACTGCTCAATCTCGGTGTCTTTATTAAGCATATTGGTTAAGCTCGAATGTAAGCTAACACCATCCAGTTCCAGTTCGCGCAGTAAATTTGGACTGTACATTGATTGACCAAAATCACGAAGTGCAATCAGCGCACCATGTTCATACAGCACTCGTAGATATTTTTGTGCATCTTGCTGATTCAGTAAAATATCTTCTTCTGAGAATTGCAAGATTAGCGGGTGCTTCACTTTGCTGCGAATAATCGTAATCAGCTTGGAAATAAATTCCGGGAAGGTGCGGTCTTTAAATAGCACGGCACGGTTCAAATTGACAATTAAGCTTGCATCAGGATACTGGGTAATAAAGTTGTGTAGCTGTTTACTGGCCTCAACCAGAATCCAGCGATCCAGTTTAATGGACAGTTCATCATCTTCATGAAGTTCTAAAAGGCTAGAGATATCCTGCCATTTATTCTCAAAAATAAAGCCACTGGTCACTTCATAGGTATATAAACGCGTATCTTCTTTATCATAGAGTTGCTGATACTTTAAATGGATCTCGCCACGTTCTAGACATTCACTTAAGGCTTTCAAAATAGAAGGTGTAGCGTTAGGAATAGAGGTGACTGCTGGACTGACAGCTGCAACTGTTGAGCTGGTAACTGGTGTTTCAGCAACACTGAAGTCTATACTCGGCATATCTAAAGAGCTTGGACTGCTCAGTGAGGCTGGAATGTCGAGTTTAAATTCAGGTACAGCTTCTGCTTGAGGTAAAGATGTCGAGAATGCTTGTCCAATCAGCGTATTACAATGCATTTCATCTTGCAAACCCTGTTCAAGCGTGACATAGCCTAAGCGCAAATTTAGAGGGAATGACTTTTGTCCCACTGTAATGAGTTGCGGTTTGCTTAAGGCATTTAAACTGATCAGTTTGGATTCAAGAATTGCTTTAGAGTCTGCCTGGAACAGACCGACAACGACATCATATTCCAGTTTAAACAGGGGAATATGGGTCTGTTCCTTGAGGAATTCTTTGACTGCATCAAAGTACCCATTAAAAGTGGTCCAGTCAGACTGTAGAACTTCCGGATCATATGCACTTAAAGAGAAAGTGACCAAGGCATTCACTGGTGCAGACTGCTTGTTCAGTTCACGTTTAAGTGACTGAAAAACGCTTGGTTTTCCAGGAGTCTTCTCAGAAGAAACTGTTTTAGATTGGGTATCAATGCTAATTTGCACTGCATCTTCTTCAGCAGTTGAAGGCAAGAATTCCAATTTTAATGGGTTAGATGCGGACACATGCGGATTCAGAGACTGAATCTCGACTCGACCTAAATCAAATTGACCCTGAGAAATCTTTTTGAAACGGGTTTTAAAATCATTCAAATCTGAAGGCTGGAGCAGATCCAGAAGCGGTAGGCCAATAATCTCATCTTCATTTTGCAAGCCAAACAGTTTCAGGTAGTCCGCATTGGCCTGAATATGAATCCCTTCCTGAATGGTGGCAACAGCACGGTTGCTGTCGTCTACTAAAGATTGTGCCTGAATTTGTGCTGTTTCCAGCTCAGTCATTAAATGTTGCTGAGACTGTGACAAACGGCTAAATGACAATGCTCGGACCAGTCCCACATAAAAGCGTTCCAGGTAGTCAAAATTGAGAATGTCATATACCCCTTTACGGATATATTGCGCATATTGTTCAGCCTGGTAATCATCCGGTTTAAGCAAAATCATCGGCAGATTAGGTTGCTGCGAAAGGCGCACCAAACTTAAGGCCTGTTCATATTTCAGGTCGTAGGCACGTCCAAAAATAATCAGATCCCAGTTGAAATTTAATTGTTTTTCAAAAGATTGCAGATCATCCAGCAGGACAGCATCCACCTGATAATCATTACTGGTCAGCAGATCACGGATTTGGTTATATCTAATTTGATTATCATCAATAATCAGTAAACGTGTTTCAGTACGTTTTAACTTTTTAGACAATAATGGATTTCTCACTTCAATGCTTCCCATAAATCATGATTTCTGCTTTCATTCATGTGCTGATCGATAAAGTTTTCGATCATCTCTTCTTCCTGATCATTCAATAATTCATAATCAAAACGGATGAAACTCTGCGTAATCAGTTGTGCTTTGGTCAGATAGATTTTGAGTTCTTCCTGACCGAGACGTAAATGAATGGTTTGTTTTTCCCTAAACATCTGTGAACCAGAGACAATCAGGCTGGTCGAGACCTGATCCAGTTGCGTCATTTTCACCAACAGGGCAGGCTGATAGTTGACATGATGACGTTCGGTACGGGTATAAGCTGCACAAGGAAAGAGCTCTTGTGCCAAAATTTCCAGCCCGATTTCTAGGCTCTTATCCGTTGACTGCTTGATCCAGCGAATCACACCGCCACGCCACTGGCTCTGGGTTTTTTCCTGAACCAGAATAAATTCACCAGTTTTTAAATTGGCAGGTGTAATACCAGTCCATTTAATCCGGTAACCATTGACACTAATATCCAGAACTTCAGCGCTATGAATCTGTTTCGTTTCGCGATCGAGCGCCTTGATACTGCTAAAGGCACTTGGAATCGTATTTTCCATCGAGCTGACAAAACTGCTTTCGCTCTGGAAATTATAATTGGCATCGAGTTCCAGGGTTTCATTGAAGTTTTTACCTTTAGACAGGTAAAAATGCGCCACGCTCAAGCCAAAGCAGATATTGATCTGTGCTGAATATTCATAACGTTCATGACGACGCTCGACATTGTTCGAGAGCAGATTGTAGATATGAAAATGCAGTGCAGGGGTCAGGAACAGCTTTTCATTCCGCGACAGATACTGCGCATTTTTGCTTTGAGTACCCGTTAAATGATCCATCAGGTTCTGGGTGGAAATATAGAAGCTCGGCTGAAACTGTGGCTCTTGATGGGTATTAAAGATCGGTGGATGATCTTTGCTGGCATCGACCACATAACGGGACAGCGTGGTTTCCTTCGGCAAGATCTGCACCAGTTTGGCCCAGTCAAAACTGCATAGATACAGGCCCTGAATTTCTGCAGGCCGGATCTGATGAGTATTGAAGATATCCAGTAAAATCAGCTGTGCATAGGCATGTGCAATATTTTGGATTTCATGCTGGGTGCCTAATACCTGATTGATATTACTTTGATAGAAATTGTTGTCTATGGCACATTCAAGCAGTTGATGGGCAGCCAGCCATTGTCCCAGACCTGGCGTGCTATACAGCATATGCTGTTGATATAACAGAAGGGTGAGTTGTTGCAGGGCATAATAAATCGACACCATTCGGGCAGTTTGAATGCTTTTCTTTTTGCCCAGAGAGAATAGCGAAAACTTCTGATGCGTCAGCTGATGATTACAGCGTTTGACGATATCAATATAAATTTTGGCAAAATGACTGCGCAGCAGCATGGCCAGTTCAATGATCTGGTCATTCCGGTCGGAAGTGATCAGGCCCTGATTGACGAAATGCTTTTCCAGACTGGTTAGGACATTTTCAAGGGTGGGATGCAAGACCTGAATCAGGTCAAAGCGCAGGGTTTCTGTACATTTCAGCTCAGAAACTTCCAATAAGGCATTAAACAGGGATTTGGATGAATTCCCCAGCTGTAGAATCGAAATCCCCGCAACCCATTCCTGCAAAGCCTTGGCAGTGGTTGGGCAAAAGCTCAACTGCTCTCGTTTAAGTTCCGTCGGTGTCTGAAAAATGTCTGAAGTATGCGTGCTCATCTTTATTATTTAACTCAAAAATGTTGAAACCCCAAAAAGCGGTGTCTTATTCTTCTCGCCCGCTATTTCTCGAACCAGTTTAGGAACCAAATACCCCGGAAGGTTCGCTAAAACTTCTGTATAAATCTCATTAATATGGTCAGGCACCAAATCAAAATGATGCGCACCTTTTACTTTATCAAGTACATGTAAATAATAAGGCATGACCCCGGCATCAAACAAGCGATAGCTTAAATCCACTAAAACCTGAGCAGAATCATTCACCCCGTTTAATAAGACCGCCTGATTCAGAACGGTGATCTGCTGTTGAACCAGTTGGTTTAAACGCTTGCAAGTGAAGTCATCCAGCTCCGATGCATGGTTTGAGTGTACCACCAGAATAATACGTAGCCTACTGTTTTTTAACATGCTAAGTAGCTCTTCGTCGACTCGGTTGGGGATCACAATAGGAACTCGTGAATGTATTCTTAAGAATTTGAGATGTGGTACTGATTCTAATCGTTCAATCCAGGTTTTTAATTTCCGGTTCGATAAGGTTAGTGGATCACCGCCACTCAGAATCACTTCATTAATATCAGGCTGGCTTTCCAGATATTGCTTGATATTTATCCAGTCTTCATTTTTAGGCAGATTTTCCTGATAGGGGAAATGCCGGCGGAAACAATAACGGCAATGTACAGCACAGGCACCAGTCAGTGTCAGCAAGAAACGGGATTTATATTTGTGCAGTACGCCGGGTTGCTGATTGGCCTGTTCTTCGCCCAAGGGGTCGGTAACAAATCCTAGATGTTCTTCCAGTTCCAGATGATGGGGCAGCACTTGTAAAAGCAATGGGTCTAAAGGGTTTCCGGTCTGCATTTTGCCCACAAAAGCACGTGGTACGCGCAGTTTAAACTGTTCAGAAGCTAAAATGGCGCCTGAGAGAAGCTGTTCAGGTGCGAGTTGTAGCACTTCAAGCAGTTCGCGTGGATCAGTGATCAGGTCGCTGAGCTGTGATTGCCAGTTTTGTTCTTGATATAAATAGTTCGTCATGCCGGAAGATTAACAATAATAAGTGAGAGGACAAAGCCTGATGGGCACAGTTTAACAGTTTGTGCGGAAGCGCAATAATCCACTGCGCTATAAAATAAAGAGTGATTAAGCTATGCTGATCTTCGTGCTCGCCTGATGGTATTTTAACGTTGAGCAAGACATGAATAAACAAAGGATTTTCATGTCTGATTGTAACTTAAACAGCCTGAGTGGGTGAAAGCGGATTTTTTCATTGCGGCAAAGTGTATTGCTCATTTAGAATACGCAACATCAAATGAATGTGCATGTGGCAACTCAATGTTCGTGTCAGACTTGCTAAATGACATCGCAACAGCCCATAGCATCAATAGATTAAAGTTAGTAAGTTTGGAGTGCGCCAGTCATGGCCTATTATTCTACGAATGATTTCAAGTCAGGCCTTAAGGTTATGCTTGATGGCAACCCATGTTCAATCATGGAAAACGAATACGTAAAACCAGGTAAAGGCCAAGCTTTTAACCGCGTAAAATTACGTAACCTTAAATCAGGTAAAGTTCTGGAAAAAACTTTCAAATCAGGCGAGAACCTAGAAGCGGCTGATATCGTTGAAGTAGAAATGGAATACTTGTACAACGATGGCGAAATGTGGAACTTCATGGATCCTGTTACCTTTGAACAGATCGCAGCTGATAAAACAGCAATGAGCGATGCTGCAAAATGGTTAAAAGACGATTCAAATGAAAAATGTACCATCATGTTGTTCAATGGCGTGCCTTTAAACGTGACTCCACCGAACTTCGTCGTACTTAAAATCGTTGAAACTGATCCAGGTGTTCGTGGTGATACTTCTGGCGGTGGCGGTAAGCCAGCGAAACTTGAAACAGGTGCTGTAGTACGTGTTCCATTATTCGTACAGCAAGAAGAAAGCGTTCGTGTAGATACCCGTACTGGTGACTATTTAGAACGTGCATAATGGTTTGAAAATAGACTATTATCGAGAGGGATGATTTAAATCATCCCTTTTTTTATGCCAAAGTCTTAGAGGAAAAGCAAAAGAACAGGCGTAAAGTCGCAAGGGAAAACAGCAGTACCTCGAACAACAACAATCACGCTGATTTGTATGCATCACAATATGAGGGATTGAATGGAAACTTTACAAAAGAAGTCGACGCTGACTTCGAAAATGATTTGGCTTTTGGTAGCCATTGTGGGTGCAGTCTCTTTTGGAGTTCTAGCACTGAGTCGGGGTGAGCATGTCAATGCAGTCTGGCTGGTACTTGCCGCCGCCTGTGTCTATAGCATTGCTTACCGTTTCTACAGTTTGTTTATCGCCACCAAAGTATTTGAGCTGAATGAACGCCGTTTAACGCCTGCGCATCGTCTGGCCGATGGTCTGGACTATGTGCCGACCAACAAAAGCGTTCTGTTTGGCCATCACTTTGCAGCGATTGCCGGTGCAGGTCCTTTAGTCGGTCCGATCTTGGCAGCACAAATGGGCTATTTACCCGGTACGATCTGGCTGTTAGTCGGTGTGGTGCTTGCCGGTGCGGTACAAGACTTCCTGGTGCTGTTTATTTCCACCCGTCGTGACGGTCGTTCACTGGGGGAAATGGCAAAACAGGAACTGGGTACTTTTGCCGGTATTATCGTGATGCTCGGTGCCTTGGGCGTGATGATCATCATTCTGGCGGTATTGGCACTGGTGGTGGTGAAGGCCCTGACCAACAGTCCATGGGGTGTATTCAGTATTGCAGCCACCATTCCGATTGCGATCTTTATGGGCATCTATATGCGTTTTATCCGTCCGGGTAAAATTGCTGAGGTCTCGATTATCGGTTTTGTGTTGATGATGCTGGGCATTATCTACGGTGAAAACATCGCACAACATCCATATTGGGGTCCGTTCTTTACGCTTTCTGGCACTGAGCTGACTTGGGCACTGATCATTTATGGTTTCATTGCATCGGTACTGCCAGTCTGGCTATTGCTTGCTCCACGTGATTATCTGTCGACCTTCCTGAAAATTGGCGTGATTGCAGGTTTGGCCGTGGGTATCCTGTTTGCCATGCCTGAAATGAAACTGCCAGCGATTACCAAATTCATTGATGGGACTGGTCCTGTATTCGCAGGTTCTATGTTCCCATTCCTGTTCATTACTATTGCGTGTGGTGCGATTTCCGGTTTCCATGCCTTGGTTTCTTCAGGGACGACACCGAAACTGGTCAACAACGAACGCGATATCCGTATGATCGGTTATGGCGGTATGTTGATGGAATCTTTTGTAGCGATCATGGCTTTGATCTGTGCTGCAATTCTGGATCCAGGAATTTATTTTGCGATTAACTCACCAGCAGCCTTGCTCGGTACTACCGCAGAAAGCGCAGCAGAAGCAGTGCGAACCCTTGGTTTTGTGGTAACCCCTGAAGCCTTGAATTTACTGGCACAGGAAGTGGGTGAGAACTCGATTCTGTCGCGTACTGGTGGTGCGCCAACTTTTGCAATTGGTATGGCGCATATCATCACCGAAATTTTCAACAGTCGTGAAATGATGGCGTTCTGGTATCACTTTGCGATTTTGTTTGAAGCACTATTCATCCTGACTGCTGTTGATGCTGGTACGCGTGCCTGTCGTTTCATGGTGCAGGATACTGTCGGTATTGTGATTCCAGCAGTAAAACAATCACATAATTTCTTCGGAAACCTGTTGGGTACTGCGGTTGCAGTGGCAGGCTGGGGCTTCTTCGTCTATCAGGGCGTAGTCGATCCACTCGGCGGGATTAACAGTTTATGGCCGCTGTTTGGTATTGGTAACCAGATTTTGGCTGCGATGGCGCTCATTCTTGGTACTGTCATTCTGTTCAAGATGAAAAAACAGAAATATGTCTGGGTGACAATTATCCCGACAGTGTTCCTGTTCATTACTTCCATGACAGCAGGCTGGCAGAAGATTTTCCACGAAAATCCAAAGATTGGTTTCCTTGCGCAGGCTGATCGTTTCAACACGGCGATTGCCAATAATGAAATCCTGGCACCAGCGAAAACTGTGGCAGAAATGCAGACGGTAGCGATGTCGAACCAGATTAATGCTGCGCTCTGTGCTTTCTTTATGATTGTAGCCTTTGTCATGTTGTTTGCTGCAATTCGCGTGATTCGTCGTGCATTGGCAAATCCTGAGCCATCTGTACATGAAGCAGAAGCGATTTATCGCGATCCTGAAGAGATTCAGCCAGCGAAAGGTCATTAAGGGGAATATTATGAATCTGAAGTTTGCCAAAAGCGGGAAAACGATGATTTATAAGATCATCAAGATGACCGTAATGTCACAAAAGGATTTAATACTGAATCCGAAAAACTGGTCGCGGATTGCGACCTTGTGGCAACGTTTGCAGCAAAGTTTCCGTCTAATGGTCGGTGTACCTGATTACCAGACCTATGTGGAGCATATGCGCAAGCATCATCCCGATCTGGAAGCCATGGACCCGAAAACATTTTATCGTCACTGTGTGGATTCCCGGTATCCATCTACGGGCGGTGATATGAAGAAGTGTCCGTGTTAATTGTTAAGTCATAATAAGCGCCTTTCGGGGCGCTTTTTTATTGTTTAAAACTGCTAGGGAAATAGACGATTCGGTTAAATCTGATGTCATTGATTGAGCTAACCGAGAAAATTTTTATAAAAACCCAGTAAATCACTTAAGTCTCTATACCTTTTAAGTATGATTCTTTTCAAATAGAGGAATGAGCATATGTCGATATTTTGAAATTGGAGCGAAAAGAAAAATGATCGCTATTTGTGCTGATCATTTTATTTGTTGTCTGCGCTTCTTACTTCTTTTCAACCTGATCATTTTGACTCTTCTATTATTTGAATCCTCGTCATTTTCTAATAACTATTTTTCACTTAGTTACACAGACAGATAATTGATCTTTTGGGAAAATTTAAATTTCAGTGTATGTTAATCTTAGGCCATGTTTTATTAAGGAATTTATTGTGATCTGGGGCATGAAACAAAAGGAAAATAACGACATTGCACACATCGATACAGTGCTTGAACAAAAGATTGCAAGTTATGCACCCAAGATCCAGCGTTTTTTTGAAGAAGTTAATGCCATTGTGTTGGACAAACAGGCCCAGACCAAACTGGCACTTTGTTGTCTGATTGCAGGCGGACATGTCTTATTTGAGGATTTACCCGGGTTGGGTAAAACCACATTAGCCAGCAGTCTGGCACATCTAGCAGGATTGAAGTTCCAGCGCATCCAATTTACCAATGACATGCTGGCCAGTGATGTCATCGGCATTAATATGTTTAACCAGAAAGAACATCAGTTCGAGTTTAAACAAGGCCCAATTTTTACCCAGATTTTACTGGCAGATGAAATCAACCGTTGTAGTCCCAAAACCCAGAGCGCCTTACTCGAGGCCATGGAAGAGGGCTATGCCACCATTGATGGGGTGCGTTATGCCTTACCGAAACCTTTCTGGGTGATTGCCACACAAAACCCACTGTTTCAAAGTGGAACCTATGCTTTGCCGGAATCCCAACTGGACCGTTTCCTGATGCGTTTGTCTTTAGGTTATCCATCGCGCCATGCAGAAAAACTGTTATTACAGCAGGAATCTCGTTTTGCCCTGATTGCCAGTCTGGCACATATTTTTACTGAAGATGAAATTCTGGATCTGCAAAATCTGACTCATCAGATATTTATCAGTGAAGCGATTCAGGAATATTTGCTTGATCTGGCAGAAGAAACCCGTAAAAGCCGTCATGGACTTTCTACGCGTGGCCTTCTGGCCTTGAAGCGCGCAGCACAAGCGTATGCTTTGATTCAGCAACGTGCTTTTGTCACACCAGATGATGTGCAGGCTGTATTTGTCGCGGTGACTTCGCATCGTCTGGGGTTAAGTGAAGCTGAAACGTTTAATGTGATGCAACAGGTTGCGGTCAGCTAAAGGAGTCCTCTCTTGGATAAAACCTGGCAAAAATGGCTGGCCAAGCGCTTTCAATTCTCACAGCAGAAACAGCTCTCGCAGAAAGATGTCTTGGTATTTATTTATCAGCAGGGCTATCTGTATCTGGTGTTGATCTTCATCACCTTTGTGGCCGGGGTGAACTATGCCAATAACCTGATTTTAGGTTTCTGCTTTTTAATCAGTGCGGTGCTGTGTATCAGTTTTTATCTGACTTTTAAGCAATTGCATGACCTGAAAATTGAATTGATCGCAGATGATGTGGGGCAGGTCGGTCATAGCGTGAATCTGCATCTTTATTTTCAACAGCAGCAGCTTCGCCCCCGTTATTTGTATATCAAAGCAGGAAATCAGCTAGCGAAAGTTTATCTGAATGCAGCAAAGCAGCAATTTATTCTGCCATTTTATGCAGAGCAACGTGGCAAGTTTGATTATCCGGTGATTCAGATTTATTCGGTTTATCCCTTTGGGTTAGTTCGAGCCTGGAGCTATCTTTATCATCAGCATTCGGCCTGGGTCGCGCCTAAAGCTGAAGTTTTTAGCACAGAAAATAAATATCACTTTAACCGTTTTGAACCGGATATGGATGAGTTTCGTGAATTGCGCAATTACCAGTCAGGCGATTCCTTGCAGGCGGTGTCCTGGAAGCAGTTTGCGCGTGGACAAGGCTTGTATGTCAAAGTCTTTGAGCAATATCAGGACGAACACAGTATCGAGATTCATTATGCACATATGCCGAGTCAGTCACATGAAGAAAAACTTGAATTTGTGATGGGTCTGGTCGAGCAATGCGAGCAGCAGCAATGTGCGTATAGTCTGCATTTGCCACAGGCCGAATTGCCTCAGGGCGCAGGTGAAGAACAACTGCGGAAAGCCAAACAATTGTTGGCGCAGGCCTAAGGCGGGTAAATTCATGATCAATGCAAAAATCCGTACCTCGATTGTGCTGACTTTGGGCCTGATTCTCATCGCCCAGATGGCATTTATTCCGGTTCTACTCAGTATTATTTTTGCGATTAGTATTGTATGTATCTGGATTTTCCTGAAACGTCAGCAGCCATTTCCCAAAACGGGCACTTTTCTACTGACGGCGTTGGCACTCGGCAGTATTTATTTGAGCCATCATAGTTTTATTGGTGTTGAGGCTGGGGTAGCAGTTTTATCTACTTTTTTATTTGCTAAATCACTGGAAAGTAAAAATAAACGTGACCTGATTATTCTGTTTAATTTTGCCCTGTTTGTTGCTGCCAGCTCATTCCTATATAGCCAATCTTTTGGGATGGCGATTGTGATCGTGCTGTGTTTAATCAGCTGTCTGATTGGTTTGTACCGGATTCAGACTAGCGATTTTGAGCAGGAGCAGATCACTCAGCGCGCAGCATTGCAACAGGATGCCAAACATGTGGGCAAGTTTATCTTGTACGCTGTTCCATTTTTTATCTTGCTGTTTATTTTCTTTCCGCGCTTGCCACCACTTTGGCATATTCCCATTCCTGAAAATAAGGGTGTGACCGGCATTGGCGATAGTATGTCACCTGGGGATATTGCTGAATTATCCCAATCCAGTGCCCTTGCTTTCCGGATTATTGGTGATATCAGCAAGCTTCCGCCACGCTCAGAACTCTATTGGCGAGCCTTGGTGCTAGATGAATATGATGGGCAACGCTGGACCAGCAGTTTCGTCAATCAGCAGCCTTTAATGCGACAACCGATGGATACTTCACCCGTACCTACAGGCTGGAACTACCAATATCTGGCTGCGGATCCTTCGGTGTTCTGGATCATGGGGTTGGAAAAATCGATACCTGTGGAACGCCGTTATTATAACCGTCAGGATTGGAGCATTGTGCCGAGACGGCTCACGCAACGTGTTGAACCGATTTCGTTACAATGGATCGGAACGGGATATGACCCTCAGGCTTTGCCAACGCAATATATCGAGCGAACGAATACTCAGGTGCAGCGCCGACTTGACCCGCGAGCGCAACAATTAGCACAACGTCTCTATACGCAAAGTGCGGAAGATCCTCGGCGTTATGTACAGAAAGTCTTGAACTGGTATCAGCAGAATAATTTTGTTTATACCTTAAAGCCGGGCCAATTAGGACAAAACCGGATTGATGAGTTCCTGTTTAATTCCCGGCAAGGCTTTTGTGAACACTATGCCTCGAGTTTCGTGATGTTGATGCGTTATGTCGGGATTCCTGCACGGGTGGTCACCGGCTATCAGGGGGGGGAGTTGGCACCAGATCGCATGAGCTGGGAAGTCCGGCAGCTCGATGCGCATGCCTGGACAGAGGTCTGGATTGATCAGAAATGGCAGCGCTTTGATCCAACCGCTATGATTGCTCCACAGCGCATAGATGATGGCATGCAAAATCTGCTTTCGCAGGATGCATGGGGATCGGCAAATCAGTCGACCTGGAACTCGCAACATAATCTATGGATCACCAAACTACGTGTTTGGAGCGATTATGCCAGCTACCAATGGCAAAGTAAGGTGGTGGGTTATAATGCAGAATCACAACAGAGCTGGTTATCAAAATTAGGACTCGGTTCAGTTTATTCGAGTGTCATAATTTTACTGGGCAGTATTGCACTATTGATTTTGGCCTATGTGTTCAGAATTTATCTGAAAGCCCGACAGGCTCAATCTCCATTTGATCGTGCGATTCAACAACTGAATCAATCTTTAGCTGACGATCTCAAAAAACAGCCCGCTGAAACTTTTCATCACTGGATGCAGCGTTTATCCCAACAGACTCAGGTTGAAAACCAGACAGCATTTATTCAAGCTATCCAAATCTTTGAAAAAAATCTGTACTCGGGAATCTCAACAACTGAGCAAGAAGTGAAAAAATTCAAGGATTTGCTTAAAACTTGCGCGGACGTTTTAAAAACTAAATGAAAAGGCTTGTTTTCGGTCGGAAAAATTTATAATATGCCAAGCATTCTAGGTGTATAGCTCAGTTGGTTAGAGCGCTACGTTGACATCGTAGAGGTCAGCAGTTCGAGTCTGCTTATACCTACCAAGATTATTTTTTATACAGCTTTCTATAGGGTTGTATAGAGCAGAAAACCTTCTAAATTCAACGATTTAGGAGGTTTTTTTGTTTTTGGTAGTTTGGTATGTTTCTCCAAAACTGACGCTAGCTTGTATCACTACGTGTATCACTGTCTAATAATCTAACTCGGTGATACACGGTAATAGATATGTTCCGCAAAGATATAAAGAAACGACCACTCAGCGAGAAAGTTCTCGCTACTTTAATACCTGAGGACAGAGACTACCGTGAACTCGACGGCGCGGGTTTATATTTTCTAGTGAAGAGGTCTGGTGTAAAAAACTGGCAATTTCGCTATAAAAATGCTGAAGGGAAATGGGCATGGATCGGCGTTGGCGCATACCCTAAAGTCAGTGCAAAACTCGCTCGTCAAAAAGCACAGGAATATAATGTAGCTTTGTCAAAAGGCGAAGAATTAAAACCAAAGAAAATATTGCTGAATGAGAAAAGAGAACTAGAGAGTTTGTATTTTCAGAATCTCATGCGGGATTGGCTAGATACAAAGTCAACGAAATGGGGAGAAGCAACATATACGAAAGCAGAGAAATCGATCTATAAACATATCATCCCAAGCTTTGGAAAGCGTAGTTATACCGATATTAGTGCGAAAGAGTGGTTTGATTTCTTTCAGGGCTTACAGCGTAATTTAGGCATTCATACACAAATTGAGAAACTGGTGTCCTATGTTCGAGGCTGTTATGACTGGGCAAAATTTCAAGGAAAAATTAGTTCTAACCCGCTGGAAGGTATCACTAAGCATTTAGATACATATCAATCAGGAAATATGAATTTTATTAGTATTGAAGATCTTCCAGTTTTATTGCAAAGAATCCGCGACAATAAAAAACGTGCTATTGGAATTGGTTTAGAGTTAATGATTCTGCTTTTTCCACGCCCTGGTGAATTAAGGTGTGCTAAGTGGGAACAGTTCGATCTTAAGAACGCATTGTGGAGCAAACCCGCTGCAACGACTAAAACTCGTCTGGAGCATCAAGTACCTTTGCCTGCTCAAGCGATCACACTTCTAAAAGAACTCAAGGAGATTCAGCCCGAATCTGAGTTTTTGTTTCCAAGCCGCCTATCAGTACACAAAACTATTAGTGATATGACCTTTAACTTAGCTTTAAACCGTCTAGGTTATGAAGGAAAGCAGAATCCCCATGGGTTCCGACATTTGGCAAGTACCACGATGAATGATCGATTCAGTGATAAGGAACAGGTCATTGAAGTTTGTCTGGCTCATAAGAAAAAGGGCGTGAAGGGTGTCTATGATAAATCACAGCATTTAGATGAGCGCCGTGTGCTAATGCAGTGGTGGGCAGACTATTTGAACCAGTTAAGGGCCTAATGAAAAAAATTTAGCATTTTTTTCTTCGTTTTATATGTTTGGAGATGACATTTTTTTTCTTGTGATATTTCTCGGGGTAATTTAAAGCACGTGAGTAATCACATGAAAAGGCAAAACTTTAACAAAATAAGAAATATAAATGACAAAGTACTAATGTCTCTTGAATCTGAGGCTAAAGATTATCGGGTGACTGTTGAGGAGCGACTTTACTTTTTAGTTAAAAGCAACGGAAACAAATATTGGCAAGTCAGATATAAGAACATAAAAGGAAAATGGAGTTTAAAAAGTATTGGAACATTTCCCATGGTTAATCTTAGCCAAGCGATTGAAAAACTAGAAAATTTTCTATCAAATCTTAAAAAATCCGATGCTTCCAATAAGAAAGATGTTAAAGACAAAAAATATATGCTTATTTCGCTGATGGAAAATTGGCTTCCAAACAAGAAAAGGCTATGGACTGAAAAGACGTATGATAAAGCGACCAAATCGATTCAGAAGCATATTTATTCAACATTTGGTCAACGTGATTTTAGAGATATTACGAGTAAAGAATGGTGTGAATATTTCCAATCCTTGGTAAATGAATTAAAAATTCCGACACAAATGCGTAAACTTTTTTCTTATGTTTCTGAAGCTTATGATTGGGCTTCAATATATTGTGATTACAATGAAAATCCTGTTAAAAATATTAAACGCTTTTTAGGTAAGCATAAAAATGAAAGTTACAAGCACATCAAATTGAGCGAAGTTAAGGTCTTTTTAGATGATATACGTGCTTATCCAATTAAAAATATTAGTATTGGCTTGGAATTGATGTTGCTACAGTTTCCACGTCATGGAGAACTTAGACAAGCAAAATGGGAGGAGTTTGATTTAGAAAAAAGGATTTGGATTAAGCCAGCTTCAAAGATGAAAAATCGTAAAGAGCATCGAGTATATTTATCAAAACAAGCAATAGAGTTATTACAAAAGTTAAAAGAAGTTCAAAAGCCGTCACCATATTTATTCCCATCACGTGATGGAATCGATCGTTATATGAGTGATGGCCCTTTCACTGAAGCATTAAAAAAAATGGGGTATAAAGGTCGAATGACTGTGCATGGTGTGAGATATCTTGCGAGTACAGCACTCAATGAAGCATTTAGTGGAAAATCACAGGTCATCGAAGCAGCTTTATCCCATCGTAAACTAGGAGTGAAGGGAAGGTATGATAAAGCGATACACTTTGAAGAATCGGCTGAGCTTATTCAGTGGTGGGCTGATTATGTCAATAATCCTAATAAATACCAAAGAACTAAAAAACCTAAGAAATTGAAAAAGTATAGAAAACAAATTTCTTTCGTATCTCATATATAAATAAAAAAGCCTCTGTTTACAGAGGCTTTTCATTAATTAAATAAGTATTCAGGTAAACACGCTCTAAACGTACGGTTTACCTCTTCAAAATCAATATTCGGGTCTTTCTCTAATAATTTTTCTAACCATAAATAGATCGCTCTATGATTACTATGCGTACCATCATCACCAAGGTGAATCCCAATATTATAATCATTAGGGATTTGATGTATATGAAGAAGCATGCTTAAAAACTTCAGAATTAACATATGGTACATATTGGGCACCTTTTTTGTTATTGGGTAACTATGTTTGTAGTCTATAGAAAATGCTGTTTCAAGCTATATATGTAACTGAAGTTTAAAGAGATTATAGTACATTAAGCACTTTGGGATTAAATATGATTAATATAATAATGATGTACTTAAGAAAACTGAGTGATTTATTGGTTTTTTGAGATTTTAAATATATACGGAAAGATTTTTTAAATTTTCCGGGTGTTTTATTGCATGGATTTATTTTATTTAACCACTGAAAGTTTTCTAAATACTGTACGCTGACTGTATTTGGTAGATCACATGCCCAATATTGAGCCGGAAAGAGTGGGTAAAATACCTCTAAAAAGGCTTCGAGTTTATCAATGTCCTTAAGAAAAAATATTAATCCTGATTCAGTCCTATTATTTTTCTGAATAAATATTTTTAACGCATAGAGGAGCCTCGGATCATCTTTGGAATAATCTGAAAGTCGTTTACAAAAATCATATATAAGCGACTTTTCTTCAGCTGTTTCTAAGCAAGGTAAAACACGCAGGCCTTTGTGAGGATCACGTATGAAGCGTGGTTTCCCTTTTTGATTCTGAATTGTCTGTAATTTACAGAGATTGGCTTTGCATTGTTGTATGAACGGGACAGGCAGGTTGAGCTTCTTGGCAATGTAGTCAAGATCATGAAAACGTTCACAATGACGAATAACTTGCACAGCCATTTGGATTGAGATACTCGATTGTGCAGTCCCCGGGTAATAGTGCTCGTGACACAGATCATTTGTTTGCTGATTTGCCATCGTGGCTGCTTTTTGGCGATGTCGTACCGTGTTATTTTTTCTCAAAGCTTGCGTGGTTAATTTTAGCCTAAGTTGTGCGCTGAGCTGACTTAAATGGATGTCTTTGGATGTGGCTTGCAGCACGAGATCAGGGCAGATGGTTTTGATGGTGCTATATGGGATGGGTGGATCATATTGAGCGAGACGATAACCCGCCATCATAAAAGTTAAATGCAGATAACTTTTAAAGGTCTCTTTCGGGGTGATATGCCCCAGCACATGCGCGAGGACGTACCAAATATCTTGCGCTGTACTGGAACGTAAGAGATGACCACAAATACGCAAGCAATCTGCTTCGGTGTAATCAGTAAACACCTTGACCATGTTATAGGGCATGGTTAAGACCAAGGCGAGATGATTGGCTGCAGTATGGCGCAGCGTGTGAAAAGAATAGTCCCCATGTGGCAAGACGGTCTTGATCAGATGGGAGAAGACCTGACTGACGACATGGGCAGGGATACGTTCGGAGCGATTCCATAAGCTAAAGAGAAAGTCATCTTTAGCTGCACTGATGCGTTTGGATGAGCAATAGCTGCTAAATGCAGCATGTTCATTGGGCATGAGTAGGATGTGGAGTGGAAGATTACGTTCAGCACTCTCTGTTTTTAGAGTGTGCTCATGTTGCTTGCTACGGTAAGGCCTGATCCAAATTGAGGTACAGGCAGGTCCTTCAATATCTTTGACCCGAAGTCCTAAAATCTCATTGATGCGCATGCCGGTACGAAAGGCCAAGATAAAAATGAGCTTGAGCATCTCGGCATCATGCGGATTGAGTTGACTACTCATGGCATAGCGAGGCAGCAGATCAAGTACAGCGTAAAGGCTGTGAGAAGAGAGAATTCTAGTACGTGGATGAGCGGCTGCCTGTAGATCCATGTACACAGGAAAATCATCTGCTTGAAATAACATTTTTTGAAAATAATGAAATCTTTTTAAAATTGCGAGTTTTTGATCTGAAGACTTTTGTTCCTCTGCCAAGATTTTGCTGTATACATCCTCCAGATGAATGTTGAAATCAGGGTCTTCAGTATAAGGATAACTGTGAAATAACCACGCTTCTGCAAATTTGGCATAGTAACTATAGACCGAGCTTTTCTTTAAGTGCTGTTGATAGCTGAGATATTTCAGCCAGGCTGCAGTGTCTAGACCGAACAATCCACTCAACTGTTGAACTTGCGCGGTATTCGGTTGCAACAGACTGATCAGCCATAAGCAAATGCGTTTCGCAGGCTCAAGGAATTGTAAGTGCTGGTGTTGGATATCGTCGATGAGTGCGGTCAGCGCATCTTTATTGAAACGTAGAGTTTTCAGCAAATGTTTATGCAGTTGCTTGAGACTTGCTATGGACTCTTGATTGAGGGGAGTCGGTGTTGAAGCAGATATCACAGAACCATTTGTGCTGATCGTTTCAGGGAATCGAGCAAGCGCCAGTTTATCCAGTGCTACATGTTGAGATGACTGTACTGGATTCAGATATTGTTGAAAAGATTCAAAACTCAAGCCACAGGTGTTTGTCTTTTCTTCCAGACAGCAACTTAAAGCAGGATCTAATCCGACTGAATCAAGCTGCATCCAATGGCAACTGGCACAGGCCAATAATTTGGCGATGTCCGCAGCTCGCCCTGTAAATCCCATCCTGACCAAAATTAAACTCAAATATGCTGTGACGTTCATGGTCACAGGTGGCGCTTGTTGTAAAAACCGTGTAAGCCATAGTTGCGTGATGCGATCCAAGACCAAGGTGCGAGATTTGCGAAGTGGTGTATCAGGCTGGTAAATGTCGCCATAGTGTGGGGAAAGTGGCTCAAGAAAGAGCACCTGTAAATCTAGAGCAGGGAGGTGGTGAATCGTGGGACCTTGCCTCAAATGCGCCAATATGTCATCTAAGCTATTTGGTGCGGACACACCCGCAAAGAGAATGCTTGAGATCAGGACATTACCAATAATTTCATCTTCTGAGAATTGGCGAGCTGTATGCCAATAACGCCAGAGTTTGTGTTGCACAAGATGTGCATGTTTACTGCGTTGTAACCAGTCTCGATCATATTCCAGATGATCACGCTCAATCGTCACCAACTGTTTAGACGGGAGATCCAGTTCGAGCGCATAGCTATGGTTGAACAACGTGATCTGCTTTCTATAGCAGTGATACAGCATTTTTTTATAACGCACAGATTTAGCTTCATCTTCGATCAATGCTTCAAGTTTTTGCAACATGGTATGCTGTTGTTGAGATTGATAGGCTTCATAGAGTGCATCTAAGGGCAGATGTCGTAGGATAAAATGTTGCGCTTGACGCATCTCTTTTTCACGTGCTTTTTTACGTTCAGCATTGCGACGTTCACTGGCAACAGGAGCGATTTTTGGCATGGTGTTTTATTATTATAAGGGCTAGTCTTTATGATATATCTGATGAGGTGGCTATGACCGTTTGATCAAAAACTTGGGAATAAAGTGGCGGGTTTTTGTTGGAAAATATATCGTTTTATAGGTAGATGATACTGATAATAATAGCTATTTTTGAATTAAGTTTTTGATAAAAAATAAGTTGTGTTACGAAGAATCTGTTTGGTTTCAAGTTGGATTGTATTTTTTTGAGGTATCTCGACGAGCAGTGTTGTAATCAAGCTAGTTAGATAGTTATTCTCTATATGTTGATAAAAAAATAAGAATAAAAAAGGTGTACTAATGAGAAAAATAATACTAGCTATGATGATAGGGAATAGTTTATTTAGCACATCGAACATTCAAGCAAAAACGATGAATGAGCAGATCATTCCTGCGATTGCGGGAGTACAAAGTAAAGCGTTGTTATTAGGCTTTGCGAAAAATCAATATGATTTAGGAATGGCATATTACGATGGTCAAAAAATACCAAGAAATACATCTAAAGCCATCGAATGGTTAAACCTTGCTAGTGAAAAAAATTATGCTCCTGCTAAAGTGGTTTTAGCGAAGATGCTCTTAAGTGGTGATGGTGTAAACCCTAATCCAGTATTAGCGACCCGATTACTTCAGCAGGCTGCTTCGAATGGCAATCAGCAAGCTAAACAAATGTTAGAGCAGACATCAAATACACCATCTGCCTCACAAATAGCACAACAGTATTCAGCTATTGATCAAGCGCTATTATGTCAGGGTTGGTATACTAAAAATATGACACAACCTTCATTTTTAGAGCAAATGGCTAGAGATGAAATAGAGGGGAAAGCCCATAAAAATATAGAAATAGGACTGAAACAAACTTATCAGATACAAGATACTTATCGATATTATCCAGAATATAAAGATGCATACGCTGATACCCCTTACGTTCAGATCTTTTTACCGCGCAACGCAAAGAATGCTTTGTTTAAAAAATTGGAATTCACAAATCATTATGGCTATGGCTTCAATTTTGAAGGGGTTATTCAATCCAACGCGGATATTGCACAACTGAAAAATTTGATCGAGAACCGTGACAAAATTCAATTACGTCAATTTGATGCAGAGCAGTTTAATCGTGATTTAAAAGCTATTAGTTCTCTTCAATTACGTCAAAATTATGATGCTTCTTCGAAAATAACAGAGAAATTATTTACTCAATTTAAGAACTCATATCTTGTACATGATGATAACTTGCAATCACTTTACTTTGCTTCAAAGCCTCGAGGGAGTGATGATTACGGTGGGTTTGCAGAGTACATTTATTTGACCAAATCAAAAAATGGCGAAATCAAAGTGATATGTGGTGTTGGTCAATAAAACATATGATTCTATGCTGTGATGTTACATTGCTAGAGATCAGCTCTTTTATAACAAAAATATTAACTCTTAAGGATACCATGATGAAAACAATATTAATTTTGGCACTGACGTTGGTTTCTACCGCTGTAAATGCTCAATATGTTGCAACCAATGATCTAAAAAAAGATTTCCCTGCTGAGTCATATAAAACGACTAAACCTATTTTGGTTGATTTTGAAGTTACCTACAGTAATGATTTCGAGCCTGATGAAAACACTGAATTTTTTCCTGAGCCAGATCAAAATGGTTTGTATGCTGATACAATCATTCGTCTAAAGACTTTACCCTCCAAAACATTCCCTAAAAACACATTGGTTGTTCATGATGATTTGTTCAGAATTCTAAAAATCAGTGAAAAGGACATTGTGCAAAAATTTAAAGCTATTTCCAAAAAACAATTCTATATGTGTACGGTTACAGGAAAAATGAATGCGCAATTAGAAGTGCATTATGATGGACGTGATGATGTTAGATTTAGGGATTCTGTGAATGCTGAAGTCAGATCAGGGACATTGGTGGGTAAACCGAAAACAACTTGCCAAAAGGGATAAGTCAATTACTGCTAATAAGATGAACATCATTAGGGGGTTCATCTTTTTACAGTCATTTTTGAAATGTAGTAGGGATATTTAAAAAAATGATTCATTTTTGATTACATCACAAAGTTTTCCTAAGTACATGGTTGTATAAAAAATATACGTTTCACGTGAAACTTAAACTTTGTAAGTACAGCGCAAAATGGTGTGAATGGAATAGATATTTTTTAGTAGACTGTACACAAGAAAACCTTCTGATTTAATTCAAATTCGCTCCAAATTTTCATTCATCCCATCAATTTGAAAAAATGCCTGCATCTCATCTAAGCTTTTTTCCAGTGTTTTATAGCTATTCAGTGCAAGACTCGAATACTCATTGCCTATTTCCTGTTGATGCTTTTCATGACCAAATAGCGCCAGAATCAACGTTTCATCGACTCGATCGGTGAGAAAAGCACGCGTGGTATGCCTGAGCCAATTGGCCTGTTCAAGCTGCATGCCTTCAGTAAACTGCGCAACCAGTGCTGGGCTAAGCGCTTGCCATTGCTGTTCTATGAATACCCCAAGTAACGGTTTCCGACTTTCTAAGATATCTCCAATATGCAGTGCTGCATCGTCGATTTCTAATGCTAAGCCCGCCCTATGATTGTTTAAGTCGTTGAGATAATACTTCAATTGCTGTTGTAGAAAACTGCATAGGGGGAGTAGGCGTCCATCCTCATGCCGCCCATGAATTTCTTTATCAGATACCCACAGCCAACCCTGATCTAAATCAAAATCCTTGAGTAAGCCTGGAAACTCTTTCACAGGCCGTGCTCCTGTGAACAGTAATAGAATATGCCATAGCCAAATATTGTAATGGTTATAATAAGCAACTAAATCAAATTGCTTATTGGCTTGAATAACTTGCGTATACAAGTACGCAAAGATACTACGTACAGTGGGCGGTGCTGGTGCTTTGAGGCTACCCATATAGAGTGTTTGATCTTCGATGTGCATCATCTTGGCAAGATCGGCAGATAAGCACTGTACCGTATTCAAATACTCACGTTGTAAGCGATACACTGGATAAGAACAATATGAAATCGAACTTGAGCGATTGGCATCGATACCAGTGAGTATATCTGCAAGTTGGGCATTGCCCGTCATGTGATAAATCGTGGCGTGTAATAAAGTCGTGAGCTTCTTACTGGTCAGCGATGGAATATGCAGTTCCTCACGACACTGTTGTAGAGCCTGACGGATCTGTTCTTGTTCAAGAATGGGTTTGGTTTTCAATCCATCAATCAGCACATTGGCAAGGGGTAAATCAAAATGGGTGATTTGATTTTGCAAAGCCTGCTTATGCGCAAAATGCACTGGATCAAACAAAGTGAATTTTGAGCGCAGCACATAATGACCATTGATCTGAATTAAACGCTGGCGTTGATTTAACCGCGAGATTTTACCGTGCTGAAGCTTGAGCCATTCCTCTGTGGCATTCCCCGTTAAAAAACTCAGCAAGATAATCAAATAGGCTTTGTCTTTTGATTGCGCTGTACTGTATTTCTGCCAGCAATGCGTGATTAATAAACGAATTGAGTCAAGATCAGGATAATGATTACTGCTGCTAAATCGGTGTTGTAGCCGAACAATATGCTGCTGCATCAACCGGACCGATTGCTGCTGGACCGGTCTGGAGCTTTTGCACAGTGGTGAGACCTCAGCAGTATCTATCTGAAAGGTTTGTACCTGCTGATGATCAGTTAACTGTTCATACTGCAAGGAGCGGATTTGTTCCGAGGTGGGCAATTCCTGAATGACGAATAACCCGTCTGATTCATTCAGGGCATATTGTTCAAGGCGTCGCTGGCTTGAGTTGTGGTGTCCTGATTTTTTCGGGGCCAGATTGAGGACATAGCTATAGGCCCTTCGGATATCCTGAATGAGATTAAACTGGAATGTATCCAGAGTACTAGACTGTTCCAGTTCACATAGCTGCTGGAAAAAAGCCTCAAGTGAAGTAGATGTTTGCGGAAGTTGCTCCCATACCCATAAATAGAGTTTGTCATATTTAAACAGTTTCCCGTTTTGCTCTGCCTTATGTAGGGCCTGAGAGGCCAGACGGAAGCGGTTGACTAATGTGGTGATGGTGGCTTGATGTTCAGCAGCCGCAGAAGGATTGATGCGGATTAAAATGCAGCATGCAGCGAGTATATTTACGCCCCACTGATAGACCTGAGTTTCTGGACTGAACTGTTTCAAGTAATACAGATAGCTACTGATTGGCTGTCTGACTACATGCGGCTTTTGATCCGGGAAAATAATCTCTGCTAGTTCTAAGGCAGAAACAGCATCTGGGCCCGGCAAGAGTGACTGAAGTCCTTCAAGCGATGGTGTCTGGCCCAATAGATAACAGCCAAAATCATGAAAAGCTGGGGAGGTGTCTTCAAGCGCTAAGAGTTTAGTCATAGTGGATGAAGGATAATCATGCATGCTCTGTCCTCCAGAACATTGAAGGATTAATATACGGATAATTTAAGGCTTCACATTTAGCTTTCAGTACAGAAAGTTTGAGCCGATAGGCATCATCGATTTGCTGCTGGCGATAGTTGAGCTGATTGCGTGAACAGCCCAGGATCTTTGCCAACAGTTCCATGGACAGGGTGGTACGGGGCTTGTCGTATATACGACAGTTCATATCATAAATATGGGTTCTGCTCAGATGCCGGTTAAACAGCATCAGCAACCGGTTGGGATAGATCTGATCGATATTGATTTTGGATTGATGTAATAAAGACACAAATGCTTGCGTTAGTTTTAGGTGCATTTCTTCGGATGCAAGTTTGTGAGATTGGCTGAGAATTTTTTTCACCAAATTTTCGAAAGATTGGATGACTGGATGCTCGGGAAAGAGAGAAGTCATGGCAGGGCGGACTTCATGTAGGCAAAGCTGGATTCCTTTGATCAATATGGCGACATCAGCAGGATCTTTGTGAGCTAAATGTGCCCGTTTCTTTAAAGGAGGGATTTTTGTTTTCATCGTTGTTTTATGATTTATATACTATCCCTCTATGATAAAAGTAAAAGCAGTGCTCTGACTGTTTGATCAAAAACTTGGGAATAAAGTGATGGGTTTTTGTTGAAAAATGGGCGAGTGGTAGCGGTAGTAACAGCAGTTAAAGAAGAATAAATTTCTATAAAAATTTGATAAATAAGAAGTTAATTTGGAGTGAATCTTTGAGGTTTGGGAGTGTTTGGGATTTTCTTCAGTTACTCTTTGCAGTTCTTTTCTGAGCTTTGCTAGCTCTGCAGTTGGATCTGCTGATTGAGTAACTTTGGGTTGTCGAGGATCATAGCGTTTAATCCAGGCATATAAACTATGTGTAGTTGTACCTAAACGCGCAGCAACCTCGGCCACACTATAACCTTTCTCGGTAACTTGCTTTACTGCTTCAATTTTGAATTCTTCAGGATATCGTTTACTGCTCATAAGCACCTCGTTAATTAGCCATTTTATTGGACTGCTCCCAGTATCCTAGACACGAGACGGCCTCATTTTGAAGCTGCCTCAAAGGCTTCTGGACTCATCCCATCGAGATGCGAATGACGCCTGATTCGATTGTAAAACATCTCGATATAATCAAATACATCTGCACGCGCCATTTCTCGTGTTTTATAGATCCTCTTTTTAATTCTTTCCTTCTTTAAGCTGCTAAAAAAGGATTCAGCAACAGCATTGTCCCAACAGTTTCCACGACGACTCATACTCGGAACTAAATTATGCTTCTGACAGAATTTCTGCCAGTCTCCGCTACTGTATTGTGAGCCTTGGTCTGAGTGTATGATCACAGGTTCATTGGGTCTGCGTCGCCATACCGCCATTAAAAGGGCATCCAAAACGATATCCTTGGCAAGCGTAGGTTTCATTGACCAACCGATGACTTTCCTTGAATATAAATCGAGAACCACAGCCAGATATAACCAGCCTTGCCAAGTGCGGATGTAGGTAATATCAGTCACCCACGAGGTATCAGGTGTGTTTACAACAAATTCTCGATTTAAATGGTTAGGTGGCACAATCTGAGGACGACCACGACCATAGCTTTTATGCTTCTTATATCCTCGAACAGCGGCAATGCCATTGTTCTTCATGATCTACAGCACACGATTCGGTCCACAGCTTTCACCTAGCTCTTTAAGATCCAGCGTGATGCGACGATAACCATAGATACCATAACTGGCATCATAAGAAGAACGGATCAGTTGTAATAACCGTTTGTCTTCAATTGTTCTGCCTGATTCGGGTTCATGTAGCCAGGCATAATAGCCAGCACGAGCAATCTTAAGAACCCGACACATCGTCTTAATCTTAAATTGATGGCTGTACTCAAGGATAAACTGATACTTTACTCGGGCAGGCTTGCAAAGTACCTTGCGGCCTTTTTTAAGATATCCCGCTCTTCTTCAGTTTGCTTAAGCTGACTTTTAAGACGAAGGATCTCTTTCTTTGCTTCGAGTAGTTCATGTTCATCAGGGTTGTTGCGTAAAGGCTGTACGGCCTTTAGCCATTTATAAATGCTGTGCTGTGATACACCTAAACGTTCTGCCACATCAGTGACAGAATATCCACGTTCAGTAATCAATTTAACAGCTTCTTCTTTAAATTCTGAGGTGTATCGTTGTCCACTCATAATGTTCTCTCCTATGCAAAAAGAATAGACGAAATTTGTCTAGGAGAGTGGTGGCAGTCCATATCTAACTAAAAGGTGTCTACAAAATCGGTGGCTATTCAAATATTATTTTTCAATCTATGAAATCTCTATGGTTTCTAGTCTTGTTGTATTTCTTGTCTATATAAACTGAATAAGCGGTTTAAATGTGAAAATACTTGATGGGCAATATTAAAGTTAAATAAATAGAGTTTTTTTGAAATATGGGTATGAGTAAAAGAAGCTCTTCTGTGGAAGAGCTTCTTTTTTTTTAAATTAACGGTGTTTAATCAAGCTAAAATCTTTATTCCGAAATAATGTAATCACACAACCATTTACTGCTGTGACAAGATGCATTCCATTCATCTCTTTCAGTCCTGGGCAAACATTCTTGTATTTAGAAATTTCTTTCTTGCCAATGCTGTAATATATTGCCCCATTTTGATAGTTCTTACGACCAAATTTTAATAGATTAGCAATATGTTTAGTCTTCATGCCACGCTGGGATGCTCGTTGAGCAGCATGGCTAGTTAAACCAAGAAAGAATTGCTCTGGGTTCATGAAGATGGTCATTACTTTCATCCTTTGTTTGTATTTTGTTCTAGTAAATATAGTAAAATCATAAGAAAGGTAATTCATTTCGCAAGCTTACACAGAGGCAAGTGATCTTTCCTTATATAAAAATAAAATCAAAAAAATATTTGTATCGAAAAGAAATCATTCTTTGGAAGCTTACACTTTTACATACCTCGTAGGTATCTTCGCTAAAATCCTTGAAGATTACTTTTTGTTCGTACAGATATAACAACAAAAGGCCACTTTTATGTATATTGCATTTGAAGGCACTAATGAGTTGCTTAAAAGAAAATTATTCACTCAGTGCTTGGAATTTTATAAAAATAGAAATGAATCTGTTGATGTGTTTCATCCTTTAGCCCCAATGCCATCTTACGTTTGGTGGGAGCAAGTTTTTCTTAAATTTTCAAATAATAAAGTTTTTACATCAGACTTGTTGGTCTCCCGAGCAAAATATCATTTAAAACATATAAAATTTAATAGTGGTGTAATTATTGGAATAGGTAGTATTTTCACAAACTTAATCGAAAACTGGCCTAGTAAAGACTATTTAGCAAAAGCACATATTAGAAATTTATTAACAGAACTGCATCCCGTACCAGTTCCTAACAAAGTTATTTATATAGGAAATAGTATAGATGTTAATGAGAAACATCAGAAATATATGCATATCTTTAAAAATATCCAGAAATATGAGTTTGAAAATCTGAAGATATATTATCTTGAAGAAAACGTTATAGAATCAAACCCTGTTAAAGGCTGTGATCAATTGTTCGAAATATTACTGAGTACAAAGTAAGGAAAAGGCACATGCAAAAGAATATTTTATTTTTAGTTACAGGAATGACACCACAAATCATCACGGAAACCCTGTATGCATTGGCTGCTGATCCTGAAAATAGTGACAGATGGATTCCAACTGAAATACATGTGTTGACTACGGCGAAAGGAAGAATCCAAATTCGATCTCGTTTGTTTAATGATGGTATTTTTGAGCAATTTCTTAAAGATTATCAATTATCAAACATCAGATTTGATGATTCCACTGTCCATGTCATCAGTTATCAAGGAAAAGAGTTAGAGGATCTTAAGACTTTAGATGATAATGAGTTGGCTGCTAATGAAACATGTCGTTTGATTAAGTTATTTACTGAAGATGATAATTCTAAGTTACATGTGTCTATCGCAGGTGGTCGTAAAACGATGGGGTTTTATGCAGGCTACGCACTTTCGTTGTATGGTAGAGCTCAAGATAGTATGTCACATGTTCTAGTATCAGAAGAGTTCGAATTTGCAGATGGCTTTTACTATCCAACGCCATATGAGCATTATGTTGGCAAAAATATGTCACAAGAACGATTAAATGCACAGCAGGCTAAAGTCTTTTTGGCGAACATCCCTTTTGTACGCTTAAGAAATGCATTGCCAGAAACCCATCCGCTTAAAATGGACACCTACCAATTTTCAGATGTCGTAGAACAAATTAACCAATCTCATCAAAATCTTTCATTAGAGATTGATGTCACGTATCAATATATTAGGGTTAATGGTGGAGAACAGGTTGATATTCCGGCTAGAGAAATGGCCATGCTAATGTGGTTTGCTGACAATAAACTTAAAGGCCAAGCTGGTATTAAAGCACCAACAGGTAAGGCAAAGGGGAATAATTCTGCTGCAGAGATTCAAATTGTAGAAGAGCTAACTGACGAATATTTAAAACATTATGATGAGCTTAAAGGCGGTGATACTTCTATAGTTGTGAATAAAGAGTTTTTTGAGTCAACAAAGTCTAAGCTAAAAAAACATCTAGAAAAAAAATTAGGTGTAGAGTTGGCAGCTAGAATCGTACCAAAGCAAAATGGCAGAAGTATGCCTTTTTATCTCCCGATTGAGAGAGAGGACATTACTATAAAAGATAATTTTAAGGATCGCATTATATTTTTCTAATGTTAAAAAGGCAGCTGTAAGCAGCTGCCTTTTTAATCATTAACGTTAGTTTAATAAAGATCCTGTTTTTGTAATCTATTGATGGCTTGTTCAAGGATTTTAATATTACTTTTTAAATCATGGATAATATGTTGATAATCACTTTCATCATCAACATTAGATGTATGCATAACGCTATTACGGAATTTACGGACTAGGTGTAAGTCATCACGCAAGCTTTGATTAATGATTGCCTGATTATATAGGTCATCAATCATTGATGAAGCAGATACTGCTTTTCCTTTAGAGTTATTTCGTTGTTGTTGAAGTTCTCTAGAGCATAAACGTTGAAGTTGTTTTTCGAAATAAGTCCAATATCGCACAAATTCCCCAACTAAAGTAAAACCGTGCTTAATTTCATATTCCTCAATACGATTTTGTAATTCCTGTTGAGCATGATCCTTTTGACCAAGTACTGCTAAAAGTTTAGATTTTTCATTTTCATTATTTAGAAGTTCATTTTCAAGTTCTTGTTTTTCAGCTAATAAAGCATCGATTTCTTTACGATCAACCGAATTTTCAATTTTTACATTAAGATTTTGGATACTTGAGTTAAGTAAAAACGCCTCGTGATCTTTTTCTTCCAAGTCTGCATTCAATTTTTGAACAGATTTTTCTAGTTCAAATTTTTCCTGATTTAAACGCTGTTGCTGTTTAATTAACTTGATATTTATTTTTTCAATTTGATATCTGCGCCAGCCACCGTACAGAGCAACACCTAAAAGAATAAAAACGAAAGGTAGAGAAGGATAGAAACGTTCCCATGCTACTTTTTGAGCGAACTCATACCAAGACATTCCTTCAATTACAGGTCCATTACCTGTAACTCTGCTTGTAAAATCTTGGATATAGTTCCAAGATGAAAAGGTCATGGTGTTTAAAGAGTTTAACCAAAGATTTGAGTAGCCAGTAAGTTTTGAAATTTCCAATCTTGGCCGAAGAGTTTTAAATTCTGAAAAGGTATGGGTTACTGTTACTGGTGTGCGATGATCATAAATTGACTCATCTTTTTTCTCTAGAATCAGCTTATTATTGCGGTCATGTAAAGAAATTGTGCCCCGGTTACTATAAGTGTTTAACGCATTAAAAAATTGATCGAAACAAAGTTGTTCTGATTTGTTCTTGAGGCATTCTTTATTCATTGCTTCGAATACGAATATTACATCACGATAATGATATTTTCTGGACTCTTCTAATTGTTTGTAATATTTGTTTTGATTCAAAAATGTTGAAATAAACAGAGTAAATAGTACAAAAAGAAAAATTTTTAGATAAAGAAATTTATCAGAGTTAATATGTTTGATCTTCACCATGAATTGCCCTACAATTTATAAATTATTAATATATCTAACTATTCTAATAATTATATGTAGGAAAAATAAAGTGAAATTTGATTAATTTCTTTATTTGCTACAATCGATAATTCTCTTGCGTCGCCAATCCCATGGCGGTGTTGGGCATTCAGATTTCCATAAACCTACTTTTTTTGTTCGTGCACTTGATTCAGCTTTCGAATAGTTCATACGATCTATCGAAGGCTGATCATTTTCAAAATACTTATAATGCCATGCGTAACCATTTTGAATTTGGACTAAATTACAATCTTGCTTTTCTGCTATAACTTTAGCAAGCAAACGGTCGTATTTATCAATAGTACTCCAATTAATTATCAGAGGTTTTCCTGCTAAACATTGTTCTAAACTTTTATGGCTCTCTTTCCCCATAGGTTGATCATTCTCTGGGGCATCAATCCCAGTCAAACGAATACGTATCACTTTCCCTTCTGGGTTCACACCTGAAATGGTATCTCCATCTAAGACCTGATAATGATGAATAACCATTTTATTGTTGTATCCCCAAGGTAATAGCTGTTCATCAGCTGTCTGACAGGATGAAAGAAAGAACAAGGAACTGCAAAATAGCCAGGAATTTAGAATTGTTTTGAACATTTAATTACCAATGATGGGCTAATTGTTTGTGTGTTTTTAAGCTTACTTCGTAAGCTTACATAAGTATAAGGAGATATCTGTTTAAAAATCATCCGTGATGAGCAAAAAACTGTGATTTTTTAAACTATTTTCATTTTATTAACTTCTAATTAATCGCAAGCTTCCAATATCAAATTTTATTTTATAAATATAAATATGATTTACCCATGACAACGAATATATAAATTAAGGGTAAGTTATGAATAATTTAGTAATCCATGCAGTCCACCATGATCTAGTAATCAATGCAATTCAGAAAAAAACCTTAAATACATCTAATTTAAACTTCAGAACCTTACGCAATTTTGCGGGTATTGATAGTAATAAGCGTGACGAGCTAGACCGAGGCCGCTTAACGATTCATCGTCAAGATTTATTGAATCAATATCTTTACTCATATGGATTAATGGTTCAACGTCAATGGGAGCAGACCTTGCCTAAGACAGTGGAGATGTTGAGTGATAATAAAGATGAAAATGTCCATATATTTGATTACGGTTGTGGACAGGGCTTAGCAACCTTACTTCTATTGGAAAACATCACTGGCTTAGAAGGCATTGTTGATGATGTAACATTAATTGAACCTTCCAAAATTGCGCTTCAACGTGCGAGCCACATTATTGGGTGTGCCTTACCTCAAACGCAAGTTCACTCGATTAACAAAGAACTCGATGATTTAGAAACTGAAGAGCTCAGCATCAATCCTGAAAAGATGAATATACATTTATTTTCAAATGTACTAGATATAGATAGCTTTGATCAATTTGAAGTCTTTAATAAGATTTTAAAAGACGGTGGTACGCATTATGTGATTGCTATCAGTAGTGATCGTAATTTCAAAGGTGGTTCTCCACGAATTAAAGCGCTTTATAATGCTATTCATACCTATCAACCAGATGAGAATGAAGAGTTTAAATTGAGTCATGCTCACTTGGGGCGTTTTACTGATAGTCACAACATGAATCATATCTATTTCTTCATTAAAATTGAGAATAATTATTATGCTTGATTTATTTGAAAGCTCGATTGAAGCATCACCAAATCAATTGCCATTTGTTTTGCCGGATGTTAATGGATTTTCTAGTCAATGGGATGAGTCACGCCAAGGCTTTATCATTCAGATTCCGAATGGTGTGCTCTTTTACGCATCTCAGTTTTTTGCTCAGAAAATCAGTGATCGATCGGTAGAATATTTTTTAGAAAATGATACTTATGAGACGCAGCAGGTTGATTGGAGCAAAATTCAACCCGATGATCTTAAACAGGTAAAATTTAAAAATATTTTATGGAAGCAGGATTTTATTAATCTTTATGGTAAAAAAATTCCGTTACCAAGATTAACCAGTTGGTATGGAGATGAGGGTAAAGCCTATAAGTATTCAGGCATTCTGTCACAGCCGAATCCGTGGAATAGAGGTTTACTGTATATCAAAGAACAAATCGAAAAGGTCGCCGGTACACAATTTAATAGTGTCTTAATGAATTGGTATCGTAGTGGTGAAGACTATTTAAATTGGCATACAGATGATGAACCAGAGTTAGGTAAAAATCCGACGATTGCATCTGTGAACTTTGGTGAAACCCGTGATTTTCAAGTACGTCATAAAGACGACCACCAGCTTAAATTTACTGTGCCATTACAACATGGCAGTTTGCTGATCATGTCCGGTGAAATGCAACACTTTTGGGAACATGCGGTACCGAAACGGAAGAAAGTACAGCATTCTAGATTTAATCTTACTTTTAGAATGATTCGGGATTAAATAATCTTCTTCGTATATTAGACTAAATGGTCAATTAAATTCATAAATATTATGTGATTAAGATCATATAATATTGTTATAAATAATAAATAAGTTCTTGTAAAACGAATATTAAATTATTCAGAGGGGGAGAAAGAATGGCAATGCAACAATTTGCGGTGGCAACAGCACGACCTTTACCAGTTATTATTTTGGCTGATGTCAGCGGAAGTATGACACAAGATAATAATATTGGAGCACTTAATGCTGCTTTAAAAGATTTTCTTAATACATTATCTCAAGAAAGTCGTTTAAATGCTGAAATCCAAGTCTCTATTATCACTTTTGGCGGTTTAAAAGCTGAAGTACATGTCCCTTTGACTCCTGCATGGCAAATTAATCAAACAAATGATTTAGTTGCTTCAGGTGGAACCCCAATGGGAGGGGCATTTGAGTTGGCTGTAGAGATGATTGAGAATAAAGATATTATTCCTAGTCGTGCATATAAACCAACAATTGTTCTTATTTCTGATGGTATTCCTACAGACAATTGGGAAGCTTCTTTTGATAAATTGAAAAATTCTGATAGAGCACAGAAAGCATCACGTATGGCTATGGCTATAGGAACAGGTGCTGATAAAAATATGTTAAAAGCATTTGTAAATGATTTAGAAGCATCAGAAGTATTTGAAGCACACAATGCAAAAGAAATACATCGTTTCTTTAGAGCGGTCAGCATGAGCGTTAGTAGTCGTTCACAAAGTAACACCCCTAATCAACTTCCAACGGTGGATTTTTCAAAATTACCTGATGATGAATTAGATCTAAGTGATTTTTAATCGTGTATTTATCACTATGTTCAGTTTCAGTGATTGGTCCACGCAATTTACGCGAAAAAAACTCTAATCAAGATGCTGTGATGCACCGGTTTTGGAACAAGAATTGGTGTATTGCAGTGTGTGATGGAATGGGATCTAAGCCCTTATCCCACATTGGATCAACCTTAGCTTGTCAATCAGTATGTAATGTTTTAAAGCATTGCGATTTTTCTTTAGCTGAAAAAGACGTAGCAAAGAAAATATATTTACATTGGTTAAAACTTTTGAAAGAAAAAAACATCTTACCAACTGATGCAGCGACAACTTGTCTCTTTGCATGGGGTAGTGGAGAGGGTGAGGTAAGACTATTTCAGTTGGGCGATGGTGCTATTTATTATCAAACAGAAAGTTTTGGTCGCGTTAGTTTGAAATCCGATGATTTATTTAGCAATCAGACCAATGCATTGGGCTATTCAAAAAAATGGGATGATTGGGCTTATAAAAAAATTTATTTAACCAGCCAAAAACACGGCATCGTGTTACTTACAGACGGGATAAGTGATGATTTGTTCAATGAACAGTTATTTACATCGACGTTGATCCAAAAAGCGACATTGCAAAGTGTAAGGCGAATAAAAAAGTATATACAACACGAGCTGCACCATTGGCCTACACCCCAACACAGTGATGATAAAAGTATTGGCATAGTTTTTTGGAAAAAATAAAGATGACGAATGAAAAGCAAAAAAGAATCGTAAATGACCTCCAGGGAGGTACTTATGAACTTCTAGGAATGATTGGAGAAGGTGGCCAAGGTACAGTTTTAAAAACAGACCAAGTTAACTTAGTAGTAAAAATTACAAATGTACTGCCAGAAGTTCAATTAAGAGAAGTACGTAAGCAATTTCAAAATGTTATGCGTTTACCACTTCGAGATTTAAAAATTGCTTTGCCACTAAGTTTATTAACATTAAAGAATCGTGCTGGTTACGTGATGGAGCTTATGGATGGCTTAGAACCGCTTTCTGCACAAATAGAACGTATATACACCTTAGAAGGGCAGCTTGATCTTATTAAGTATAGAGATACAGGTAGCTTCGCACGTCGCTTACTGATTTTAAAAGAACTTGCTGAAACCTTAGCTAAGTTGCATGGCAAAGGTTTGGCGTTTGGGGATTTATCACCTAATAATATTTTTGTATCAACTTCAATTGAGCATCATCAAGTGTGGCTAATCGATGCAGATAATATTCATTATGCGGAGCAATCTCATCAGCATCATTTCTATACCAAAGGTTATGCAGCCCCCGAACTGATTCGCAATGAAACGGGAACAAATGTACAAACAGATGCATGGTCATTTGCTGTCATCGCACTTCAGTTATTAACACATACTCATCCATTCAATCATGGAATTGCTGTTGAGGATGAAGATCCAGATATTGCTGAGGAAAAAGCTGCACGGGGAGAATTTCCTTGGGTTTTTGATGTTAAAGATGCTTCAAATGAAATAGCAGTACAAGGTTTTCCAGTATTTGAAATGCTAAATAAACGTTTATTTAGCCTATTTCAGCGTTGCTTTGGATCAAGTCGTTTAGCAGAAAAGTTAAATGAACGCCCTACGATGGTAGAGTGGCATTACGAGTTAAATAGAACTCTCTCTTTACTTCTAACATGTCAGCAAGAAGATTGTCGTAGTAGTTTTATAGTCAATCAGCGTGTGACTTGCCCATTTTGTAATACCTTTCACGAAAAAAATGAATATATACGCTTAAGATACTGGGGCTATGATCAAGATGCTTTAATGGCTGAACAGCCTTGGTTCGCTAGTTCTGAACAAATGTTTTTAAGTTTAGGGCAAGAGAAAGCAATTTATCATGATCCTCATAGCTATTTTGATAATGAAATGCTTAAACCTTGGTTTAGGATTGCCTTAACGGAAGATGGATTAAAAATTACGCCTGAAACAGATGATCATGTCATATTGCAAAATGTGGATGGAACAAAATCTTATACTTTACATAAGACGCAGATATTAAAAAATCATCAAAAAGGCAATAAAGATCTTCTGATCACGCATTCTTCTTTACAAATGAATAGTGAAAAAATGCATTCATTCTTTTGGCGTTTCACTTGGTAGTGTTATGAAATTACATGAGTTTAAACTTGCTCAGCTACAAGTGATTCAAGCTGAGTGTTTGGAAAAATTAGATATTTCTGAAAATCATCAAGTTCACCTGTTTTTAGAAGATGAACAGTGTTATTTAGAATTTGAAAATCACATTAATCCTATAGAATTGAACTCAACCAATTCTATTACAGCATCATCGGCAAAAGAATTAATTAAACAAAGTGGGTTGTGGTTTTTTACTAAAAAACAAGATACAACGCTATTTTTATCTGGTTTCATACCAGATGCACATACTTTTTTAGATCTAGATATTGCCATTGATGAAGCAATTACCCATGTACTCGCAGATGATGGGAAAATTGCGCAAAATGATGTTCAGTTTGCAATAGATTGGCTTAAAGAAGAGTTTTTAGTTGCTCTTGATGACTCCAAATTTATGGCGTTCTCCATTTTTTATACCAATCAAAATGAGCGTCAAATTTTATTAATCGGTCAAAATCATCAATTAGAAATTAATGAAATCCAAGGTTATTGGCAAGTAGATAAGATTAGTAAAAAACGACCTAGAGGCAATTATCGTTTAGTAGTTTTACAGGGTGAATTACAATTCAAAGATCGTTCAATCGCAAAAAGAATGGATAATTTGGCTCATGAAATTGCATTAAAAGAACATACAGCTCAACATGGGGACTATATTGAAGTTTGGAAGCAATATAGTAATGCTCAATGGGAAGACGCGGTACGTCGTGGCAATCAAGTTAATTACTTGAAATATTGTTCTTATGAAGAGGCACATAAAACTGGTTATTGGTATATTTATGTTGATGATCGTGAAAAATTATTAGATTTTGAAAAAAAATGGGATCGCTTAGATCGAAAAAAAGATGAGCAAGTACAATTAAGTTTGAATATTGCTGATTGGTTAGATAATCAATTGGATGTAAAAGAAACAGGCTTGGAAATTGAAAAAAAAGCTTGGTGCGCTGAAATCATCCATATTGAGCCACAGAATAACCGCATTTTGTTGAAATTCGCAGAAAAAAGAGATAGACGTCCACCGTTAGATCAGGATACTAAGCAAGGCTTTCTATACTTATCTATATTTGCGGTCAAAATTCAGCGTCAGCGACAACAAGAAGCGCTTAATTTAATTATCAGTCGCCGTAATCCTATGCCAAGCTTACATGGTCTCTTACAAGGGATAGAAGTTGAACAACCAGCTAGAAATTGGCGAAAAGAAAAATGGAAGAGCCCTAAAACCAAAGCGCTTTTTAAAGGTGGACGTCCGACCATTAAACAAAAAGAAGCCATAGAGTTAACCTTAAATAGCTCTGATTTGACAATTATCATTGGTCCACCTGGAACTGGTAAAACTCAGGTGATCACTGCATTACAGCAACGTATTAGTGAGTTATCTCATGAATCGATTCAACGTAGTATTTTACTCACGAGTTATCAGCATGATGCCGTTGATAATGTCGTAGATCGCAGTAATGTGATGGGGATCGCGGGCTTGCGAGTAGGTGGGAAAATTAGAAATGATGACGATGATCCTACTGGAGTAGATACAATTGAAAAATGGGCTACACCAATTCAGAAAGAGCTAAATCAGTTAATTCGGAACAATGACTTCATAAGTTTATACCGTAATCTAGAAGAACATTTACTTAAACTGCGTTTTGGTTCTACAGAGCAAAAACAAAAAAGTATCTTTGAAATACAAAATATCTTAGATCAACTTGCTGATAAATATAAAATTTATCTATCTCATGATTTAAAGCAATGGTGGGAGGAGTTTAAACAACCAAAACAATCATTGTCTATTGCAACAAAAATGATAGAGCTTTATCCGCTCATTTATTCATTGCGTACAAAAAATTCTAGTTTTATTGATGATGGTGTTCAACGCTGTCGCTTATTACTAGCATCCTTAAAGCTATTACAACAGCAAGATCAGAAACAAACAATTTTGTTAGCTGAAGAACAAAAGGTTTTAGAACAATTTATACATTCAAATATGAATGAGGAAATTGATTTTAGCCCATTAATAAAATTAAAAAATACACTTATTGATCGATGTTTGCCTGATTTTAGACCAACACATTTACAACGTTTATTAGATGAAAGCGACTGTCTAAAACTAGATTACATACTCAAAGACATTAATGATCAGGCTAAAAAGTTAAAAACCTTGGCACATTTGATGATTTTGGATAAATATCGTTATCGCTTAATGACCTCTACAGGTGATATTAAGGAAACGATAGCTCATTATACCGCTGTTCTTGCAGCAACTTGTCAGCAAGCTGCTGGTAATGCGATGCAAGATTTAAAAGCTATTGATAAGAACATTGTTTTTGAAAATGTGATTGTCGATGAGGCGGCAAGAGCAACGCCTTTAGACTTAATGATTCCGATGGCAATGGCTAAACGACGTTTAATTTTAGTAGGGGATCATCGCCAATTACCACATATGTTGGATGATAAAATTGAAAAAGAATTATCACAACAAGAAGACTGGAAAACGGTACAAAGTGAAATGCTAGAGCAGAGCTTGTTTCAGCGCTTAGTTGAAAATATGCAACGTTTAGAAGAAGAAAAACAACAACCTCAGCGGGTGATCATGCTAGATACCCAATTCCGTATGCATCCTATTCTAGGCGATTTTATTAGTAAAAACTTTTACGAAAATCATAAATTACCGCCGATTAAGTCTGGCAGACCAGAGACAGATTTTGTCCATGCAATTAGTGGCTATGAAGATCTCGTTTGTGGCTTCAAATGCATTCAGGATCAAAAGCAACAACGCTTAGGCACCAGTTGGCATCGGTCAACTGAAGCAGAATGGATTGCTCAAGAAGCAAAAAGAATTTTGGATGAAAAACCTGAATTAAGTGTCGGTGTAATTAGCTTTTATAGTGGACAGATTCAATCTATTTTTAAAGCAATGGAAGATCCTCAAGTCAGATTGACAGTTGGAAATAAAATTGCTGAAAACTATCGAATCATTTCGACTGGTAAAAATATAGGAGACGAACGCTTACGGATTGGAACGGTAGATGCCTTCCAAGGGAAAGAGTTTGATGTCGTTTTTGTTTCATTGGTACGTACTTTACCAAAAGATTTTAATGTCGAAGGTTTAGATGATCGTGAGAAAGATGAAGCACTGACACGTGCATACGGATTTTTGCGCGTAGATAACCGCTTAAACGTTGCGCTCAGTCGTCAACGTTCTTTATTAATTGTTACAGGGGACAAGGAACTCGTTGCACATCCAGCAACTCAGGAAGCAGTGCCTGCATTACCTGCCTTTTTAAAATTATGTGGAGGTCAGCATGGCAAAGTTTTCTAATCAATTTTTATCTTATTATGATGCTTTTCCAAAAGGTAATGCCGAAAAAAATATGGTTTTTTTGCCAATCTGGATTTGGAGAATTTGGGCACCTGTTGCCGGCAAAACAACGGATATTAATGTCTTTCAAAAGACTCTTTTAGAATTTTTGCATATTGGTCGGCAGGATCGTCAAGAGCTAGCAAATTGGATTGGTGTAGACGTAGAACTTGTTAACCTTATTATAGATACAGAATTAGAACCTCGTGGCTTGATTCAGCTTGATGCAAAAGATCAAAAAATTACGCTGACTTCTAAGGGCGTGCAGACATTAGATGATGAAATTGAGCGTACTGAAGATTTACAAGCCTACTATTTGGTACAGGATGCAATTACAGGGGAATTGTGGCATCGCTTAATTCCCAATGAGCTTGCATTGTTAGATGTACAAGAGAACAACTCAAATATTTATATCCAAGGAAGCCGAGATTCAGGTAAATCCATTAATGTTTTTCTAGTTGAGCCTAGAGAAATCAAGGAACCCCAAGCGCCGACACCTTATAAAATTAATCAAACGATTAAAAATCATAATATGGCTTTGCGGGGAACTTTAATACGTGATGATGATCCTAAAGGCAGATATTTAGATGGACAGAATCTTAAAAACTTCGAGTTTTACCCTCAAAAACCTGAAGCATTTTTCATTTTATCGCATTTAGATGAAAGTTTAGATTCCTCGCATGTTTGCAAGCTTGAAGATCCATGTCACGTATCTAAATATGATGAATGGATACAAAGTTTGCATTTCGATTTAGCAACTAAACATCAGGGTTTTGCTAAAAAAATTAAAAAATATTTAAAACAGGATATCGATAGTGAAGAGACAATAGAGGAGTTTGAAACTCGCTTATTGGAAGAAATCTCTTTTGAGCTGTCTGTGGATTTCCCATTTTCTGAACGTATTGAAAATCTAACCCAACATTTAAAAAGACTTTTAACGCGAAAGAAAAAATTGGAACAAACGGGTAATTACTACGATATCGATGACTTATTAAGCCAATGCCAAAAGGCGTTAGAAGCCTGTTTTAAACACATGCTATGTTTTTGGAAGCATAAACATGCAAACACAACACCTCTAAAGTTAACTTATGATCAATTGAAGACCATTTTAATATTACAAGTAGGGGAGCTTTTTCCTGGAGAAAGTTTGGAGAAGCTAAAAAAAGTTAATTCTGCACAGGTATATAGTGCGAATGGATATTCAGCAGGAAAATTTCCTGAAGTGAGAGTCTCTCTAAAACCTCTTATTTTTTCAAATCTATTATGTATATCAGAGTATCCACAACATCCCTTAATACGTCGTGATCTTTATCAAACTGATTTAGCAAAACTCATAGAAATTTGTGAGCGAAGAAATGAGGGTAACCATGATTCAGGCGAAGAAGTCGATATAACAACAGCATTAAATCTATCTGAATTTACTTTAGATTGGATTTCATTTTATACAGCAATTGAGGCGTAATATTTAAATGGCAAAAGCATCAAAAAAAGCGAATCGTTTTCAAAATAACGGCATACCATCGAGTCAAGTTGAGACGAAAGAAAAAGTTACTATTTCGCCTTTATTTCAGCAAATCACAGGTGTAATTGTTGATAAAGAAAAAGAGGATCTCTTGTTACGTGATGAAGTATTACGTCAGGAAGTGAATAATGCATTGCAAAAATTAGAATCCGCTCTAGAAGAATCACGCCTAATAAAAATCGATTATGAGGAAAAAGTAAAACTGCTTGCAGATGAAGATGAACGATTAATGACACAAGAAAATCGTTTACAAAAGCAAGAACAAGAACTCAAAATTTTAGAGCAAGATATCAATCTTAAAAAAGCTGAATTGATAGAAGAAAATAAAAAAGTTGCTTTAGATAAATTAAATCTAAAATCTGGTCAATTGAAATTACAACAACAATTAGTTGAGTTAGCTGAGGTTAAAGCTAATGCTGAGTTAGGTTTTGCGATTGAAAAACAAAAAGCGTTAGAAGAGAAGCGTGAGGAATTAGATCGACTTCAAGCTGAAGCATTAGATAAATTATCGGTCAATGCACAGCGCTTAGCAGAAAAAGAAAAAATGTTACTTGAATGCGAAGAGAATCTTCGTATAAAAGAAGCTGAAGCACTTGCTGGTTTTGTGAATCAGAGACGAGAAATAATTGAACAACAACAAAGTGAAATTGAAACCTTAAAAAATGAATGGCTTCAAGAGAAAGAGCAACAAAAACAAGAATTAGGACAAGTACAGCATCAGCTGGTTGTTAAACAGATTGAAATTGAACAAGAGCAACAAAAACTGCAAAATGATCAAGATCAGTTTGATGCGACTATTGAAGCTTTAAAAAATAGTATCCAGCGCGAATTTAGTGTGCAGGTCACCAAATTAAAGTCATCTAATGAAAGTTTAGAGCACAGTCATAATCAGGCCTTAGATGAAATTGATACTTTAACCGAAAAATTACAACAATATGCCGATTTAGAAAGACAGCTTGAAGGTTTAGGTGTACTTGAAATTCAAGAAGAATTGACTGCTTTACGAGAAAAAAATCGTGAATTAAGAATCAAGTTAAGTGAGCGTACAGAAGAAGGCTTAGAAGAAGAAAACGAACGACTAGAAGAGTTGTGTGATGATCTTGAATCACAAGTTTTTGATTTACGTCAAAAAAATAATGAATTGGAAGGTGAGCTGAATAACTCACGTTTAAGTGTCATGGCTAAACATCATTTACAACAAGAAAAACGAGTTCTAGAAGAACATAAGCGAGTTCTAGATACGAGTATTAGTCAGTTGCGAACACAGATTGATGATTTAGTAGAGAAACAGCAAGGCGAATTACCTTTTAAAAGCCTTAGTGAAATGGATCAGATTTTCCGAAGTGAAGCGAGAGGACTGCAAGTTGTACCAGAGCTTCAACGATTTGTATCAATCATGCAGTCAAATATTGCTAAACAAAAGTTTTACTACAGCCTAAAAGACATTCGTTTATTTATTGCTGGTTTAGCGATGAGTAAGCTTCATTTGCTCCAAGGTATATCAGGAACAGGTAAAACCAGCTTGGCCCGTGCATTTGCGAAAGCGATTAACAATGCAATGGGGGAAGATCAAGAAAAATTATACTGTGAGATTGTCCGAGTACAAGCAGGATGGCGTGACCGTGAAGATTTATTAGGTCACTTTAATGCATTTGAAAAACGTTTTTATACCAAGGAGGCTTTGCAAGCATTATACCGTGCTCAACAGCCAAAATTTAAAGATACTTTACAGATCATTCTGTTAGATGAGATGAATTTATCTCAGCCTGAACAGTATTTTGCTGATTTCTTATCGTTGATGGAAACCCCAGATCGTGCAGAAATTAATTTGTTAGATAGTGCGAATGACAAAGCACCAGAACTCTTTGTCAATAAACGCGCTATTAAAATTCCACAAAATGTATGGTTTATTGGCACAGCCAATCATGATGAAACGACAAAAGAATTTGCAGATAAAACTTACGATCGTGCTCATGTCATGGAAGTTAAACGTAGTGAAGAAGAAATTGATATCACGAATGCCAACACAGAACAGTATTCATTTACCTCATTAATTAAAAGTTTCGAACAGGCTCAAAACAAGCATAAAGCTGTGGTGAAAAATATCTTTGTACAATTACAAAATAGTTTGCTTGAAGATGCTTTGAAGGTGGTCAATGTAAGTTGGGGAAATCGTTTAGAACGCCAAGCATATAGCTTTATTCCTGTATATATCGAGATGGGTGGCTCAGTGTCAGAAGCACTTGATCACCTATTTGCAACTAAACTGTTCCGTAAAGGGAAGGTCACCGGTCGATATGATACTCGAGCAGAGAAAATTGAAGACATTATCTCGTGTTTACAAGAAGTTTGGTCAGATCTAGGGTTTACGGGCGAAAAGCCTATGATGAGCTTAGAGTTACTGAATCAAGATGTTGAGCGTTTAAAAGGTAATCTATGAAACTTATAGATCGACTTACGCAACAATCTTTACAAGCAGAGGAACTATTGCATCTTGATGCAATAGTTCCTGAACGGTATGTTCTAGAGCAGGATGTGCAAATTCAATCTGTGATTTTACCAAAATTCAGTTTCTTATTCGCTGATGGTGGTACAGTTCGATTGAATTCAAATAAAACGCTACATACGTATATACCTGATATCACACTGACCATTACTGAATCGATCAAATATATTAGTGAACTTGTTGAAACATGCTGCATTAATGAGTCTTTTCAGAACTTACCAAATCCGCTTGTACCAAACAGTGTTTTTGATTCTGAAACTCAATTAAAGCCTTTAGAAAAAATGCTCCAAGATGTGATTGAAAAAGGTCACTTGCATCATATTGCTTACAATCCTCGTATGGACATGCGTTATGACGAAGAGCTTGTTGATGTCAGCCGTGCGAAAAAAATCTCAAATAATGCACATCGTTATTTGGCAGGGCATTCAGAAACTTGGCAACAACGTAGCCTGGTAGGGATTCGGCCGAAAAAAGTGTTGGCCAAAGTGAGTGATGATGAACTGCTGATTTATGAAAATAAGGTATTTGCGCAGTTACTCGATAAATTAAGATTTTATGTGGCTTCACGTTTAAATGATTTGGTCGAGCAACAAGTTAACCTTCAAGCAGCTTTAAGCTTAGGGGATGCTTCAGATACCTATTATAAACTGAGTCATGAGTTGTGTGAGCTTTGGGCAGAAAATCTGACAGCAGATGAAACTGAAAATATTTTGTCTCAACTCGAAGAAACGATTCTTTATAATCAGCAGCTACTATCAACGATTAAAAAACTTCAATCTTCAGGGTTATATGTACAGATTCCACCACCGCATCGTAAAGTGGCTGATCAACTGCATAAAACCAATATCTTGAATTATGATCAACATTATCGGCACTTAAATCGTTTATGGTCAATGCTGTATGAACAAAAAAATAAAACACCAAGTTTTAAGGAAAAAAAAGAAAGCTATTGGAAATTTCAGCATGATTATGTTGAAAAGTACAGCTTACTCATTATTCTAAAAGCGTTCTCTAGCTTAGATTTTCAGATTCATAAAATGCGAGATCAAAGTTCTACCTATTCACTTCAAAGAGGCGGTTTAGATTTTACTTTGAAATTGGATGAAGAGCTGAAAATTTGGAAAATGAGTTCACAAAGAGATGTCTTAAACATTGTCCCAATAGCCAATAATATTGATGAACGTAGCTTAGAAGAATTAGTGCATGATTCAAATCTCGTCATTTTTGCATTAGGTACTGAAGAAGCATCTAATCAATTCAATCGATTAGTTTGGGTGAATCCGTTTAATTTTGAAGCTGTAGAAAAATTGATCGTTATTGTGTTGGAGTGGATGCATAAACCGATATTGCAATCTTATTCAAAAGCTTTGCCACTTGGTAGAGTTCCTCAGTCTGTTAGAAATGAACTTAGTTTACACGCTTATATTGTGCATCAAGATGATCAAATACAATTGATCAATATGCTCAGTTCACAGCAGTTAAGTACTTTAGAATCCGTATGTATATCAGCAAATACGGCGAATATTTATCAAGTGATTCGAAAGCAACATGATGATTACCTCAATATTACGAATTGCCCGATTTGCTTATCTAAGGCAAATTTTGAACCACGATCATCAAATCAAACTTTTATTGCTGAATGTACAAATCCGGAATGTGAGGTGAATTACAAACTGGTCAGTGATGCCAATCAAAATAAAGAGTTTTATTTACAGGCTCCTGGAGAATGGAGAGATGGTGGAAGATGGAAATTAACTTTCAAAGTGTAATGGTGTTAGAAGTATATGCACGTAAAATCAAGTTTTGACTTGGTAGAAAGTGGTTTACCTATCTATATATCCGTAGATTCATGTTATTTTTAACATAATGATTTTATAAATAAATTAAAAATGAGGGCTGTAATGCAATCTCAGAATTTTGAGTTTTTAAGAGAAAAATTCCCACTTTTAGCAGACTTAGGTGCACTTGCTGAAGCAGTGATTTACACAGATCCGGGGAGTGCCACGACACGTTTGCGATCTTTTGCAGAAGAAGTAGTTAAGTCTATTTATGAGTTTGAATCACTGCCTCGCATTGCTAAAGCGAACTTTGCAGATTTGTTGTTTGCATCTGATTTTCAAAATAGTATTACGCCATCGCTCTTGTATAAATTGGATTACTTAAGACAACAAGGTAATTTGACAGCGCATGGTGCCTTGGGTAACCAAAAAACTGCTTTTGCCTGTTTAGGTACAGCCTTTGGCATTGGGCAGTATCTGATGGTGAACTATAAGAAAGTATCTCTTGAATCTTTACCAGAATTTAAAAATATCGAAAAGATCTCTGCGACTGAAAAAGAACTAAATTTACAATATGAAGAGAATCAAAAGTTAAGGGAAGAACTAGATCGAGAGCGGTTAAAGAATCTGAAAGCAGAAACGATCACGACTGAACTCGCTCAACAAAAGCGTGCACGAAGCACGGATGTTGCTCAGAGTTTAGAGTGGAATGAAGAAAAAACCCGTAAATTTATTATCGACAATATGGTTTTAACTGCGGGTTGGGATATTACGGATACCGCACAGGTTCAACTTGAATTCCCTGTTACGATGAAAGATGGTAAACAAGGTTATGTTGACTATGTGTTTTTCGATTTAGAAGGCCAGCCGATTGCTGTTCTCGAAGCAAAGAAAACCAGTGTCAGTGTGCATCAAGGTCGTGAGCAAGCACGTCATTATGCTGATGCTTTAGTGGAAATGGGCTATAAACGTCCCGTGATTTTTTATAGCAATGGTTACGAAACTTATATTTGGGACGATGCACGTTATAACAGTTACCGCCAAATTTATGGTTTTTATAGCCGTGATAGTTTGGCAAATTTACGTTTCAAACATCAATTTGCCAACAAAGAGTTAGAGAGAAATAACCCTGATTTATCGATTGTTGAACGCTCGTATCAGATTGAAGCGATTAAAACATTAAGTCGTAAATTTCAGGATCAAGGTCGTAAGGCTTTAATTATTCAAGCCACAGGTACGGGTAAAACCCGTGTCGCGATTGCATTAGCAGAGTTGCTGATTCGAGAACATTGGGCACAGCGTATTTTATTTTTATGCGACCGACGAGAATTGCGTAAGCAAGCTGATGATGCTTTTAAAGACTTCTTGGGGAGCGAACCACGTTGTGTAATTGGCGATACCAATAAAGTACCAACAGATTCACGTATTTATATTGCCACATATCCGGGAATGATGAATCGCTTTGCACAGTTTGATGTAGGGTTCTTTGATTTGATCATTGCCGATGAAAGCCATCGCAGTATCTATAATCGTTATAAAGATTTGTTTGATTACTTCGATGCCTTACAAGTAGGTTTAACTGCGACACCTGTGAAATTTATCAGTCGAAATACCTTCCAAATGTTTGACTGTGCCAATACACAACCGACATTTGAGTTTGGATTAGACAAAGCGATTGAAAATGATCCTGCTTACTTAGTGCCTTTCAAAGTCAAAGATGTCACTACCGAGTTCTTACGTGAAGGGATTCATTACAATCAACTGTCTGAAGAGCAAAAACAACAGCTCGAAGATGACCTTGGGGTGGAGATTGCTCAACAAACCACGATCAAGGGAAGTCAGATTGGTAAGAAGATTTTTAGTGAATCAACAGATACGCTTATTTTAGAAAACTTGATGGAAAATGGCATCAAAGATGCCAATGGCAGTTTGATTGGTAAAACCATTATCTTTGCACAACGTCAGGATCATGCTGAGCATTTAGAAAAACTATTTTGTAAGCTTTATCCGCAGCATGGCGCGCGTGTATGTAAGGTGATTCACAATAAGATTCATCAAGTCGATCGACTCATCACGGAGTTCAAAGAACCAAATAATGATTTCCGTATCGCAATATCTGTAGATATGTTGGATACAGGAATTGATGTGCCTCAAGTGGTGAATTTGGTCTTTGCTAAACCTATCATGTCATGGGTGAAGTTCTGGCAGATGATTGGTCGTGGTACACGACTTTGTCCAAATCTATTTGGTGAGGGTAAAGATAAGAAAGAGTTTTATATTTTCGATCATTACAGCAACTTTAAATATTTTGAAGAAGAATATGAAGAGCCGATCGATGTGAAGTCGATTTCTTTATTACAAGCGATGTTCCTTGCACGTTTAGATTTTGCTAAAGCGGCTTTAACTCATAGCAATATTGACGGTTTTGAGATTTCAACCAACTTACTCATGGCGGATATTAATGATTTGCCAAATGACAGCATTACCGTCAAGAAAAACTTACGTGTCGTGCATCAATTACAACAAACCCAGTTGGTCAAAGAATTTAGTGCAGCGACACAGCATATTCTATTGGATCAAATTGCGCCGTTGATGGATGCACGTGTATTGAAAGAGAAAGAAGCGATTGCTTTCGATAAGCTAATTGCACTTACACAAGAAGCGTTGATCCGTAAATCGAGTGCTTATGAAACCTGTAAGGCTCAAGTGCTTGCGGAAGTCTCGTCTCTTGCAGTTAATATTCAGGCGGTGCGACAAAAAGCAGAATTGATTAAAGCAGTACAAACACAATTGTATTGGTCTGAAATTACAGTCAGTCAGCTTGAGCACTTACGCCTAGAGTTAAGACTACTCATGCAGTTTAAACAAGCTGGAAATACCATAGGGGGGATGTGGGCAACACCAACCACAACAACCTCAGATGGTGAAGTGCAAACTGTCGAAAAACAGGTGAAACTCAGCAATAACGAAGCAATGCTTTACCGTAAGAAACTTAAAGAAATTTTAGATCAAATGATTGAAAGCAATACGGTATTACAGAAAATCCGTCAGCAACAACCTGTTGAGGAAGGTGAGTTACAGATGTTGACCTCGACAGTCTTATCTGCGCATCCAAATATTGAAATTGATGTACTGAATAAGTTTTATGGGCGTACAGCGGCTGAATTACATCTGACCATACAAGACATTGTCGGATTAGATCCTTTAGCTGTTGAAAAACACTTTAGAGAATTCTTGCACAAGCATCCGCAACTCACAGCTCAACAAGTGCGGTTTTTAATTTTATTGCAAGATCAAATCGCTAAAAATGGCGGGATCCTGATTGATAAATTATATGAGGCGCCATTTACAGGGGTTCATCCACTAAGTCTTGATGGTCTGTTTACACCAGATGATGTGACAGATTTGATTCATGTGATGAAGCCTTTTGTTAAAAAACAACCACCTGAGCAACGCATTGCTTAATTAAACTGCCTTGATCAATTAAACTGATAAAAACTCTGCTGTTATTGGAAATACTATGCTGACTGGATCTATTCGCAACGATATCGATAAACTTTGGGAAAAATTTTGGACCGGAGGCATTACCAATCCATTAACAGTAATTGAGCAGATCAGTTATTTGATGTTTGCTCGTATGCTCGACATGCATGAAGACATTGCAGACAACAAGGCAGCAAAAGGTATAACGGTAACGGGGCGTTTGTTCCCACAAACGCCAGAAGGTCAGATGCTCCGTTGGAAAAATTTTAAAAACTTGAGTGGTTCAGAGTTACATCAGCATCTCAAAAGCAAAGTTTTTCCATTTTTTGCAGAGTTAGGTTCAAAAGCATCTGAGCAAAATGCGCTAGGTGTCAGCAGTATCGGTGACTACATGCAGGATGCCGATTTAGAAATTAAAAATGAATCGGTATTGGTCTCTGCGGTGAACATGGTCGATGCCTTGCCATTAATTCAAAGTGATGTGAAAGGGGATATTTACGAATATCTACTCAGTAAACTCACTACAGCAGGGATTAACGGTCAATTCCGTACACCACGCCATATCATTGATGCCATGATTGAGATCGCAGATGTTCAACCGACGGAAAACGTGTGTGACCCTGCTTGTGGTACAGCCGGATTTTTAGCACGTACCCGTGAATATTTAAACCGTCAGCATTCAAGTGAATTTGGTGTTGTTGTCGATGAAGATGGCAATAAAAACTATCTTGGTGATTTGCTCACGCCATATATGGATCATATTAACCATGATATGTTCTGGGGCTTCGATTTTGACAGCACAATGCTTCGTGTTTCGAGTATGAACATGGCATTACATGGCGTGACTAATGCCAATATTTTGTACCAAGACAGCTTAAATAAGTCGATTAAAGCCAATTACCCACAACAAGAAGAAAACTTCTTTGATGTGATTTTGGCAAATCCACCATTTAAAGGCAGTTTGGATGAATCCAACATCAATCCACCTTTATTGAAAATGGTGAAAACCAAGAAAACTGAATTGTTATTTGTGGCACATATTTTACGTGCCTTAAAACTTGGTGGCCGTGCGGCGGTGATTGTGCCAGATGGTGTTTTATTTGGTTCTTCAACGGCGCACCAACAACTGCGTAAAACCTTAATTGAAAATAACCAGCTTGAAGGCATCATTAGCTTACCAAGTGGTGTGTTTAAGCCTTATGCAGGGGTAAGTACTGCTATTCTGCTATTCACTAAAGGTGGCTCAACTGAACGTGTGTGGTTCTACGATGTTCAAGCGGATGGTTATTCTTTAGATGATAAGCGTACGCCATTAAAAGGTGAGGGGGCAAACGACTTACCTGATGTGATTGCGCAGTGGAAAGCGTATCGTAAGCTTGTGTTGGCGAATGCCACAGCAGAGGAAATTACAGCGCAATTTGGCGATAAATCGAAAAAAGCCTTTGTGGTCGATGCTCAAGAGATTATTTCAAATAAGTTTGATTTTTCGATTAACCGCTATAAAGAAGTCGTCTATGAAACGGTTGAGTATGCTGACCCGAAAGTAATTTTGGCTGAACTCAAACAGTTAGAAAATGAAATTCTTCAAGGGATGAATGAGCTTGAGGAGTTACTTAAATGACCTATGATGTGATTGAGATTGGCAATTTAATGCTGAGAAAAGGTGGCTCAGTAAATCCCCTTAAATTTCAAGATGAAACTTTTGAGTTATATAGTATTCCCTCATACGATAAACAAGAAACTGAGATTATCAAAGGAAAGGATATAGGCTCCACCAAACAAATTGTACAGTGCAATGATGTAATGATATCGAAGATTGTTCCACATATACGTAGAGCGTGGGTGGTTAATGAGTCAAAAGGATATCGACAAATTGCATCTGGTGAATGGATTGTATTTCGTAGCGAGAAAATTTATCCGAATTATTTAAGACATTTATTGATATCAGATTTCTTTAATAAAAAATTTATGGAAACTGTCTCAGGAGTGGGTGGATCTTTATTGAGAGCTAGGCCTGCTTTTGTTGGTAAGATTCTAATACCATTACCACCATTAGAAGAACAACGCCGAATTGCTTCAATTCTGGATAAAGCCGATGCCATTCGCCAAAAACGTCAGCAAGCCATTGCAAAGTTGGATGAGCTATTGCAAGCCACGTTTATTGATATGTTTGGTGATGAATCTAATGACTACAAAGGGATTGATAAAGTTAATCTCCTTGACAAAGTTGATTTCTTAACAGGTTTTGCTTTTAAAAGTAATGATTTTAAGTCTTCTGGAATTAAGCTCTGTCGAGGTATTAACGTTTTAACTGGATATCTTGATTGGAACTCAACTGCTTATTGGGATTCATCTGAGCACGATAAATTTAAGAAATTTGAGTTAAAAAAGGATGACATTGTGATCGCAATGGATCGTCCATGGATTTCATCTGGTTTTAAAATTTCTATGATTGGCGAAGAAGACAAAGATATTTTGTTAGTTCAGCGTGTAGCAAGATTAAGGTCTAAAGAATCTAGTTACTCAAACTTTATATATCATTTACTTGATAGCCATAATTTCAAAAATCATTGTAATGTGACGGAAACAACGATTCCGCATATTTCACCCACAGATTTCAAAACTTTTTTAATTCCTGATGCATCACAATCGCAAATTTTAAAGTTTGATAAATTTGCTAAGGCTGTAAGAGCTCAAAAGCAAGCGATGAGAATTTCTTTAGAAAAGAGTAATGATTTTTTTAATTCATTACAGCAAAAAGCATTTAATGGAACACTGTAAAAATATTTAAACGGTAGAGCAATGAAAATAACCAAAATCTCGCTAACAAACTTTCGTGCATTTAAGCAGACTCAAACCATTGAGTTTGCACCTGTGACCTTACTTTTTGGTCCAAACAGTGTGGGAAAAAGTACCGTACTCAAAGCATTGTTCTATGTACAGCAAATCCTGTCTAAAGGACAGTGCAACCCAATGTACTTGGATGCTTTGAACAAAAAGTACATTGGTGGCTTTGAAAACCTGGTGCATAAGCGAGATCTGGATACCAACATTACTCTTAAGATTGAATATGAGAAGGGTGATGCGATTGGGAGTAGCTACGTTCACTTAGCTGACATTTTGGGGGATGTAATTGATCTGCAAATGGGTAGCCCAATTATTGATGCGAATAAGGTTGCAATTGAATTTGAAATCAGCTGGTCAAAATTTGAAATAACAGCCTATATCAAAACCTATAAAATCTGGTTCGATGAGAGTCTGATCGCGGAAGTCAGCAGTACATCAGGTTCTAAACAAGCCTTTATTACGGCTTTAAATTATGCTCATAAGTTACTGCAACCACTTAATCAAGCTGAATGGATTGAAGCCGTAAAAGAAGCAGGAGGAGAGATACATCCATTTTTAGAGGGTGTTAATGCTGAACAGTACTATAAAAAAATTGAAGACAGCATGCATAAAGAGCCAGATATTGATTTTGATGAGATAGATTTTGATGAGTCGGAATTATTGTATTCAACATCTGACTCTGCTTTCCTGAGCCAATTTCATGAGATTCTAAATGAAGATGCTGATGATTCTCTGTCAGATAACATGTTTATGTTAGACAGTGGCTTTGTCGGTATCCATCAGCCTATTGGGATTGATGTTTTACAAGGTGCTTTACCTAAGCTAGGTCAAAAACTCAAGACATCATTGGATTTAGATGATTCTAAATTAACCGAAGTTGTTAATGAAATTTTGTCAGATGTCGTCGTAGCACCATTAGATAATTTACTTTCAATATTGAATCAGAGTCTTTGTATTGGCCCAATCCGAAAAATCATTGATGCGAACTATCAGCCTTTACCGTATGTAGAACAGTCAGATTGGTATGATGGCAGTGCTGCATGGAGTAATCTTCTGAAGACTGATTTCGCTGACCTTAGACGAATTAATAGTTGGATGGTGGATGAGGATAAACTTAATTTAGGTTATGGCATTAATATTAAGGTTGAAAGTATCTTTAGTCAGTTTAAAAATGTAGATAACTTTAGTAATGTTCGTGAAATGTTTAAAGAACTAACTAACAGTATTGATACAAATGAGACTGATGTAAATTTAGTTTTCGATATGATGACTAAAATTTTAAAAGGTAATGCGAAAGCAAAAAATCAATTGAATCAGATGATAAAGTTGGTAAAACATGATACGAATACTCTTAATGAGAATTTGAAAACGATTCATTCTAACGGACCTGAGTTTATTGACGCATTTTTAAAATTATTAAAACTGGTAAAAGACTATGTAAATATAGGTCATGTATCTTTGACAGCACGAAAAGCGGTTCTAATGGATTTATTATCGCGTACTGAATGGATGATGAGAGAAGAGATTTACAAGGAAGAATTATCAACTTTAAAGAAACTTAAAAAATATTTAGAAGCTCATTTAGAGTATCCAGATCGAGATTTGGAAGGACATGAATTTGAAGCCAAATCTTTAATGTTAGATCTTGGCTTAATAAAATCTGAAAGTAGAAGAATAGATAATCTAAGCTATACGATTTGGGATTATAAAAATGATATATCAGTTCTTCCAAATGAAATTGGTACTGGCGTATCTCAGTTAATGCCTCTAATCGTTGCTGCTATTAATCAAAAGGGTGGTTTAGTGGCATGTGAACAGCCAGAGCTTCATTTGCATCCACGAGTACAGGTTGCCATTGGTGATTTGTTAATTCAAAACACTGAACATGTAAATTACCTGATTGAAACGCATAGTGAACATTTGATCTTGCGTCTGCTTAAACGTATTCGTCAAAATACCGATAATGAATTACCTGAGGGTTTCAAGGCATTTACTAAGGAAGAAATTGCAATTAACTATCTAGAACCTTCCAAAGAAGGAGTAAAAGTTAAAAAAATCCGTATAGATGATGATGGTGAATTTAAAGATCGTTGGCCACAAGGCTTCTTTAGTGAGCGAAAAGACGAGCTGATGTGATGATTAAAGAATTTGCATTAGATCCTACTCTATTACTGCATTGGGCAAAAAGTGCTCGTGATTATCATGAGTTCCTTAGAGAGTATGGACGCGGAACTCCACGCCTTATCAGTTCATTTCCAAAAAAGAAATTCTCTAAGCTAAGGTCATATTTGATTGAAAAATCTGATTGTCTAGAAAATGAAACTGCAAAGTTACGTTATGTTGAAATGGTACAGGCATTAGCTGAAGGATTAGTTTGTAGAAGTAGTGAAGTATCTTCAACTAGTGATTGGTATGATCTGGTGCAGGTAGAAAACCAATTGAATCCATTTGATACTATTTTATCGTCCAAAAAAATTAATATCGACTCTGCAATAAGTCTAGAAGACATGTATGATTCCACACTCTGGAATCTACCTTCTCAGTTAAATATCAAGAGAACGCAAGAAGAATTCTTAAATAATTTAGATAGCTTTGTAAAAACAACAACGGAACATTTAGTATTTATCGATGCCTTTTGTTATCAAAACAGGGCAATTGATATTATTGCTAAATTAGTTAATAAACTTGAACAAAGGAAGTCAAAAGAGCTTATACCCAAAGTTCTGGTATTTTATAGATCGAATCAAAACTCCAGAAATGTACATTTCGTTAAAGAAAAGATTCTGGAAAAAATTAACCCTGAGCTTGAAATCGATTTAAAAGTGAGTGAACTTCAGCCATTAGCTGGGCAAGATGCATTTCATAATCGTTATCTTTTAAATGATTGTGGAGGAGTTCTATTGCCTTATGGTTTTGATTTGTCTGATGAAGATTGTGAAACCGATGAAGCTATTATACTGTCGAGAGAAAACTATAATAAAAGATGGGAACAATTTGTAGAAAATCTGAGTTTTAACTTGGTGAATCAGGCTTAGTTTAGTAAATGAGATAATAGTTATTGAATGAAAGCTCATTATCTAGAAAATCTTACTTTAGGGGTATTTCCACAAAACTTTATATGTTTTCTAAATTCCTTATAAAGAAAATAGGATAGGGGGCCACACTTTACTGTCCGCTCCCTTATATTATAGATGTAGAAATAACTACAAAAGAGGCTTTTTATATAATTATTCATTAATTAGATAGTCAAACTGTGACGCACTCGATCAAAGTATGAATTAAAAAATCAAATAAAAAATATATACTTAAAATATAAATTTAAGTTCTGAGATCAGAATGAGTCAAGAGTCATCAAAGGTCATCACTCGTCAATGGATGATTATTCAGTTTTTATTAAATAGTAAATATGTGAGTACAACTGAGATCGAAAAACATCTACTCAGTAAAGGTATAGTGACGACTCAGCGAACTATTCAAAGGGATTTAAATTTATTGGAAACATTATTTCCTTTGGAGTGTCGCCGTGATTGTATGCCTTATAGTTGGCGATGGAAAAAAGTAGAACAGTCGGTCAAGGGGTTGAGCTTGTCGCAGGCCTTAATCTTAAGGCTTGTAGACGATCAGTTGAGTGATATTTTACCTGAGCATACACAGCAAGAATTATTACCATTATTCCAAAAAGCACGATTGATTACATCAAATGCTGTTTATGAAGAGGATGAAGCAAGCCTTCTTGATATTTTGACTAAAGATCGAAAGCGAACAGTTGGATTAGTGCAGTCTTCGATTACTCAGGAATTGGCTTTAGGGGTTACTCATAAAGTCACAAAAATTTATAAAGATATTTTTAATACTGAAGATCGTGAAATCAAGAAGTACTTAAAAACATTAAGTACATTACTTGAATCACATGAAATGCCAGAATTGGCAAATGCTTTAAAAAATTAATTTTACGAGAGTTAAAAAAGATGTTTAAAACACAGCAAAATATACAAGCACATATTCCAGAACTTGAAACGTTACTTCAAAAATATGATTTATCTGTTGAGCCACTTATTCAGCTAAAATCAAATGTTGAAAATTTTAAAGTTCGTGTTCCTTTGATTGGGGCATTTAGTGCTGGTAAATCATCTTTGATCAATGCTTTGATTCAGAGGAAATTACTTTGTGTAGAAATCGACCCTGCTAGTAATTTGGCGACTGAAATTAGTTTTTCAGAAGATGAAACCATTAAAGGCTTTAAAGCGAATAACTTTGTTAAAAATTTGACAGCACAAGAATTAAAAGACCAAGAGTTCTTAGATCTGATGCCTGATGGGCATATTGAAGTACAGCTCAACCAAGCATTTTTGCAATCTCTTCCTCATTTATGTTTAGCAGATTTACCGGGCTTAGACTCAAAATCCGATGCCCATATGCAAGCAATCCATCATTATTTAGGGCGTAGTCTGGCATATGTAATTACCGTAAGTAGTGAAGAAGGAACATTAAAAGACAGTATTAAAAAGTTTCTAAAAGAATTAGCACTGCATAAAGCACCTGTTGTAGTGATTATTACCAAAAATGATAAAAAAACACATGAAGAAATAGTCGCGATTAAATCGCAAATTAGTGAACAAGTACGATCATTATTACCTGAAGGTAATTATCTAGATGTTGTATCTGTGTCTTCCAAAAAGAAAGATATAGCTGAAGCCGTTGAAGCATTTCAAAAATTAGAAAACTTGAGTGAAATGCGATTTAAAGAGACGGTTGTACCCCAATTCAATCGAATCATTGATGATATTACATCACATTTAAACATTCTCTTGAACCAAGAAGATTTAGATGCAGATGAATTGAAAGAAAAACGACAACAACTGATTGATGAGACAGAAAGTTTTAAGCAGAAACTTTCTATTGAATATCAAAAGATGAAAGAGCAGGTTCCTTCAGTTTTAAATAATGTGGTCGATCATATTCGAAATCGCCTGTTAGGTGAGACGGATCAATACGCAACGGCTTTAATAGGGCAGAATAATATTGAGAGTGATTTAAGTTACAGTGTAAGAATGGCTTTAACTGAAGGTATGGATCGCTACTTCAAACCTCTGGTTGATAAATATGTCCATCGTATAGAAACAGATTTACCTAGTCTTATCGTTAACCAAAATTTTCATTTTGAACAAGAAAAAACTGGCAGTGCCGTGTTTGATCTTGGTTTGACTGGAATCACAGGAATTTTAGCCTTTGTATTAAAGAGGTTCCCGTTAGCAGCTATGATCTTGCCTATGGTTACATCTATATTTAAAGCATTTATGTCAGACCATAATCGTGACCAACAAAGAGCAGAACAGAAAGAAGCTGCACGTGATCACGTTCGAGGAAAAATTATTCCGCAAGTGGTTGAGCAAGTGCAAATCAATTTAGGTGCTATTTTGCAAGAGCAGCTTCATACCGTTAATCAGCAGGTAGAAGATCAAATCAATAATAAAGTCACACAAGCTCAACACTCAATTTCTATGTTAGAAGAACAACTTAAGCAAAATGCTGAAGAAAGAGCGGTGCTACATGCAGCATATCAAAGTGATTTAACAATCATTCAAAATATGCAGAAACAATTAGAATCTTAAGGAATAGACATGAATAAGCATGTAGAAATCACTCAAATGTATGAAGATTTGAAGCAATATTTTAATAATAACCTAGAGCTTTTGAAAAAAGGGAGTGTTTTAGCTCATGACCAAATAGGTTTAGATTTTATCCATGAAATGGAGAATTTTTATAAGTTTTGTATGTTACCTGAACTTGCAGATAAGGTGATTGTTGGCGTTGGTGGTGCATTTAGTGCAGGAAAATCTAGTTTCTTAAATGGTATCTTAGGTCGCAAAGTTTTGAGCGTAGCGATTGATCCAACGACATCTATTCCAACTTATTTGATACATGGTGAGCAACAAAAAATTGAGGCTGTGCTTAAAAACTCGCAGCAATTAAATTTGAGTTTGGAACAATTCAAACACTTAACGCACCATGCTGAACAAGAGTTACATGAATTAGCAGCAAATATTGATTTAATTTTGTTAACTCAACCTGAGCAGAGATGGCCAAATTTAGCGTTTTTAGATACCCCTGGCTACAGTAATCATGAAAATATTGAGCAAGGCCTGTGTGATGCACATATTGCTAAAGTTCAACTTAATGATGCACAGTGTTTAATTTGGTTGGTCTCAGCCGATCAAGGTGTTATTTCTCAAAGTGATATCGATTTTTTAACAACAATTCGCTCAGATATTCCTAAATTAATTGTGATAAGTCGGGCTGATAAGAAATCACCTGAGGATTTAACAGAAATTAAAAAACTTACTCAATATACTTTAGCTCAGCATCAGATCGAGGTAGTTGATGTATTGGTACTTTCTGCAAGGCAACCTGAAAAATTTGATCGCCAGTTATTGGATGGTTATCTCACTCAATGGAGCTTAAATAGCCAAGAATCTCGTATTATCGAAAACTTTAGTGCGTATTTCGATGCAATGAAGAAACATCTTGCAAATAAGGAGGGAGAAGTAGAGATAGAGCGATTTCAAAGAAAATTATTTGAAAAAATTTATCAATTGGCGGTTTATGCAAATATCGATATTGAAACGCAATGGCAAAACTATTTAGCTGTACAAGCCAAAATTGAGCAAGAAAGGCAAGATAAGTTAATCGCATATCAGGCTGAACTGGAACGTGAAGCGTTAAAAATAGAAGAAGAGAAGCGTCTGCAACGAGCTAAGCATGAACATGAAAGGGAAATGCTAAAAGCCCAAGACTTGATGGCCAAAGCAGAGCAACTTAAACAGCAAGTACAAAAAACCGAGCGCCGTAGTTTGGAGCATATTTTAGAAGATGCTCAGGATGATATTAGTCGGCCGAGTGCTGGTATTTATGTCATTGATGATATTTACAGTATCCGTAAAAAAACGGAAAAAGCCATTAAGTCTTATGCTTATGAAGGCGATGGTGAGTATGGGAAATATAATGATGATCCTCTCGTACTTGTTGACACGACAACCTTATTTAAAAATGCAGAGAATGGTCTGTATCTGACATATTCAGAGTTGTACTGTAAAGACATGCTATCAAAACGCTTTGTTATTCGTTTAAGTGACATTCGAAGTATTCGTTTCGATCAGAATGATTCTAAGCTCAATATCAATGGTACGGAAGTATTGTATGTGCCTCAGGATAATTTAAAAGCACCTATGGTGAATCTAGTCAACGCATTGAAAAATTATATTGAGCAGTAAGCATGACATTACAAAATTACAATTTCGATTTAGCTCAAAGATATCAATTGTTGGCTCAAGCATCTTATACAAAGACAAGTGATGCAGAGCATGTGCAATGGGTGTCAGAGTTAAAAAACTTGATTGAACGAGATCTGGTGCAATTGGCATTAGAGGGCTGTCCACCGAACTTCCCTGAAATCTTAAAAATGTTCCAACTTGAATTGGATCGTTTTGAAGCATTTTGTGCTTTTCCCTATTTAGCACAGAAGAATATAGTCGGCATTGGTGGTGCATTTAGTGCAGGAAAGTCTAGTTTCCTTAATACATTGCTAGGGCGTAAAAAGTTGGTCGTACAGGTTGATCCGACAACATCTGTCCCAACTTATTTAATATTAGGCGATCAAGATAAAAGTACAGCAATAAATATTTTCAATAGAGAAATTCATTTAAAAGAAGAAGATTTTCTTTCGTTTACGCATGAGGAATATGAGCAGTTTGGAAGTGAGGTATCAGGGCTTCTCAAATCTTTGGTTATTCAGGATACTTCATTTAAATGGGGGGATTTAGCATTATTAGATACGCCTGGATATAGTAATACCAATGCAGCATTTAATTCCGAAAGGACAGATACAAAAGTAGCATTTAGTCAATTAAATACTGCACATTTTATTATTTGGGTGGTTTCTGCAGCTAATGGAACAATCAGTGATGAAGATCTAAATTTTCTAGGTGAACTTAATCCCTCAATACCAAAATTGATTGTTCTTAGCCGAGCAGATTTAAAGACAAAAGAGGATTTATACTCAATTAAAAGTTTAATTTTAGATCTTACGCAAAAACGAGGAATTGAAATTATCGATGTGGTCTTCAGTTCTGCTCGTAAAAAAAGGGAATATCCTTTGGAGCGGGTTGAGTATCTGTTATTTGAGTGGAATAAAGTAAAACGTCCAATATTGTTTGCTCAAAACTTTAAAAAACTGTTTCTACAATATGAGCGTTTCTTAGATGAACAAATACGTATTGCACAGATGCAAATAAATAGAATTAATCGAATAGAAATGCTCTCTGATCTTCCTGAAATACTCAATGATGTTGATTCACTTAAAATTATGATTCAGGAAAAATTCAAACAAATTTTATCGTCAAAGGAAACTTTAAGTGCTTTGCAAAAATATTTTTTTGATCAACTTAACCGTGTTGGTCAAAAAGTTGGTATACCTTTATTAGAGCCAGATGAGCTTGAATTAATTGAAGTCAGACAAGTGGATTTAGTACCTATACTAAAAGAAATTTTAGCTGAGAAGGATATTGACCTTGCTCTATGGCAGTCAAAGTGGGAATTACTTTCTATTGATATGTCTATCCCAAATGTTAAGAAAATATTACGTCAAACACCAAAGAATACAAAACCAATTTGGTCTAATTTAATGGCTTAAGGAAATATGAAATGAACTTGAATACGTATTTGCAACAGTTGGACTTAGCCAAATTAGATTTACAACCATTGAATGATCACTTCATTGCAAAGCAATTAAACGAGCAAGAAAAAGAACTTTATCTAACAATGATTAGCTCGTTTATACTTTTGGATGAGCTAACAGAATCTAGAACACGCTTATTTCAACTATATTTACATGCCTGTAAGACAGAACATCAACAAGGTAAGATTTTCAATCTGGCACAAAATATCTCTAAAGACCAAATTAAAGAGTTCATACAGTTATGTTCTGCTAAAGATTTAGTTAAATCCTTTATGATTGATGCTTTTATTTTTTTGAGGTTAGATACACCACTTAATGATCAAAAAAATATTTTACTGAATGAATGGATCGGTTTATTTCAATTAAAAGAAAATGATTTGATTCAGATCCTTTATGTAGTTTGCCAAGTATTAGGAATTCAACATAGCTATGAAATTCAGTCTACATTTAACTTAAACTATGCCAATTTATGGAAGGAATATTTACTCCAAGAGCTTACAAAAGATAAGCTAAAACAAGGGATTTTACAAGGATTCTGGATTGTAAGGAAGAATATTGATATTAATTTTAATTGTCAGATTAGTAATGCAAATTTATATTTTGAAAATGATTCGGTATTAAAATTTAATGAAGGTATTAAAGTTGAATTCATGCAATCAAGATTTGAAAATCCAATATTTAGTTTTTATAAAGTAGATCACTTAAAAATCCAGGGATGTAAAATTTCTGGTCAATATGATACTGAGAAAAAATTAACGACATTAAAAATTAATCAATTTGAAGATGAAAACTCATATTGTGAAATAAAGAACACTTATTTTGAAACAAAAGATGCTCAATCTATATCTATAATAAACCACTATGATTATAATTTTTATGGAAATAGAGCGAAAGATAAAAAAATAAGATTTCAAAATGTAAGCTTTGAAAATTGTGGTAATGAAAAAATAATTGGTGGTGCTTTATTCTTTAAAAATATTAACTTTAATATTAAAGATACTAAAATATTTAATTGTAAAGCATTAGTTTCGGGCGGAATTTACACTTCTGATTTATATCAAAATTCTTTGGAAAATGTTCATTTTAAAGATTGTTTATCTAGTCTTTACCAAGATTCGAAATCTTTAAAGAAATTAAATGAAGTCGGTTTTAATGGTAGTGGTATTTTAATTGAAAATAGAGAAAGTTATGGATCGGGCGAATTTATACGGCTAATGAAGGGCTGTACATTTGAGAAATCAAACTTATTTATAGCATGTTATTCTTCTGGTAGAACATTTGAAAGATGTAATTTTATTGATAGCATTTTGGGGCTTAAAGATTATTATGATCAAGATCATGAAACGAAGCCATGTGAATTTATATTTAGAAATAAAGAAATCGAGAGTGGATTTAAATACTTACCTAACTTTAAATTTGATCCATTACACCTTAGTACACTAGAGTCGCAGTTAGCTGATTTAAACAGTGAAAATATGCAGTTCGGTAACTAGTTAATTACTACGTCAATCTATGACCTAGTCACCTTTTGTCTAGGTCTTTTTTTCATTAAATTAAGCTAAAATTTCTTTATAAATACTTGATATTAAAAAAGAGCAGGGTATGTCAATTCATCAGCATTTAGAACAGCTTTCTAGCTTGTGTCAGAGCTTACAGATCTGGGGAAAAAGATTTGATAACAATGAAATTTCAAATATTTTTCGTTTAAAAGAGACCTTACAACAAGATATCCAACGCTTTGAACAAGAGCAACAGACTTTAAATATTGCGATTATGGGGCAAGTAAAGGCTGGTAAAAGCAGTTTTTTAAATGCACTATTATTTGATGGTAAGCCAGTTTTACCAACAGCTGCTACGCCTAAAACAGCCAATCTCACTCGTATCAGCTATGGTGCTACGCCTTCTTTAGAAATTGAATACTATTCGAAAGAAGAGTGGGCTGATTTAGAACAACTGGCACAAGAAAACTATGAATCTGAGTCTGTCAAAGTAGCCAAAGAATTGGTTGAAATGGTTGAAAAAGCCGGGCTTGATGTGAGTGTCGCTTTAGAACAACAGCATCAGCGCATTGAAACAACTTCACTCGATGAATTAATGCATATATTGAATAAGTACGCAGGTAATGATGGTCAATACACAGCATTAGTAAAAATGACTCGTCTGTATTTGCCAAATGAAGAGTTGAAAGGTTTCGATGTTATCGATACCCCAGGAATGAATGACCCTGTCATTAGCCGAACGCAAAAGACCAAAGAAGAAATGGCACGTTGTGATGTCGTATTCTTTTTATCACGAGCAAGTCAGTTCTTAGATCAGTCAGATATTGATTTATTGACTGAACAATTACCTCAGGGTGGTGTTGAACGCCTTTACTTAATTGCAGGGCAATATGACTCAGCGATTCTAGATGATGGTTTTAATCAAGATAGCTTGTTAGATTGTGAAAACAATTTGCAACGGCGTTTAAATAAACGCGCAGTAAAAGAATTAGGTGAGTTAGCCGAGAAAAAGCGAAAAGCAGGTCATGAACATTTAGCAAATTTGCTAGAGAACCTTGTTAATCCAATTGTTTCCAGTACCTTTGCTCATGGGTTTGCGACATGGGATCCATCGACATGGGATGCTTCAATGAAACATGTATATCAGGAACTGAAAGAAACAGCAGATAATGATTGGGACGGATATCAACTTACACAGCAGGATTGGCAACGTATTGCTAACTTTGATGCTTTGAAAGAAAAGTACCAAATAGCACGTATTGAAAAAAATCAGATTTTGGAATCGAAGAAACAAAGTTTGTTACCTAAAGCGCAAGAAAAGCTTGATGAAACCTTAACTGATCTAAGAGAAACTGTTGAAGGTCGTATCATCCGTTTAAATACTCAAGATATTTCTCAACTGACTGAATCAGAGAAGCAGTTAGAACAACGTATACGAGTGATTTCAGCTAAGTTAGAGCAACATATTAGTACTGAACTAACATCAATTCAAAAAGCGAGTAATAGCATTTCTCAGGAATTGCAAAAATCAATTCAGCAATATACTCAACTCACCACACGTACTGGTTCTGAAACACATGAAGAGGCTTATGAAGTCAGTACATCAAAATGGTATAACCCATTTAGTTGGGGTAGTTCAGAAACTCGCTATCGTACATACACAACAAATTATGAATATTTATCTGCATCAGATGCGGTAGAGCAAATTGCACAGTACGCTAGAAATTGTAAGGTTGATATCCAATATCACTTCAATGATTTAATTCGTCCTAGCCAATTAAAGCTAAATTTACGCCGAGCTTTGGTCAATGAATTAAATACAGCTCAAGCAGATTTTGATGCAAACCAATTTAAAAATGTGTTGGATGCAGTCATTCGTCAGTTAGATTTACCTGAGTTAAAGCTAGAAATTGGCGATCCGACGCGCAAAATTAGCCAAAACTTTAGCGGTCAAATCAGATCCAGTAATGATATGCAGAAATTGAAGCAAGCCTTACATCAATCTTTGCAGGAAGTTTTTAAATTATTGAATGAACAATTTAAAGCATCAACAAAACAAATTGAGCTCAATTTGATTGATACACAAAATCAACTTGCTCACAAAATGACGCAAGGCTTAGAAAAAGAACTTGAACAAATAAAGCAAGACTTCGCAGAAAAGCAAAAAGCTGTGCAGGAATATGAAGCATTAAAAGCGCTAATCACTGATGAAGCTTTAACAAAAAAGATTGCCTAATTTGACTAGGGAGAGCCGTTATATGCTCTTCCTGTTTTTACTGTATGTTGGACACTATATTGAATGAATACATCTGAATTATTTAAAAAAATTAAGCGCATTCAAAGTCAACTAACACAGGGTTTAGTTGAACGAGAACAGACGATTAAGTTGACTTTACTTGCTGCTTTGGCAGGTGAGCATATTTTATTAATCGGCCCACCTGGTACAGGGAAAAGTTTAGTTTCACGTAGATTACATCTCGTTTTTCAAGAAACTCCCTATTTTGAACGGCTCTTGACTAAATTTTCTGTACCTGAAGAACTGTTTGGTCCTCTGTCGATTCAAGCTTTAGAAAAAGACCAATATACACGTCTAACTCAAGGCTATTTACCTCAAGCATCCATCGCATTTTTAGACGAAATTTTTAAAGCCAATAGTGCCATTTTGAATGCATTGTTAACGTTGTTAAATGAACGTGAGTTTGATAATGGTGTGCTCAGACAAAAGGTACCTTTGATTTCAGTTATTGGTGCAAGTAATGAATTACCTGAAGATGGTAATCTCAGTGCCCTATATGACCGTTTCCTATTTCGACAATATGTTGAACCTGTCAGTAAGTCGGGGTTTAGGCAGTTATTGACGGTGAAAGCGAGTGAGGAAGCGTTATCTGTTGAGCAACTGTCGTATGACGAACTCAAATATATTCAAGAGCATGCTAAAAAGGTGGAGTTATCTGCTGAAGCATTACAGTTTTTAATAGAACTACGAAAATGGTGTGCTGAAAACCAGATTCAGGTATCAGATCGTCGTTGGCGTAAAATTGTTGGAATGTTACAAGTCTCAGCATATACCAATGGGCAAAGTCAGGTCACAATTTGGGATTGTTGGTTGGTTCAACATTGTATTTGGGAAAAGCCTGAACAGATTGAATTGGTCGCAGGCATGTATGAACAATATTGTGGTAAATCAGTTGTAAACCTACAAAATTTACTTACGGTTGTTGATGTATTAGAGAAAGAAATTTCAAATATTCCTGCTACTAAAACAGCAATGTATCAGAACAAATCTACAGATATCTGTATTCCTGAAAGTATCGTAAAAGGTGTGATAAATCGTTGGCTAGTGAAAGAAAATGAGTTTTGTTCAAAAGACAAACCTATATGTGAAGTACGAATAGGATTACAAACTACAGGTTTTCATACTCGATTAATCAAAGCTCCATTTGATGGGATTCTAGTTAAGAAAAGTAAATTGGAAGCTCAGATAGTAAAAGGTAATGATGTTATCGGAAGTTTTCAGTAATAGAAAATTAGTAAATTTATTGAATTTAATTGGTTAATTAAAAGATCTGGAATATTAATATGGTCAAAAGTTTTTGGGATTCAGTAGGAAAAACTAGTTTTATTTCATCAGTAGTTAATAGTTCTAGTTTAGATGATACTGTTTGGATGAAATTTAGTGGTAAAACAGAAAGCTTAGCAAAAAAATTGGCTGCATATTATAAAACAGATAATCATATAGAGCATGTCTTACAACAGCTTCAAGATTTTATTAATGCAATGAATAAAAATCTGAAACCGAGTGATGACGAAATCTTTAATGCAATAGTCCATGCATATATTACAAAAAATAGCCAGTATCCTGAAAGATTTGATACATATATTGCAAAGCAATATTTTAATCAGGCAGATCAAAAGAAAGAGGATTTGAATGGAAAAAGTTCAGAATGGTTTAACCAAAAAATCAGTGAAGTTGATAAACATTTGGAGCGTATTAGTCTAGTCAAACTTCAACTCACAAAAAATCTAAAGGAACTCGAAAGTCAAGGCGAAGGACATTTATGGATTGATCATGAATTTATTGATCCTGCTTTAGATACCTTAAAAGGTAGCCTTGCTCAGGTGCAAGACATTAAAAATCGTATGTTGGTTTTAAAAGCGACGTATCAAGACCATCAGGGTTAATCTATGATAAATACTGTTGCTGCTGATTATTTAGAAGATCAATATGCCTTTTTGGATGATTGTCCTTCTGAGCTTTTAGAAGAAGTGATTTGTTCAACTGTGGGCACGCTTGAACAGCGTAGCGAAACTATGAAGCGATGGTATAAATACTTCATGATGGGGGAAATTCCTCCAAATCCTGAGTGGTTACCAAAGCATATTGCTGATGTTGTTCAACAGCAAATTGAGCAGTCAGGCATCGCACCTTTTTTAAAAGATCAGCACGAGTTAACGATTGAATTTTTAAAACATGTCATCTTGCAATGGCAAGTCATTCAATCAGAATATCAAGAAAAACTGCAACAATGGTTGCAGGATAAAATGGCGAATGCAAAACAAAGCAATGAGCTTTTTGATCCATCAACATTAGAGCAAAACTTTGATTTTGATTACTCAGGCGATTTTGTTATTCATCAACAATGGAATGAACGAATAGAGGCATGGAAGCAGCTAAACAGTGTATTTGGTGATTTAAGCCAAATGCTTGGTCGTGACGTAGATATCACTAAAGGTATTCTTAAACATCAAAATTGGAAACATATTGAAAGACTCCAAGAACTTTTACAGCGTATCTCTGAATTTAAAGAGATTGTAAACGCTTTAGGACGACTGCAAGAAAGTTTAGATAATGAAGATGAGCTAGAAAGTTTTTTTGAAAGCATTTCTCGTGCTGTAGAAGAGATTCAAGAGAAAATCGTTGATTATATTCCTGAAGAAATGTCTGGCATTGAGCGTAGTGGTAGCATTAATCGTATGTTACCTCAGGAAGCCTTATTTTTAGGTCATCCAAAACTGAAAATGTTATGGCATGCCAAAAGATATGAACAAGCATTGTTAAGCTATCGAGTTCAAGGTATCGAGATTGACAAAACTTGGGCGGATATCAGTGAACAAGTGGAAGTGCAAAAACCAAGACCTCGGTTTGATCGTGGACCTATTCTAGTGGTTATTGATACATCGGGATCCATGAGTGGAACGCCTGAAATTATTGCAAAAGCATTAACTTTACAGGCTGCTAAAATTGCACATGCAGAAAAAAGACCTTGTTATTTATATGCCTTTGGTGGGCAGGGGCAAAGACTCGAACATGATTTAAAGTTCACACAAGATGGTATTGAAAAATTACTCGAGTTTTTGGGCTATTCTTTTGGTGGTGGTAACGATATTGAAACCATTGAATACGCTGTGAAACGGCTTGAGCAAGAACAATGGAGAAAAGCCGATGTGATGATCGTGAGTGATGGAGAATGGTCAGTATCCTCTCATATTGAAGAAGTTGTGAAATCATCTACTGTGAAAGGAACACGATTTCATGGGGTGCAAGTTGGTGGTTATGGCCGAGGCCTAAAGCAGTTATGTGCAAACGTACACGATTTTAAAAATTGGAGTATGATCTGAGAAAAGAAGGGGGAAAATAGCCTTATTTTTTACAAAAAATTACAATGAAATTCCTCTTTTATTTTGTATCACTACATGTATCACCATATTTTTTTAATTAAAAAAATCTATAAAAATCATTATATTAAAAGTGTGTTCGGTAGAGGATATACCTACCAAGATTCTAAAAGCTCATTCTAAGAATGGGCTTTTTTTATTACGCTATTGAAATGTAATTTTTTTTATTTCATAAGTATTTCAGCCTCCACTGAACTAAATATCAAATATAAAAATATCAGATCAAGCTCTTAAATATTCAAGCAGCATAGTCGGCATTTGCCAATACTTTTAAGAACAAGATAAGCGTCTTCATAAAAATTAAGCTCATGATTTCACTTAAACTTACAATACTGAACATTGATTTATTTAAATGATGATTCATTCTGTATTCAGATCTTCATAAATTTAAAGGATACTTATTAGGGATATATTCTGTTTTAGACTTAATTCAGGATGCATAAATGAAGTACTCATTTATACAGCAGGCTTTCACTGGTCCCGTGGATATCGTAGGGGATATTCATGGTGAGATTGCCGCGCTGGAACAACTGATCCAGGTATTAGGTTATGACCGGAATGGTCATCATCCAGAACAGCGCAAACTAATTTTTGTCGGTGATCTATGTGACCGGGGGCAAGACAGTATTGCGGTGATCAAACGCGTCAAACAGCTGGTAGATGAAGGCTATGCACAATGTGTGATGGGTAATCATGAATTGAACCTGTTGACCGATACTTTGCGGGAAGGCAATGGCTGGTTTTTTGGTTCACCGCATCAGGATGATCTGAAACCTTTTGATTCGATCCAAGCCTCAGTCAAAGATCGACAATGGATTCTGGGTTTTTTAAATAGCTTACCGTTGGCCTTGGAGTCGGAGCAGCTGCGTGTTGTGCATGCCTGTTGGCATCAAGGATCAATTGATCAATTACGCAATTCTGGTTTTACTTCACTTGGTGAAGCCTATGCTAATTTTGCTCAGCATACAGCGCTGGATCTGCAAGCCTTAGGTATTAATGAATTAATACAGAATGAACAGCAACAATACCAACACCAGTTCAAAGACCCAGCTGTAACTTTACCTTTATTGCAACATCTCGCAGAAAAAGAGCTACGTGAGCAAATGCACAATCCGATTCGGGTCATTACTTCTGGTGCGGAAAAAATCGCCTTAGAACCGATTTATGCCCGTGGAAGGTGGCGGATGATCGACCGCGTGCCATGGTGGGACAGCTATACCGACCAAATTCCAGTCATTACTGGACATTATTGGCGGAACTTTAAATCTACTGAAGAAAAAACCGGTTTACTCAAATCGATCGATGCACTGCAATGGTATGGACAGCAACAAAACGTATTTTGTGTGGATTATTCAGTGGGTAAACGCTATCTCGATCGTCAACAGGGTGTCGCGTTCAGACATCGACTCGGCGCCTTAAGATTTCCAGAAAATATCTTGAGCTTTGAAGATGGCAATCAGTATTCAGTTCAGCGGTTCTGAGAAAAGGCAATTTTCTGATACAAAAAAAGCAGCTTTTCCAGCCGCTTTTTTTACAGAATCTAGATTTTATTCTGCTTCGATTATTTCATAATCATGGGTGATTTCAACACCGCCATCAGACAGCATTTTGCTGGCAGAGCAATATTTTTCAGCAGAAAGTTCTACGGCTTTTGCGACCTGTTTCTCTTTAATCGCTTTGCCGGTCACTACAAAATGCAAGTGAATTTTCGTGAATACTGCCGGAATTGTATCTGCACGTTCAGCCTTTAATTCGCAGCGTACATCGGTAATATCCTGACGAGCCTTCTTTAAAATGGTAACAATATCAAAAGACGCACAACCGCCCAGACCCGTTAAAAGCAGTTCCATAGGACGGGGACCACGGTTTTCACCACCGTATTCAGCTGAACCATCCATGATAAGGCTATGACCACTTTGAGTTTTTGCTTCAAAAGCAACATTCTCTAACCAATGAACGCTTGTTTGCATTGCAACTACCTAAAAAAAGCTATAAATTTGTCAAGTAACTGTACACTAACATAAATTGGGTTGATACGGAATTTCAATCCCACTGTGTGACAAGTTCACATTAGGTCTTGTGCGATCTATAAATTATCCATAATCGGAACTGTTAGCATGACTTCAAACTTTTCACAATTAAGCACTGATGCGCTTTCTCCGGGGCAATTACCAGAATCCGTGAAAGCACTGTTAAAACGTGCATATATTAATCGTTATCCAAAACGTACCACGATCATTGATGCAGGATCAGAATCTAAATCTTTATATTTAATTCTGAAGGGGTCTGTATCTATCATTCTTCGTGAAGATGATGATCGTGAAATTGTCGTGGCTTATTTAAATGCGGGTGACTTCTTTGGGGAAATGGGTCTATTCGAGGTTAATCCACAACGTACTGCGGAAGTTCGTACGCGTGATGTGTGTGAAATTGCCGAAATTACCTATGAAAACTTTCACGAAATCAGCAAGCAATATCCTGATCTGAGCTATGCGGTATTTGCTCAATTGGTACGTCGCTTGAAAAATACAACACGTAAAGTCACTGATCTGGCATTTATTGATGTTTCAGGCCGGATTGCACGTTGTCTGATCGACCTGTCTTCACAGCCAGAAGCGATGATTTTGCCGAATGGCCGTCAGATTCGTATTACCCGTCAGGAAATTGGTCGCATTGTTGGCTGTTCCCGCGAAATGGTCGGACGTGTACTAAAAACCCTGGAAGAGCAGGGCATGATCGAAACCGATGGTAAAGCCATCCTGATCTTTGATGCTTCATTAGAAGAAGCATCTGAAGCAGTGGCAGATGGTGCCATAGACGAATAATCCAGATATTAAAAAGCAAATCTTCGGATTTGCTTTTTTTATGCGTCATTCCTCAATACATAAAAATTTAGAACAAGCTTCTCAGAAAAGATGATTTAAGTCTCCCTTATAATTCCGATAGGCTATAGCCCACTTAATCTCAATTCACTGAATAAAATTCACAGGATGTTTTTATGCAATTCAGACCATTGGCGGATACCGGCATTTTTTTGCCAGAAATTTGTTTGGGCACCATGACCTTTGGTGAGCAGAACACACAAGAACAGGCTTTTCAGCAACTGGATTATGCTTTAGATCAGGGAGTGTATTTCTGGGATACTGCGGAAATGTACCCGGTACCGCCAAAACCTGAAACGCAGGGTGCTACCGAGCGTATTATCGGGAACTGGATCGCTGCCCGTGGTGGCCGTGACAAACTTTTTTTAGCCTCAAAAATTGCCGGACCCTCGCAAGGTGGTAGCCATATCCGGGATGGTAAAACCCGTTTCGTTGCCGATGAAATTTCAGCAGCAATTGACCAGTCATTGTCACGCCTGCAAACGGATTATATTGACCTGTATCAGCTGCACTGGCCGCAACGCCCAACCAATTTCTTTGGCAAGCTGGGTTATGGCAATGCTGAAGCGGCAGAAGACCGTACCGTGACAGATCTCGAAGAAACCCTGACCGCCTTGCAGGATGAAATTAAAAAAGGCCGTATCCGTTATATTGGTCTTTCCAATGAAACCCCGTGGGGCACGATGAAATTTCTGCACCTCGCAGAGAAATTAGGTTTGTCCAAATTTGTCAGTGTACAAAACCCATATAACCTGCTGAACCGTACTTATGAAATCGGCATGTCAGAAATTGCCCATTATGAAGGTGTGGGCTTGTTGGCGTATTCACCTTTGGCATTTGGTTATCTGACCGGTAAATTCCGGCATGGTGCACGTCCTGCCAATGCGCGTGTAACACTGTTCTCCCGCTTTAGCCGTTATAGCAATCCGCAAAGTGAATGGGCAACCGAGCAATATGCCCAGCTGGCAGAACAGCATGGCTTAAGTCTTACCCAATTGGCTTTGGCCTTTATCACGCAGCAGTTCTTTGTGACCAGTACTATTATTGGTGCGACCAACTTGGATCAGCTCAAGGAAAACATTCAGGCGTTTGACGTGAATCTTTCTGAAGAAGTCTTGCAGGGCATTGAAGCCATTCACCGTCAGCAACCCAATCCGGCACCATAATTGTTCAAGTGTTCTCTTTAAATGCCCTTCAAGTGAGGGCATTTTTGTTTCAATAAAGGATCAAATTTAATGATAAACAATATAGCAAGAAAAGGATAAAGGCAGCATAATCAAAACAAGATTCATCAATAGAATTTGACAAAAATGAATAATGAAACGGATATTTCTAAATCCCAAGTATTAGCTATAGCAATATTCAACTTAGCTGAGCATTTGCAATTGCAAGAATCTGAGCTTGCATTAGTTCTGGATCTATCTGAAGCAGAATTATCGTCAATCATAAATCAAAAAGAATTAGAACCAGATACTACCGCAGGTAAAAGAGCAATAACTTTAATCAATATCTATCAGGCATTATTTAGCCTGAATGGTGGGGATCTGAGCTGGATGCGCCAGTTTATCAATTCGCCTAACAAGCTTTTGAATCATCAAACGCCAAGATCCTTGATGCAAACAGAACATGGTTTGAGTGAAGTATTGCGATTACTAGGAAGGTTGCAACCGTACTAAAAATATCTCTCTATTCTCTACTAAGCTGAAAAATAGCAGAGTAAATTAAATAAAATATGAATTGTTTATCTTCACCTTAAAAATTCTTCTAACCTCACTTGAAATATGATTTGATTACACCAATATTATTATTAAAGACTGTCTAAATGTTTATATTAAGTTTTTGAAAAATATATAAAAATGATTTGAAATTTTATCAAGTGCACCCATATATCCATCAAGTAGAAAATTTGTTGTGAGGAATAACAAGAATGCGTTTTGAAAAATTTACCAATCGCCTGCAGCAAACCCTTTCCGATGCACAATCGCTGGCCATGAGTAAGGATCATACCTCCATTGATGGGATCCATATCTTGGCCACCTTGATGGATGAAGCATCCAATGTCAGCCTGCTGCAACAGGCCGGTGCTAATCTGCGTGAGCTACAAACCAAGCTGCAAACAGCATTGAGCAATGCGGCAACCCTGACCAATCCATCAGCAGATATCAACCTCAGTCCTGAAGCGGCAAAAGTATTGCATCTGGCAGACAGCTTTGCGCAAAAAGCCGGAGATGAGTTTTTATCTACGGATTGGGTGCTGTTGGCGCTGGCAGAAACCGGAAATACCAAAACCTTATTAAATAGTATTGGCGTAAAGGCAGAGACTTTAGGTCAAGTGATTAATCAATTTCGAGGCGATGAAAAAGTCATGAGCAACAATCATGAAGATCAGCGTGATTCACTGAATAAGTATACCATTGATTTAACTGAACGTGCGTTGGCAGGCAAGCTTGATCCTGTGATTGGCCGTGATGATGAAATCCGCCGTACCATTCAGGTTCTGTCACGTCGTACCAAAAATAATCCGGTACTTATCGGTGAGCCGGGCGTGGGTAAAACTGCCATCGTCGAAGGTCTGGCGCAGCGAATTATCAATGGTGAAGTGCCTGAAGGACTCAAAGGTAAACGTGTTTTATCACTTGATTTAGGTTCTTTGCTGGCCGGTGCCAAATACCGTGGTGAGTTTGAAGAACGCTTAAAAGCCGTTCTGAAAGATATTGCCAAACACGAAGGCGAAATCATTCTGTTTATCGACGAGTTGCATACGCTGGTGGGTGCCGGTAAAGGCGATGGCGCGATGGATGCCGGTAATATGCTGAAACCTGCGCTGGCACGTGGCGAGCTGCGCTGTGTCGGTGCGACCACACTGGATGAATATCGTCAGTATATTGAAAAAGATGCAGCGCTGGAACGTCGTTTCCAGAAAGTGCTGGTCGATGAGCCAAGCGTGGAAGACACCATTGCAATTCTGCGTGGTCTGAAAGATCGCTATGCCACCCATCACGGGGTACAGATTCTGGATTCCGCGATTATTGCGGCAGCGAAAATGTCGCATCGTTATATCACCGACCGTCAGTTGCCTGATAAAGCCATTGACCTGATTGATGAAGCAGCATCACGTATCAAAATGGAACTCGACTCTAAACCAGAAGCTTTAGATAAACTGGAACGCCGTCTGATTCAGTTAAAAATGCAGCTGGAAGCGGTGAAAAAAGATGAAGACTCAGGTGCCAAAGCTGAGATTCAATACTTGTCCGATCAGATCGCCACAGTTGAAAAAGAGTATCATGACCTGGAAGAAGTCTGGCGTGCAGATAAAGCGCTAGTTGAAGGCAATAAAGATGTACAGATCAAACTGGATCAGGCGCGTACAGCACTTGAAAAAGCGCAACGTGAAGGTGATCTGGGCGAGGCGGCACGTTTGCAATATGGCGTGATTCCAGAACTGCAAAAGCAGCTTGAACTGGCTGAAAAAGCGGATGAAAGTACAACGCCAAAATTGCTGCGTAACAAAGTCACCGACAATGAAATTGCTGAAGTGGTCAGTGCCGCCACCGGTATTCCAGTGGCGAAAATGCTGCAAGGCGAGCGTGACAAGCTGCTGCATATGGAAGAATTCCTGCATAACCGTGTGGTCGGACAGGATGAAGCCGTGGTGGCGGTATCCAATGCAGTACGCCGTTCACGTGCCGGTCTGTCAGATCCGAACCGTCCAAGTGGGTCATTCCTGTTCCTGGGGCCAACGGGTGTCGGTAAAACAGAATTGACCAAAGCCTTGGCGAATTTCCTGTTTGACAGCGACGATGCCATGGTGCGTATCGATATGTCAGAATTTATGGAAAAACATTCGGTCAGCCGTTTGGTTGGTGCGCCTCCGGGCTATGTCGGTTATGAAGAAGGTGGGGTGCTTACTGAAGCCGTACGTCGTAAACCGTATAGTGTGATCTTGTTTGATGAAGTCGAAAAAGCGCATCCGGACGTATTTAACATCTTGCTACAGGTACTGGATGATGGCCGTTTAACTGACTCGCAAGGCCGGGTAGTGGACTTTAAAAACTCTGTGATCGTCATGACTTCGAACCTGGGTTCGCAGGATGTACGTGAATTGGGCGGTAATGCCACTAAAGAAGAAGTCCGTACGGTGGTGATGAATGCGGTATCGGAACATTTCCGTCCAGAATTTATCAACCGTATTGATGAACTGGTAGTGTTCCATGCGCTGGAAAAAGACCAGATTCGCGGTATTGCCGATATCCAGTTGGACCGTTTACGTCAACGTCTGGCAGAACGCGATATGCGCTTGTCGGTAGATGACAGCGCTTTCGATCAGCTGATCGAGGCCGGTTTTGATCCATTGTATGGAGCACGTCCACTGAAACGTGCAATCCAGCAGCGGATTGAAAATGGTCTGGCGCAGAAAATCCTGGGCGGAGAATTCCAGCCGGGCGATACCATTCTGGTGAAAGCTGAAGCAGGTGAGTTAATCTTTGAAAAAATGAAACTGAACTAAACCGCTTCTCCTTGCAACAAAAAACCCAGCCTAGGCTGGGTTTTTTTTAATCTTATTTTTAACTTCGAGCATCACAACATTTTTGTATTCTTGTTGCGGCGAGCTTTAAAACATTGCTTAAAACTCACCTCTGGAAAAAACGAAGAAGATATCAATCGTGATGAAAGCAGTTAGTCCATCATCAAATTACACTTGTGGATGACGGATTTTCCAGGCACGGTGAATCTTTTGATTACGCTTGAAGTCAGGCCCAATGGTTTCTTGAGTGATTTCTTCAACATCAAAGAACGCCAGAATTTCTTCATCCATCTCAAAACCGCGATAGTTATTTGAGAAATACAAGGTACCATCAGTCGTTAAGCGATTCATGGCACGTTTTAACAGGGATAAATGGTCACGCTGTACATCAAACGTACCGTAGAATTTCTTCGAATTCGAGAATGTTGGCGGATCAATAAAGATCAGCTCATATTGCTCATGACCTTCTTTCAGCCATTCGAAACAGTCAGAGGCAAAGAACTGGTGTTGTTCATCCGCATGATCTACAGTTAAACCGTTCAGAACAAAGTTTTCTTTTGACCAGTTCAAATAAGTATTCGACAGATCGACGCTGGTTGTACTTGCAGCACCACCCAAAGCAGCATGTAAACTTGCCGTTGAGGTATAGCTGTACAGGTTCAGGAAGTGTTTGCCTTTTGCTTCACGTGCAATACGTAAACGCATTTGACGGTGATCCAGAAACAGACCGGTATCCAGATAATCGGTCAGGTTGACCAGAATCTTGGCTTGACCTTCCTGAACGATAAAACGCTTGGATGCTGTACTTTGTTTGGTGTACTGGTTTTTACCTTCCTGACGCGCACGCGTTTTGATAAAGATCGCATCACGACCCAGACCTGTTACTGCACGAATCGCTTGTAGTGCCAGGTTAAAACGTTTCTTGGCTTTTTCCGGATCAATGGTTTTAGGTGGCGCATATTCTTGTACATGCAAACGCTCGCCATACAAATCTACTGCGACGTTAAAGTCAGGTAAATCTGCATCATAGAGACGTAAACAATGGATCTGTTCCTTGACTGCCCATTTTTTTAGAGCTTGCATGTTTTTGGTCAGACGGTTGGCAAACTCCATCGCACCTTCAATCGGCTCAAACTGCTGAGGCTGCCAGCTTTCTAGGAATGGACGTACCACAGCGGCCGGTTTAACCGTACCGAAGCGGATATAAATCGGTAATTTACCATTCATCAAACGCAGGATTTGCGGATCATTAAAGGCCAGCACGTCAGCCTGTTCCACTTGGGATGCAATCACTGCCGCTTTTTGATTCGGGAAATTCTTTTGCAGTAAAGCTGATAAACCGAGGTATAAAGAACGGTTTTGGGCTTTATCACCGAGACGTTCACCATAAGGCGGGTTGGTCACGAAGAATACTTTCTTGCCTTCCGCATGGAAATCAGGCCAGTCATTTAAAGTCCGTTCTTCGATCATGATATTGTCGAGAGCAGCTTCAAAACCCGCCGCGATAATATTTTGTCTGGTGGCTTTCACAGCTTCCCAGTCTGCATCGAAAGCATAGAATTGCGGTAATGGATTTTCCATTGCGGCTTGGTGGCGTTCAGCAGCTTCTGCCTTGATGCTCATCCAGAGTTCATGGTCATGACCATTCCAGCCATTAAAACCGAAACGGCGTACCAGGCCAGGCGCACGGTCGGTCAGGATCATTAGTGATTCAATAATAAACGTACCTGAACCACACATTGGATCGACAATGATGTCCGGATTAATCTGTTTAAGCTGGCCTTTTTGCAGAATCGCAGCAGCCAGGTTTTCCTTAATCGGTGCATCAGTCATGAAACGGCGATAACCGCGTTTATGCAAAGAGTCACCAGACAGGTCGAGGCAGTAAGTATGTTCTTTCTTGCCTGCCAGAATATACATGGTGATTTCTGGCTGTTTGGTGTCAATGCTTGGACGTTTGCCTACCGCTTCCATAAAGGAATCTACGACACCATCTTTGGCACGTAAAGTCGCGAACTGGGTGTTGACCTTGATGTCACGCTCGACATGCAAACGAATCGCAAAGGTGCTTTGTGGTGCAAAAATCAGCGACCAGTCGAAGCTGAGAGCCCCTTCATAGAGTTCTTCTGCCACATCACGGGCATCATGAGAAAATTCAATTTCATGCGTGTGGATTGGCATCAAAACACGTGAAGCCAGACGTGACCACATGCAGATACGATAAGCATTTTCCAGTGTGCCTTTAAAGGTCAAACGGCCCGGAAAACGCTCAATATTCTGAACACCTAAGCCTTGTATTTCTTCTTCTAATAAGGTTTCCAGACCATCGGCACAGGTGACCCAATAATTGCTTAAACGTGGAGAGGTATTCATATAATAGAGAGACCAAAAAAGATAAATAAAAAACTGCGCTAAGTTTACCGTATTTTTATATTGAAAGCTTTTGAAATTCTCTGAAAGGCCGTGGCATGTGATAGAGAAAAATAATATTCACACTATAAATTGAGGAACTGGTATGCATTTTGCTCTATACATGGCAAATCAGGCGGTCAGTCGATGGGGAGCGATGGCTGCCTGATTTTTCAATTTTATAATGGGGGTTAAGATGTTAGAGAATCAGTTACGCAACCATGACGCTTTTTCAGTGGCCACTTTAATCTATGCGCGTTTACGACGTGTTTCAGGTCGGGTGATTGATGCAATTTATCTGGCAGAGAACCTGGATTATGCCCGGCATGTGATTCAACTGGCAGAGCAGACCCAAGACCCAGATTTGAATCATCTGATCCAGCGCCTGAAAATGGTACTGGAGATTTCGGAAACAGCACAAGATTCACCAACAGAATCTGCACACCCAAGCCAGCAGGAAGGGCTGATCTCGGTCGAACCCGATCAGGACGATATCTATCGTGCACAGGTGTCACATCGTTATATTGGTGCACTGCGTTAAACCTGAGATGGGTGTGAATGCTCCAGACTGAAGCGCCCGTTGGTTTTGTACTTAAAATCAGCAAGATGCAAATCGGGTTAAATTATCTTATTGAAAAAATACAAAGGAATCTGATTTTTTATTTTTATTGTTCAGATGCTTTTTGTACAAGTAGCAGCATGGCCAACTATAAAAATTCGCCAATCTCTGTATAATATGTTGACTTAACGCATAAGGAATCTCTCATGCACTTGGCGGCATTGCATACACCGAGCCAGATTCAACTCAATAAAGAAGGTAATCTAAAACACTTCTTGACCATCGAAGGTCTTTCTAAAGAAACCCTGACAAAAATATTGGACACTGCACAGTCCTTTTTTAATGACCAAAATCAGCTGATCACCAATAATTTGCTCGAAGGCAAAACGGTGATGAACCTGTTCTTCGAAAATTCAACCCGTACCCGCACCACCTTTGAAGCCGCTGCCAAGCGCCTTTCTGCCAACGTTCTCAATATCGATATTGCCCGTTCGAGTACTTCCAAAGGTGAAACCCTGCGTGACACCTTATGGAATCTGGAAGCCATGGCGGCCGATATTTTCGTGGTGCGTCATTCATCTTCAGGGGCAGCGCATTTTATTGCCAAGGATGTCTGTCCAACAGTGGCAATTATTAATGCCGGTGATGGCCGTCATGCGCATCCGACTCAAGCGATGCTGGACATGCTGACCATTCGCCGCGAAACCAATAAAAAATTCGAAGAAATGTCGATTGCCATTATTGGCGATATCAAGCATTCACGTGTCGCGCGTTCAGATGTGGCTGCCTTGCAAACTTTAGGTTGCCAGGATATCCGGGTGATTGCACCGAATACCTTGCTGCCATTGGGTTTTGAAGAATATGGCGATGGTGTTCGTCTATTTAACAATATGGAAGACGGCATCAAAGACTGCGACGTGATCATTACCTTACGTATTCAAAACGAGCGGATTGATTCTCCGGCACTGGCCTCGCAAGCAGAGTTCTACAAAATGTATGGCTTGAATAAAGAACGTCTGGCCATGGCCAAACCGGATTGTATCGTGATGCATCCGGGACCAATGAACCGTGGTGTGGAAATTGATTCAAGTATTGCCGATGGTCCGCAATCTGTGATTTTGAAGCAGGTGACCAATGGTATTGCCGTGCGTATGGCGGTGTTGGCTTTATCGATGCAAGGCCAGTTACAAGAACAAGGTTTGATTGAAGCGATTGCGGGTTAAGGAATAAGTCATGACTATTGTAAAAATTGAAAATGTCCGTGTTCTTGATCCAATCCAAAACACTAATTCTATCCAGACCGTGTATCTGGAAAATGGAAAATTCGTTGCAGAAACAGCAGACGTCTCTGAAACGATTGATGGTCAAGGCAAATGGTTGATGCCCACCATGGTTGACCTGTGTGCGCGTTTACGTGAACCGGGTCAACAGCAACACGGTACGCTTAAGTCTGAAGGAAAAGCGGCACGTGAAAATGGCATTTTGCACGTATTTACGCCACCCGATTCAAAGCCAATCGTACAAGATAATGGTGCGCTGATTCACGGTCTGGTCGAAAAAGCCATGCTGGATGGTGGTATCTATCTTCAAGTGATTGGTGCACAAACCCAAGGCTTAAATGGTCAACAACCGGCAAATATGGCGGGCTTGAAAAAGGGCGGTTGTACTGCCGTTTCCAATGCCAGTGCACCGTTTGCCAATGATGACGTGGTACTGCGTACCCTTGAATATGCTGCAGGCTTAGACCTGACGGTGGTGTTTTATGCCGAAGAACCACAAATTGCCAAAGACGGCTGTGTACATGAAGGCTTTATTGCTTCACGTCAGGGTTTGCCGATGATTCCGGCATTGGCTGAAACTGTAGCGATTGCCAAATATCTGTTGATGATTGAAGCCACCAAAGTACGAGCACACTTTGGTCTATTGTCTTGCGGTGCTTCGGTGGAACTCATCCGTATTGCCAAGGAAAAAGGCTTACCGGTGACCTGTGATGTGGCGATGCATCAGTTACATTTGACCGATCATTTGATTGATGGATTTAATTCACTGGCACATGTACGTCCGCCGCTTCGTTCTGAACAGGACAAAGAATTATTGCGCCAAGGTGTGAAATCAGGCGTGATTGATGCGATCTGTACTCATCATGAACCGCTAAGCAGCTCTGCGAAAATGGCGCCGTTTGCTGAAACGCAGCCAGGTTTCACTGCTTTTGATACCTATGTGCCTTTTGGTCTGCAACTGATTCGTGAGGGGTTGTTGACTCCACTGGAATGGGTGGAAAAAGTGACCCTAGCTCCGGCTCGTGTTGCACAAATGGCAGATCGATGGATAAATGAATCAGGCTGGGTGCTGCTAGATCCGGAACTGGAATGGACCCTGAATAAAGAAAGCATCGTGTCACAAGGTAAAAATACCCCGCTCATTAATCAAAAAGTGCTGGGTAAAGTGGTTCAAACTTTTGCTGCTTAAATGATCCCAATTTTATAAAAGTCAGCTTCGGCTGGCTTTTTTTATTTTTTAAATTTTGTGTTGGTAAAATGAGTACTCAACAAAAACAGTGAAACTTTATGATATTCATACAATTATTTACATTTTCAAAAAATGGGGATCGTTACACTGATTAAATATTAAACATTAGAAAAATCAAAAGAATGGTGACGATTATGAATATAGACTTTATAGAACGCTTAAAAAGCGATGTTACGGCGATTGTGCTTCAAGGTGAAACCGAGCATTTATTTGCCAAAGATCAAGCTTTGGCTCAATTCTATCCCATATTTTTAAGTATATTGCGTGCACGTCCCGCCTGGATTGAGAATCTTGGTCAGCAACTTAATCCAAAAATTCATGAATTATTCAATGCAAACCCGGCACTCAAGCAGCAATTTCTCGATCAAGTGGATCAGAGCGCGCCACAAGATGAAATAGAGCATACCTTGAACCGGTCAATTGTACCGACTATGAATTTTTTACAGACCGAAGCGGGTGCTTCAAGTCCGGAAGCGATTAGCCATTTGCTGGAAACCCACGCCGATTCGATTCAGCGCGCATTACCCGTTTGGGCTGGACCTATTCTGGCAGCGCTAGGAGTTTCAACCTTGGCAGGGCAAAATTTAAATCAGGAGCCTGTATTGGCGGAGCAGACCATCATTGTTCAGGAAGAAAGAAAAACCGGCTTTTTATGGCCGTTTATTATTTTTCTGATCCTGGCGGGTTTGATCCTGTTTTTGGTTCGTAGCTGCATGCAGGATGATGTTGAAGATTCAAATACCCAAGCGACCAGTGAAGTTGCTGCAGCTCAGCCTGCATCCTTGCGATTAAGTACAGGCAGTAATGGCGAAATTGTCAGTTGTCAATTACAGCTGAATAATCCGCAGTATATGGAAATTTTGCAAAACGAGATCAAACAGATCTTTAATTATAATATTGGTTGTGGGGCGCTGAGCAGTGAGGTTTATCATTCAGAATTTATTGATCAGGATACTATTCCGACTGTGTTGAGAACAATGCAGGGAATGCCAAATGTGTCACTGGACTGGATTGGCAATCAGGTTTCAGTGCGTGCAGCAACCAATGCAGAGGCCGAGCGTCTGGCAGCACAAATTCGTAGTCTGGCCAAAAATGTCACAGTGGTGACCCAGCAGCCGCTCAATAGAAGTGACGTGATTAATACCGCCAATAGTGAGGCAGAACAAGCCTTGGCCAGTATCAAGACCGATAATGTTAAAGCGCTGGATGTGGCGACTGCACTGAATTTACAGATCATTAATTTTGATACGGCATCGACTGAAGTTCCCGAGGTCAATAAATTGGTGCTGGATCAGGCTGCTGCATTATTGCAACGAGCACCGCATGTCATTCTGAAGGTTACAGGACATGCCGATGCTCAGGGTAGTGAAGCAGAAAATAAGGTGCTGTCTGTGCAACGAGCTCAAGCGATTACCAGTTATCTCGTTGGAAAAGGGGTCAATCCTGCACAGTTACAGGCAGTTGGCATGGGAGAGGATCAGCCGGTTGAACCCAATGCCACACCTGCCGGACAGTTTCAGAATCGTCGCGTGACCTTTGAGGTCGTGAATACCGAAACGGGAATTGTACGTGAAGTAGATGATGAAGGTGTAGTTGAGAAGACAGGAAATTAAGAGAGCGGCCTAAATAAAAAAGGACGAATTTTCGTCCTTTTTTATTATCTTAAATTAAGAAAATACCGGCGGGCTATAAGTCAATGTCCGACCAAGGAACCACAGCAGGAACAGTACCAAAGGCAGATGGAAAATCAGCTGGGTCACCGTAAATCCAATCACATCTTTGGCTTTTAATTTCAGGATACCCAACATCGGAAGCATAAAGAATGGATTAATCAGATTCGGCAAGGCTTCTGCCGCATTATAAATCTGTACCGACCAGCCCAGATGCACTTTCAGGTCATGCGCAGCCTGCATCACATAGGGCGCTTCGATAATCCATTTCCCTCCGCCAGAAGGAATAAAGAAACCCAGAATCGCCGAGTATAAGCCCATCACAATGGCAAAGGTTTCCTGCGAGGCAATGGAAACAAAGAACTCGGCAATGTAATGTGACAATGACAGATCGGCCGGGTTTAGCGCATTGGTCATCATAAAGGCAATACTGCCATACAGCGGAAACTGGATCAGTACCCCAGAAATGGCGGGTACGGCTTTGGATACCGCATTCAGGAAATTTCGCGGTGTACCGTGTAAGGCCACGCCCAAAATCAGGAAGATAAAGTTATAGGTATTTAAGCTGGAAATGGCCAGAATCGGATTGCTTTTGGAAAATTCGTTAAACATCCAGACTGCGCCCAGAATCACAATCAGAATGCTTAAAATGGGTGAATTTTCCAGCCAATCCCCCGGTCTTTTTTCGGCAGATACTTCCGGTTTTTCTTCTTCAATCTGAATCGGAAAGTGCTCAATGGTTTTAATGTCAGACCCTTTAGGTGCTGACCAGTAAGCAATCGCAATTGAAGCTACAATCAGTACCGCCGTCATGATCATGGATTGCGGCAGGAAAATGGTTTCGGTAAATGAAATCACGCCCGTCAGATTATAAATCGGTTCAGGCAGACTGCTTTTATTGGCCTGTAACTGTGCAGCTGAAGAACTGATCCCCAGTGCCCAGGTCGCACCCATCCCGATAATCGCGGCAGCCGCAGCAGCGCGGTAATCCATGTTAAGCTCTTTACGCTGTGCCAGTGCAATCACTAGGAGTGCAGTCAGTACAGTACTCATGGCCCAATTAATCAGAGAAATTAACAGGCTGACCGTGGCGACCAGGACAATCGCACCACGACCGGAATGTGGCAGGCGCGCCATTTTCTGGATCAGAAGCTGGACAGGCTTAGATACGGAAACCACATAACCGACCACGATCAGCATGCACATCTGCAAGGTAAAGGGAATCAGGCTCCAGAAGCCGTCTCCAAAGGAAATCGCGACATCCTGTGCGGGTGCACCAATTCCGATGGCGGCAATCGCCACAATGATGACGCCAAGCAGGGCAAAAATATAAGAATCCGGAAACCATTTTTCAGACCAGTCGCTGACGCGCAAGGCGAAGCGCTGCAAAATATTTTGTTGAGTTTGCATGATTAAAATCCATTTATTCTGCGATTATTATTTTGAAATGAAACAGCTATATATAAAAAAGCCCTTAAGATGCTTCATTCTTAAGGGCTGGCTGGATCAGGCAGCGTTACGTAGTAGCGCTACCCCCGTGACTTTTTGAATCTCTTCAAAACTTACCTCTGGTGCCAGTTCAACCAGTCGAATTCCATCAGGACTAACATCCAGTACACCGAGATCGGTAATAATCCGGTTCACCACAGCCTGGCCGGTCAGCGGCAGACTACATTCTGGAACTATCTTAGGTGTACCATCTTTGGCGCAGTGTTCCATCAAGACCACGACCTTTTGTACACCCGCGACCAGATCCATGGCACCGCCCATGCCTTTGACCTTTTTGCCTGGAATCATCCAGTTGGCCAGATCACCAGTTTCGGACACTTCCATAGCACCCAGAATGGCAATATTGACATGACCGCCACGGATCATGGCAAAGGAGTCGGCACTTGAGAAAAATGAAGCACCTTTACGCGCGGTAACCGTCTGTTTACCGGCATTGATCAGGTCGGCATCCACTGTCTCCTCGGTTGGAAATTCGCCAATCCCCAGCAGGCCATTTTCCGACTGCAGCCAGACATTGATATTTTCCGGAATATAGTTCGCGACTAGCGTCGGCAGGCCAATCCCTAGATTGACGTAGAAACCATCTTCAAGCTCTTGTGCCGCGCGCTGCGCCATTTCATTACGTGTCCAAGCCATGATCAAGCCTCCGCCTTTAAAGTCATCTGTTCAATACGTTTTTCCGGTTGAGCATTCAGGACTATCCGGTTCACATAAATTCCCGGAAGATGGATCTCGTCCGGATCCAGCACGCCAATTTCTACAATTTCTTCAACTTCAGCAATGGTAATTTTGCCGGCCATGGCACAGACCGGATTAAAGTTCTGGGCGGTTTTACGGAAAATCAGGTTGCCAGCTTTATCGGCCTTATAGGCTTTAACCAAGGCGACATCAGCAGTTAAAGACTCTTCCAGGATATATTTCTTGCCCTTAAATTCACGTTCATCCTTACCTTCAGCGATTACGGTTCCGACACCCGTCGCCGTATAAAAAGCCGGAATACCGGCACCGCCAGCACGTAATTTTTCTGCCAAAGTCCCTTGTGGAGTAAGTTCAACTTCCAGTTCGCCATTTAAATATTGACGTTCGAATTCCTTATTTTCACCGACATAAGAGGAAATCATTTTTTTAATCTGTTTGGTTTCCAGCAGAAGTCCCAGACCGAAGCCGTCTACACCGGCATTATTGGAAATACAGGTCAAATTTTTGGCACCAGTTTCTTTTAGGGCCGTGATCAAAGCTTCTGGAATACCACATAGGCCGAAACCACCGACAGCCAGAGTATGACCATCTTGCACCACATCCTTTAAGGCGGATTGAGCGCTGTCATAAACCTTGTTTGACATCTTGTCACCTCTATTGTTATTACAGCAGACTTAAATCTGCTGTTTATATCCTTATGGGTTGCTTAAGTTTATTCTGCTCAAGCATGCTTATTGTTAAGCACAGGCTTTTTGCCAGTAGGCATTGGCATAATTGGATGGATTATTGCGCTGCAAGACTTCACTGATATTACGACTGGCCTGCATCAGGGCATCCAGCTGAATGCCGGTTTCATAGCCCATCTTGGAAAGCAGGTAATACAGGTCTTCGGTTGAGACATTGCCGGAAGCCCCTTTGGCATAAGGGCAACCACCTAGGCCAGCAATGGATGAATCAAAGACCCGGATGCCTTGCAACAGCGATTGGTAGATATTGGCGATGGCCATACCATAGGTATTGTGAAAATGACCTGCGAGAACTTTGGTATCAACTTGTGCCAAGCATGCTTCCCAGACTTTTTGCACACGGTCAGGGGTTGCGGTGCCAATGGTTTCACCCAACGATACTTCGTAGCAGCCCATCTCCAGCAAACGTTGCGTGACTTTCACCACCTGTTTCGGATCAATGGCACCTTCATAAGGACAGTCCACCATGCAGGAGACATAGCCGCGCACCTTAATATCATTGGCTATGGCCGCTGCCATGACATCGGCAAACTTCTCGAAACTTTCATCAATCGAGCAGTTGATGTTCTTGCGGGTAAAGCTTTCAGAAGCAGCGGTAAATACCGCGACTTCTTTGCAACCCACAGCCAGTGCCGATTCAAAACCTTTCAGATTTGGGGTTAACAAACTGAACTGAATATTCGGATCTTGGGGTAGGCTGGCAAAGAGCACATCACTGTCTGCCATTTGCGGTACCCATTTGGCTGAAACGCAGGAGCCAACTTCGATTGACTGTAGACCGGTTTTCATCAGGTCTAGAATCAGGTTTTTCCGGTCATTCAGGGTTAGTGGCGTCTTTTCATTTTGCAGGCCATCGCGTGGCCCGACTTCTACGATTTTGACAAAATCCGTCATGCCACTTCCTCCGCCAGAGGCTGGAACTCGACCAGTTCATCACCGGCCTTGACTTGGTCACCTTTCTGGAAATATGAACTTGCAATGATGCCGTCATGCGGTGCACGAATTGAATATTCGATCTTCATGGCTTCCAGCGTCATCAGTACATCATCTTTTTTGACTTTGTCATTGGCTGCCACGAGCACCTGGGTAATGACACCTGGCATTGGCGCGATCAGATTATTTTCCGTGCCTTGTTCATCCTGATTATTAAAATCAGACTTCAGGTAATTGAACTTATAGCTTTGACCATTCTGGAATAGGGTAATGCCTTGCTCAGTCTGGCTAAAAGTCAGTTTTTGCTGTTTACCCGCCAGTTGCAACGCTAAAGTATGGGCATCGACGAGCTGACCCTGAATTTGAATTTGCTGACCATTATAACTGACAACAAAACCTTGATCTTGGGCCTTGAACTGAATTTTCAGGTTGATGCCATTGCGTTGTAATTGCACTGTATGGCTATTTTGCTGATTCAGACGCCAGAATGCTTTTTGCTGCCACACCGGATTGCTTGGAACGGGGTTCTGTGCCTGACGTGACAGAAGTTCAATCAGCGCGGCACTGACCACCAGTTCGGTACTGATATCCGCAGAAGGTTTGAGCAGGAATTCCTCTTCACGCTGAATCAGGCCAGTATCTAAATGTGCATTTTTAAACGAATCACATAGCACCAGGCGATCTAGAAAGGCAATATTGTTACCCAGACCATCGACATGGAACTGACCCAGTGCATGGTGCATCTGGGTTAGGGCCGCTTCACGGTTTTTGCCCCAGACAATCAGTTTGGCAATCATCGGATCATAATAGGTGCTGATCTCGTCACCTTCGACAATACCGCTATCGACACGTACACAGTCACTTTGCTCCGGATAATGCAGGTAGCTGATCTGACCAATCGCAGGAATAAAGCCTTTTTCCGGTTCTTCTGCATAAACACGGGCTTCGAGTGCATGTCCATGAATCTGCAATTCATGCTGCTGCTTCGGTAAAGGTTCACCAAAGGCCACGCGCAATTGCCATTCCACCAGATCCTGTCCGGTAATCATTTCCGTCACTGGATGTTCAACCTGAAGACGGGTATTCATTTCCATGAAGTAAGCTGTGCCATCTTGCTCCACGATAAACTCGACTGTACCGGCACCGACATAGTTCACTGCACGCGCAGCATCGATTGCCGCCTGACGCATTGCCTCCAGTTTGTCTTCCGGCATTTTTGGTGCAGGCGCTTCTTCCAGCACTTTCTGGTGACGGCGCTGTACCGAGCAATCACGTTCGAACAGATGTACATAATTGCCGTGGGTATCACCAAATACCTGCACTTCAATATGACGTGGTTGAATCACATAGCGTTCAATCAGTACATCTTCATTACCAAAGCTGGAGCGTGCTTCACTTTTACATGAGGCCAGTGAACTCAGGAAGTCTTCACTGCGTTCCACCAGACGCATGCCTTTACCGCCACCGCCGGCACTGGCTTTAATCAATACCGGATAACCAATATTGTCTGCCTGCTGTTTCAGGAAATCTGCATCCTGATTGGTACCATGATAGCCGGGTGTTAAAGGCACACCGGCTTTTTCCATCAATGCTTTAGAGGTGGCTTTAAGACCCATTGCCAGAATGGCATCGACTGGCGGGCCAATAAATACAATATTATTGTCCTGACAGGCCAGGGCAAACTGGTCATTTTCGGACAGGAAACCATAACCCGGATGAATCGCCTGGGCACCAGTCGTTTTTGCCGCCTGAATAATACGGTCAATCTGTAAATAGCTTTGTGCTGCTGGCGATTCACCAATATAGATCGCTTCATCAGCTAGTTTCACATGCTGTGCCTGAGCATCGGCATCGGAGTAGACGGCAACGGTGGCAATTCCTAATTTCTTCGCTGTACGAATCACACGGCAGGCAATTTCACCACGGTTGGCAATTAAAATCTTCTCAAACATTGTAGGATCCTTCTCGTTGTTATGCCGTGGTCTTGATCCAAGCCGGGCTTTGTTTGTTTAAAAATGCATTCAGTCCATTTTTCGCCTCATCTCCCTGGCGAACATGGGCAATATGCTGTGCGGTTTTAAGCAGCAGATCTTCAGTCAAAACTTGTTGGTCAACCAGTTGAATCAACTGTTTGGATGCGCTCTGTGCAGCAGGACCACCCAGTAAGAGCGCTTCCACAATCTCATCAATTTTGCTGTCGAGCTGTTCTGGTGCAATCACTTCATGTGCCAGACCAATGCTTTGAGCCTGTTCCGCAGTAATCCGCTCGGCAGTCAGGAAATAACGTGAAGCTTGACGTGCACCAATTGCACGAATCACATACGGGCTGATGGTCGAAGGTGCCAGACCTAAACGTACTTCCGACGTCGCAAACTTGGCATCAGTACTGGCCACGCAAATATCACAGGCCGAAGCCAGACCCATGCCGCCGCCAAACGCAATACCATGTACCCGGGCAATGGTCGGCTGTTTCAAGGTTGCCAGACTTTGCAGCATTTTCGCCAGTTTGAGCGCATCCGCCTCATTGTCTGCCTGTGATGCCTGACCGGCCTGTTTCATCCAGTTCAGGTCAGCACCGGCCGAGAAGCTTTTGCCACGACCCGCCAGAATCACCACGCGTACATCATCACGGTTATTTAAAGACTGGAAGCAAGCATGCAGTTCTTCAATGACTTGAGTATTAAAGGCATTGTGCAGTTCAGCACGGTTAATCCAAACCGTTGCCACCTGATTCTGCTGTTCGAGCTGTAAAAATTGATATGTCATTTTGTCACCTCTTACATGCGGAACACGCCGAATTTGGTTGGCTGGATGGGCGCATTCAGGGCTGCAGCCAGACTCAAGGCTAGTACTTCACGCGATTGCGCTGGATCAATCACACCATCATCCCATAAACGCGAAGACGCATAATAAGGATGGCCTTGGCGTTCGTACTGGTCACGAATCGGCTGTTTAAACTGGTCTTCTTCTTCAGCTGACCAAGTTCCGCCTTTTTGCTCAATCTGGTCACGTTTTAAGGTCGACAAGACGCTGGAGGCCTGTTCACCGCCCATCACTGAAATACGCGAGTTTGGCCAGGTCCACATAAAGCGTGGCGAGTAAGCGCGTCCACACATACCATAGTTGCCTGCACCAAAAGAACCGCCAATCACTAGAGTCAGTTTCGGTACATTGGCATTGGCGACGGCCATCACCAGCTTAGCACCATTTTTGGCAATGCCTTCATTTTCATACTGGCGGCCGACCATAAAGCCGGTAATATTTTGCAGGAAAATCAGCGGAATATTGCGCTGGGTACACAGTTCAATAAAATGTGCGCCTTTTTGGGCAGACTCGGAAAATAGAATGCCATTATTGGCAATAATCCCGACCGGCATGCCATAGAGCTTGGCAAAACCGGTCACCAGGGTAGTGCCGAAACGTGCCTTGAACTCGTCAAAACGTGAGCCATCGACAATACGCGCTATCACTTCACGGATATCAAAAGGCTTGCGCGCGTCACTCGGCACAATGCCGTACAGTTCCGAACTGTCAAACAGCGGCGCTTCGATTTCATCTGCGGTCTTGTTTGGCTTTTTGTTCAGGTTGGCCACGATGTTGCGGGCAATCGCAAGTGCATGTTCATCGTTTTCAGCCAGATGATCAGCCACGCCAGACAAACGGGTATGCACATCACCACCACCGAGATCCTCACTGGACACCACTTCACCAGTAGCTGCCTTAACTAGAGGAGGGCCGCCGAGGAAGATCGTGCCCTGATTGCGGACAATAATGGTTTCATCTGACATGGCAGGCACATAAGCACCGCCTGCAGTACAGCTGCCCATCACCACTGCAATTTGGGCGATACCTTGGCTCGACATACGTGCCTGATTGTAGAAAATACGGCCGAAGTGATCGCGGTCTGGAAATACTTCATCCTGTAAAGGCAAATATGCACCGCCTGAATCCACCAGATAAATACAAGTCAGATGGTTCTGTTCGGCAATTTCCTGGGCACGTAAATGCTTTTTCACTGTTAATGGATAATAAGTACCGCCTTTCACCGTAGCATCATTGGCGATGATCATGCAGGTCACACCGTTGACCTGACCAACACCAGCGACCACACCTGCGGCAGGAACATCATCCTGATACACCTGATAGGCAGCCAGCTGACCAATTTCCAGAAAAGCGGTTCCTGGATCGATCAGGTGATTAATCCGTTCACGGGGGAGTAATTTGCCACGGTCCAGATGTTTTTGACGGGCAGTTTCGCCACCACCCAAAGCAATTTTTTCAACTTTCTGTTTTAGGTCATCCACCAGTTGCAGCATGGCAGTCTGGTTGGTTTTAAACTCTTCACTACGTATATTGATTTTGCTCGATAACTGATTCATGACCAACATCCTTGTTTTATTCTAAGTGTTAAGGTTTAGGCTGTTTCGTTGAAAAGTTCACGGCCAATCAGCATGCGGCGGATTTCTGAAGTACCGGCGCCAATTTCATACAGTTTGGCATCACGCCATAAACGGCCGGCAGCAAATTCGTTGATATAACCGTTACCACCTAAAGTCTGAATGGTTTCTCCTGCCATCCAGGTCGCTTTTTCAGCAGCATATAAAATGGCACTGGCAGCATCTTTACGCAGGCTACGGCTATGCTCAGCTTTGTCACATTCAGCACCGACCGCATAAACCAGTGCCTTACAGGCTAGCCAGGTCGAATACATGTCGGCAATTTTGCCTTGCATTAACTGGAATTCGCCCAGCGCCTGACCAAACTGTTTACGGTCATGAATATATGGAATCACGGTATCCATACAGGCATCCATAATCCCCAGTGGGCCAGCACTCAATACAGCACGCTCATAGTCCAGACCACTCATCAAGACCTTGGTGCCATTACCGACGCCGCCCATGACGTTTTCTTTGGGTACTTCGACATTGTCAAAAAACAGCGGATAAGTGTTTGAACCGCGCATACCCAGTTTGTCCAAATGTGTGCCATGACTGAAACCTGGCATATTTTTTTCAACCAGAAAGGCGGTCATGCCTTTGGCGCCGGCCTGCAAATCGGTTTTTGCATAGACCACCAGGACATCGGCATCGCCACCATTGGTGATCCACATTTTTGAACCATTCAACAGGTAGTGATCGCCTTTGTCTTCTGCTTTCAGTTTCATGCTCACCACATCCGAGCCTGCATTCGGTTCAGACATTGCCAAGGCACCGACATATTCACCTGAAATCAGTTTAGGCAGATAACGCTGTTTCTGTTCTTCAGTACCATTTCGCTTAATTTGGTTCACGCATAGGTTAGAATGTGCGCCATAGGACAGCCCAATGGATGCAGAAGCACGGGAAATTTCCTGCATGGCAATGATGTGCGCCAGATAACCAAAATTTGAACCGCCATATTCCTCACTGACTGTCAGCCCGAGCAGGCCCATCTCGCCAAATTTTTTCCAAAGGTGAGCAGGGAACTCGTTGTCACGGTCAACCTGTTGAGCAATCGGGGTAATTTCTTTGGCGCAAAATGCGGCCACTGAATCACGAAGCGCTATTAGAGTTTCATCCAAACCGAAATCCAAGCTTTGTAAATTCATTCTTCATCCATCCTGAGGTTATATTTGTTGTGTCCAAAAAAGCATTGTTGTTGTGCTTGTGGTTTTAACATACAACGAAAAAATAAAAAAGTGAATCTATATTCACAAAATGATTTACAATTCATTTTATCTTGTTGAGATTAATTTTATGAGTTATAAAAGATCATCATTGATGCAGGAACGAATGGAACAAAATCGCCTGTCGATTTTGGAATCTGCTCGTGAACTGATTATTCAAGGGGGCTTGAAGGAGGCATCGATTCAGGCGATTGCAGAACGCGCAGGCGTTTCTACAGGGCTGGTCTATCGATATTTCGAAAGCAAAAGCCAGATTTTAATTGAGGTTTTGTCGGCCGCGATTCAGCATGAAGTCGGAATTCTGAACCATATTGCCGAGTCAGATTTATCGCCAAAACTGAAATTGCAAAAATCTGTTACAACTTTTGTCAAGCGTGCCATGAATAGCCCCCAATTGGCGTATTCACTGATGTTCGAACCGGTTGATCCGGAAATGGAACATGAGCGTTTTCGCAGTAAGCAGCTGCTTAAGCAGAGCATTAAGGAAATTCTGGCCGAAGGAAAGGTCAATGGAGAATTCGAATTTGAAGATTTGAATACGGCAGCGTTGGGCGTGGTTGGTGCCATGACCTTTGTCGTGATTGAACCTTTAAATCCGTCCCGAAATGTCATGTTTGATCAGAAGTATAAGGATCACTTTGTCAAACAGATTGCCGATTTTTGTGTCAACGCAGTACGTGGGCAGGAGGAAAATTTACAAGCATAAACACACAAAAAACCGGTACACAGACAAGGTCGTCGTGGTCATAAAACAATTAGTAAAGTTGAAAATCAGAATTACAAAGAATCAAGGAGATCGATTCAATGACACAAGTACGGTTAAGCTATGCCTATGGAACCAGCAGCCAGCCTTTATTGGGCATGACGATTGGTGAAAAATTTGATCAGGCTTGCGAGCGGTATGCAGAACGTGATGCGGTAGTGAGTTTGCATCAGAACATACGCCTCAGTTACCGGCAGCTACAGGAACAAGTCAATGCCTTTGCCTGTCAGCTGCTGAAAATGGGTATGCAAAAAGGTGACCGTCTGGCGATCTGGTCGCCGAACTGTGTGGAATGGACCATTACCCAGTTTGCAGCCTTCAAGGCAGGCATTATTCTGGTGAATTTAAATCCAGCTTATAAAAGCAACGAGCTTGAATATGTGCTGAATAAAGTCTCTTGTAAGGGACTGGTGATTGCAGCGCAGTTTAAGACGACGGACTATCAGGAAATTCTGACTAAAATTGCACCGGAATTGCAGGAAACCGAAGGTAAATTCCTTAATGCAGAGCGACTGCCACATTTAAAGCATGTGATTAAAATTGATGATCAGCAGCATACCGGCATCCACCGTTTTCAGGATTTACTAAGCTCGCCTAGTGCGCAAGAGTTGGAACAACTGCAACAGATCTCCAGTGAATTGCAGTTTGATGAAACGATTAATATCCAGTTTACCTCGGGCACTACGGGCAATCCGAAAGGCACCATGTTGACCCATAATAATATTTTAAATAATGGTTATTTTGTCGGTGAAGCCATTCATTTAGGGCCAGAAGACCGTGTCTGTATTTCAGTGCCTTTATTCCACTGTTTTGGTATGGTCATGGGCAATCTGGCCTGTATTACGCATGGCTCTGCCATGATCTATCCATCAGCTGTATTTAATCCGCTGGAAACCTTGAAAGCCATTCAGCAGGAAAAATGTACTGCGGCTTATGGTGTGCCAACCATGTTTATCGCCATTCTTGAGCATGAACAGTTTGACGAATTTGACCTGTCCAGTCTGCGTACCGGGATTATGGCGGGTAGTCCATGTCCGCAGGAAATTATGCAGCGCGTGATTGAACGCATGCATATGTCTGAAATCACGATTTGTTATGGCATGACCGAAACTGCGCCAGTGAGTGCACAAAGCTCAACGGCAGACAGTGTCGAGCGACGTGTTAGTACGGTTGGCCGGGTACATCCGCATCTGGAAGTTAAAATTGTCGATGAAAATGGCAAGGTGGTGCCACGCGGTCAATTGGGCGAGCTATGTGTACGCGGTTATTCCGTCATGCTCGGTTACTGGGAAGACCAGGACAAAACTCAGGAAGTGATTGATGCTGCACGCTGGATGCATACCGGTGATATCGCTGAAATGGATGATGAAGGCTTTGTGAAAATCAAGGGTCGAATCAAGGATGTCGTCATTCGTGGCGGAGAAAACCTGTTCCCGAAAGAAATCGAAGATTTCCTTTATACCCATCCTGCCGTTTCAGATGTACAGGTGATCGGTGTGCCAGACCATAAATATGGTGAGGAACTTTGTGCTTGCATCATCCTGCATGAAAATGATCCGTGTACTGAGGAAACTATCCGTCAGTATTGTAAGGAGCATATTTCTCACAATAAAGTGCCACGTTATGTGCGTTTCTTCCAGGAATTTCCAATGACGGCTTCCGGTAAGGCGCAGAAGTTCAAATTGCGTGAATTTATGCGTGAAGAGCTGAACTTGAAAGAGATTGCTTAAATTGTATTGATGCGATTCTTAAATGGGGCAAAGCAGTATTTAATGCATGCATTGCCTCCATTTGTATAACGGTTTCGATATCAATGTTTAGGCTTTTCTTACTTTTGATGGGCCAAAAGTAAGCAAAATCCCTTTATTTTGCTGAAGGGACTTCCATGTCCCTCAGCAAAATGGCGACATCCATGTCGCCGGGTCTATGATCAAATTTCAAGAAAACAGTAAATAAGATCAAGCTACAAGATTTAAATATTCAATCTATCTAAATACCCGCCTGAGTTTTAGATTCGTGCATAGATTTAGAGTAAAAATATGGCAAAAAACTTTCACAGTGAAGTCGTGGTCGTCAGTTATGACGATCATATCCGTAAACTGATTCCCGGTTATGAACTGGTGCATCAGCAGATTGAAGCAATTCTCAGCACTGAACTCCCAGAAACCGCACATATATTAATAGTGGGTTGCGGAACAGGTTATGAATTGTCGTATTTATTAGAGCAACATCCAGACTGGACCTTTACTGCAATTGATCCATCAGCAGCCATGCTGAAACAGGCTAGTAAAAATCTGAATTCTATAGATCGACAAAGGGTGCAATTCATCCAAAGCACGATTCAAGATTTGAATCAGCCGGATACTTTCGATGCCGCATTGGCCATTCTGGTGGCTCATTTCATTCCAAATTCCGAAAAAAATGGATTTTTTCAGGCTATCCATCAGTGTCTTAAAACCAACGGTCTTGCATTGACCTATGACCTGATGCAACCCGAAGATCAGCAAGACATCAAAATTATGCAGAAGCTGGCACAGCAGACAGGGTTAAGCATGGTGCAAAGTAGCAAGATGATTGAACGCTTGGAGCAGGATTTTCACTTGTTATCTGCGCAAAATTTTACAGCACTTTTAACCAAAGTCGGATTTAAACAGTGCAAAATTTATTGTCAAATCATGAATTATCATGGCTTTTTGCTCAGAAAATAAAGATCAAAGAACTTTTTGCAAATTCTAAAGTTTAAGAGAATATTCAGGGAAGTATTAAAACAATGTCGGCATATTACAGTTTTATTCAGCGCGAACAGCATGCAGATGGCAGTACTACGGCTTATTACCGTTCTAATATTCATGCACAAGGTGCGTGGAATCCGCATGAGCAGCACATGGCGCCAGCCACCGGTATTCTATGCGTCGAACTGGAACAGTTTCAGCCACGTGCTGACATGCGTATTGGTCGGGTCGGACTGGATATTTTTGGCCTGATAGCCTTTGGTGAATTTTCGATTACCACACGCATGATCCGTCCGGGTAAAACCATTGAACTGGTTGAAGCTGAAATGTGTGCCAATGGTAAAACCTGTATCGTGGCACGCGCGTGGAGAATGCTAACTTCAAATACCACGGCCATTGCTGGAGTGGAAGATTTTCCGATCGAAAGTCCAGAATATTTACCGGTTTGGGAGGGTATGCGCTGCTGGCCGGGCGGTTATATCCAGAGTATTGAAACCCGGGCACATGCTGACCATCGTGCAGGCAAGGGCATTGTCTGGCTAAGAAATTCGCTGGACATGGTAGAAGGTCAACCGACGACAGACTTTAGTCGTTTGCTCGGTATGGTCGATACGGCCAATGGCATTGTGCCACGTCAGGACCCGAATTCCGGTTGGGGATTTCCGAATCTGGACCTGCAGATTCATATGCACCGTCTGCCGCAGGGTAAATGGCTGGGACTGGAAGTGGTGCAGCAATATGGTGAAGATGGTATTGGTTTGACCAGCGGGATTCTGCATGATGTTCATGGACCTTTTGGTCGAAGTGAACAAATTCTGACCCTGCGAAAGTTTTAAAGTCTATTCGAAACATCAAGACCAATTGCCTCAATCTTTATTTATTGGCATGCTGTGCGCAATGAGTCAGGAACAGCACAAGATGCGGATAAGTATGATTGGGGCAGGGCGAGTGGCATATCATCTTGCCCTTGTATTGTCAGCACAACATGAGATCGTACAGATCTACAGTCGAACCCTAGAAAAATCACAGCAACTGGCTGAGCAATTCAACGCTCAGGCCATCGCTCGACCTGAACAGCTGAGTCATGAGGTGGATCTGGTCATTATCGCGGTCAGTGATCAGTCGATTGCCAGCGTCATTGAACAGATTCATCCGTATCTGCAGCAGAATCTGATCGTACATACCTCTGGCAGTACCCATCTTGACTTACTGAAAAATGTGCATGCGCGTGCAGGCGTATTTTATCCTTTACAGACCTTTAGTCTGGAACGCCAGATTGATTGGCAGCAGACGCCAGTGTTTATTGAAGCGGTGAATGAACAGGACCAAATCCTGTTATTAGAGCTGGCAAATAGCCTAAGCAATCGTGTTTATACTTATAGTTCTAGTCAACGTCTCAGTTTGCATCTTGCAGCGGTATTTGCCTGTAACTTTGCCAATTATTGCTATGACATGGCCAAGCAGGTAGTGGATGCACAACAGGTCGATTTCAGTTTACTGTATCCCTTGATACTGGAAACCGCCAATAAAGCTACTCAGAATGATCCCAAACAAATGCAGACCGGTCCAGCGATGCGTGGTGATCAGAATATTTTGAATATGCATCAGCAGATGCTAGGCAATATGCAGCGGGAAGATTTACAAAATGTCTATCAGCTATTGAGCCAGCAGATTCTCATGCGTCATCAGAAATGAAGAAGCTGATAATTTATCTACGGAGCAGGGTTCAAAGACAAATTCTGCCCATAAAAAAGCGCTGAATAATCAGCGCTTTTTTGAGTCTTAGATTAAGAAATTTTCTTGAAGATAAAATCATTAATCTTGTGACCTGCTTCAATCCCGCGACGTTCAAACTTGGTTTGTGGACGCCATTCCGGACGAGGATAGCTATTGCCTTTGCCCGCCAGATTTTCCAGTCGTGGACGTTCTTCCAATACTTCAATCATCCATTCCGCATACGGTTCCCAGTCCGTTGCAGCATGGAAAGTTCCGCCAAGTTCTAGCTTTTGCTCCACCAGTGGCATACGGTCATGCGAAACAAAACGGCGTTTAAAATGACGCTTTTTCTGCCATGGATCCGGGAAATACAATTGCACAGTATTGATACTATTGTCTGGCATTTCACGTAATACCTGAATTGCATCAGCATCCAGCACACGTAAGTTCGTTAGGCCTTCAACACCTGCTTCATACACGCACTGCGCAATTCCAGGTACATGGACCTCAATCCCGACAAAGTTTCGCTCAGGATTGGCTTTGGCCATCAATACCAGTGAACGGCCCATACCAAAACCGATTTCTACAGTCAAAGGACGTTCAGGATGTTCAAAGTGCTCACGCAAATCACCGACTGGATATTCCAAAATTAAGTGACCATATTGTTCAAGCGCAGTACGTTGAGAGGTGTTTAGCGGCATTGAGCGGCGCATAAACGTCACGATTTCACGGTGCTCGCTTAAGTTTTCCAGCTCCACGACTTGCTGGTCTAATTGATCGTTCGACATAACTTTGGCAAATCTAAAAATTCAGAATGCGGTATTTTAAGTCCTGAGCCGAGCAAGTCAAACTTTTCTCGGTATTTCTCCATAAAAATTGGCGAGATCTTCCAGATAAAATAAAAGAGCCAATTGAGGCTCTTTTATTAATCACCGTTCATCAGCTACTAAACCGGTCAATCAGTGTACTGCTGGCTTCATTTAAACCGATCACTGTTACGTCTATATTTTGGGCTTTAAATTTCTGGATCACATTATTCAACATGTTCACTGAGGTCACATCCCAGATATGCGCGTGGGTTAAATCCAGTTCGACATGCTCAAGCTTTTCCTTAAAATCAAAGAACTGATAGAATTTTTCTGTACTGCTGAAGAATATCTGTCCGGAAATAATATAGCTGCGTGAATGAGCCGAATTCGAATGTGTATGCACATGTACGGTTCTTTCCAATTTATTAATAAAGAACAGAGCAGAAAGCAGCACGCCGACAAATACACCGAGTGCCAGATTATGAGTGGCAAGCACGACAATAATCACGGCAATCATCACGGTATTAAATTCCAGTGGATGTTTGCTGAATTGCTTGATTGCTCCCCATTGGAAGGTGGTAAATGCCACCATAATCATGATTGCAACCAGTGCTGCCATCGGAATATAAGCCAGCCAGTCTTTCAGGAATACCACCAGACAGAGCAGAAATACCCCAGCGACCAGAGTCGATAAACGGGTACGTGCCCCTGAAGACACATTGATAATTGACTGGCCGATCATGGCACAACCGGCCATCCCGCCCATAAAGCCGCTGACAATATTGGCCATACCCTGACCACGACATTCCTGATGACGGTCACCTTCAGTTCCGGTCACTTCATCAATGACCGTAGTGGTCATCATGCTTTCCAGCAAACCGACAGTCGCCAAGGTAAAGGAATAAGGCAGGATAATTTGCAAGGTTTCCAGATTGAGTGGAATTTCTGGAATCAGGAATACTGGCAAAGTATCCGGGAATTGTCCAAGATCGCTCACGGTACGCATATCTGCACTTAACAACAGCGCCAACCCGCTTAATACGATAATACAGATTAAAGGTGAGGGAATGGCTTTACCGATTTTAGGGATATAAGGAAACAGATAAATAATTGTCAGACCAATCGCAATAAACAGATAACCGGTGCTATCCATCCGGTTAATTTCCGGGATTTGTGCCACAAATATCAGGATCGCCAAGGCATTCAAAAATCCGTATACCACCGCCTGCGATACAAAACGCATTAATTTAGCGACTTTAAAATACCCCGCAATGACCTGAATGATACCGGTCAGAATTGTGGCAGCCAGCAGATATTGCAGACCATGTTCTTTTACCAAGGTAATCATCAAAAGCGCCATTGCGCCTGTAGCAGCAGAGATCATGGCGGGACGTCCGCCAAAAAAGGCAATGGATACTGCAATGCAGAAAGAAGCATATAAACCGACTTGCGGATCGACGCCGGCAATGGCAGAGAAGGCAATTGATTCAGGAATCAGGGCAAGTCCCACCACCAGACCTGCCAGTACATCTGTGCGGATATTGGAAAACCATTCTTCTTTTTTCAGGCTAATCACGAAATATCATCTATATTTGGAAAACCTGTGTATGTTAAACAGATAGAGATAAAAATCTACACAAGATTGACTTGCAAAAGCCCGGAATATCCTGAATATTGAATGAGTAACTGCCCTGAAATGATAGTTACGCTTTTTTGCAATTTACAGGTTTGATCACTTGAAAGTTTGTCAGAAGCGATTTAAAACATTGAGAAGTGTATAACAAGGATCAGAAATGAAGCTTTACTATTCACCAGGTGCCTGCTCACTGGCAGCACATATTATTTTAAATGAAATTAATGTCGATTTTGATTTGGAACGTGTTGATTTAAAAACACATAAAACAGAAAAAGGTACGGATTATTACGAAGTTAATCCTAAAGGCTATGTACCAGCGTTAGAAATTAACCCTGGTCTGATCCTGACAGAAAATGTTGCGATTCTACCGTTTCTTGCTCAACACGATCCAAAACAAGATCTAATTCCACCATCGGGCATGGGACGTGCCAAGGTGCTGGAATGGTTAGGTTATCTGAACTCTGAACTACATGATGCCTATGCGGTGTTCTTCGGTGGCAAGTTATCCGAAGATGAAAAGAAAAAAGCCTATGCGGAGATTGATCGTCTATTGAGTTATATCGATAAAGCGATTGGTGAATCGGACAATGATTATCTGGTGGATGATAACTTTGGGCCTGCGGATGCCTATCTATTTGTCTTGACCAACTGGTCGAACCAGATTGAGCATGATTTGAGTCCATATAAAAATATTATTCATATCCGTAATAAAGTGGCAGAACGTCAGTCTGTACAGATTGCTATGCGTGATGAAGGTCTGATTCCTTAACTAAAAACAAAAATAAAGGACTCAATTGAGTCCTTTATTTTTGTTCATGAAAATTTATTTAAAGAAATAGCCGGTTTCCGGTGAGCTGGCATTGGCCATACGCTTGCGCGGCATACGGCCTGCAAGAAAAGCTTCTCGGCCTGCTTCAACGGCTTTTTTCATCGCAGATGCCATTAATACCGGATTTTGTGCAGCTGCAATCGCTGTATTCATGAGTACACCATCACAACCCAGTTCCATCGCAATCGCGGCATCACTTGCTGTACCGACACCGGCATCGACCAGGACAGGAACTTTGGCATTTTCCTTGATGATTGACAGGGTATGTGGATTCAGAATGCCCAGACCAGAACCAATCAGGCTACCCAATGGCATAATCGCAACACAGCCCATGCTTTCCAGCTCTTGCGCCACGATCGGATCATCCGAGGTATAAACCATGATCTCAAAGCCATCGTCAATCAAGGTGCGCGCAGCTTTCAGTGTTTCGGTTACGTTTGGATAAAGTGTCTTTTCATCACCCAAAACTTCAAGTTTGACCAGATTGTGGCCATCGAGCAACTCACGCGCCAGCATACAGGTGCGGACGGCACTATTGGCATCGAAGCAACCTGCGGTATTCGGCAAAATGGTATATTTTTCCGGAGGAATGACTGACAGCAGGTTCGGCTGGTCAGGATTTTGGCCAATATTGACACGGCGAATAGCGACAGTGACAATCTCTGCACCACTGGTTTCAATGGCCTGCTGAGTTTCATTTAAATCTTTGTATTTGCCCGTGCCTACCAAAAGGCGTGACTGGAATTGGCGTGAACCAATCTGTAATAAATCTTGCATAATTGTCCCGAGTATTAGCCGCCACCGACCGCGTGAATAATTTCTATTTTGTCTGTATCGCAAATTGGCGTATCGCCCAATCTGCTTTTAGGAATAATCATTTCATTGACTTCAACTGCAAAACGCTTACCCTCAAGCGCCATACTCTGAATCAGTTCCAGCAGATTCTTGCAGTGAGTTTCCTGTTGTTCGCCATTGATGTAAATCATCATTCTAGCAACCCTCCATGATTAAGTGTTGTTCAAACTTATCTGGCGTATTTTAAAGCATTCCAGGCCAGAATTAACCATCCGGCAATCATTAAAGCCCCGCCGATGGGCGTAATAGCACCTAAACCGCGGGGTAATCCTAAGGCCATGATATACAGTGAGCCAGAAAACAGTAAAATGCCGACCTGAATCAGACCGAAGCTCCATTGAATGGGCAATGCAGGGATGACTTTCGCCAGTAAAGAAAGAATCAGTAGTCCTAAGGCATGATAGAAAAAATAATCCGTTGCCGTTTGCCACCAGCCGAGCTGTGCTTCAGTCGCCCGCGCTTTTAAACCATGTGCACCAAAAGCACCGAGCATGACTGCAAGTGCCAAATTAAGTGCTGAAATCGCAATCCACATTTGAATTGATCTTCCTGATAAAGTTTGCGCTCAACCTTAGCATAAATTCAAAATGCGGACATAAAAAAGCCTTCATCAAAGAAGGCTTTTTCGAGGTAAATCAGTAACAGAATTTGGTATTAATTGGATGACATCGCCACTTTAATTTTTTCCATGGCATTTTTTTCCAGCTGACGAATACGTTCCGCAGAAACATTATATTCGGCTGCAAGTTCGTGCAGGGTCGATTTCTCGTCATCTAGCCAGCGACGCTGCAAGATATTACGTGAACGATCATCGAGCTGATCCATGGCTTCATGCAGAGCAGAAGTACTTTGCTCTTCATAGTCTTCATTTTCAATCAGACGGGCCGGATCATAACGGTTATCTTCAAGATACAACGCTGGTGCAACATGGGTGGAACCTTCATCATCGTCATCGCTTGAAGCATCAAAAGCCGCATCATACGCCGTCAGACGGCCTTCCATTTCCAGGACTTGTTCTGGTGTGACATTTAAATCATTGGCAATCGACTGTGCTTCTGCGAGCGTCAACTTTTTCGATGATTTCTTCAGGCTGCGCAGATTAAAGAACAGTTTACGTTGCGCTTTAGTGGTGGCGATTTTCACGATACGCCAGTTACGGATCACGTATTCGTGAATTTCCGCCTTGATCCAGTGCACGGCAAATGACACCAAACGTACGCCCATATTCGGGTCAAAACGTTTCACAGCTTTCATCAGACCCAGGTTGCCTTCCTGAATCAGGTCACCTTGTGGCAGACCATAACCTGCATAACTACGCGCAATATGTACCACAAAACGCAAGTGCGACATGACCAGCATTTTCGCTGCATCTAAATCTTGGTCATAGTAATAGCGTTCAGCCAACTCTTTTTCTTGTTCGGCTGTTAAAATTGGAATCTGATTGACAGTGCTGATATAAGCACCGAGGTTGACACCTGGCGCCGATAATGACAGGGGCATCAACTGATTGCGGCTGTCACTCATGTGTTCTCCTTGAAGTGCGGGATAACCCTAAACTAGGTTTTATCTTAATCCAATCTCTCCACAAATAATGGATATTTGGGTAGAGAAATGTAAAAAAGTATACGAAAGTGAGGATCAACAGTTTAATTGAAAATTTTTAAGATTCAATTAAGTAGTGAAACTCTGTATCAGAAATTTTTTTAAATTCAAGCTTGAGCTGATGCAGCTGACAATAGCGGCTGACATCCGTCTGGCTATGCGGATCAGATGATTTCAGCAGGAATGTTTTCTGATTTCCGGCCTTTAATGCGCGCTTTAACATTAATAGCGGCATCGGGCACGGTTTTCCCATGGCGTCTATAAGGCTGAAATGCGCTGGATCTTCGAGCATTACGGTTTCATTTAGGTAGCAGAAAAGGCTATAAATAGTAGCAAATATGATGCCAGAACCAAACTAGTTTAAGAAAAAGAAGATCTAAATGACTTTATAAAGTCTTTTGACAATTTTCATCAAAAAAATAACTAAATCAAACAGAACATGCTAAAAAAAATCTATTAATTGTGATAAACCCATGTTAAGCTCGTTGCGTATTTGGGACTTTGAATAAACAAAGTGATTGTTTTTCACCCTATTACATAAATGGATGTAACCGGGATTTTGTTGATAGTTTTACAGAATGATTACAAGCTTAAAAATAATATTTTCAAACTTGTTTGCTCTGCTGTTTGCAACACCGGGTGGTCCTTCTTTTAGTTTCAATGAGGATTAACTTATGACAGCTGCTCGCGAACAAGGCGTAGTTAAGTGGTTTAACGATACTAAAGGCTTCGGCTTTATTCAACGTAACGGCGGCGATGACGTATTCGTTCATTTCCGTGCTATCCAAGGTGACGGTCACCGTTCACTTCGTGACGGCCAACGTGTTGAATTCAGTGTTGTTAAAGGCCAAAAAGGCTTTCAAGCTGAAGAAGTTCAACCATTAGACTAATCTTCGGATTAAGCTAAAAAGAAAACGCTCCAATATAACTTGGGGCGTTTTTTGTTTATACTATCCCTATCTTAGTGATTACCCAATTAGAGCACCGCTTTATGTCATCTGGTTTTGAAACCTTAAATTTACATCCCAATCTAAAAAAAGCGATTGATGCTTTAGGCTTTACCACCATGACGCCTATCCAGCAGAAGGTTTTGAAATTCACGCTGGCAGGACATGATGCCATTGGCCGTGCACAGACAGGTACAGGCAAAACTGCTGCCTTTTTAATTAGTATCATGAATGATCTGTTAAATAATCCGATTCAGGAACAACGCTATCGTGGTGAGCCACGTGCGCTGATTTTGGCACCGACCCGTGAACTAGCGTTACAGATCGAAAGCGATGCACAGGATCTGGCGAAATATGCTGGTCTCAATGTGGTGACCTTGCTGGGTGGTGTGGATTTTGACAAGCAAAAGAACCAGCTTAATAAAGCGCCTGTCGATATTATGGTGGCTACACCGGGTCGTTTGATCGATTTTGTAGAACAAAAAGAAGTCTGGCTGGACCAGATTGAATTTTTGGTCATTGATGAAGCCGACCGCCTATTGGATATGGGCTTTATTCCTTCAGTAAAGCGCATTGTACGTTTCTCGCCGCGTAAAGAGCAGCGTCAGACTTTAATGTTCTCCGCTACTTTTAGTTACGATGTACTGAATCTAGCACAGCAATGGTTATTTGAACCGGTCACAGTTGAAATTGAACCGGAAAAGAAAACTAATGCCGATGTCGAGCAACGGGTTTATATGGTCGCCAAGGCGGACAAATATAAATTATTGCAAGAAATCCTGCGTGATGAGCCGATTGAAAAAGTCATGATTTTTGCCAATCGTCGTGATCAAGTGCGCAAACTTTATGATCATTTAAAACGGGATGGTTATAAGGTGGTGATGTTGTCTGGTGAAATCGCGCAAGATAAACGCACGAAAATGTTAGATCAATTCAAAAATGGTCAGCATAATATTATGATTGCGACGGATGTGGCAGGGCGTGGTATCCATGTTGATGGTGTATCGCATGTAGTGAACTTCACCTTGCCGGAACAGTCGGATGATTATGTGCATCGTATTGGCCGTACCGGTCGTGCGGGAACCAGTGGTGTGAGTATCAGTTTCCTTGCAGAAGATGATGCGTTCTATCTGCCAGAAATTGAAAAAGCCATTGGGCAAAAATTGCCTTTGACCCGCCTGGAAGGTTACTGCTAATCCAGACCATAGAAAAACCGCTCTTGAAGAGCGGTTTTTTATTGCGCTGTGGTTTAAGGCTTATTTGGCCTGACAGCGAAATGTAAGCACTGTCTGATAATCATCATTCTGGTTTAAACCGGTATTGGTACCTGCGATATTCCCGAGAACGGTAGCCGCTGCCTGAATCATCTGACCTGTTTGTTCATCGACCACGCCTTTTAAAGCGCCGTTATAAGCTGTCTTTTCATCCACAATAATTGGGGTTGATCGAGAGCCACAGGCTTTATTGGCCGCAGTAATCGCGTTGTTTTTCGAGGTCAGTTGATTTTTACCTAATCCGGTCACTTCGTACTGGTTATTTTCCTTTTGCACTGCCAATGCAGTCGGGTTTGAGGCACAAGCAGTAAGCAATAATGCGGAAATAGCTAATCCGCTGAAAGCGATTGTTTTTTTCATCATGAAATCTCGAGTAAATAGGATGCTGAATATTTCAACACAGCAAGCAGCGCAGATTTTGTAGCTGTTGTATAGGTTTGGCAATTTTTGGTATAGCTCTATGTGACTTAGGTGAAAAATAGAGCAGCACAGGATTGAAAAACCAAGCAACTTTATCTTCAAATTGTGATGAGCGTGCTGAATCGCTATGAAGTTTCTAGCGTATTTTTCTTTGAATATGCTAATCTTGAGTATGGTTTTTTAAGTGTAGATATACAAGGCAATGACGGAATCTGCGATTGACATCGTTCATCAAAATATTCACCAACGGCAATCGATTGGTCATCTGCTGGCACCCGCACCCAATGCAGAACAACTGGAAAGAGCCTTTCAAGCGGCATTAACTGCACCCGATCATCATCGGCTCAAGCCGACCACATTTGTGGTGGTTCCTGATGACCAACGTGAAGCCTTTGGAGAATTGCTGTCGCAGGCGCTCATCGATTTGGGTGAAACTGAAACAGCGCAGATTGAGCGGGTCAAGAATCATCCATTTCGTGCGCCTTTACTGGTACTTGCCTTAACGCGTTTGCAGGATCATCCTAAAGTTCCGCATTTTGAACAAATCCTTAGTTCAGGCGCAGCGATTCAGAATTTTCTGCTGTCACTTCAGGTTCAGGGTTTCTCAACCATGTGGCGTAGCGGTGCTGTAGTCGAGTCTGGCCTGTTTAAGCAGGCATTGGGAATTTCAAAAGACGATCTGGTCTCGGGTATTATTTATATTGGCACTGCCGCAAAAGCAATTCCAGCACGCACAGAGATTCGAACCGGTGATTTTGTCAGTTACTGGAACCAGAACAGCTAGTTTGCACGGTATAACAGGATATTAAAAAATAAGATGTCAGAATTAAATTTCTCAAAACTGGTAGAACCGGTTGCAGTTGATCATAAGACAGCTTTAAGAGTAACGGTATTGGGTGGGGGCAGCTTTGGTACTGCAATGGCCAATACTGCAGTGCGTAATGGTTGCAATACCATGATCTGGATTCGTGATGAAGCAGTTGCGGCAGATATTAATGCCACCCATATCAATAAACGCTATTTGCCAGATTTTAAGTTAGAAGAAAATCTGCTGGCGGTGTCAGATCTGGAACAGGCTGTGCGTGATCGCGATATTATTTTAGTCGCAATTCCGAGCCATTCTTTCCGGGATGTTTTGCAGCAAATCAAACCTTTTATTACATCGCAAGCCGTGATCTCGCTGACCAAGGGTATTGAAGCCAAAACCTTTAGTTTCATGAGCGATATTATTCGTGAAGTGTTGCCTGAAGTGCCTTATGGTGTGTTATCAGGACCGAATCTGGCCAAGGAAATTGTGGCAGGACAGCCGGCAGGAACCGTGATTGCCAGCCAGTCCGAGCTGGTGCGTTATGCCGTACAACAAGCCCTACATAGTGCCTTGTTCCGCGTATTTGCTAGTGATGATGTGCATGGGGTAGAACTCGGGGGCGCATTAAAAAATATCTATGCTGTCGCGATGGGCATGGCTGCTGCGTATAACGTGGGTGAAAATACCAAGAGTATGATCCTGACCCGTGCTTTGGCCGAAATGAGCCGTTTTGCAGTAAAACTCGGTGCTAATCCGCTGACTTTCCTTGGGCTTTCAGGGGTGGGTGATTTGTTCGCAACCTGTAGCAGTCCGCTCAGTCGTAATTATCAGGTGGGTTACGCACTTGGCAAGGGTAAGACTTTGGAGCAGGCAACAACTGAACTGGGTCAAACGGCAGAAGGGATTAATACCATTTTGCAGGTCAAGGCACGTTCGGAAGAACTCGATGTGTATATGCCGATTACTTCGGCCTTGTATGATGTGATTTTTGAAGGTGCGCCGCCACTCAATATTGCCTTGTCATTGATGAAAAATGGTCATCGCAGTGATGTTGAATTTGTCTTGCCACATCATCAAGTCTGATCTATAACACAGGGACTGTCTGCGAATTGTCATATCAGCTAGTTAACATGCAGGCAAAAGAATATAAGGAAATCAAATGCAACTGACTTTAGTTCGACATGGCGAGGCCGCACCACCGGTCAATGGTAATGACACCAAGCGACCTTTAACGGAGCGTGGTCATCAACAGGCTGAGCAGACTTCACAGTTCTTAAAGGATCTGATTAAGCCTGAAGTCTTTGTGGTCAGTCCGTTATTGCGTGCGCAGGAAACTCTGGCACATTTGCAGCAGTATTTTAAAGATGTGCCGGTGGTGATCTGTAATACCATCAAACCGGATGATGATGCCAAAGTCGCAGTGGAATGGTTGTCGCAACTGCCTTATGAGTCGATTGCAGTGGTATGCCATATGAATGTGGTGGCACATATGTCTTCCATTCTGCTGGCTGAATCTTTTCAACCTTATGCATTGGCAGAAGCACGTATTTATGATCAGGCGGTGATTGCCCCTAGCTTATCCACACAGATAAAAAGCTTTAGTCCTACACTATAAAAAATTAATTAAAACGGCAGAACACAATCAATGTTGTATTTATGGATGCCTGAAGCCAATGGGGTTTGGCAATGGTCAACTGGGGAATTCTGGAACACTGCGGACACATTAGAACAGCTGATTCAGGATATACAGGCTCATCATGGCGAAGAGGCGGTGGTATTTTTCCCGAGCCGTCATGTGCAAATTTTGCAGCAGACCTTGCCCAAGAGCCAATATAAGAAAATGGGCAATGATGGCATTAAATATTTGCTCGAAGAATATGTGGTGCTGCCGGTAGATGCCATGAAAGTGCTGCATCATTTTCAACAGCCGGATCAGATCAGCATTATGGGAATTGCGAATTCTACGCTTGAGACCTTGCAACATGCTTTAAGCCTGATCCCGGTCAAGCTAGCAGCTTTGTTGCCGGACTTTTTGGTGCTGCCGGTTCCTGATGCCAATCAGCGTGTGATTGCGCAAATCGGTGGACGTTTGCTGGTGCGCGAGTCGGAATATATAGGCCAGTCGCTGGATGATCTAAGCCTTTATCTGGATTATCAGCCCAAGGATCTCAGCTATAAGGTGAGCAATCTGAACCAGGAGCAGTTGCGTAGTCTTGAAGCACTGGTCACTCAGGAGCAACTGGAGTCTTTCCAATATGGAATTCCTGTACTGAAAAAACCGAAACAGCATCCGTTTAATGTCTTGCCTAAAGCAAAATCCAATGGCGCTATTTCCGGCTACTGGAAAGCCTGCGCGGCGGTTTTTCTGGGTATTTTAGTATTGCAGTTTAGTTATGATGCTGTGCGCTGGTATCAATATAAGAAAGTGGCGAATCAGACCGCCGCGCAAGCCATCGACCAGTTTAAATACTGGTTTGGACAAAATTATCCGGTCACTGAGCAGAATATCAAAAGTCAGTTTGAAGGGCAGTTGCGTCAAAGCCAGATTGCAGATACGCATGCATTGCAGCTGATTAGTCGGGTGGGGCCAGTCTTGATGCAAAATCAGATTGTGGCACAACGGGTGAATTATGATGCTTCTGTGTTAAGTATGGAGCTTAAGGCCAATTCATCAGAAACGTTAAATGCACTGACCACACAATTAAGCCAGCAAGGCTTTAAGGTGGAGCTGGGGAATATTCAGGCCAGCGGAACAGCTGCGATCGGACTGGTGAGGATTCAATAATGAAAGGCATTGAAGCGCTACAAAATCGTATGGATCAGTCTTTTGAAAAACTGAGTGATTATCTGGACAGCTTGTCGGTACGTGAACGGGTAATGGTGATTTTTACCACTGTTTTTGTGATTGTGGCGGCAGTCGGTTCTGCACTCTGGTATATGCATCAGGCGGCAGACACCCAGCAAAAACGCTTAAATCAGCTGAAAGATACCATTGTCTGGATGCAAAGTAATGCAGTGACCATGAAACCGGCTGGGGACACCCAACTGGATGCTGCAGAGAAAGTACAGCGGGTCGCACAGCAGCAAGGATTGTCGGTGGCTTCCCAGCAAATGGAAGGAAAAATTCAATTGGCGGTCATGCATGAAAATTATGCAGTACTGGCAAATTTCCTGACTCAGCTGGCACAAATGGGGCTAAGTATCGAGAAAATGGAACTAAATAATGAGGCAGGACAGATTAAATTAACGGCGACCATACAATAAACGGTAAAAATAAAGATTTGCAAAGCATGGTTTTTTTGTCAGCCTATGCCTATAATATGCCGACTTAAAAAGCAGTAGACTTTTCTGGATATGTTGTATTCTCTAGCCCGCCCTTTGTTGTTTTCTTTAGCACCAGAGCGTGCACATGAGCTGACATTATCACTATTGAAATCATCCCATAAAATGGGCTTGATGCGTCAAAACGTTGCTGCGAAACCTGTGACCTGTATGGGAATCGAATTTCCCAATCCGGTAGGTCTTGCGGCAGGTTTGGACAAAAATGGTGCCTATATTGACGCCCTTGCCGGTCAAGGTTTTGGTTTTATTGAAATTGGTACCATTACCCCGCGACCGCAAGCCGGCAATCCTCATCCGCGTTTATTCCGTTTGCCACAGGCCAAAGCCATTATTAACCGTATGGGCTTTAATAATGATGGCGTGGATCAGCTGGTTGAAAATGTCAAAGCGGCCAAATTTAAAGGCATTCTCGGTATTAATATCGGTAAAAACGCTGATACTCCGGTAGAAAAAGCAGTAGATGATTACCTCATCTGTTTAGAAAAAGTCTATAATTATGCTTCTTATATTACCGTCAACATTTCTTCTCCCAATACCAAAAACCTGCGCAGCCTGCAAAGTGGTGATGCACTCACCGAACTGCTGGAAACACTGAAGAAGCGTCAGCTTGAATTGGCTCAGGAATACCAGCATTATGTACCTTTGGTACTGAAAGTGGCGCCTGATCTGGATAACAGCGATATTGCCTTTATTGCCAAGCAATTATTGCAATTCAAGATTGATGGCCTGATCGTGACCAATACCACACTGTCACGTGAAGGTGTAGAGGGTCTGGAGCATGCAGAGGAAGCAGGTGGTTTGTCTGGCGCGCCAGTATTTGAGAAAAGTACCGCATGTCTGGCTGCATTTGCTGCGGTATTAAAAGGACAAATTCCATTGATTGGTGTGGGTGGTATTCTTTCAGGTGCAGATGCTGCTGCCAAGAAACAGGCAGGCGCCAGCCTTGTACAAGTTTATAGTGGCCTCATCTATACTGGACCTAAACTTGTAAAAGATTGTGTAGACGCACTTTAAATCCTATGAATGCCATTGATATCTTTCTACTGATTATCTTGCTCATTGGAGGGCTCAACGGTTTGCGTCAAGGATTTATTAAAGCCTTTGCGAACTTAGTGGGATGGATCTTTGCCCTGATTGTTGCGGCAAAATATTCAACGCTACTTGCGCCGTCTATGGTTGCTCTGAGTACAGATCCAGTCGTACAAAAGATTGCGGCCTTCGCTTTTATCGTCCTGCTGATTGTAGTTCTGACCTGGATCGTTACTGCACTGTTGAACCGTATTTTAAAGAGTCTTAAACTGGGCCCTCTCAACCGTCTGGCGGGTGGTGTCTTTGGTAGCCTGAAAGGTTTGCTGATTGTTCTGATTACCATGCAGGGAATTGGCCCGTGGGTAGAAAGCTCACCTCACTGGAAACAGTCCAAGTTTATTCAAGCCTTATTGCCTTATGCACCTTGGGCAACTCAAATGTCGAAAGAAGCCGCGAATGGCGCACTACAACATATCAAGCCTGAAGGGACATCGAAACCTTCAGCTTCATCATCTGAAACATCGTCCAAGTCTGGAGCTGCAGATGAGTCTACAAATAATCCTTTTTATTAATCCTAGCTTGTCTGCGAGGTTGCTATGTGTGGAGTAGTTGGTATAGCTGGTAAATCACCCGTTAACCAAATGTTGTTTGATGCATTAACGATGTTACAACATCGTGGACAAGATGCAGCTGGGATCGTGACATGTGATGAAGGACGTTTATTCCTGCGCAAAGACAATGGCATGGTGCGTGATGTATTCCATACCCGTCATATGCGTGCTTTGAAAGGAAATTACGGTATTGGTCATGTGCGTTATCCAACAGCCGGTTCATCGAGCAGTGCTGAAGCACAGCCGTTTTATGTGAACTCGCCGTACGGGATTACCTTGGCACATAATGGTAACCTGACGAATGCCGAAGAAATTCATGATGATCTGTTCAAAACTGACTTGCGTCATATGAACACCGATTCTGATTCGGAAGTCCTGTTAAACGTGTTTGCGCATGAATTGCAAAAACATGGCAAATTGGTACCGACGTCGGAAGATATTTTCCATGCGGTGACGCGTGTGCATGAGCGTTGCAAAGGCGCTTATGGTGTGGTGGCGATGATTACCGGTCAGGGACTGGTAGGCTTCCGTGATCCAAATGGTATTCGTCCACTGATCTACGGTTCACGTGAAACTGAACAGGGTATGGAATATATCATTGCTTCTGAATCTGTTGCGATTACTGCGCTGGGCTTTAAAGTTGAGCGTGATATTTTGCCTGGTGAAGCGGTATTTATTGATTTAGAAGGTAATTTTTTTACCAAGCAATGTGCGGCGAATGCTGAATACCGTCCTTGTATTTTTGAATATGTTTATTTTGCCCGTCCAGATGCCATCATTGATGGAATCTCGGTGTATAAAGCACGTTTGAAAATGGGTGAGAAGCTGGCGCAAAAAATTCTGCGTGAGTGGGGTGAAGAGCATGATATTGATGTGGTGATTCCGATTCCGGATACTTCACGTACTTCAGCGCTAGAACTTGCCAATATGTTGGGCGTGAAATTCCGTGAAGGTTTCATGAAAAACCGTTATATCGGCCGGACCTTTATTATGCCGGGACAGCAGCTGCGTAAAAAATCGGTACGTCAGAAACTCAACCCGGTTGAGCTTGAGTTTAAAGGTAAAAACGTACTGTTGGTGGATGACTCGATTGTCCGTGGTACGACCTGTAATGAAATTATCCAGATGGCTCGTGATTCTGGCGCGAAAAAAGTATTCTTTGCGTCTGCAGCACCGATGGTGAAATATCCAAACGTTTACGGTATTGATATGCCGGCGAAATCTGAGCTGATTGCATCGGAACGTAGCGTAGAAGAAATCCGTGAAATTATTGGTGCTGACCGTCTGATTTTCCAAGATCTGGAAGATTTGAAAGATGCGGTAAGAACCACCAAAGTACCGGATGTCAAAGACTTTGATTGTTCAGTCTTTGATGGCATCTATGTTTCGGGCGGTATTGATGCGCAATATCTGGATGATCTTCAGCAAAAACGTAGTGACAGTGCCATGAAAGAAAGCAATTATATTGATGTCAATATTGATGCAGCTTCAGTGGATTTGACTGGCGTACGCGAAGTCTAAGTAGTTAAAATCATCATGAAAAAGCGGGAATTTCCCGCTTTTTTGTTTTATGATGAGCCCATTGAAAATCATCATTTTAGGATTCTGCATTGCGAAACGTAGGATACGATTTTATAAAAAACAAAAATATAGTACTGCCTGTAAGTTTTTGCCTGATTGCAATTCTGTTGACTATTTTTATTATTAATACCGTTGTTGGTCTCTTTGTTTTTTATACTGATCCTAGCCAGTCAATCTTCTGGCATGTGCTGAGTCCTTATCTGATTGCTTTGCTGTTATGTGCCATGATGATCTCGGTCATCTACGAGTTTTATATTTTTCGCAATGGTGGTTATTCACTGGCGAAGCAGTTGGGTGCGCGTCGGTTGAGTCCGATGGACGGTATTCCCGAAGAAAGTGCTGCATTGCACATTAACCAACAGTTGGCAGAGACTTTTCTGATTGATGTTCCTGCAGTATATGTGCTGCCCGATGAAGTCGGTGTCAATGCGCTGACGGCGGGTTTTAGTCCGCGGGATACCGCAATTATCCTAACTTGGGGTGCGATACAAACACTGGATAAAGTCGAGCTGTATGGCTTGCTCAGCCATGAATTCAATAAAATCCTCTCTGGTGAAGCTGCAGAAAATACCCGTTTGAAAATTCTGTATAGCAGTCTAACCACGTTTAGTCAGTGTGGCAGTAAGATTGCCAAGTCCGGTTTTTATCGAGCGGGTAGTCCCCGTGAAAACAAGTTTGAAACTTTCTATGTTGCAGTCGGTGCGGTGATCTGGCTGATTGGTAGTTTGGGTGTTTTTATTTCCCGTTTTATTAAATATATTTCACTGGGTGGTCGAACCTATAAAAATGATCGGAAGACCCGTCGCCTGATTCAAAATGATGCCAATATCCAGACTTTACTCAGAATCCATGTGCATCATTCTGGCTCGCAGATTTATAGTGAATATGCTGAATCCATTTCACATATGTGCTTTGCCAATTCCTTGAGCCCACAAAACTGGCTGAATATTCATCCCAATATCAATCAGCGGATTTATGAATTAAATCCTGCCTTGATTCAGGACTTACAGCTTGAGAATCTGAAAAAACTCAAAAATCAGCCTTTGTTTAGTTTGTTCCGTTCTTTAGAAGAAGTGGTGCCTGAAACTGCAATGAGCTGGAGCTCGCCACAGCCTTTGCCATTATTGCGGCTGTCTCCGATCAGTTTTGCGATTAAAGATGCGATCAAACCACTGAATCCGGAACTTCGGCTCAAGATGCCACGTCCGGAACTGATTAAGCGTGCATTACAAACCGCAACTGGTTCTCGTGAAGTGATGGTCGCCATTTTAATGATCCGTCAATATCGTGAATTTATTCCGACTGAGGCTGAAGTTAGCCGTGCCATTGTAGATTCATTGCTCAATCTGGACGGGCGGGTGCATATCTCGATTTTCCAGCAAGCTTGTAACAATATTGGTGGCATGCCGACAACTGTTGCACGCCAGTTTTTGATGAAGCTGGCAGGGATTATTCAGGAAGATGGCGAAATTGGCCTGTTGGATGCATTATTACTGGAATGTGTGAAATACGAACTGAATTTGCTTCCTGCACATACGCCTACAGCACTCGATGAGGTCAAGCCACAGATTGTGCGTTTGATCGACGCCTTGCTGCATGTACAGCAGATTAATAGCGGCAACCAGCTTGAGGTGCGGGAGCGGATTTTAAACCGGATTCTGACCGCTCAGGAACTGGACTTATATAATGAAATTTCTGATGAGCCGATTGATCTAGCAGAAATCCTGAATGATATTGCGGGGCTGTTATTGCGTGATCGCCTCAGTATTTTAGGTATTGCAGAGGCCTGTTTGTGGAGTGATCGTATCGTGACACAGGATGAGTTGGACGTGATAGAGCTGTTGTATTGGCGCTTGGGTTTTGAGGCAGAACAGGTCGTTCAGCAAATGTTAAAGAAGAACAGTTTAACCATTCTGTAGAAAATAAATGAGAACGCGCAGCTTTAGCCGGAATCTGTTATAACAGCAGGAATGGTTTAATTGTGTATTAAAAGCACGGTTTTTAGCAGACAGCTAAACTTTGTACTAGAATCCATCAGGATAAAAAAGAAAAGCTGAAAAAGTTCGGCAAAGCACAGGCAATCCGGCTAAAATGTTCAGCCTGAAATTGGTGATGATGAAAAGATGATTGGGCATCAGCGTGACATACTGGCAACATTAGGAATCGATCTCTGGATTCCTGGGGACAGCGCATGTCAGCCGCATCAGGTCTCGATCTGGCGTGATCAGGCTGAACCTGAATTTCATACCGAGATTGTCTTGTCTCAGCATCATCCGGTCGAGGCGCTGGTGGAGTTGCCGATTCCTGAACCAGAGTCGCTCGGCACGTTTAAGACTGATACCTCGCCTACAATACCTGAAGTTTTAGCTGTTCAGGAACCTCGTGAAAGTGTACACATCCCGCCATTCAGTTTACAGGCTTTAAGTTTGACACATTGCAGTATCGTGATTGATGCAACTGGAATGACTGAAGCCACCCTAAATTTATGGGCAAATATCCAGCGTGCTGTTTCGGGTGATTTTCATGAGCTGAACTGGCCATTTCCTTGGGCCAATGTCCAGGATGGACGTGGTGTGGAATCCTATATTCAAGGATTTCTGGATGGGATGAGGACAGAGAAACATATTATTTTCTTGGGGCCGGTAGCGCACATTTCAAATATCAAAGCAATCCAGTTAGCGTCCCTGCAAGAGATGCTGGATCAGCCGATTCTAAAAAAACGTTTATGGCAGTTTATGCAAAATAGGTCTGCCAGTCTGGAATAATTCTGCTGTGGAATAAAAATAGATGAAACAAAAAGTGGTTGTATTTAGTCAAATTGATGCTGATATTCAAAATAGGCTCGAACAAAATTATCAGGTGAGCTATATACAACCGAAGCTGGGTGATGTGAATCAACAGCTTTTGCAGCAGGTTCGGGATGCTGATGGTATGATTGGTGCAGGACGTTTGCTGAATCGCGATAATCTGGCCAGTGCTACCCGATTGAAAATTATCTCCAGTGTCAGTGTCGGTTATGACAACTATGATCTGGATTATTTAAATGAAAGAAAAATCTATCTGAGTCATACACCGCATGTGCTGACCGAAACTACAGCTGATCTTGCTTTTACTTTACTGATGTCAGCGGCACGCAAAGTGGCTTATCTGGATCAATGGACCAAGCAGGGGCAATGGCAGCGTACTGTGGGTGAAGCACAATTTGGTGTGGATATTTTTGGAAAAACCCTGGGAATTATTGGTCTGGGCCATATTGGGGCTGCGATCGCACGCCGTGGTTTTTACGGTTTTAATATGAATATTCTGTATTATAATCGCCGGGAAAAACCAGAACTTGCTCAAGGGTTGAATGCGAAATATTGCCAGCTTGAGGAACTGTTACAGCGTTCTGACTTTGTGGTCGTTGCAGTAGATTTGAATGCGGATTCTAAGGCGCTGATTGCGACAGCGGAATTGGCTAAAATGCAATCCCATGCAGTATTGGTCAATATTTCACGTGGCTCGGTCATTGATGAACAGGCATTAATTTCAGCTTTAAAAGCCAAGCAGGTTTTTGCTGCCGGTCTGGATGTGTATCAGAAAGAGCCGTTAAAGGAATCGGAATTATTCCAGTTGGATAATGTGGTTACATTGCCACATGTGGGTTCGGCCACTGCAGCCACCCGTAAAAAAATGGCAGAACTGGCTTATCAGAATCTTGTTGATGCCTTGGAAGGACGAGTGCCCCGTTATGTGGTCAATCCGGAATTTTAAAATGCATCTGATTCGTCGTTTAAATGGTATTAAAAAATAACATTTTCTTGCGTCTCTGCTCATTGTTCAATGCTATATTCAAGATAAATTAGATCGGCAGGATTAGAGATTTTTCATTGAAACGATTGGCGCTGGCGTGTGGCTTAAGTCTGTATATGGTAGCAGGGCACGGCTCTAACCATGATTTTAATCAAGTAAATGTACAATTTTCTGTGCCTGATATTGGTACAGGCGTCGGCTTACTCGATCAACAAAAAGAAAAAATGATCGGTGAAAAAGTCTATCGTGAAGTGCATAAACAAATGCCGGTCCTGCAAAATCCATGGCTTGAAGATCAGTTGCTTTCAGTATTTTCTCATATCCTGAGTCAGACTCAATTGCAACAGCCGATCGGTTTGCTGGTCATTAATGATCCCCAAATTAATGCTTTCGCCGTACCGGGTGGCCTCTTTGCACTTAATGCTGGTCTGATTAATTCAGCCCGAAACATGGATGAAGTGGCAGGAGTGATGGCGCATGAAATTGCACATGTCACACAACGTCATTACAGTCGCTCTCAGGATGCCTTTAAAGGGCAAGGTTTACTGGCGCTAGCCGGAATTCTCGTCGGTGCTTTGGTCGCTTCTCAGGCAGATGGCGATGTCGGCACAGCGGTCATGATGGGTTCACAGGCAGCACTTCTGGATAAACAGCTCACTTATAGTCGTAATCAGGAACGTGAGGCAGACCGGATTGGTATGCAATATATGTATCGTTCCGGCTATAACCCGCATAGTATGGCAGATTTCTTTGAGGTGATGCATCGCTCGACCAGCCGATTAAGCTTTCTGCCGGATTTCTGGTTTACTCATCCGCTGACCACCGAGCGTATGAGTGAAGCGCGTTTACGTGCCAACCAGCTTCCTGCGGTGAAACGTAATCTCAATGATCAAGACTTTGAAATTATCAAGTGGTATAGCAGGGTGTTGTCTGGTCAGACCAATGCAGAGCAGCTTATCCTGATGGACCGGCAAAATAATTTTGCAGGCCAGCTTGCCTTAACTGCCTATCAAATACAGCAAAGTGATTTTCAGGCCGCGCAGGCTACTTTAGATCGAGCAAAAAAGCATAACCAGAAGCATCCTTTACAGGTTTTATTCCAGACTGATATTTATTTAGCCCAGAACCAGCTTGATGCAGCTTTGAAAAGTGTAGCGTCAGCAGCGCGGATCATGCCAGAGAATCGAGCGCTCAATTATAAATATGCAGAAGTGTTGATTCGTGCCAAGCAACCCGATAAAGCAAAAGTTTTAGTGCAGCGATTTTTAAATGCCAATTCACGTGATGTGAGTGGCTGGCGACTGATGCAAGTGGCTGCCAATGCAGAGCCAGATTCGCCGATCAAGGCTGCTAATGTACTGCGCTATCGTGCAGAAGTAGAATATTGGTCGGGATATGAAGAAACCGCCATCAAATCATTATTACATGCCCAGCGTAGCGTGAAAAACAATCAATCTTTATCGTCCACCATTCGCCAGCGTCTGAAACAGATGCAGCAGGCACATCAATACAAGATTTAAGGTTGCACTGGGTTTTAAGTTTTTGTATCAGGATGATATAGCAAGAATATATTCAATCAGGCTACAATCTTTTTGAAAGATCAGCGTGAATCAAACTGAAGCATAATATGAAAAAAATACTATTGGGTATGTGTCTACTGGGGTGGAGTTATGGGATTTTTGCTGCGAGTGCAGTTGAATATATAGAAGCGATAGAGCGAATTAATGCAGATTATAAAAAGGAATCGCGTCAATTTTTAAGTGGGTTAAATCCGCAGCAACTGGGATTTAGTCCTGAGCAGAATGCAAAATTTTGTGGAATTGTAGGACGCTATGTTGATCGTTTATATCAGGCCGCTGACCAGAATCGTGCTTATCTGGATCGTCAGTTTCAAAATATGAGTAAACAGGATGTAATTGTAGAAGTGAAATCGTCTAAAGAGATGCAATTACTCAAGCGTTATCAGGTCGATTGTAATTTGCAATGAGAATACGTCAAGAACTGTCTTTGATGATTAAAGGCAGTTCAACGTTAAAGAGAAAATGCTAGAGAGTAGGGATTAAGCAAGTTGCGCTTTGATTTTGGCGGAAACTTGTGCAGGATCGGCGCGCCCGGCTATGAGCGGACGCAGAGAATTCATCACCTTACCCATATCTTTCATGCTAGTAGCTTGTTGCGCTGCAATAGCTTGCGCAATCATGGAATCAAGTTCTTCCTCAGTCATAGCTTCTGGTAGAAACTGAGACAAAATCTCAATTTCGGCTTGTTCCTTACTAGCTAAATCATCTCGGCCAGCGCCTGCAAAGGCTTTAACCGATTCTTTACGTTGTTTAATTTGTTTTTCAATGACCGCAAGAACCTGAGCGTCGTCAAGTTCTTTGCGCTCATCGACTTCGATTTGCTTAATTGCTGCCTGTAGACTGCGAATGACCGTCAGCTTGGACATTTCTTTGGCACGCATTGTTGCTTTCAAAACATCCGTGATTTGGTCTTTTAAAGTCGTCATTATTTATTCCAGGCAATCAATCACAAATTAATCTTAGTAAAGGCGAGTCGTACGTACTGATTCACGCGCCAATTTCTTTTGGTAGCGTTTAACAGCAGCAGCTTTTTTGCGCTTACGTTCTTGAGTTGGTTTCTCGTAGAATTCACGCTTACGTACGTCAGCAAGAACACCCGCTTTTTCGCATGAACGTTTGAAACGACGGATAGCTACGTCTACTGGTTCGCCTTCTTTCAATTTAACTTGTGGCATGAAGAATCCTCATATCAGTTAGGGTAAGATCTCGGGCTGAATTGCCCTCAATCACAAGTGAAGGTCAGTATTTTACTCATTTACATCTCATACCACAAGTCTATAATAGTTGCTGCAATAGAATTGATACAGGTTATAGGCAGTTTAATGATCGTTTTAGGCTTGGAAACGTCGTGTGATGAAACAGGACTTGCGCTATATGACAGCGAGTTGGGTTTGCGCGGACAGGTGCTTTATAGCCAGATTAAACTGCACGCAGAATATGGCGGTGTAGTTCCAGAGCTGGCGTCACGTGATCATGTACGTAAATTGATTCCACTTATCAATGAGCTGCTGGAACAGAGCGGCGTGAAAAAATCAGAGATTGATGCAGTGGCTTATACGCGCGGACCGGGTCTGATGGGTGCACTCATGACAGGTGCATTGTTTGGTCGTACTTTGGCCTTTGCATTGAATAAACCCGCAATTGGTGTGCATCATATGGAAGGTCATATGCTAGCACCTTTGTTGTCAGAAACTCCACCTGAGTTTCCATTTGTTGCATTGTTGGTATCAGGTGGGCATTCACAACTTATGGCAGCTTATGGCATTGGCCAGTATGAACTCTTGGGTGAATCTATTGATGATGCGGCAGGCGAAGCCTTTGATAAAGTCGCGAAGATGATGGGTCTGCCGTATCCAGGTGGTCCAAATATCTCCAAACTGGCGGAGCAGGGTGACCCGAATGCCTTTGCATTCCCGCGTCCAATGCTGCATCAAGGCCTAGAATTTTCATTCAGTGGTTTAAAAACAGCTGTTTCTGTACAGATGAAAAAACTTGGTGATGAAAATCGTGATGCCGATATCGCTGCCAGTTTTCAGGAAGCCATTGTTGATACTTTGGTGAAAAAGTCGGTAAAAGCACTGAAGCAAACTGGGCTTAAACGTCTGGTGATTGCGGGCGGTGTCAGTGCCAACAAGCGTTTACGTGAGCGTTTAGAAGCAGATTTAGCCAAGATCCGTGCATCTGTTTATTATGCTGAACCTGCACTCTGTACAGACAATGGTGCCATGATTGCTTTTGCGGGCTATCAGCGTTTAAAAGCAGGGCAGCATGATGGCTTGGCGGTGACCACCACACCACGCTGGCCAATGACGGAATTGACTAATCCGACAGAGGCATAGATTTCAGGCTTCAAAAAAAGAGGCTAAGGCCTCTTTTTTATTGTGAATTTTAAATGAAAACTTATAGCAACGGTATGTTGTAAATATATAGTTTTATGGCTGTATTTAGAGCTCTTATATTCTATTGAAACCGGAAAAATAGTTTAATAGCTTAAGTTGATATCATGCATATTTTTACAGGTTTGCAGCAGAGGCAATCTCGAATGGAAAATATAAATTTCAAAAGTTTTCAGGATGCTGGAGAGGCGGTGTTAAAGTTTTTGCATCAGCATTTTGGCTTTAATTTATGGATGATCACCCGGGTAGAAGGCCAAGACTGGATTGTACTGCAAAGTGAAGATCATGGTTATGATATACGACCCGGTCAAGTGTTTCAGTGGGCTGATTCTTTTTGTTCTCATATGGTCGCAGGTAAGGCCCCGAGAATTGCCCCCCGCTCTGAAGAAATTCCTTTATACGCCACAGCGCCGATTAATCAGCAGGTCTGTATAAAATCTTATATTGGTCAGCCACTCCTTAAAGAAGATGGCAGTTTGTTTGGAACGCTCTGTGCGATTGATCCAGAAACCAAATCAGAAGCTATTGTGCAAGATATACAACTGGTCGAGTTGTTGGGACAATTACTCAGTTCGATCTTGCAGGCAGAATTACGTCAGAGTGAGCAGATGAGACAGCATGAATTATTGCAGGAAGAAGCCAGTAAAGATGAATTGACCGGGCTATATAATCGTCGCGCTTGGGAAAAACTGCTGCGAGCAGAAGAAGAGCGTTGCAAGCAATATGGTCATCCCGCCGCTGTATTATTTATTGACCTGAATGACCTAAAAAAAGTGAATGATAATTTAGGTCATGATGAAGGTGACAAACTGATTCAAAATGCAGCGCAAATATTACGAGATAATGTACGGATCAATGATATTGTTGCTCGTTTGGGTGGTGATGAGTTTGTGATTCTTAGCGTGGAAAATGATGAAACGGGTACTGAAAGTTTAGTGGATCGTTTAATTAATGCCTTTGCAGCAGCAAACATTGGCGCAGCGATTGGTATGGCGATGCGTCATCCTGGTCATGGTTTATTTGCAGCGCTCGCACAAGCGGATCAGAACATGTTTGAATATAAGCGTCGGAAAAAATTCAGTGAATCCGTGACCAATCTAAAATAATCGACGCTTTAAATCTTCTGTAAATAATTAAGTATTTCATATCATAAAAATGATCATTTTATATGCTCTAAAGTCATCCTATCTTTCAATATTCTCTTTCATGGCTCTGTATAAAAGTTGAACATGATTCTCCATAAAAAGAAAATTCAATCCATCTTTAACTTAACAATTACAAATTTTATAAGCTTTGTTGCAAAGTAAATTGATTTAATTAAATGCGCTTTAATTGTATTGAAAAGTGACACTGGTAAGGAACAAGATTCAAATAAGCACTTCATTTCTTATGATAATTGTTGTTTGAAATATACATTAAAATTACAGAACCAAAAATTTCTTTGTTTAAAGATTAAGCGATATCGAAGGATAAAGCTGGCTGCCAAGAAAAAATATCACCGGCAGAAATAGCATTTGAGCTGTTCAGTTTCGAGAAGGCCAATCTTTAGTGATCACCAAATAAAAATGCAAAGAAATTTTAGGGAATAAATTTTATGAAAAAGCAGATTTCTATCTTTGGACTTGCTCTTGTTTCGGGTTTAATGAGTGCTTGTGGCGGTGGTGGGGGAAGTAGCTCAGACAGTCCTACTGTCACTACACCTCCAAATGTTCCTACGGAAAGTATTTCCCCTGAGCTTTCAGAGGAGTTTGTCCCGTTTGAAGATCAGGATATTGTAAAGAAAATTCGCGATAAAATTTCCGGAAATACCAGTAATGATACCGACTATAATGTTGCTCTAGGTCACATGATTGGAGAAGTATTCGCAGATTATCCTTATGGGCGTACTGCACGTATTATCAAAATTTATAATTTGGGCATCAATAGTATTAAATATCCAAATCTGATCTGTTCGGAAGTCAATACCACTGGTTCGGTCAAAACCCTGAAATTAAAAACAGATAAAGATAACTGTATTATTCTGGATAAAACTTACCGTAAAGGCTCAAACATTACTCAGACGGTGAATGGTGACACGACGACTTTAAGCTTTAGCAATGTCCGTTATGGTTCAAATGTAGATTTTAATCTCAAGGACGACTACCTGATTTCTGGCACAATTGTGCATCGTAAAACCAAAAATAACATGGGGCAATCCGAATCTTATCAAATCGATCAGTTGGAATTCCAGCGTATCGTCGAGACCGGTCAGGCAGGTACTTCTGGAATCGCGTTTGATACAAAGAGCAAAGAATATCTGCAGGTGCGTAATTATAATTACAGCTTAGTCGATGATTATGGCAGTGGCAGTAATGGGATTCGTACCTTAACCAGTCGTGGTACGATTATCGGTCAGCCTGATCTGGCAGATTATCGTTACAGTTTTGATTTTAATACCACGACACCATTTAAAATGGATGAAACCGTATTAAATAACTATAAGCATTTGCCAAAAGAGGGCGTGCTTAGAATTGATGACAATTATGATCAGGTGATTGAAGTCAAACAGAACCAGCCTGAATCGTTGAAGGCTACTGTTTATTTCAATGGCAGTCAGATTGATGACCTGCTGTGGTCTACCATTATCGGGGATAAAAAATAATTAGAGATGTCAAAAAAGCCCTGTATTTCCGGGGCTTTTTTTATTATTGATCAGGGTGATGTTTATTATAAAACTATTTTGAATAGCCGTGCTAATAAATCAGGTCGCTGTAGTATCCAATAACAATTCAGCAGAATATACCGCCTGCCATGAAGTTTTAAACTGTTTATGCACTTGGTCAATTGGGAAAGTACTGAGTTTTGCAATATTTTGCGCTTTTTGAATATTGTCGGCGCGCATATATGCAATCAAATAGTCCTGACCATGAAGTTGCAGATAAAACCAGGACTCGACATGAACCTGTTCAGCCTTAAGCGTTTCAATTACTTCGTCTTGACGTGCTTTCAAAGTACGCTGCCAGTCATGAACTTGCTGCATGTGTAAGGGCTTAAGTTGAATGAGAACTGCGCCGACATCCATAATTTTAATTTTCTTTTGAATATCATCATTATATAAATGATTTATATGAAAAAAGCGACCTGAACCGGTCGCTTTTAAGTTGTTAAGAGGCATTTAGTTGGGTTGAACCAATCCAGTGTTTGGAAAACTGATAGGCAGCACGTCCTGAACGTTGACCGCGTGCCTGACACCAGCGTAGGGCTTCAGCACGGGTTTCTGGCGTGAGTTCCATGCCTGCCTTTTTGAGGTAATGTTCGACAATTTCCAAATACAGGTTCTGATCCATTGGATAGAAAGACAGCCATAAACCAAAGCGGTCAGACAGTGAAATTTTTTCTTCAATCGCTTCCTGAGGATGTAATTCAGTATATTGCGGCACATCAACTCGGGTAACGGGCGTATTTTCATGCATGAATTCGGGTAATAAATGACGACGGTTACTGGTCGCATAAATCACAAAATTGCTGGAACCGGACTGTAAAGAACCATCCAGAACACTCTTTAAACTGCGATAATTTTCATCTTCGGCATTAAAGGCCAGATCATCACAGTAGACAATAAACTTCTCTGGACGCTCTGCAATGAGTTGCTGAATTTGAGGCAGATCGGATAAATCATCCCGTTCGATTTCAATTAATCGTAACCCTTGATCTGCATACTCGGTGAGTAGGGCACGAACAATGGAGGATTTACCCGTACCGCGTGAACCGGTCAGTAAGACATCATTGGCAGGTAAGCCGTTTAAAAACTGCAACGTGTTCTGGATGACTTTTTCTTTTTGTCGCTCAATCCCTTTTAAATCGGCCAGTTCCATCTGTCTAAGTTGATGAATCGGTTTGAGTTCACCCTGTTGCCACTTATAGGCATGGGCAGAAAAATCAGGAATTTGTTTCAGTTCGGGCAGACTTTGCTGAAGTTGCTGCAGAACAGTCGAAAGGGTATTTAAAATATGCTCAGGTAACTCAATTTTCGCCATGATTTAACATTACAGATTTGAAATTATGCCTAAGATAGTAGCATTGCAAAATTCACAGTCAAAGCCGGAAAAGTATGATAATTTGCTTAAAGTAGAGAATTTTCGTTATTGTAGAGGATAGAAAATTTGTACACATTTTCTGGCTCTGGGTACGAGCTGTATCAAGAATAAATATAGGGAAAAGGCAGATGCTGTTTAAAGATTTTACTCAGGATATTAATCCACATCAGGCCTATCGTATTAAAAAGCTCAAGCAGCAGCTGCAACAGGCTGAGTCCTATGAGGAATGGAAATATATTGCCCTGAAAATAGATGAAGAATCAGGTGCACAGGAATGGAAATTTGATAACAGTTCACCCTACTTTGATGCAGAAGTGATTGCACATCGTCTGGGTAAATTACGACGCTATCGACAACAAAAGCGCACCCGTGACCTGATGTATATTTTGCGCGAAGGCCTGAGCTACGATATTGCCAACATTGCCCATCCTCTACTGTTTACCGAAGCCTATGTGGGCACTAAAAGAATTATTGAAGATTATGTCGAAGAAGTCAGCCAAGGCTTAGCCTATATTGCTTCAATAGACTGTACCTGTCTCAGTATGGAAGAAAAAATCGAATATTTTCAGCATTGTCAGCGCGCCTATGGCCAGCCAGCCCTGATGTTTTCCGGTGGTTCGACGCTGGGTCTGTTTCATACTGGTGTATGCAAAGCCTTAATGGAGCAGGACTTGTTGCCGAAGGTAATGTCCGGTTCAAGTGCGGGTGCCATCATGACCGCCATGTTAGGTGTATCCAAACCTTCGCAATATATTGATATTTTGAAAGGCCATAATTTCTTTCATGAGGCTTTTCATTTCCGCACCATGAGTGAATTGATGAAAGGTAATGGTGGTCTGGCGGATGTAAAATATCTAAAAAAATTTCTGGTCGAAAATCTGGGTGATCTGACCTTCGAAGAAGCACTCAAAACCTCAGGTCTGCATATCAATATTGCGGTTGCACCTTATGATGCTGGACAGGATGCACGCATTTTAAATGCCTATACTTCTCCGGATTTGCTGGTCTGGAGTGCGGTACTGGCGTCTTGTGCGGTGCCGGTTCTGTTTCCACCGGTTCGTTTGACCAGTAAGCGCTATGATGGTCAATATACGCCTTATATGGGTTCAACCCGCTGGGTGGATGGCAGCGTGCGCAGTGATTTTCCGCAGGAGAAAATGGCACGCCTGTATAATATTAATTATACCATTGCCAGTCAGACCAACCCGCATATCGTGCCATTCATGCAGGATGATATTTCACGTTTCCGTAAAGGTACTTTGAGTTGGCCACAACGAATTGTTCGCCGTCAGGGCGCGGTGATTACCAAAGGAATGATGGATTTTGCCCGAGAGCATGCCGGAAGCTTACCTCCTGTACGCCGTCTGCTGGATCATGGATATGGTGTGGTGGATCAGCGTTATTATGGTGATGTGAATATTGTCGGTAAATATAGCCTGCGCCACTATAGCTATATGTTGCAAAATCCGCGGCCATATCTATTTAAAATTTTACAGCGTGAAGGCGAGCGTGCCACATGGCCGAAAATTTCCCTTATTGAGACTCAGGAACGGGTCGGGAAAACTATTCAGCATTGTCTGGAGCTGCTAAATTATCAGCATACACTTAATCCAATACCTGAATACATTGCCACGACTTAATTTAGATCATCTCGATATTTCTGATTTTGAACTACGAACCAAAGCCCGTAGTCTGGGTTTTGGTCGGCGTCTTTATTATGCCAAGGGAAATGCGCTCTGGCTAAAAACCCAGATATCGCATAGATCTGATAGTTTAATATCATCTCCACATGCTGAACTAGGCTGGCAACATGAGCTGGATTTTTATCAGGCTCATGCCAGCTCAGGTGATCTAAATTTTTTCCTTCCACATCAAATTATTCAACAGCCTTTCAAGATCAATCATGAACAATTTGAGCAGGCCTTAATTCTGGTCGATGCGCCGGCGCATTTTCAGATCATGCCGCATCAGCAATCCATCACGCAAATTCGGCAACATTTGCTGCAAGCTGTGGAGCCTTTAATCTGCCTGCAAGAATTGGGTTATTTGCATGCCGATTTAAAGCAGGAACATTTTGTAAATAATCAGGGCAGGGTCTGCCTGCTTGATTTTGAGCATGTCCAAATACTCCATCAGAATGACCTGCATGAACTGAATGCGACACCGCGTTATATGGCGCCGGAACTGTTCCAAGGCCAAGCCAAGAGCCTACAAAGTGAAGTTTATGCTTTGGGTGTTATTTTTTATGAGTGGTTGAGTGGTCAGCGTTTACAGGCGACAGATTATCTGGATTGGGCCTTTTTGCATTGTCAGCGTCTGAAAGTTGAGTTGCCGCAGCACTTACAGGCTTTTCAAGGCTTATTAGAAGAAATGTTAAGTAAGCAGAAGCAGCATAGATTGGCCGATTTTCAAGCTGTGAAAGACTACTTAATGACTGAAATTGAATGAGAAAAATACAATAAAACTTGAATTGTTTCTTATTTAATCAAACGAGTGTTTTTTTATGATAAACGGCTTGTCAGCTGGAAATGATCTCTATAATATACACAGCCATTGGGGACGTGGCGAAATTGGTAGACGCACTGGATTTAGGTTCCAGCGCCGCGAGGTGTGAGAGTTCGA
>NZ_JAMXXP010000004.1 GCF_024129355.1 Acinetobacter lwoffii | reverse complement strand
GCGTTTTAAAACATCAGACTGCCTATCAAAGAGATTATTTATTGGTCGAATAATCTCAAAACCTGATTGACTACCAAGACGGTATCTCATCTGCTAGAAGGTGAGGGAACTTCCCCCCTTTCTAAAGATGGATTTAATTTTTAGCTAATCCCTCCCAGCCTCCCTTTTAAAAGGGAGGAGCTAAAAAGCAATAAAAAAGCGCCTGATGGCGCTTTTTTATTTCTAGAAATTTATCGTTTCACGACGATGGAATCGATCCCGCTATTTTGTAAGGTTTGCTGTGCGATAATCGCGGCTTCGGCAGAATCATAAGGGCCTGAAACCACGCGATACCAGACTTTGCCATTTTCTACACTGCGTACCACATCGGCAGATAAACCATTGAGAATAATTTCGGCGCGGCGGGCATCGGCCTGATCTGGATCATCAAAGCTGCGAACTTGCAGAATATAACTGGCCGGAGCGGCAACGGGTGCTTCGCTGGCTTCTAAACCAGGCTCAGTTGTGGTCGCCTCAGGTGTAGCCACTTCAGGTCGAGGTGCTTCTACAATCACTACCGTATCCTGATTTTTGTTTTCAGGGACGGCCTGTTCAGGAATCGGCGTCACTTGCTGTTGTGGTAACAGGTCATAAAAACGATAATCTTTGTTGGTATCTTCTTCTTGGACAGATTCAGCACTTGTTTGAGTTTTCGGTTTAACCGGTTCCCATGGCTTCCAGAGCATCAGTGCCATCAAAAAACTTAACACGATTAAAATGATCACGAGTGTGCCGAGCCAGGTTGGAATAAGTGGCTTTTTAGGCTTATTCGGTCTTTCAGATACACCGCGTTGCGTTTTTCCAAACACTTGGGATTTTCCTCTTATTAATCGGGACATATAGAAAAGGCATAACAGCAGTTATGCCCCTACTATCACTTCATCCTATGTGATCAGGATACAAAAGTCATCCTCTAGATCAAAAATCACACAGAATTTTAATTTATCTGTATCTTCAAGCACATAGCTAAAGTTACAAAATGTCTGCTCAGCAGATAAACGGCAATGTTTTGCTTACATGCTCACTTCGAGCATAGCTCTTGTCTTGCATCAATGTAAAAGCAGTGCTTTGACTATTTACCTTCTTGCATCAATGTAAAAGCAGTGCTTTACATTTCTGCTTCGAGCCTAGCTCTCGCCTTGCGAGCATGCAAAACAGTGTTTTGCTTACATGCTCTCAGGAGCTGATACGCCAAGCAGTTCCAGACCGTTACGCAGTACCTGACGCACGTTCACTGATAACAATAAGCGTGCTTGGGTCAATTCAGCATCATCACCGAGTACTTTATTGTCGTTGTACCAGCCGTGGAATAATGCTGCTAGCTCTTTCAGGTAGTTACCGATTTGATGCGGCTCATAGCTGTTTGCAGCACGTACCAGAATTTCTGGGTAGGCAGCCAGCTTGGCCAGGATTTCAGTTTCAGCATCAAGTTCAAGCTTGGCCGCCAAATTACGTGCTGCTATAGCATCAAAGTTGACATTGGTAGAAGCTGCTTTTTCTAACATACGACAGATACGGGCATGTGCATACTGGATGTAATACACGGCGTTGTCCTTGCTTTGTGACACAGCAAGATCCAAGTCAAAATCAATGTGCTGTTCAGACTTACGCATTACGTAGTAAAAACGTGCAGCATCATTGCCGACTTCTTTACGCAGATCACGCAAGGTCACAAACTGGCCTGAACGGGATGACATTTGTACCATTTCGCCGCCACGCCAAAGACTTACGAACTGAACCAGAAGAACCGTTAATTTCTTCGAGTCATAGCCTAGCGCATCAATGGCCGCTTTTACACGTGCGATATAACCGTGGTGATCTGAACCCCAGATATCAATAATATCGGTATAGCCACGTTGTAATTTGTTCAGGTGGTAAGCAATGTCAGACGCGAAGTAAGTGGTCTGACCATTACGACGTTTCACGACACGGTCTTTTTCATCACCGAATGCAGTGGATTTGAACCAGATGTTGCCATCCAGTTCATACAGGAAACCACGCTGATCTAAGGTCTGTAAGGCTTCTTCAATTTTGTCTGTCAATGATTCTTCGCTGAACCATTGATTGAAGGTTACACCAAATTCGCCTAGGTCATCTTTAATATCATCTAAGATAGCTTTAAGCGCGGCTTGCAAGAATACGCGGTAGCCTGTGCCAATTAACGCTTGTGAATTAAAGATCAAACCATCGATGTGTTTTTCTTTATCGCCAGACAATATGACTTTATTGCCATCTGCATCTAATTCAGCTGCAAACTGTACATCTTCAGGCACGTTTTTATACACGTCAGCCACAGGACGTACATAGGCGTCGCCATCCTGATCAATAATGCTTTGCGCGATTTCTTTAACGTAGTCACCTTGGTAGGCATTTTTCGGGAACACCAGTTCCTGACCCGTTAATTCTAAGTAGCGCAGATAAGTCGAAGTCGCCAGAATGTCCATTTGACGGCCAGCATCATTGACATAGTATTCGCGGTCGACTTTAGCACCAGTCGCTTCAAGCAAATTCGCAACCGTCATACCATACGCGGCACCACGACCATGACCTACGTGCAGGCTAGAGGTCGGGTTGGCAGACACGAATTCAACCTGGATACGTTTATCCGCATTGACCTGGGTACGACCATAAGTCGCCTGTTGTGCCTGAATTTGATCAAGGACTGCAAAGCGCTGGTCAGCATTCAGGAAGAAGTTAATAAAACCAGGACCGGCAATTTCTGCCTTGCTGATATCCGCCACTTCAGGCAGGGCAGCAAGAATTTTTTCCGCTAAATCACGTGGCTTCATACCCGCAGCTTTCGACGCGATCATGGCAATATTCGACGCAAAGTCACCATGGCTTCGGTCTTTGGTACGCGTCAAATTACTTGTATTGTTCCAGTCAGATGGGAGTACGCCTTGTGCCTGTAAAGTGTGCACTGCATGATCGAGAGCTGCTTGTATTGCCGTATTCATAATCAGTCGAAAATAGAGATCGCAGAAAAACAGCAAATATAGCAAATTTCAGGCTGTTTAGGTAAAAGCATTTCTAGGGAATAAAAAGTAGAGGATCACTTCGTCAGAAGTTTTTGACTAAAGAAAGGGAAAATCAACGGATTAATCCCGTGAAAATAACACCAGTTTTCAGCTCAACATTTCAGATGAAAAAAACAATGCTTCACCCTACAGAATTTGGCTTATATTAGTCATCTGAAAACAGTAAAAAGAGCATGTCGTGGCTGCATCACAACGTCCGACCATTATCGGTCATATTCCTAAACTCCCTGCAAAATGGGCATTGATTATTGTGCCTTTTATCCTGTCCTGCCTGATGAGTGGCATTATTTCCATGATCAATATGCTGCGTAATCTTGGCTGGATTGATGGATTTATGGCACTCTGGTTTCATAACTGGATGATTTCCTGGGCGATTGCTTTTCCGATTGTGGTGACCTTATTGCCGTTCGTACGCAAATTCACGGGGCTATTGGTCGATATGTCCGGACCTCAGCCACCCAAGTGATCATTTTTTAAATCTTAAATTTGATCTGGCTGGAGTCAATTCTTGGATATTTTAAAAGTCGGGATGTATGGGACGAATAGCGTCATCTTTAAATTAAATGCTCTACCGCCGCCCGGATAATCCCAAGTACCAGACCGATACAGGCACCGACCACGACTCCATTGACCCGGATCATATGCAGGTCGCCGCCGACTTCATTTTCAATCTTGTCGATCATCTCGCTTGAATCCCATTCGTGAATGCGCTCGCTGATAAAACGAATCACTTTTTCACTGTACTGGTCACTCAGGTCAACCGCGATTCCGCTGAGACGTTTATTCAGCAGCTCACGTACCGAGGCATTCGAGATGATATTTTCACCGACCTGTTGAATAGCAATTCTGAGATTTTCCGCAATCCCCGAATCCGGTTTTTGCAAGTCAGCCTTGATCGCATCACATAAAATCACCACCGCACCGCTGATAAAATTCAGCACTTGTGGGCTATCCAGTAAGGCATCTTTGGTTTCATTCAGACGTTGGCTGGCTTCACTGTCATTATCCGCCAGCTGCAACATCCAGCTATGTCCCATGTTCTCAATTTTAAGTCGCCATGGATGATCTGGATCGGCCAGCATGGCTTCAACCCGCCCGATCACGGAATCAATACTGCGTTGCTGCACGTCAATCCCGATCCAGCTGGCGCCTTTGGCCAGTTTCCACACGCCCATTTCCTTAAACAGGTTGCGGGTCAGCTCGCGGGTTTGTTCCGGATGTGAGGTCATCCAGGCATGTACCACATCCAGTCCGCGCTGTAGCACATCCTGATGGAAATCATTGTCCAGAACGGCATGCAGCATTTCGCTGGCCAGAGTATTGATCTGGGTATTTTTGACCCATTGCACACTGTTGCTCTGGATAAATCCGGCAATCTGTTCCTGTCCGACAAATTCAAAGATTTTAGGAACCGTCTGTTGAATTACCTGAGTCACTTGGACATTATTTTGTGGATTGGCCAGCCAGCGTCCTGCAGCCAGACTCAGGTCGGTACTGTCCAGACTGCGCTGTACAATTTGCGGAGAAAGAAAATTTTCCTGCACAAAACGGCCCATCGACTCTGCAATACGGGCCTTGTTGCGTGGAATGATTTCGGTATGGTCGCGTAAAAACTTGGGAATGGGCAATCTGCCAAAAGGGTTACGAAACAGCACGGTAATCGCATACCAGTCCGCAAGACCACCGACCACACCCGCTTCTGCCGAGAGCATCAGAATATGAATGAGCCAGACATATTCAGGTAGCAATTTGGCTGCAACCATCAATGCCAACCAGATCAGTACGGCGACCACCAGGGCGATGGTCGCGAAACGTTTACTGCGTTGTAAGCTCGGGGAGATACGCTCTGTCTGCATAGATCATCCTGTCAGGAGGGATTGGCCGGTTGCGGTTGCAGCACTGCACCGGATGGACTTAAACCATATTTAGCCCCAAGTGACTGTAAAATCAAGCGGGCATCAAAGGCATCTTGAGGCGCCTGATTGGCCTTGAAGCATTCAATGGTATAAGCCACCTGGGCAGGATCCAGAGTCACGGTATAAGGACGGTCATAGAATGGGTCTGGCCAGAATCCCGGATATCGGCGGTAATACCCGTACGGATAAAAGCTCGGCGCCGGATAGACGATGGCTTGCCGTGGAGGTTGCTGGGTGCGGTTACTTGGATCATTCAGTACTCTGAAGAATTGAAAGCCATTTTGTACGGTGGTCTGTGCGGCTTTGAGCAGGGTAATTTCTTCAGCTGTGCCAAAGCTCATATTGGGACGGGCCTGAAAGCTGATACGGTAAGTGTTGCTGTTGAGGGGAGTGGTACTGTAGCGACCTAACTGATCAAATGTTAAGGGCTTTGATGGTGTGGTTGCACAGCCAGTCAGGCTGATGGCAGCAATCACACTCAATCCCAGTAGCATGTTTTTCATGTTCGATCTCCTGATGCAATGATCCAGTTCAGACAGCCGGTCTTAAAAAATCTTAAAAACTGCTATCGGGTTGGGTCAGGAAAGTAAGTTCTTCATCGGTCGATGCACGACCCAGAATCTGGTTTCGGTGCGGATAACGTCCAAAGCGGTCAATAATAACTTTATGCTTTTTCTCAAATTCCAGATTGGTCGGATTGCCCAGACGCTGAAACAGTTTTAAGGCGAATTCATGAATTAGTTTGGATTCGCTGTGCATAAATGGCATATACAGAAAGGCACGTTGTTCTGGACTGAGCTGTTGATCCAGGTTCAGGCTGATGGCTTCCTGAGCCAAGGCCAGTGCCAAACTGTCTTGGGCAAAAGCTTGGGGAGAATCACGGAATAAATTTCGTGAAAATTGATCTAGCACAATAATTTCGGCCAGCCGACCTTCTGCGGTTTTACGCCAGCCCCAAAGTTCAGCCCGGGCTGCCTGCTGATGGGTGCTCATGAACTGCTGTGCAATACTTTGGTCGAATTCATGACTTTGGCTAAACCACAGAGGCTGGCTGTCCGCATGAAACCAGAAGTCTAAAATATCTTGATAATTCATAATATTTACAATTCATTAGCATCTATTTGTTAATAAAATCACAAATTTTCCATGTCTTATAGAGGAAGTTTGTGTTAAAAATTTGCCAAATTAAAAATCAATGGTTTGCCTGAAAACTAGGCAGCCTGTCATATGCCGGCACGAAATCACGTTATACTGATTAAACCGATGATTTTAATTTAATAATTTAGCCCCCTTAAGCGAGATTGTAATGAGTCAACCTGAATCGACTTCCCAAAATGTATTACCGACCTGGGTCGAGTCGTCACTCATCAAAGGCATGCTGCGTGGTATCGAGCGTGAAAGCTTGCGTATGCAAAGTGATGGTTTCCTGTCACAGGCAGCGCATCCTCGTGCCTTGGGTTCAGCCTTGACTCATCCACATATCACCACGGACTATTCTGAAGCGTTGATGGAGTTTATTACTCCGCCACAGGACAGTATTAAAAAAGCGCTGGACTATCTCAGCGATATTCATGCGATTGTGCATCGTCATCTGGAAAATGATGAAAAGCTCTGGCCGTTGTCGATGCCATGTATGCTCGACAGCCGCGATGACAGCATTCCGCTGGCACAATATGGCAGCTCGAATATCGGTCTGTTTAAAACCTTGTATCGTCATGGTCTAGGTGTGCGTTATGGCCGCCGTATGCAGACGATTTCAGGCGTGCATTACAACCTGTCTTTCCCGGACCATCTCTTCGAGGCACTGCAACAGCAGGAACAGGACGAAGCGCTGAAAGCATTGAGCTTGCAGGATTATCGCAGCCATCGCTATATGGGCCTGATCCGTAACTTTATTCGTCTGACCCCACTGGTGATGTTCCTGATCGGGGCCAGTCCGGCAGTCTGCCAGTGCTTTATGACTGGCCGTGATCATTTCTTGCTGCCATTGGTGAAAGGCACTTTGTATTCGCCTTATGCGACCGCGCTGCGTATGGGACGTTTTGGCTATCAAAACTCTGCGCAGAAACAGCTCGGTATTCACTACAATAATTTGCAGGACTATCTGGACGGACTGCAAAAAGCCGTTAAAACGCCGTATAAACCGTTTAGTCGTCTGGGACTAGATGATGCCAATGGCCAGCCGATCCAGATCAATGATCATGTGTTGCAAATCGAAAATGAATATTACAGCTTAGTGCGCCCGAAACAGGTGCCACTCGCGGGTGAAACCCCGTCACAGGCACTGGAAAATCGTGGGATTGCCTATGTCGAGCTGCGCGCAGTCGATGTCAATCCATACAGCCCGATTGGCATTAATGAAGATACGGCCGGTTTCCTTGAAGTGGTAGCCTTGTACTGTTTATTGCAAGATAGTCCGGCACTACTCAGTGATGAACAGGATATTATTGAGCAGAATCAGGCTGAAGTAGTGAACCGTGGTCGCGCGCCAAATGCGGCAATTATGGAAAATGGCCAGTCTTATCCGATTGAAGATTGGTGTGCCATGCATTTGCAGCGTATGCATCCCCTGGCCAAGCTGTTAAATTCAGCCTACGACAGTACTCTATATACTGATGCTTTAAAAACCATGATGATCCGGGTCGATGAAGTCGATGCCACCTTGTCTGCTCTGGTGGTCGGGGATACACGTGAGCAGGGCGGTATGTGGCATTTTGGCCAACATCTGGCCCAACAGCACAGCAGTGTCTATGAAGAACATCAGCTCAGCCCGGAAACCCTGGCTTATTTTGAAGAAATGTCACAAAAGTCATTGCAGCAGCAACAGCAACTCGAGCAAGATAGCAGCATCAGTTTTGCTGATTATTTAGCCCAATATCGATAAAAAATAAGAGGATTCACCATGCAATGGGGTTATCGCTTCGTGAGTGGTATGTTGTTTCTGGCTGCTGTCATCGGCATGGCATTTGCCTTATATCTTGAGCATGTACAGGGTCTGGCGCCTTGTCCGCTCTGTGTGTTTCAGCGTGTTGGATTAATCGGACTCGGGATCATCTCACTAATCGCATTCCTGCATAATCCTGCATCCAATCTCATGAAGCGGATCTATGCCTTGCTGGGTTCGCTTAGTATTTTATGGTCTGTGGGTGTAGCTGCGCGGCATGTCTGGTTACAGAACCTGCCACCAGATCAGGTACCGAGCTGTGGTCCTGGTCTGGAGTACTGGCTGGACACCTTGCCGATGCAGTCTGTACTGCAACAGGTGCTGAATGGTTCTGGGGAGTGTGCCACGATTGACTGGACTTTCTTGGGCCAATCCCTACCGGTCTGGTCGTTGATCTTCTTCAGTATTTTATTGCTGATCAGCCTGTGGCAGCTGCTGCGTAAATACAAAACTGCACCGGTGAAACGACTCAGAGATAAATACTAATCAAGTTCCTATTAAAAAGCCCTCAATGGAGGGCTTTTTAATGTACGGAGAGTTAAGTCAGGGCAATACCTTCCAGACTGTCCAGATCCGTCATATATTCACGAATCTGATCAAAGGCTTCATCTTCTACACTTGGATAGAACCAGCGCGCCACCTGTTCCGCCACCAGTGGATGATACTGAATTTCAAAATGGTTCAGGCCATAAAAAATCGCCTTGTTTGCGTCCGGGACTTTAAGCTGGAAACGCGGATTGGGATGCTCGCCCAAAGCACTTTTAATACTGACCAGATAATCGCCAATCATATGCAAGGTCTTGTTCTTGCGGTTTTCAAACTCGATGGTACCGGCGACCAGATAGGTATCGATATGAGACGGAATCGGGGCAGGTTTACGGTGATCATCCATAAAGCCAATCCGAAGCGGATTATGCTCCCAGTCATCATCCCGGACGCTGCCATGGCGTAAATCCAGAATACCGTTACTGCGAATATTGACCAGATGACCAAGCAGCCGTATCAGTGGGAAATGTCCGAGTTTGTCCTGCAAGCTAAAACCAAAACGTTCCAGTACCGCACCATGATGCGGTGAACCCAGACAGACCAGATTCTCCACCATGTTGACCCAGCTATACATATTCTGCTTGCCATAGAACAGTGCGCTGCGTGACACCAGTCCACCCATGCTATGGCCGATCAGGTCAATACTGGTAATTCTCGGATTGCGAGCAATCAGATCCTGTAAGGTATTCGCCAGACTTCGACCATTGGCAGAAATCCGGCGTCCAGTATTGTAATTCAGGTAGAGCATGGTATTGCGGTCGCGCTGCGCCAGTAATTTTGCCCCAATGCCTTCATATTTGCGATTTGACCAGTCTAAATGGTTCATGCATAAGCCATGTACAAACAAAGTAATACGACCGCTTAGCTCACCTTTTTGCAGCGAGCCATAATGGTCATAGATCACCATCGGCAGGGCTAGAGGGTTTTGATATTTCAGCAGATAATCCCCGATAATGCCATTTAAGACACTGACCAGAAAATGCAAGGAAGGTGTCAGCGGTTTATTATGCAGTTTAGGAAAGCGTTCAATAATCTGGCGCAAAGCAGGGGCAATCAGGGTATTGCCGTAATGAAACAGCATGTCATAAGACATTTGGTAGAGCCGCACGATTGAAGGAATATTCTGAATTTTTTCTGAATTATTTTCACTTAAACCAAAAATACTCATTAAGATTTCGCGTTGAATACTCTTGATCAGCTCCTGAACCACATCGTTAAAGCGCATCGTCACCAGCTGCGCCAGACCTTCCAGTACATCGGCCTGACTCGGCGGGGTTCGGTCCCATCGACAATAGGTTTCATGTAACGGTGTCAAACTTGGCATCTGATCCTGTCCTTTCAATGAGCCGCATGTGGTGCCATCTTTCTTTTTAAAGAACTTCGCGGTATAAATTCTTTTTCTTGTTGAGTTTCCTGATTTTGAGGGCCTCAGCTTAAAATAACGAGAATGAGAGAAGATTTTGAGCTTTTTTGTCAGACAATTTAAGCAATTAACTGGTCTTATAACGTAGTGTACTTCACATTATTTAAATTAAATTTTGATGATTGATGGGTTTTTTGTTGGTAGTTCATGAATATCATTTATTTGCATGGTTTTAAAAGTAATTCGAACTCGATCAAGGGGAAATTGCTGCAACATTACTGTGCAAAGTATCCTGAAATTCAGGTACATTTACCCGATTTAAACATGTCACCGAACGCTGCCATTGTACATGTTTCTGGCCTGATTGAATCGATGCATGATGTGGCGTTACTGGGCAGTAGTCTCGGCGGATTTTATGCGACACATCTGGTCGCACAGCATGCTGTGCCTGCTGTACTGATCAATCCGGCAATGCGACCATGGCAACTGTTTCGTGAACTGTTTGACGAGCAACTGCCTTATCAAGTCCATCCGAACTGGTGTCTGGATGAGGCAGATCTGTTACAACTGCAGCAATTGGCCCTGCCTGTTGCACAAGATGCAGACAAAATACTGGTTCTGCTGCAACAAGGCGATGAAGTTTTGGATTATCGTGAAGCACATCGTTATTATAGTGCTGCGCATCCCCCTGCAATGCTGATGACTGAAGCGCATGGCAGTCACGGGATGGATGATTTTGCGGAAAAAATTCCGTTCGTCTTACAGTTTTTATTGGACTGCATAAAAAAGGAAACCGAATAACGTGTCTCAATATACGGCTCAATCTCTTGAAGTTTTATCTGGTCTGGATCCGGTCCGTCGTCGTCCGGGCATGTATACCGATACTTCTCGTCCCAACCATTTGGCACAGGAAGTGATTGATAATGCTGTCGATGAGGCACTGGCAGGACATGCCAACAAGATTACCGTCACGGTCTATAAAGATGGTTCTTTATCAGTCGAAGACAATGGCCGTGGTATGCCGGTGGATATTCACCCTGAATACGGCCAGAGCGGTATTGAAATTATCATGACCAAACTGCATGCCGGCGGTAAGTTCAGCACCGATAATTACCAGTTTTCCGGTGGTTTGCATGGCGTTGGGATTTCAGTGGTCAATGCGCTTTCGACCCGGGTAGAAGTTGAAGTTCAGCGTCAGGGCAATCTGTATAAAATGGCCTTTGAAAATGGCGAACCGGTTGCACCGCTTGAAGTACTGGCAGGTAAGGCACCGAAACGGGTATCAGGAACTACTGTACAATTCTGGCCTGAAGCCAAATATTTTGATTCACCTAAATTTGCCCTCAAAGCGTTAAAACATAATCTCAAAGCCAAAGCTGTTTTGGCGGCGGGCTTACAGATCAACTATGTTGATCAGATCAATGATGAAAAGATCACCTGGCAGTTTGAAAATGGTCTGGTTGATTATTTGATGGATGAGCTGGAAGACCGTGAAATTATTCCGGCACCGGCTTTTGTCGCCACAGGCGATGCAGAACGCGCCAGCGCAGAATTTGCGATTTGCTGGAATGTCGAAGGTGGAGAAAGTGTTCAGGAATCTTATGTCAACCTGATTCCGACCGCACAAGGGGGAACGCATGTGAATGGTCTGCGTTCAGGCGTCACCGATGCGATGCGTGAATTCTGTGAACTGCGTAATTTGCTGCCGCGGAATATGAAACTCTCTGCCGAAGATGTCTGGGACGGCGTCAATTATATCCTGTCGCTGAAATTTCAGGAGCCGCAATTCTCAGGTCAGACTAAAGAACGTCTATCGAGCCGTGAAGCAGCTGGAATTGTGCAGAATATTGCCAAAGATGCCTTTGCATTATGGTTGAACCAGAATTCTGACATCGCCATGCAACTGGCAGAAATGGCCATTTCCAAAGCCGGTCGCCGTCTCAAAGCAGCGAAAAAAGTAGAACGTAAGAAAATTGTCGCGGGTCCAACCTTGCCGGGGAAACTGTCGGACTGTGTAGGCCATGATCTGGATCAGTCAGAACTGTTTATTGTGGAAGGGGATTCTGCGGGTGGTTCGGCCAAGCAGGCGCGTGATAAGAACTTCCAGGCGATTATGCCAATTCGTGGAAAAATCCTGAATACTTGGGAAGTCTCTTCTGACGAAGTTCTAGCATCGCAGGAAGTACACAATATTGCGATTGCCATTGGCGTTGATCCGGGTTCGGATGACTTGTCTGAACTGCGTTATGGCAAGGTCTGTATCCTGGCGGATGCCGACTCGGATGGTTTGCATATCGCGACTTTGCTGTGTGCCTTGTTTGTGAAGCATTTCCCGACTCTGGTAGAAGAGGGGCATTTGTATGTCGCAATGCCACCATTATTCCGTATTGATGACAACAAAGATGTGCATTACGCTTTGGATGAAGATGAGCTGAATAGCATCCTGAAAAAATGCAAAACCAAGAATCCGCAAATTACCCGATTCAAGGGGCTGGGCGAGATGAATGCCAGCCAGTTACGTGAAACCACACTTGATCCAAACACGCGCCGTCTGGTGCAACTAGATCTGGATGATGCTCATCATACTGCAGGTTTATTGGATAAACTTTTGGCGAAAAAACGTGCCAGTGACCGTAAAGACTGGTTAGAACAAAAAGGTAATCTGGCAGATTTGGTGGTTTAAACTATCGAATTTAAGCAATAAAAAATCCCGCAAGCGCGGGATTTTTTTGTTTTAAAACAGTGCAAAAATTACTCAAGATGCTGCACTTTATTTGTACATCATCTTCTATCTCACTTCTGCTATGTTTTCATTGCTCTTTGCGCGACCTACTTAGAGTTAAGCTCGGATACAGCATTTAAATACAGGTTTAATTCTTTTTAGTATTACTAAATTCATGATTCATAATACGAATAATGAGATCAGTTAAATTAATTTTTTTTATTTTTTGAAGCCTTGGCACAGAAATTGAATCACTCCATCCAGATGTACAACAAGACAAGCATGAAAAATGCACCATTATAAAGTTTGGAGAAAAATCTGATGTTCCAACGCAATTTATTTTCAAAAAGTATTTTAGCCGCAACCATGGCAGGGGCTGTTGCATTAACGGGATGTTCAAAATCTGCTGAAAAAGCAGAAGCCCCGGCCGCAGAAAGCAAAGTCGCAGACAGCGGCGACACGATTAAAGTCGGGATCCTGCATTCATTGTCAGGCACGATGGCAATTTCTGAGACCTCACTGAAAGACACGGCCTTAATGGCGATTAAGGAAATCAATGACAAGGGTGGGGTACTGGGTAAGAAACTGGAACCGGTGGTGGTCGATCCGGCATCAGACTGGCCACTCTTTGCAGAGCAAGCACGGCAGTTGATTACCCAAGACAAAGTTGCGGTAATTTTTGGTGCATGGACATCGGTATCGCGTAAATCTGTTTTGCCCGTTGTTGAAGAACTCAATAGTTTATTGTTCTATCCAGTACAGTATGAAGGCCAGGAACAATCAAAAAATATTTTTTATACCGGTGCTGCACCAAACCAACAAGCCATTCCTGCGGTGGAATACTTGATGAGTGAGGAAGGGGGTAAGGCTGAGCGTTTTGTATTGCTCGGTACGGACTATGTGTACCCACGGACCACCAACCAGATTTTACGTGCTTTCTTAAAGTCTAAAGGTGTGGCTGATGCGGACATCATGGAAGAGTACACTCCATTTGGTCACAGCAACTATCAAACCATTGTCGGCAATGTGAAGAAATTTGCAGCGGGTAAAAAGACCGCGGTGATCTCGACCATCAATGGCGACTCGAATGTGCCGTTCTACCGTGAACTGGGTAATCAGGGCATTAAAGCTTCTGATATTCCAGTGATGGCGTTCTCGGTGGGTGAAGAAGAACTGCGTGGTATTGATACCAAGCCATTGGTCGGTCATTTGGCGTCATGGAACTATTTCATGTCAGTGAAGAATCCGGTCAATACTGAATTCACCAAAAAGATGAAGCAATACGCGGTTGAATTTAAATTACCGAATGTCGATAAGCTAGTCACCAATGATCCAATGGAAGCGACCTATGTCGGTATCAACATGTGGAAGCAAGCCGTTGAAAAAGCAGGTTCTACAGAGGTCGATAAAGTCCGTGAAGCGATGGCAGGTCAGGAATTCAAAGCACCATCGGGCTATACCCTAAAAATGGATGCAAGTAACCATCACTTACACAAGCCAGTCATGATTGGCCAGATTCGTGGTGATGGTCAGTTTGATGTGGTCTACAAAACATCTCAAACTATTCAAGCAGAGCCTTGGAGCCCGTACATTCCTAAATAATACCTATCTTTTGCCTGCTACAGCCGTAGCAGGCATCCTCTGATTTTTTTCTTACTCTCCACGGAAAACTTCCAATGGAATAGGGGTGTATATAATGAATATTCGTGTGAATATCGCCACTATTTTTCTGTTGTGTATACAAATATTTTGTATGCAAATGGCAACAGCAGAAACCTCTTTACAACACAATAATTCAACCATAGCGATACAACCACAAGATGCGATTCAGCAATTTGTGCAAGGTGATTTTGCTCAACGTCGTGCTTTACTCAATCAATGGCCAGGCAGTATTGAACAGTTAGATCAGCTTGCAGAATATGTTGAAAACGACCAGCTTTATAGCGATTCTCAAGGACAAACCTATATTTTAGAAGCCGATGATCAGTTGCTCAGTTATCCAAGTTTAGATGCTGTTGCAGATTGGCCAAGCGACCTTGCACAAGTCACTTTGGTGAATACCTTGCGTAAAGCATTGACCTTTGGTTTGGCACAAAGCAAGTTGAAGTCGGATGATGCCTCTGAGCGTTTAGAAGCGATTGATATTTATGAAAGCAATCTTGCGGAACTTGATATAGCACATATCAATGCGCTGTATTTAAAAGAACAAAATAATAAAGTCAAAGCCCGTTTGGCACAACTGAAAGCGCGTCTGGATTATGAAAACTCAGATGTGCTCGTCAAAATTCAAGCCGCAAAAATTTTACAAGATTCTAATCGTCCTGATGTCTTGGCGATGATCGACAATGAGTTGTCACAGCCGACTATCCATCCTGAGCTGAAAGCGGCTTTGCTTGAAGCGAAAAACAGTATTAAAACCCGGATTCAAGCCAGTGAATGGACTGGGCATTTATTTTCAGGGCTGAGTACCGCCAGTATTTTGTTGCTTGCTGCACTGGGTCTTGCGATTACCTACGGTTTGCTCGGTGTGATTAATATGGCGCATGGTGAGCTCATTATGATTGGCGCCTATACCACTTATGTAGTGCAAAGCCTGTTTAAAAGCTATTTGGGCAGCTATGTCGATTGGTACTTAATCGCCGCGATTCCTGCGGCATTCTTGGTAAGTGGGCTGATCGGCATGTTGATTGAACGTACCGTGATTCGTCCGCTATATGGTCGCCAGTTGGAAACCTTGCTTGCCACTTTTGGTGTCAGCCTGATTCTGATGCAATTGGTACGCATGACTTTTGGTGCGCAAAATGTCGAAGTTTCTAACATTTCCTGGCTGTCAGGCGGGATCTCGATTACTCCAAGCTTGATGCTGCCCTATAACCGTATTGCGATTATTGTCTTTACCATTGCAGTGCTTTTGTTGTTGGTTTACCTACTGAATAAAACCCGTTTTGGTCTCTTCGTTCGTGCGGTGACACAAAACCGTCAAATGGCGCGAGCAGTCGGTATTCGTTCTAGTCGTATCGATATGACGGCCTTTGGTTTAGGTTCAGGTCTTGCAGGGTTAGCCGGATGTGCTTTGGCACAAGTGGGTAACGTCGGGCCGGATTTAGGGCAAAACTACATTATTGATGCCTTCTTGGTGGTGGTTGTCGGTGGTGTAGGTCAGGTGTGGGGTGCAGTCCTTGCAGCGCTTGGTCTGGGTATTAGCGGTACCGCCTTGGAAATTGGCATTGGTGCAGTACTGGCAAAAATTGTTCTCTTGGTGCTTGTGATTTTGTTTATTCAAAAACGTCCACAAGGTTTGTTTGCCATCAAAGGCCGTTTTGTGGAGTAAGCACATGAAGATCATACAATTATTATCCGACAAACCGCATAGTGGCATTGCGATTGCCGTGTGCTTTGCCATTTTATTGGCATTGCCATGGTTACACCTGTTACCTGCCGATTCAACCCTGCATTTATCTGCGTATTGGGTCACCCTGATTGGCAAAATCATGTGCTTGGCCTTGGTCGCTTTGGCACTCGATTTGGTGTGGGGTTATGCCGGCATTTTAAGTTTGGGGCATGGTTTGTACTTTGCCCTTGGCGGTTATGCCTTTGGCATGTACCTGATGCGCCAGTCTGCAGGGGATGGTATTCCTGACTTTATGCGCTTCCTGAGTTGGACGGAAGTGCCATGGTTTTGGGTGGGGACTGAATACTTCCTTTGGTCATTGGTATTGGTGGTATTAGTACCGGGCATCATTGCCTTTATTTTTGGCTTCTTTGCCTTCCGTTCCAAAATTAAAGGCGTGTATTTCTCGATTATTACCCAAGCTATGACTTTTGCTGCTGCATTACTTTTCTTCCGTAATGAAACCGGCTTTGGTGGCAACAACGGCTTTACCGGTTTTAAAACCATTTTAGGCCTGGACATTACCTCGGCATCGATGCGGGCAAGTTTGTGCTTTATCACCGCTTTGGTATTGTTGCTGTGCTTTATTGGTTTACGTCATTTAATGAATAAACCTTATGGCCGTGTACTCGGTGCAATTCGTGACAGCGAAAACCGTCTGCAATATTTGGGCTACCGTACCTTGTGGTACAAGCTCTCGGCATGGGTGCTATCTGCGGTGATTGCAGGCATTGCAGGGGCACTGTATGTGCCACAAGCCGGCATTATTAACCCAAGTGAAATGAACCCGGTGAACTCGATTGAAATGGCAGTCTGGGTGGCAGCGGGTGGACGTGGCACGCTGATTGGTCCATTGATTGGGGCAGGCTTAATCAATGGAGTAAAAACCTATTTTACTTCGGCTTATCCTGAAGCATGGCTGTTGATTTTGGGTACGTTATTTATTGTAGTGACCATCTTCCTGCCAAAAGGCATTATTGGTCTGTTTGACCGTTTTAAAAAGGAGCGTAGCGAATGAGCGAGATCCTACAACCGCATGGTGGTCATGCCACTGAAGGCTATGGTCGTCCTAAAGAACAAGGCGCGGACTTTACCCACGGTATTGCGCTGTATTTAGAAAAAGTCAGCGTCTGGTTTGATGCTTTTCGTGCCTTAAATGATTTGTCGCTCTACATTGAAGAAGGGGAATTACGCTGCATCATCGGGCCGAACGGGGCAGGTAAAACCACCCTCATGGATGTGATTACCGGTAAAACGCGACCAACCGAAGGCACAGCATTTTTTGGGCAAAACTACGATTTAGCCAAAATGAGCACTGAACAAATTGCCGAAGCAGGCATTGGGCGTAAGTTCCAAAAACCGACCGTGTTTGAAAATTTCACCGTCATGGAAAATCTGTTACTTGCTGCACCCAAAGACAAGCGCGTGAAAAAGAGTTTCTTTAGCAAACTCGATCCCGATGCCCAAAATGCCCTGGATGAATCACTTGCGCAAATTCGTCTGCAAGAGTTCATTAATAAACCTGCTGGCTTGCTGTCGCATGGTCAAAAGCAATGGTTAGAAATCGGCATGCTACTCATGCAACGTCCAAAACTGATTTTACTGGATGAACCTGTAGCAGGCATGACCGATGCCGAAACCGAACGCACGGCGGAGCTGTGTTTAGAACTCAAGAAAAACCATACCCTTGTAGTAGTCGAGCATGACATGAGTTTTATTGACACCATTAGTGAAAAAGTCACGGTATTGGCACAAGGGGCAATTTTGGCAGAAGGCACATTGGCAGAAGTTCAGGCCAATGAAGATGTCATTGAAAAGTATCTAGGACGTTAAGGAGACCGTGATGTTAGAAGTCAAAGACGTCAATCAATTTTATGGTGGCAGTCATATTTTACGTGATGTGTCGTTGACTGCACCTGTGGGTGAATGTTCGGTGGTGCTTGGACGCAATGGAGTGGGGAAAACCACGTTATTGAAATGTCTGATGGGTATTTTACCGATTAAATCCGGACAGATTTTGCTGGATGGCAAGGACATTTCGAAACTCAGTCCTGAACAACGTGTCCGTGCAGGTTTGGCTTATGTGCCCCAAGGTCGAGATATTTTTTCAACTTTAACCGTGGAGGAAAACATCCTCATTGGTATGGCGAAATTTAAAGGCGCAAAGACACGTAAAGTACCTGAGCATCTCTATGAAATTTTCCCTGTGTTGGATGAAATGAAGCACCGCCGCGGCGGAGATTTGTCTGGTGGGCAGCAGCAGCAGCTTGCCATTGCACGTGCACTTGCTTCTGAACCGCGTGTGCTGATTTTGGATGAACCGACTGAAGGTATTCAGCCATCCATTATTAAAGATATTGGTCGTGTGATTCGTAAGCTTGCCGATGGCGGTGAGATGGCAATTGTGCTGGTCGAACAATTCTATGACTTTGCTGAAGAACTTGCCGATGGATATACCGTGATGGCACGTGGGCAGGTTGTGGCGCAAGGTGTGGGCAGTGAAATGCCTGAGAAAGGTATTCGGGAGTTGGTGGCGATTTAAGGCTTTTAGCTCCTTCTCCTATGGGAGAAGGCGGGGGATGAGGGTTTATCTTTATTTACCTCTCCCTAATCCTCTCCTAGAAGGAGAGGGAAAAAGCCTCCCTAAGCAAGATATAAGCACTGCTTTATATCGAAGCGTAAGAAAGGGAGGTTTGGAGGGATTAAATTTTAAATCTCCTCTTACGAAGCAGAGCTTCTCATCTCTTAAAGAGAGAGGGGAATTTTCTTTTTTGAATAATGGAGGGATCAGATCTTCGTATTTTCATTCCATAAAAAATAGCCGCCGTACTGACTTGGAAGGTATTCACCACCGATGGATTTGCCTTGGTCAGTTAAAAAATGTTTACCCGTGTCATTCAACTTTAAAAAGCCTTTATCCACTAACTTTTCAAGTAAATCTGCTGTTTTAATTTTATATTTGGCAGCCAGTTTGGAGGTGGTCAATTTACTAAAGGCATTAGCTTCTTCATCAGTTTGACCTAAATCCTCAGTGTTCGGATTAGCTTTAACTTCATCTAAGCTAATCCGGACTTCTTCGCTAATCCGAATAATACGCTGCGCTTCTTCATAAGCATCTTTAAAGACGTCATCATCTTCATATTTACGTACTGAAATACCCATTTCATTGTTATTGACCTGGCTAAATTCATAGAGGTTTAAACTGGAAATAATACATTCCGATTCATTGAGATAGCACTTTGCATGCAGGTTTTTGCAGAAACTCAAACGGACATAGTCCAGTTTTTGAATCCATTTGATTTCTTCAGGATGCAAATCACTTTTGCCATAGACAATGCGAACATCAATTTTTAACCGGTCTTTGTCTTCTAATAATTCTTTAATACGGTCATTGAGACGCAAATACGGACTGATTAAAATTAAACGTTCTTTGGCATTTTTGATGAGTTCTTCTAAGAAAAAATTGGTTGCACTGGTATTTAGAAATTTAGCCATATTTTCCCTGTAATATTTTGAATATTATGTTTGTTATAGGGCAATAAGATATCGCTGAATCAGCAATCACTCAACCTTTAAATACATGCCATCCGCCGAGACATTATGTCCAAAACCGCAAGACATTGGATTGTTGCTATTCACCACAATCTGTTGTCCAATTTGAGCGTTAAACTGAAATTTCAAATCAATTTTGCAATCTTCTACGCTGTAATTGGCCTGAGCTTTATTCAGCGACATACGGGTTAAAAATTCTCCCATATTTGGTCCATAAATCAGACTGCGTAAACCCATATAGAGTCCATTAAACTCAATCTGGTAGGCATTCGAAGCCCGTTTAACTTCCATCGTATTCCACTGACCAAAACCTGCATAGCGGACATATTTTCCTGCAAAATTCTTCGGTTTTTCTGGTGCAGGTAACTGTTTTAGATTGAACTGGCTGGCTTTAGTATTCGGAAAAACGGAAAACCAGGCGCGTGCCCATTGCGGCTTTCCAAGCTTGGCATAACTTAAACCGACATTATTAAATGCCGTGGTGATATCACGCTCAGAAAAAGCTGTAACGCCGTCTTCTACATTCATCGCACAAAAAGATGACCAAGCGGCTTGTTGCTCAAATTGCGCTATAGCCTTTTGATATTGTTTTTGGTCGTAGAATTTCTTGCCATTATTTGCATAGCTTTGCACTTTGCTACAGCCTGAGCGGAGCTCTTTTTCAAAATCTGAATCAGCAAAAGTGTGCGCGCTTAAACCTAAAAGACCGATAGACAATAGAGATTTATACATAGTGTTATTCAGTATGATTTTGAGCTGAATAATACATAGCCGCTAGTATAAGTAAATAGAACTTGTGCTTATTAAACTGGATAACAACCAAATATCGTGATGACCAAATATTAAAAAGCTGAAAAGGAGTGTCCAGAAAGCAGTTCTGGAATAGCTTTAAACTAAGAATGAATCAAGCTCGATCCAGATTCAGTTGCAAGAGGACCAAATCACGCCATTGCCCAAACTTCTGTCCGACTTGCGGCATATAGGCAGTTTGAACGAAACCCAGTTTTTCATGCAGACGAATCGATGAGGTGTTTTCTGAATCAATCGCTGCGACCATGATATGCAATTTCTGTACTTGAGCCTGTTCAATTAAATACTGTAATAATTTAGAACCCAAACCTTGCCCTGCATAATCTGGATTTAAAAAGATGGAATGTTCTACCGTCTGTTGAAAGCCCTGAATACTACGAAACTGATCATAACAAGCATAGCCAGCAACGACTTGATTTCGCGTATCTTCAACCACAAAAACCGGGAAATTCTGATTTTTAAGCTGTTTAAACCAGATTTTGAAATAGTTCAGATCAAAGGCTGTTCTGTTCCAGGTCGCAGTACCATAAAGTACTTCCTGATTATAAATCTTGAGGATGGTTTCAAGATCATGTTCGGTCGCAGGTCGAATATCAAAATCAGGCATATTCTTGTTCTAGTAGAGGTGAGCTGAAATCACAGTTTAAAAAAAGCAGAACCGGAGTTCTGCTTTCGATCATACATCAATTAGAAATGATATTTCACAAGTGCGCTGACATTGTTTTCATCTTGATTTTTAAGACCAAACTTATTGTTCCACACTGAATGTTCAACACCGAGGTATAAACGGGTATCTGGAGAAATGTGTTTGCCCGCATTCCATTTCCACTGTGTAGTCCAGTTTAACTCGCTTGCTTGAGCGTCTTTTTCAGCAGTTGACCAATCAAGGAAGCCATCTACAAGAAAATCTTCAGCACCCAGTTTAAATGGCACACCATAGGTAAGCGTCATTTGATAATCGTCTTTATTGCCAAACACTTTTTCATTGTTTGCACGATAAAGATTTAAGCTTGCATATTGAAAGTATGGGATATCAAGGTCAAAGCCCACGCCATATAGGAAGTTATCAGCATTATCTGAACCTTCCCACGTTGTTGAAATAAGCACATCTTTCACTGGACCAAAGGCAAGTTTTTGGCCTGTAACTTCGCTTAAGCTTAAACGTGGTGATAACTCAAAGTACGTACTTTTAACATCATCGCCACCGCGCAGACGATCCATAAAGAAGAATACATCTGCATATTTAACTTTTGCAGCATATTCAACAGTTAAAGTAGTTTGCTGATCGTCTACAACTTCATAGTTTTCGCCATAAAGACCTGTAACGCTAAAGTCCTGCCAAACTGGTTTTGCTTGAGCAAATGCTGCAGTTGAAGCCAATGCACAAAGTGCCGTAAGTTGTGTAAATTTCATTTAAATCTATCCCCCCGAGAAAGCAGAATAAGCATACAGATTAATAAGTAAAAATAAAGTTAAAAGTGATCGCTGACTTAAATATATTTCAGCCCCCATGAGTTGAATGAAGACGATCATCTTCCTCAGTTTTCATTGCCTTTCGCTGATACTTCTCTAAATTATTATTTTTTAAATAAAGTTGAATATGTAGTGCCTTAAAAGACTGAATGTATAACTAAAAATATAAAATCACTTCAATTTACGATGATTAACTTACAAAATCAGTAAAAAATAGGGGGGGATATACATATTGTTTAGTAATTAATTTGGGCCTGAGGCTGAACAGCTTTGTTCTGTTTATGTAATGAGGTTAGTTTGAAAATCTCAAATGACCGTCGTTTTATAAGCCTGTTCTCAGCCTCTTCAAGTGAGATTGAACGGTCTTATATTTCAATAAAAAATTATTTTGCAGGTTGTTATTTTAAAATGACGAAAGAGTATTTTTCCCGGTTATGCAAAAGCAACTAAATAATGATAAAGCAAATGATCTATTCAGGACTGTAAGGCTGACTAGGCGCTGATCTTATAAGATAAATTATTAGGTAAAAGTGAGCTAATTTCGATAAAAAATACTTTTAATTCCTCCTTTTTTAGGTTTCCTAGTCGAGTGTTATTTAAGCGATTTATCGGTCTGGCTAAAAAATTATTTCAAATTAAATCATGTGAAAGGTTGTGAAATTTCCGTTTGAAAAATCCTGTATTTTTGAGCTGAGTAAGCAGTTGTCACAATGGATTATTCTTTTGCTAAAAAACCAAAATATCACTTGCATATTTCCAAGATACAGCCGATATTCAAGATATAAGGACACGATTCTGCAGACTCAAAAATGTGTTCATCATTCAAAATGGAGGGTGTGATTCCAATCATTTGAAGAAGTGAAATCCGATGCGAAACAGCAAGCTACAAACGTGCCAAGATAAAAAATTTTGCACTCAAAAGTTACAAAGATTGAGGATGGTAATATATGAATATTGAACTTCGTACCGATAACCACATTCAGAATAGTGATCGTTTAATTACTTATGTACGGGAAGAATTAAATCAAGAATTCCAGCGCCACAGCGAACGTATTACCCATTTTTCAGTCCATCTTAGTGATGAAAATGGCGCCAAAGGCGGCGATGACGATATTCGTTGTATGATTGAAGCGCGTCCTGCAGGCTTGAAACCTGTCGTAGTCAATCATCGTGGCCATAATGTCGATACTGCGATCCATGGTGCAATTGACCGACTAAAACGTAGTCTGGAACATGTGATCGAGAAAAAAGACAATGTTCGTCCTGGTGCTCTCGAACTAGCAGACACAGATACTGCGGATATCGAAGACTAAGCCGAACCGATTTGAAAAAGCCCTGCGGGGCTTTTTTCGTATTAAACAAAAATATAGTTATGAGAAGCACAACAAATCCTGCTTTATTCGGCATAATAGTCGAAAACGAATCAAAGTGAGCTCCATCATGTTAACTGCGCAACAACAGCTTTTTGTGCAATCACTCGAAGAATTAAATCTGGACCAGGTTAAACAGCTGCTGGCAGATGGACTCAACCCGAATTTTATTGATCATGACAAAGGCCCGGTGATTTCGGTCTGGTCAGATGGCCTGTTCAAATGGTGGGAAGAGGTGTGTGAACTGTATGAAGCCGGTACACCACTTTCAGAAGATGAGAAACAGGCACGTTTGGCGGTACATTTACAGATTCTGGAAGAACTGATCCAGGCCAAAGTGAATCTGCATCTGTGGGATGCAGAAGAAATTTATGGCCCGCTCTGGGATGCCGCGAGTGCCGCATGTGCACCGGCTGTACAGCGTTTACTGGATGAAAAAGTCGATCCAAATAGCAAAGATGAAGATGGCATGACTATTTTATCTTCAATTAGTGATCTATTCTTTGATTGTGATTTTGATGAAATCAACTGGTCAGAAGCTTTAGACGAAGAAAAACAGACGCTAGAACTGCTTCGCAAGCATGGCGCAAAAATGACCAAAGAACTCAGTTAAATTTTAATAAAGAGCTCCAACATGACAACATTAAAAACCTTGGGTTTGATTGCACTGGCCGGTTGTAGTGCACAGCTTTTCGCAGCAGATTTTGAATTTGATCGACCAGGTGAGGGTCTGAGTACTGGAATTACTCCAGTCGGAAATGTCGCTTGGGAGCAAGGCTTGCCTACAGCGCGTTATAGCAAGTCGGGCGATCAGACCGTGACCACACTCAGTGCAGATATGTTGTTACGTACCGGACTCAGTGATGATCTGGAATTGCGTTTAGGTTGGGCTGGCCCGACCTGGACCCAAGTGAAATCCAATGGCCAGACCGAAGAAGATGATGGTCTGGGCGATGTTAGTATTGGTCTGAAAAAGGCCATTGATTTGGATGATGACAAACTCAGTATGGCTTTGCTGGCCGAAGCCATCATTGCAACAGGCAATGCCGGTTTCACTAATGAAGAAGATATTTACAGCTTGGGTTCTGTCGTGTCGTATCAATATAATGACTTGGTCAGTACCGCATTGACCATGCGTTATGAATGGCAGGACAGCAACTGGGCAGTGTCTGCGATTCCTTCTCTAGGCTACCGCATTACTGATCGCTGGTCAGGTTATTCTGAACTGATTTACCGTAAAGCTGAAAGTGTCGATAATCAATACGCGCTCGGTACCGGGGTTATGTATGCCTTAAACGACCGTGTCCAATTGGATGCGAATGTCGGTGTAGATCTGGATGGTGCAGATCGAAGTTACTTCTCAGGCCTAGGTTTCTCTGTGCTGTTCTAAGTTATTCAACTCACAGATGATGAAATACTCGCAGTTCCCGACCTGGGGGAAAATGCTTGCCCTGGTTATTTTGGGAAGCACCTTGTTCAGCAGTCCTGCTCAGGCGGAAACTGCATTGTTGTCTGCCGAGCAGGCTTTTCCTGTGAGCGTGATCTCCACCAGTCAGCAGCAGGCTGAACTGAGTTGGCAGATTCCAGACAACTATTATCTGTATCAGCATAAAATTGAAGTCCGGCAGGGCAACCAGCCGGTGTCGTTTGAGTTGCCACCCGCTGAAGATTTGTATGATGATAACTATGGACATACCCAGGTTTATTATCAGCAGTTAAAGTTTCAGATCCCGACTCAGGCGGGGCGATCCTATCAGGTCAGTTGGCAGGGTTGTGCCAAAGACCGGATCTGTTATCCGCCACAAACCATTCAGTTCAAGACCGATTTGTCCGGTCTGGTGCAATTCGAAGCTGCCGGATCAGGAACAAAGCGTTTACTCGATCTGAATACTTCATCACTGCAACACAATACCCTGTTTAATACAGCAGATTCCTCAGAATCTACAGCAAATGAAATCTCTGCATCAGCCAACACACAAACTGAACCCTATGCAGCACAAGACCAGAAATGGTCAGCCCAACTGCTTGAACGCTCTTTGGGCTATGGGCTTTTGCTGTTCTTTGGCTTAGGCATTTTACTGGCTTTTACACCGTGTTCCTTGCCGATGTTGCCGATTCTGACCTCGCTGATTGTACGAGATAGTAAAGGCCTGAAAGCCTGGATGATTGCACTGACTTTTGTCAGCAGTATGGCTACTGTCTATGCGGTACTCGGCTTAATTGCGTCTTCAGCTGGTCTGAATTTTCAGCGCTGGTTGCAGCAACCGGGAACCCTGATCGCATTTAGCATCCTGTTTGTCCTGTTTGCCCTGAATCTGTTTGGCCTGTTTGAAATCAAACTGCCGCAACGTCTGGTTCATCGTCTGGATCGGGCACAGGCCATGCAGCAGGGAGGCAGTCTGGTCAGTGCCGGTGTCATGGGCATGATTTCGGCGCTTCTGGTGGGGCCATGCATGACCGCACCGCTGGCAGGCGCATTATTGTTTATTTCCCAGACGCAAAGTCAGTGGCAGGGAGCTTTACTGCTGTTTACTTTAGGTTTTGGGATGGGCACGCCTTTATTGCTGGCCAGTATTCTGGGTGCACGGATTCTGCCTAAAGCCGGGCACTGGATGAATCAGATCAAAGTGCTCTTTGCCTTTATCATGCTGGCGCTAGCGCTGTATTTTATTCGCCCACTGATTTCAGAAGCCGCTTTACAGTGGTTATCCTTAGCTTTGGGCATGACCTTCGTGGCTTATGTGCTGTTCCGGATTTTCTGGCATCGCACTGGTCTAAGATGGCTGTATATCCTGTGTCTGGTACTGGCCGTGCCTTATATTGCTTATAGCCAATATCAGCATAGTCAGCGGTTTTTTGTGGAGCAGGTGAGTACAGAAGCCAAGTGGCATGTGGCACGTAGTGCAGCAGAATTTCAGCAGATTTTGGACAGGGCACCACAAGGGCAAAAGATTATTATTGATGTCTACGCCGACTGGTGTGTTGCCTGTCAGCCGATCGAACATCGTATTTTAAAATCTGCAGCGGTACAGCAGGCGCTTGCGCCATATTTCCTGATCAAGCTGGATTTAAGCCAATATAATGTCTCTCATCAAGCGCTGTTAAACCAATGGGAAATTCTCGGGCCGCCGACGTATTTATTCTTGAATGCGCAGCAGCAGGAAATTAGGGGTTTACGTTTAACCGGTGCTTTTAGCGAGGCAGAATTGCTGGCACAGCTGCAAGCACTGGCTCAAAGTGAAAATCCATAATTTAGTTCTTAAAAAAAGCTGAACCCGTTTAAGAAACCTGCATCTGTGCTGGAACCGCTTCAGCATAGGCTTTGACCAGATTACGCCCACCGGCTTTGGCTTGATAAAGTGCCTGATCGGCCTGACTCAATAATTGTTGTGGGCGTAATTCCGCGCTAGAAATGGCAATCCCGAAACTAGCGGTCACTGGAATCAGCTCACCCTCATCACTGAAAATCTGCAATTGCTGAATGGCGATGCGACAGCGTTCAGCCACTTGCTCGGCTTTTTCCAGACTGGTATTTTTAAGCACCAAAATAAATTCTTCCCCGCCAAAACGGCCGACCACATCACTTTCGCGCAATTGCTGGTTCAGTACAGCACTCACTTCAACTAAGGTTTCATCGCCCTTATGATGGCCATAGTGATCATTAATTTTCTTGAAATGATCCAGATCTAATAGCACTAAAGCATAATTGGGAGTGGCTGCGGCATTCAGTTTATCCAGACATTGGTTGATACTACGGCGGTTAAACAGATTGGTGAGCGGATCAATCTGACTCAGTTGTTTGATCAGCTGCTCACGATGCCGCCATTGACTGAGCAGAATCTCGAATAAGACCATACAGACGGCCAGAATTGGCAAAATGAAATACAGCATCGATAACAGCCAGAAACCATTATAGAAAAGCTTGTCATCGATATTAAATAGCGGTGAATAAGGCAATTGATGACTGAAACTTAAATAGGCACATCCGCCTAGGAAAATTGACGCTGGAATCAGCATGCTATAAACCAGCGTGCGATGGAGCAGCACCAGTCCCACCATAATTAAACAGACATAGGAGGTCGTGGCCACAGGGCTGATCACGCCGACAATATAGGCATCCCGGCATAGCGAAACCACAAAGGTGCCGACTGCCAGATAGGGTAGATAACGTTCCACCAGACGGTTGCCCTGAAATTTATAACAAGGATAAATCAGTAAGGCTAAAATCAATAAAAAACTGCCGTTCAGCACGACTTGTGAATGAACCCGTTCAATCTGTACATATTGCCAATACTCAGGATTGAATAAAACAAAGAGATCCCAGCCGAGCCAGGTCAGATGTACACCGCATCCCAAAGTCAGCATCAGGATGCATTTCTTCAGGATACGCCAGTTCATCACGACTTCATCTTCGACCAGATATTTCTTGATTCTGTGTCTTAGCACTTTTTCTAATACAGGCGATATTCGCTTCATGGTCCCGGTCTGACTTTAATTGTTATGGCAGATTTTTTAAGACTTATTGGATATTTATAGCTTTATTTACACAAGATAACATAAGTTTGAATGCTTGATAAACAACAATATTTAAAACATTTTTGTGATTTAGTTGATATCTGATCTGCTCATTCTTTGCCTATAGCATAAGTGATCTAGGCTATACCAAAGGGTTCTCATCAAAATTAAAGAGGTTAAGAGGCATACAGTTTTGTTCTAAATTCAGGATGATGTGTTTTATTTGTGCTAATTATTTCAATATGGTCAATCGTTAAAATGGCTGCATTGTTAGAAACAACCAAAGATAAAGAGCGAAGCCATGAAAGTTTTACAGATTGATTCCAGTATTTTAGGAGATGCTTCTATTTCGCGTCAGTTGACTCAGGCCGTGGTGGAACAATTGCAGCAAAAATATGCTGAGGCCATTGAAGTTGAGTACCTGGATCTGGCAGCACAGCCTATTCCCCATCTTACTGCCGAAATTTTAATGGGGCAGAATGCAGAACAGACGGCATTGGGCGAGGAAATTTTAGATCAATATTTACAGGCTGATGTCGTGGTGATTGGTGCAGCGATGTATAACTTCGGTTTGCCATCGACCTTAAAAGCCTGGATTGACCGGATCTGTGTCGCGGGACGTACCTTTAAATATACCGAACAAGGTCCTGTGGGTCTGGCGGGCAATAAAAAAGTGTATATCGCCAGCAGCCGTGGTGGTGTCTATGGCGAGCAAAGCCCGGCTGATTTTCAGGAGGCTTTCCTGAAAACCGTGTTTAACTTTACCGGTGTGAATGATATCGAAGTGATTCGTGCTGAAGGAGTGAACATGGGCGAAGCGGTTAAAGCCCAAGCATTGCAAACTGCATTGCAGCAAGTTCAGGCCATTTAAAACCTAAAACCTCTTTTCAAAGGGTCAGCTACGGCTGACCTTTTTTATATGCTAAATCATGCTTAATCTCGGTCCAGACGATGGGCAAATTCTGCAAGATCGGTCAGCGCCTGTTTGGCTTCATCGAACCAGGCACTGAACATCTGGAAGTTGTGCCACATGCCGGTATAGAGTTTAAATTCGACCTCGACACCCGCCTGTTCCGCTTTTTCTTTAAAACGACTAGCATCATCCAGCAGAATTTCCTTGGAACCTACCTGAATATGAATCGGTGGCAAGCCGGCTAAATCGGCAAAAAAAGGAGAAACTTCCGGATCACCACGATCAATCGAACGCGGCACATAATATTCAATCCCGGTTTGAACCGTTTCCAGAGACAGCAGGGCATCATGCTTCTGGTTATAACGTAAAGATTCACTGGTCAACGTTAAATCCAGCAGTGGAGACAGCAGAATCAGACCGCTGACCTGTGGCAGACTTTCCTGCTGTATTTTGAGTGCCAGCGCCAAGGCCAGATTGGCACCGCAAGAATCGCCGGACAGAATAATATCTTTGGCCTGAACACCTTGATCCAGTAGCAGATTATAGACATCAAACAAGGCTTCCAACGCTTCTGGATAGGCAGATTCGGGTGATAGCGGATAATCGACATGCAGCACCTGCATCTGGGTTCGAGCCGCAATTTGAGTCATAAAGGCACGATGGGTATTTAAAGAACCTAAGTAAAATGCGCCGCCATGAATATGAAAAATCAGCTGGGTCGATTCCTGCTGCGGCTTAATTTCTTCCGCGCGCAGTCCGGCCAATCGAAGCGAGCGAATCTGTACCGTTTTATCCTGAGGGAAAAGTTTGCACATCTGTTCCAGAGCAATGCGCATTGAACTCGGTGGAAGACTGAATCTGCTCGGGGCACGAATGGCCGTTTTTAAAAAGCTTTCTGTAATTAATTGTTTCGTTAGCGGGCTTATCTTCATCTTCCTTCCATCTTTTTGTGCTTTTATTGATCGTGTAGATTATTTACCAACCATATTTACAAGGTTACACTAAATAGTCACACCTAAAAATTGAAAAATTGTTGTGACTTTTTAATACTACATGGGTCTATTTTCAGACTAAGGAAATGAAGAAAAATGAAAAAAATAGCGCTTACGTTAGGACTACTAGGCTTATCTGCATTGGCGAATGCCGCGGATCCTTTAAATGGCACGGTATGGAAAACCATTGATGATAAAACCAAGCAGCCTAAGGCCATGGTTAAATTCACTGAACAAAAGAACGGCACTTTGTCAGCCAGTATTCAGTCTGTGTTAACTCCAGGTGAAGAAAATGCCTGCAAGAAATGTGAAGGTCCATATCACAACAAATCTCTGAAAGGCCTGACCATTGTTAAAGGTCTAAAAAATGCTGGCGGGACTAGCTATGACAGCGGTTCGATCCTGGATCCGCAATCCGGTAAAACCTATAAGTTGAAAGGCCAGCTGGCAGACGGTGGCAAGAAACTTGAGCTACGTGGTTTCATCGGTGTAGCGGCATTGGGTCGTAACCAGACTTGGATTCGTGCCAACTAATTTATTTTAAGCAGATATACAAAAGCCTGATCGATGTCAGGCTTTTTTATGAGTGTTATTCAATACAAGATATTAGTGGGCTAAGCTACGATAAGCTGTTTCATCAAAACCGGCAATAAATCCTGTAGAGGTTGCCAAGATTGGACGTTTGATTAAACTGGTATGGGTGGTTAATGCATTAATTAAGGCATTTTCACTTGACAGGGTGGCCTGTTGCTCTTCTTCACTGAGTTTACGCCAGGTAGTGCCTTTCTTGTTCAGAACCACGTCCTGACCCAAGGCATCCAGCCAGGTTTTGACGGTTTCAGCATCGATGCCCTGTTTTTTATAATCATGAAATTCATAACTCAGACCTTGCTCCGTCAGCAGATCAAAGGCTTTTTTCATCGAACTACAATTTTTAATTCCGTAAATTTTTAACATAGCTGCCATCTAAAAAATTTAAATCATGAACTAGCTTAACCAAATTGGCAGCAGCAAACCATGCAAAAGCAAATGAAAAAAAAGAAAAAATTTTAAATACCAGAAAAGTCATGTCATCAAAATGACATCAAGCAGCTTTAACATGAGCAGCAAGAAAAAGAACAATCTAAATAATAAGAAAAATAAAAATTTGGGAATAATAGAAATAGAAAACCCGCATTTAATCATCCTGATCATGCGGGTCTCAATCCAACGTCCAATGTCACATCCATGCAAAACAAGCTAAATCTATAGTCTGTTTTATTTTCGTCCTACGGCGTCCTGTCCTTATGTTGTCGTCCTGACATGTCCTTGTGCCGTAACGCTATAATGCTATGTTATTACATTAAGATAAACCCAAAAAATACGTCATGTCATGTAAGAGATAAGCCTTAATTGAGTGAACGTATGTTCACTCAATTAAATAATGAAGATTATAGTTTGTAGTCGATGATCACGGGGGCATGGTCGCTAAACCATTGTTCTTTATAGACCCAGGCATTAACGGTACGCTCTTTCCAGTCCGGAGAGCAGGCATGATAATCAATCCGCCAACCAACATTCTTGGCACGCGCCTGACCACGGTTTGACCACCAGGAATACAGCTCGGCTTCTTTACGCACTTCACGGAAAGTATCGACATAACCAAGCTCATCGTAGATATGATCCAGCCAGGCACGTTCATGCGGCAAGCAACCCGAGGCTTTCTGGTTACCCGACCAGTTTTTAATATCAATACGTTTATGCACGATATTATAGTCACCGCAGACAATCACCGATTTATTTTCATCGCGCCACTGTTTCAGAATTTTTGCGTATTCTTCCAGAAAGTGATCTTTACGTGCTTGCGCTTCATCGCCTGATGAACCCGAAGGCAGATACAGGGAACAGATCTGTACAGTTTGATCTAAACCCAAGTCAAATTCAGCGGCAATAAAACGGCCTTGTGAATCGGCCAGTTCAAAACCCAGGCCATCAGTTAAAGATACAAAAGGCAGACGGCTATAAATGGCCGTACCGGCATAACCCGGACGCTCGGCAGGAAACAGGTGCGTGTACCAGCCTTCAGGCTTGAATTTGTCCGTCCACTGCGCATGCGTGATCCGGCTTTCCTGCATGCAAATCACGTCGGCATCAGACTGTTCCATCCATTCCAATAGGCCTTTGGTGACAGATGAACGTAAGCCGTTGACATTAATTGAAACGACGCGAAGAATTTTTTGATCACCTGGATAGCTACTCTTTGGTATCATGCGCAAGTCTTACCTTAATTAATGGATTTAGGAGCACCTCATGTCAACGCCAGCTCAGTTTAACCCGCAAGCTTTTATCGAACTCGCATTATCACGCGGTGTGCTTAAATTTGGTGAGTTTACTTTAAAATCGGGGCGTGTGAGTCCCTATTTTTTTAATGCGGGTCTGTTGAATGATGGTGAAGCCTTGACCCTGCTGGCTTCTGGCTATGCAGCGAAACTGACTGAATGTGACCATGTTGAAGTGATTTTTGGCCCTGCCTATAAAGGCATTCCTTTTGTGGCAGCAACTGCTGTGGCTCTGTCGCAAAATCATGGGGTAAGTGTGCCGTGGGGTTTTAATCGCAAAGAAGCCAAAGATCATGGCGAGGGTGGCGTATTGGTTGGTGCTTCTGTAGAAGGTAAAAAAGTCTGGATCATTGATGACGTAATTACGGCAGGCACAGCGATTCGTGAAGTCGTGACCATCCTGAAAAATGCCGGTGCCCAAATTGCCGGTGTACTTGTGGCGCTTGATCGTCAGGAGAAAGGTCAGGGTGATTTATCTGCCATTCAGGAAGTGCAGCAAGAGCTTGAGATTCCTGTACATGCCTTAATTACCATGAAAGATTTAATGGACTATCTGGAAGCGAAAGGCGACCTAGAAGCTTTGGCGAAAATGGAAGATTACCGTGTTAAATACGGGATCTAAGCCTGGATTGGCATAGAAAAGGAAGCTTAAGCTTCCTTTTTTTATAGATGCTCGATTTTCTAAGTATTTGAAATTTATTATCTCTGTCTATTCTTGTAAGCATTCGCTTACATCAATTCCAGCACTTTGCGGCTGTTTTGAATAGTGGAAATTTCCTATGATGGCTTTAACAGGAACAGGAGGTTCCACACAAGAATAACAATAGATAAATACAAGGAAAGTAAGGTACGACAGGAGTTATACTAAGCGAACCCATACGGAAAACCCCTGGCAGATGCCAGGGGTTTTTCATTTCTATTTCTTTATAGAGCAACGCTTACAACAGCAATGATTCAGAACATGATTCTTAAAAATTCACTGTTAATGAGCTAAATAGAGGAGTAGAAAACCTTTCACCAAAATTATGAATCTTCAGAGCTAAAAAAAGCACCTGAAGGTGCTTTTTCTTATTGCTGTGCTAAATTATAGCGCAACGATATTGATCGCATTTGGACCTTTTTGACCATCAACCACGCTAAAAGAAACGCGCTGACCTTCAAACAAAGTTTTGAAACCAGAACTGCTGATTTCTTTAAAGTGTGCAAAAACGTCAGGACCTGATTCTTGTTGAATAAAACCAAAACCTTTAGTTTCGTTAAACCATTTTACTGTACCGGTAACTGTAGTAGACATAATATAACCTGTTAAATTTTAATAATTTTAGTCATGCAAATGACTATGGATAACTTGGAAAAACAACAAGAATTGAAATAAAGATCTGAAAAAACTGAGGATTATAAATAATACTGCGGCACTTAAAGAAGCTTAACTAAACAACGCTTTTTTCTAGTTAAAGACAGCATAGCCTAAATCAGAAAATATTCAAGTTTTTTATATTTATTATTTATTTTTCTTATAAAAGTAGCTCAATTCTTGTTTTTTAAAGCATTTCAAGCTGATTCGCTTGAGCTTTATCATTTGCATTTAAGCTTTAGCGAAGCTAAACAATAAATACACGTTGTGTTTGTGTTACTTTATGTTAATCAAAATCGTTCAGTACCCAGCAAGATTTTACTAAGTCAGTGTATTTTATAACTTTGGGTAAATTAGTATTTGTAGTTTTAAGATAGTTATCGTCATTGTTTGTGTATAAAAATCCACCTATATTAAAATTCAATTGGAAAAATTAACTATAAGAATTTCTTGATTTTAATTTAAAACCAAATACGAGTGAGTCTCATGGATTACTGGAACAGTGTGTTACTTATATCCATCATCACCATGGTTGGACTGGCCATGATCATCCTGTTCGTCGGATGTAAAATGTGGAAGAACTTGGTGGTCACTTTACTGATTGCCACCTTGATTGGATTTCTGATTGTATGTGGGATCAATTTTGTTTTTGGTGATCGGCTTCAATTTTTGTGGGGTGCCCCTGAGACTGGCGATAGCAATTTTATGCTGGAAATGGGATTGATGAGCCTGTTAATTGGCGGCGTGAGTACCTTTATCATTATGTTAGGCACTTTGGTGGCTAAAAGTAACAGTAGAAATCAAGGCGATGAAGACTAGTTTTTTGCAAAATAACAAGTGTCTTAATGAGCGGGAAAGTACAGAAAAGCATTGCATGTACAGTTCATAGGCTTAAAAAATCTTTCTCAGCCAAATGTATAGTGCCATAGCGCTACGAGGCATGAATGGCGCTTCATATCCCGTAGCTGCATAATTTTCTGTATCAAAAATTTAGAACATCATTTTCAGACCTGCACCATAGATCCAGCCTTTTTCAGAATCAGAGCTTTGCTGCCAGGCTGTCTGTTTGTTGCCTTTACTATATTCATAACCCACTTCCAGATAAGGCATGAGCTTTTTGCTCAGTTCATAGCGTGTTTCCAGGCCCAAGGTTGCATGACTAAGACCAGTTTTTTTCGCATTCGCTGCCTGATCATTCAGGATGACATCCAGTTCGACAAAGGGTTGCATAATCAGTTTCTGAGTCAGTAACAGGTCACGCTCTGTTTCCAGTTTTAATCCGACAAAGTCATCTTCACCGACATAGAGATGAGCATCCGTTTCGAAAAAGTAGGGGGCCAAGCCATGCAGGCCAAATACCGTATCGAAACGCTCGTTCTGCTGTTGTGTAGCAGGCTCGGCTAAATTTTCCTGTCGATAGCGCACCCCGGTCTGCACATCCCAGAAATCGGAAATATTTCGGCTATACAGCACTTTGGCATCATATTCGGCCTGATGCGATTCATGTTTGTCGGCTTCTAGCTTGAGGAAGATTTTATTTTCATCCGTGCCAATTCTGGCTTGGTTCTTGGACTTGAATGCCCCATTTCCCTCTGAACTATGCTGCCATTTCTGGTCCAGAATAATCTGGCTATAAATCTGTGCACCATGTTCTTTACGATGATCATGTTCGCTGGCAGAACTGACTGAATTTTGTGGTGTGCTCAGTGCATGCTGTTGATGCAATAACTTTGGTGGCGGTTGATAGGATGCGGCATCTGCAGTTTCAGTATGCTGTGCGTGGTTATCAGCCATGTTTTGCATGGCATGATGCCCGCTATGATGCTGATGTTCATTATGACCCGTATGCTCGCTAGAAGCTGCCGCAAAAATACTCAGACTGCTTAGGGTAAGTGCACTGCTGAGCACTGACTTTACCAAAAGATTAGTGATGTGCATGGCTTTCTCCTTGAACAGCTGCTGGCTTTGATGGCATTTTTTGTGAAGAAGGGTGAGATGCTTGATCTTCGTCAACCTGTGCCACAATCAGCTTGTTCATCATACCGGCACTCATGTGATAGAGCAGATGGCAGTGAATTGCCCATTCTCCCAGTTCGTCTGCTGTGAGCAGGGTAGTCACCGTTTTCCCGGGCGGCACAATCACAGTGTGTTTATTTGGCATATTTGCAGCAGACTGACCATTTTCCAGCTGCATAAACATGCCATGCAAATGCATCGGATGGGCCATCATGCTGTCATTGATAAATTTCAGCCGGATCCGCTCGCCATATTTCACCTGAAGTGGTTCGGCATCACTGAATTTTTTACCGTTAACGGTCCAGATGTAGCGCTCCATGGTTCCACCCAGACGAATCACCAGTTCACGTTCTGCTGCGCGGGTATCAGGTTGCGGTGTCAGAGCTTTGAGGTCTTGATATTGCAAGGCTTTGTGCCCTGCAGGCGTAGACATATTGGCCCAGCCCTCAACAGGCTGATGAGGCTGATTGGTTCCAGACATGGCATTATGACTTGCATGCATGTCGTGCTGGGCATGCCCATCATGTTTAGGCGTACCAGTTGCAGATTGAGTGGTCTGACTGCTGTGTGTGTCATGTGACATGTCATGCTGTTCGCCATGTCCCATATCTTCCATGGTCAATAAGGCACGAGGGCGCGGTGTCGGTAATTGAACCGGAGCCGAGGCTTTAATTGAATCAGTTGCCTGATGCAGACTGCCAATGGCAAAGCCTGAGCGGTCGATCGATTCCGCTTCAATCTGGTAATGCGCTGCAGTGGGTTCCACAATCACATCATAGGTTTCAGCGGTTCCGATCCGGAATTCATCTACAGCGACTGGCTGTACAGCTTGTCCATCGGCGCTGACCACGGTCATTTTCAGCTGAGGAATACGCACATCGAAAAACGACATGGCAGAAGCATTGATGAAACGCAGGCGGACTTTTTCATTGGGCTGGAACTGGCCACTCCAGTTTTGTTGCGGCGTTTTTCCATTGACCAGAAAGGTATAACCGGTAACATCAGATAGGTCGGTTTTCAGCATACGCATCTGGTTCCACATCTTGCGGTCTGTCCAGGTGGCCTTGAGGCCGTCACGTTTCACCTGCTTAAATACATCGCCCACGGTTTCACGCTGGTTCTGATAATATTCGGCCGATTTTTTTAAATTGTTCTGAATCTGCTGGCCGCTTTGTTCGTGAAAATCTGACAGCATCACCACATAATCCCGCTCGGTTTGTTCATGTGGAGGTAGTAATGTCTGTGCTTTGGGGCGAATCACCAATGCGCCATAGAGGCCGTCCTGTTCCTGACCTTTGGAATGTGCGTGATACCAGTAGGTGCCGTTTTGACGAACCTTGAAGCGATAAGTAAAAGACTGCTTCGGTTTGATCCCCTGAAAACCGTTAAATCCGGGCACACCATCCATCAGCCCAGGCAGGAGGAGGCCATGCCAGTGCAGCGAGGTATCCTGATTGTTCAGGTTGTTTTGTACATGAATGACTGCATCATCACCTTCTTCAAATTCCAGCAAGGGTGCAGGGAATTTTCCGTTTACAGTGATACGCTTGACCGTCTTTCCGGTGAGATTGATCGGGCTTTCATCAATGACCAGATGATATTCTTTTACGGCTGCAAACAGGGTAGACGACCAGATGAGACCGAAGCCCAGACACAGGCTTTGACTGATTTTAAGCAACATAACTTAATCCTTAATGAATAAAAAAATTTAAAAATTCAGGATCAAGCTTTGGGTGGGCGCAGGATTTCTTGCCAGTAACCGGCAAGGTGCTGGGCATGGTAAGTAGGGAGGAGGGTTTTTTCCGGATAACCGTGATCAGGCACGCTTAACTCGGGCGTTGTAATGGGCAGGCTGGTGACCAAGTTCTGACAGGCCATAGTGCCACAATCCAGACAATCTGATGACTGCTGGGTGCTGTCACTGACACAGTCCGGCTGAATCAGTTCCTGATCTTGATGATGATCAGTCTTATGCAGCGAGTGAGAAGCAGAGGGTTTTGTCATTTCCAGACAATGAGGATTCGTTTTTTCAGACGGCATAACCAGATGCATGGTGTTTGCAGATGCGACAGACACACTGCTCCAGCCTATGGCAAAAACCACAAGCATCACCAACCAGATCTGTTTGACGAGCCGTATGAGCAAAAGTACACCCTGAAAAAATGCGCTTCATGTTTGAGCAATAAAAGCATAAACGCAGTAACTCAAATTAGCAAATTCTGGACAAGATTATTTTTTAGGTCACCTACATACTACTTTTTTCATAGGTTCAGGTTTCAGTTTCGCACTTTTCGCATTTTCTACAGTCTAGCAGCATCCCGAGTTTTTCTTTACGTCCTTGCTCGGTCATCACCCATGGGCGATTTTGCCAGGGCGGGGTATGCCGCACATGCTGGCCATGTCCGCAGGCCAGTTCTGCAACCCAATGCTGTTCCTCATCCAGGTGAAAACCGATAATGGCCTGTTGCATGGCATACCTCCCTTGAGCTCAAATTGCCTGAGCATCTATCTAAAAACCTATACAAAATAAGTCATGCAAAATCACCATAAACAAAAGAATCCACACAAGCTATACTCCTTGCCAAGTCATTTTTTGAAAAAGAGCAGAGACACATGCGCGTACTTGTTGTGATGGATCCCATTGAAAATGTAAACCTGAAGAAAGACTCGACCATGGCCATGCTGTGGGCAGCAGCACGTCGCGGGCATGAACTCGGTTATGCATTGCAGCAAGATTTATATATCGATCAGGGCAAGGCCTTTGGTCTGATCGCGCCGTTACAGGTATTTGAAGACTACGACCATTATTATGAACTTGGCGAAAAACAAAAAGAGTCGATCGCTGCTTATGACGTTGTCTTGATGCGTAAAGATCCGCCTTTTGATATGAACTTCGTCTATACCACTTATATTCTGGAGCAGGCAGAGCGCGAAGGGGCATGGATCATCAACAAACCGCAAAGCCTGCGTGACTGTAATGAAAAACTGTTCGCGACCCAGTTCCCGCATCTGCAAGTTCCGACCTTGGTGACTTCACAGCAAAGCCTGATCCGTGAATTTCTCAAAGAACAGGTCGATGTGATTGTAAAACCGCTGGATGGTATGGGTGGCACCGGGATTTTCCGTCTGTATCAGGACGGGATCAATATCGGTTCAACCATTGAAATACTGACCAATAATGGTACCCAGCCGATTATGGCGCAGCGTTATATTCCGGAAATTGTCGAAGGCGATAAACGCATCCTGATGATTAATGGCGAGCCAGTGCCATATTGTCTGGCCCGTATTCCGCAAAATGGTGAAGTGCGCGGTAATCTGGCCGCAGGTGGCCTAGGCGAGGCACGCCCCCTGACTGAAAATGACAAAGCCATTGCGGCAAAAGTAGGGCCGTTTCTCAGAGAAAAAGGTCTGGTCTTTGTAGGGCTGGATGTGATCGGAAATTATGTCACGGAAATTAATGTGACCAGTCCAACCTGTATCCGTGAAATTGATACGCAGTTTGGCATCTCGATTGCGGATGATCTGTTTGCCGTGCTGGAAGCTGGTCAGGCCAATCAGGTTTAAAGGCAAAATCAGGTGAAAGAAGAGTCTGCTTGCAGGCTCTTTTTACCTTTTTATTTCGGGTAACGCTTAAATAAATATGCCGTCATTACCATGCCCAGCATCGAAAGGCAGACGGTGATAATGGCAAGATTGGCCCAGTATTGGGTGGCAGATATCAGCGCAGCGCTCAGGGTCGGTATAAAAAACTGTGCGCAGGCTGAAATTTGTAAAACCAGACCCACACTGGCCGCTGCTGCATAGGCGCGTGGCGCATAGTGCAGGGTAATCGCAAAAACAGTGGTCGGGATCATCCCGCCAATCAGTGAAAACAGCACGGCACTGACAACCTGCAATTCAAATGAGAGCTAGGAATTTGCGGCAAATACCAGACAACTGCTACAGAGCATTGCCACAAATCCGGTACTCAATAAGGTGTGCGGTCTATAACCCTGTTGCAGCAACATGCCTGCGCCAAAAGTGCCCCCAGATTGGCCAGCACGACCATCGAGACCAGCATCCCTGCACGTTTTAAGTCCAGCCCCTGTTCAACATACAGTGTAGGCAGGAAGCCCGTGACAGTAATCCATTGACTGGTATAACAGGCGAAAATAATCGCCAGACAGATAATGGGAGGATGGGTCAGGGTAATTTTAACAATCTGCCAGAATGAGGTATTTCCGTAGTTGCCTGGGAAAAGTCGGGCTGTGTTATCAGGACAGGTTCAATATTTAAATATTGTTTGATCATGCCAGCAATGATAAGGCACAGGCAGCCCAAAATGGCCCAGATCGTTTGCCAGTCCAGATATTCAAGCAGGAGAGGAATCATCAATACGGCCAGACTGACACCGATGCCCATATAGGAACTCCAGAGTCCCATCTTGAAATTCAGGGTTTCAGCGCGGCTGGTACGTTTTAAAATTGCTGGCGCACACAAGGATATGGTTAAAAACCCGATTCCTTCCATAAAACGCAATACATATAAAGTGGCAGGCTGCGTAATCCAAAGCCCGGCAAGACTGCTCAGCCCTAAAATGATTAAGGCCATGATCAGGCAGCGCTTTAATCCCATTTTTTCCGAGAAGGCGCCAATGCATAGCGCAAACAGCATTCCGGCAGCCTGCACCACGCTAATGAAAAACCAGCCTGAGTAAAATTCAGGTTTAAATCCTGCTGCAACACAGGAATCACGGCCGAAAGTTTGCCGACATGGATCGCAGCCAGATAACCGGCCAAGATAATCCATACATCACGACATGATATTTTTGACATCTATCCGAATTGAGTCCATTTAAAGCATCTGCTTGTACATCAAGCATCATTCATATAGAGATATGAATAACATGAAAGTTTTATAAAATTTATAGGATTTAAGCCTAAGCTCATTAGTCGATAATAGGACATGGATTGACCGGGAGTGAGCTGTAAATGGTTCTAAATAAAGCCCTGTCCGTGGCAAGATTATTGATAATATAATGAGAAAATCATTTAAAATTGCTATGATATGTCACTTAAGTCGAAGGTAAAGTGCAGATCTTATAAATAAAACGAGTCTAAACTTGGAATTTGCATGAAAAAAACAATTAAAGCCTTGTTGAAATAAAGTAAATAAACTTTCATGGCCTGAGGTTTGTGATTACAATTGATTACTTAAATCAGATTTCCTGCTCCATTTTTTGAATTGAAGAATTAGACCGTGACCGACGCTCAGCAAAAACAGCCTAAACATGTCATGATGATGGCCGCAGGTACAGGTGGACATGTGTTTCCAGCGTTAGCTGTTGCCAAAGATTTACAACAACAAGGTATACAGGTCTCCTGGTTGGCCACACCCGCAGGCATGGAAAACCGTCTATTAAAAAACCAGAATATTCCCATTTATCAGATTGATATTCAGGGTGTACGGGGCAATGGTTTTGTACGTAAAGCCTTGGCCCCTTTTAAAATTATGAAAGCAACCCTGAGCGCCATGAAGTTCATGAAACAGCTCAAGGTCGATGCCGTCGCCGGCTTTGGTGGTTATGTAGCCGGGCCGGGTGGTCTGGCTGCGCGTATTTTAGGTATTCCGGTGCTGATCCATGAGCAGAATGCAGTCGCCGGTTTTACCAATACCCAATTGTCGCGTGTGGCAAAAACAGTGTGCCAGGCTTTCCCGAATACTTTTCCGGCCCAGGAAAAAATCGTCACCACCGGCAATCCGGTACGACAGGAAATTAGCGAAATTTTAAATCCGTCCTGGCGTTATCAGCAGCGTGACAAGGCTGGATTGTCTTTACGTATTCTGATCGTTGGCGGGTCCTTGGGGGCGCAAGCCTTAAATGAACGGGTTCCGGAAGCCTTAAAGCAACTGAATGTACCTTTAAATGTCTATCATCAGTGTGGGCAAAATCATGCCGAGGCGACACGGGCACGTTATGAAAATGCACCGGCCAATCTGCAAGTTGAAGTCCAGCCCTTTATTGAAGATATGGCCAACGCCTATTCTGATGCCGATCTGGTGATTTGCCGTGCCGGTGCATTGACCGTGACTGAAATTGCCACTGCCGGGGTCGCTGCGATTTTTGTGCCGCTGCCAAGTGCGGTCGATGATCACCAGACGGCCAATGCCGGTTTCCTGGCCAATATCAATGCGGCAAAGATTTGCCCGCAGGCCACTATGACCCCGGAAAGTTTAACAACATTATTAGAGCCGATGCTGAATCGCCAGCTGTTAATGGAAATGGCCGTGAAAGCACGCCGACAGGCTCAACCCGATGCGACTCAACATGTGGTCCGTTTAATTCAAGAATTGTAATCCGAGTAAACTATGTCTCCAACAACCCCAGCTGAACAAGCGAAAAAGTTAATTAAAGTGCCGGAAATGCGCCGTATCAAACACATTCATTTTGTGGGGATCGGTGGTGCAGGCATGTGTGGTATTGCGGAAGTGCTGAAAAACCAGGGCTATAAAGTTTCCGGTTCAGATATTAAGGCATCCAATACCACCGCACAGCTGGAAGCGAATGGCATTAAAGTCTATATCGGACATACTGCAAATAATATTAAGGGCGCCAACGTGATCGTGGTCTCTACCGCGATTGATAAAGAAAATCCGGAAATTAAAACCGCGATTGAAAACCGTATTCCTGTGGTTCGCCGTGCGGAAATGCTGGGTGAACTGATGCGTTACCGTCATGGAATTGCCGTTGCCGGCACGCATGGCAAAACCACGACCACCAGTCTGATCACCTGTATGCTGGCTGAAGAAAACATGGATCCAACCTATGTGATCGGTGGTTTGCTGAACCGTACCGGTATGAACGCAGCCTTGGGCGCCAGCCGCTATATCGTGGCCGAAGCCGATGAGTCAGATGCTTCTTTCCTGCACCTGGAACCGATGGCTGCTGTGGTAACCAATATTGATGCCGATCATATGGATACCTATGGCGGTAGCTTCGATGTCCTGAAAGATACTTTTATCCAGTTCCTGCAAAAACTGCCATTTTACGGCTTGGCTGTAGTCTGTGGTGATGATGCCAATATCCGTGAAATCATGCCGCGGATTGCACGTCCGTTACTGACTTATGGCTTCAATGAGGACAATGACATCCGCGCAGTAGATGTTGATCAGGATGGCATGCAAACCCACTTTACCGTATTGCGTAAAGAGCGTGAGCCATTGCGTGTAACGGTCAACCAGCCAGGTTTGCATAATGTGCTGAATGCCTTGGCCGCGATTGGTATAGCAACCGATGAAGGTGTGTCTGATGCTTCAATCTGCCGTGCACTGGAAGGTTTCAGTGGTGTGGGTCGTCGCTTTGAGGTTCAGGGTGAGTTTGCGATTGAGGGCGGTGACGTGAAACTGGTGGATGACTATGGTCATCATCCAAAAGAAGTCGAAGCGACGATTAAAGCTGCGCGTCAGAGTCATCCGGACCGTCGTCTGGTAATGATGTTCCAGCCACACCGTTATAGCCGTACCCGTGACTGTTTTGATGATTTTGTGGAAGTACTTTCTACTGTAGACCAGTTATTGTTATTGGATGTTTATCCTGCCGGTGAAAAACCGATTGTAGGGGCGGACAGCCGTACTTTAGCCCGCAGCATTCGTTTACGTGGCGAAGTTGAGCCAATTCTGGTCGATGCGGTGGACGGTAATCTGAATCAGATCATGAGAAAAGTATTGCAAGCAAATGACTTGTTATTAACCCAAGGCGCAGGTAATGTTGGAGCAATCTCAGTCGAACTTGCGCAAAATCACTTATATATAAAATAGTCATCTTGCATGACTGAATTGAATTGACCAGATTGAAAAAAGTTTAAGGATATAAACGTGTCAAATGCTTCAAAATTCGGAAAAGTTGCCGTGTTGCTTGGTGGTAAATCTGCAGAGCGTGAGGTTTCTCTAGACAGTGGTACGGCGGTACTTGAGGCATTAGTGCGTTCAGGGGTCAATGCGGAAGCTTTTGACCCGCAGCAACGTAGTGTCACAGAACTGGTAAATTATGACCGTGCTTTCATTGTATTGCATGGTCGTGGTGGTGAAGACGGTCAGATTCAGGGTGTACTGGAATGGCTAAATGTGCCCTATACCGGTACGGGGGTACAAGGCTCTGCAATCGGCATGGACAAGGTCAAGACCAAGCAGGTCTGGCAGGGTTCGGAATTGCCGACAGCGCCTTATCGTATTGTTACCAAAGATTCCGATGCGGCTGATATCGTCAATTCTTTAGGCCTGCCTTTGATTATCAAACCGGTACATGAAGGTTCCAGTATCGGCATGAGCAAGGTTGAAAAAATTGAAGACTTTGCAGAAGCAATTGCCAAGGCAACTGAACATGATGCCGTGGTGATGGCAGAACAATGGATTACCGGCCGTGAATTCACCATTGTGGTTTTAAATGGTCAGGCGCTGCCTGTGATTCGTCTTGAACCACCTCAAGATGTTGCTTTCTATGATTATGAAGCCAAATATAACCGTAATGATGTGCAATATGGCATTCCATGTGGTTTGACCGAAGCTGAAGAGCAACAGTTAAAAGCCCTGAGTCTGCGTGCATTTCAGGCAGTCGGTGCCAGCGGTTGGGGCCGGATTGATGCCATGCAGGATGAACAGGGCAACTTCTGGCTGCTGGAAGTGAATACCGTACCGGGCATGACCAGTCATTCTTTGGTGCCAAAAGCGGCAGCTGCAGTCGGTTATAGTTTTGATGACCTGTGTGTTGCGATTCTGGAACAGACCCTGACCGGGTCGGCACACTAAATATGGCTCAACTTCCTGTTTCCATGCGCCGTAAACGTGCTGCGATTACCTCAATTCACGACAAGCCGCCGACACGCAAAGAAAAGCTGTCCAATTTTGGTGGCTGGTTATTGTTGTGTATTGCAGTGCTGGTGCTGGCCTTTGGAATATTGGGCTTATATAAAGTCATGACCAATACTGAAGTGGCAGAGCTGGGCGTGTTAGGTACCCGCTCGGCTGCTGAACAGCGTCAGGTCATGCAATATGTGTCACCGGTTGTGACCGAAAACTATTTTACTTCGGATCTGGAAGCGATCCGCGATCGTACCCTGGAGCTGTCCTGGGTGGATCGGGTGGTGGTTTCCCGAGCCTGGCCAAATGGCATTCGGGTACGGATCATGCCGCATCATGCGATTGCACGTTGGGGTACAGGACGTTTATTGAGTGACAGTGGTGTCATTTTCACTGAAGTCACACCCAAGAATTATGAGGCATTACCGTTGCTACATGGGCCGGCGAGCCATGCAGAAACCATGATGCGTCGTTATAATGAAATTAATCAGTTATTTTTGCCACACGGCATTCGTCTAAAAGAACTCTATCTCACCGAGCGAATGACCTGGTTTATGCAGTTTGATTCGGGTTTAAGAATAATTGTTGATAAAGATCAGACCATGAGCAAGTTACAGCGCTTGAGCTATCTATCTCAAAGCGACTTAAAGCCGGTCTGGTCTAAAATTTCGGCCATCGACCTGCGTTATCGCAATGGATTGTCGATACAGTGGAAAAATTCAATTCCGCCTAAAATTGTAAATGGGCATTTTATTGTAACCATTGATGACACGGGCGTTGAGAATAATGTAACAGTAAAGCCATAATGATCGGCTTTAAAAAATAGAGGCATTCAAGCCATAAATCTAACAAACATGTAATGGTAGTAGTGAATAATGAGTGAAGCTGTTCCCTCGGTTGTGGCGATTGACATTGGGACACACAAAGTTTCAGTTTTGATTGGCAAGGTACACGCGCCAGACAATATCCAAGTGATTGGTATGGCCACCGCTCGTAACCGAGGCATGAGTAAAGGGAAAATTGTCAGTCTCGATAAAGTTATTACTGCAATTAAAAATGCCGTTCAAGAAGCAGAAGATATGGCGGAATGTCGTGTACATTCTGCCTGGGTCTCTATTCCAAGTGCCGAATTAAAAAGCTTTTATGCTTCAGGTCGCACCTCGATCGACAATAGCGAGCATGCGATTACCACCAGTGAAGTGGTGCGTGCACTGGAATTGGCTAAAGCTAGTCATTTGACTTCAGATCATTATCTGGTCAGTGCTGTGCCTCTGGGTTTTGAGCTGGACGACTCACCGGAATGGGTGTTAAACCCGATTCGGATGTCGGCACATAGCATGACCGGACACTATCATTTGATGATGCTGCCGATCAGTACCATGCAGAATATTGATCGCGCCCTGAAAGGTGCCAATATTGGTGTAGAAAAAATGGTGGTGTCGAGCTTGGCTACTGCTGAAGCCAGCCTGCTGAAAGACGAAAAAGAATATGGCGTATGCTTAGTAGATATCGGTGCCGGCACGACCAATGTTGCAGTGTATGTGGATGGTCGTTTGGCCTTAACCCATACCTTCCAACGTGGCGGTGAACATGTGACCCGTGATATTGCAGCAGTATTGCAAACCACGACCGAAGAAGCTGAACGTCTGAAATTATTGTATGGCTGTGTCGACCTGAAAGTGGTCAAGCCTGACCATATGATTCAGTTCCAGGGGATTGATGGGCCACAAACCATCAGCCGGATTGAACTGACTGAAATTATTATGGCTCGTTATGAAGAAATTCTGGGTCTGGTACGTGATGAGCTGGTGAAAAATGGTGCCATCCAGGGCTTGTATCATGGTGTGGTATTGACCGGTGATGCCAGTCATATCGAAGGGATGGTGAGTTTTGTTCGCCGTACCATGGGGGTCTCGGCGCATTTAGGTAATCCGCCGACTCAGGTGTATGCAGACGAACAACATCAGGCTGCTTTACGTCGCTCGCAATATAGTACGGTGGCTGGCTTGCTGATGTTTAGTCAGAGTGATACCCAGGACACGATTGTGGAACAGGATGATGTAGAGCGGTTGTCATTGGCTAAGCGGGTCAAAAGAGCCTTGTTTGGCTTTAATGACACCCTGAAATCAATCTTTTAAGTCGATTTTTATTGTGAATATTGTTGGGAAGATGTAGTTAATCGGGCTTGTACTTGACAAGTGAACGCATGAGCAGCATTCTTAAAAACAATTTTATTAAGATTAAGGCAGTATACGGGCTTAGTGACTGCCAATTATGAATTAGGAATATTATAGGTCATGGCCTCATTTGAATTTTTCGAAGACGATCATAGCGATAGCAATGGTCAAGCCCGTTTCACTGTATTTGGTGTAGGTGGTGCGGGTGGTAATGCGGTACAACATATGTTGCAGTCCGATATCCAGGGCGTAAAATTTGTTTGTGCCAATACGGACAAACAGGCATTGGATCGTATGGAAGCCGAATTTAAAATTCAGCTGGGCGAGCAAAGTACCCGTGGTCTGGGTGCAGGTGCAAATCCGCAAGTCGGCCAGACCGCAGCAGAAGAAAGCCGTGAACTGATTCGCCAACAGCTTGAAGGGACCGATATGGTCTTTGTAACTGCGGGTATGGGCGGTGGTACCGGTACCGGTGCAGCGCCAGTGGTTGCTGAAATTGCGAAAGAAATGGGTATTCTGACCGTTGGTGTCGTGACCACGCCATTTAACTTTGAAGGCAAACGCCGTCTACAGTCTGCTGAAAAAGGGATTGAAGCGCTAGAGCAGCATGTAGACTCATTAATCATCATTCCAAACCAGCGTCTATTGAAAGTCTTCCGTGATATTTCAATGAAAGATGCCTATAAAAAAGCGGATGATGTATTGTTGAATGCAGTACGCAGTATTTTTGATTTGGTAGTCCGTCCTGGCCATATCAACCTTGACTTTGCTGACTTAAAAACAGCCATGAGCACTCGTGGTTATGCCATGATGGGTGTCGGTCTGGGTCGTGGTGAGAACCGTGCACGTCAGGCTGCTGAGCAGGCAATCCGTAGTCCATTACTCGACAACGTGACTATCATGAATGCCAAAGGCATTCTGATCAACGTGACTGGTGGCGATGACGTGACTTTCGGTGAAATTGAAGAAATTACTGATGTCGTGAACCAGATTGTCGATTTAGATGAGGGTCAAGTGTTCTACGGTACCGTTTTTGATCCGGATGCGCGTGATGAAATCAGCGTGACTGTGATTGCAACAGGTCTCACCCGTCATGCAGCGGATTCAGTTGAACCGACCAAACGTACTAATGTACAGGCAACTCGTCCAGCAGCAGCTGCACAGGCTGTGGTGGAAGATGATGATGTACCGGCAATTCAGCGTCAGCAGCATGAAACAGGTGCAGCAGCGAATCCAGCGGCGGCTTCAGTTTCTAGCCCGTGCCCAACGCCAATGAGCATTCAGGATTATCTTAAGAATCAACAGCGTAAATAACATGTAACATCATGTGTTTAGCTAGATTAGACAGGAAAGGTGGCTTTTAAGCCACCTTTTTGTTTTTTATCAATAGCCAAATATGCTAACGTATAGCGGTTTTATAGATGAACAGATGATAAAAGCATGTTGAAACAACGTACCCTGAAACGTGTCGTGAAAGCGAGCGGAATCGGTCTTCACAGTGGGCAAAAAGTCATGATTAACTTTGTGCCGCACCATGCCGATGGGGGAATTGTGTTTCGTCGTATTGACCTGAATCCGCCAGTCGACATTCCTGCCGATGCCATGCTGATTCAAGAAGCCTTCATGTGCTCGAACCTGGTTCAGGAAAATGCCAAAGTAGGCACCATTGAACATGTCATGAGTGCGATTGCTGGTCTAGGCATTGATAACCTGATTATTGAAGTGTCGGCCTCTGAAGTCCCGATTATGGATGGCAGTGCAGGTCCGTTTATTTACCTGCTCATGCAGGGCGGTTTGCAAGAGCTGGATGCCGCTAAAAAATTCGTCAAGATTATTAAACCGGTTGAAGCACTCATTGATGACAAACGTGCCATTTTTAGCCCACATGAGGGCTTTCAGCTGAATTTCACCATCGATTTTGATCATCCTGCCTTTAAAAAAGAACATCAGTCCGCCAGTATCGATTTTTCTACTGAAACCTTCGTTTATGAAGTCAGTGAAGCGCGTACCTTTGGGTTTATGAAAGATCTGGATTATCTCAAAGCCAATAATCTGGCGCTGGGTGCCAGCCTGGAAAATGCCATTGGTGTAGATGAAACCGGGGTCGTTAATGAAGAAGGTTTACGTTTCTCGGACGAATTTGTACGTCATAAAATTCTGGATGCCGTGGGTGATTTATACCTGCTCGGGCATCAGATTATTGCCAAATTTGATGGTTATAAATCTGGACATGCCTTGAATAATCAACTTTTACGCAATGTGAGAAGTGATCCAAGCTGCTATGAAATTGTAACATTTGATGACGAAGCCAATTGTCCAATCATGTATGTGAATGTGACATAAGTCATTGTGTTTGTGTCTTTATGTTTTTGTTATTGCTTTAATACTGTGATACACATCACATAATGTTTGCTTTTTAATTTATTACATTTGATTGCTATGTTACTTTTTATTGCTTGCCAAACGTAGTAAAGCTTGGCTAAGCTTAGGGTCGCTTATAAAGTCAGCAGCACTACGAAGTAATTCCTGTGTTTCTGCATTTAAGGCTCTTTCAGGTGTTGCTGAAACAGGTGATGTTTGCGAAGGATTCCGCAAGCAAACTTGAAGTTTAGTGAGATCTGTTAATTCATTTATTTGAGAGAGTTGTGAAATGTATTGCTTTTGAAGATAGGCCAATTGACTGATCATGGCCTGGTTTTCACCGGTAATCGTTAACACACCATTTTGATAGCAGACAACTTGCCAGCGTTCCGGTTGGGGCAATAGCGGTTGTACGAGTTTCGTAAGTTTCTGCCAGGCAGCGACTTGTGATGAGAGAAACGAAAAGTTTCCTGTTTTTATCTGTTTTCTTGTTTGTTGAAAAACGTTGACAGGTTCCGACATACATGATTCCTACATATTTATGTCTTAATCTTATGCGCTTCTTTTAGTGGATATCAAGGATAGAGATCTTCAAGGAACTCGATTAAAGCAGTTTAGAGAGGTTTTTTATGCATATGCGACGTATTTTGTTGGCATTTTCTTTATCAGTTTCAGCGGCTTCGGTTGCGTTCGCAGATTTAGTCAATCTAAATCAAGAAAATGGTTCAACAGATCGTATCGAGCAATTGACGCGTACTCTGGCACAGGGTGCATATACTCATCCAGATGATATCGATATTCCAGCACAGACTAAATTGAATGTTCAACTTCGTGAGAAACCAGTTGAACTGAACAATCGAACGCTTGCTCAGAAGTATGCCAATACTTCATCCAATAAAGCGGCAGCAAACAGTGCTTATTCTTGGCTAATTTCTCATCCTTTACCTAATTCTCGCGTAAGTTCAAATTACGGTGGCCGTACCATGAGTGGCCGTGCTGAAAATCATTCAGGCCTTGATCTTGCAGCGCCAAGTGGTACACCAATCTATGCAACAGGTCCAGGAATTGTGACCAAATCAGGTTGGGGCACAGGTTATGGTCAATACGTTGAAATCAATCATGGCAATGGCTATTTAACGCGCTATGCCCATGCTTCACGTCTTATTGCACGTGTGGGAGAGCAGGTGCAAGCAGGTGATCATATTGCCAACGTTGGCTGTACTGGTCGCTGTACCGGTCCACACTTACATTATGAAGTAGTAAAAGACGGTCAACGTAAAAACCCATCTACTTATTTGGCCATGTTACCTTAAGTATAGACCTGAATAACAAGAAGCATCTCTATACATAAAAACCTCCAATAAGCATTTTAAAGCGTTTAAACTGCAGGCTCTTCAAGTCAACTTGAAGGGCTTTTTGTTTTATCACTTTTAAGTCTCATATTATCACCAACTATTATAATGATTGTATAATAAATCGCCTTTATTGACTATTTTTTGTTATGTAGTGTAATTATACGTCACCCATCATTTAGTTCCTAAATAGTACTGCTAAATCGCATTCAGCTAAGGCCATACCTGCAGAGGTCTTAAATATGGTACATATAAGACATTAGATTAGGCTTTTAGGAACTGTAGATTATGGCGTTTTATGGCGATACAGACGCGCAAGAAACCCAAGAATGGCAAGATGCATTTGACTCTGTTTTGCAGCACATGGGCACTGAGCGTGCAGCATTTTTGTTAGAAAAACTTTATCAACGCGCAATTGCAAAGCATGTTCCTATTCAGCGTTTAAATACTCCCTACTTAAATACGATTTCTGTTGAAGAACAGCCTGCAATGCCAGGCGACCAGGACATGGAGCGCCGTATTCGCGCGCTGATCCGCTGGAATGCCTTGGCAATGGTATTACGCGCGAATAAAACCGGTGACGATCTCGGTGGTCACCTAGCGAGTTTTGCTTCTTCCGCAACCCTTTATGATGTGGGCTTTAACCACTTCTTCCGTGCCAACAGCGACAGCTTCGGCGGCGACATGATCTATTATCAAGGTCACTGTGCACCGGGTATTTACGCGCGTTCATTTTTAGAAGGCCGCTTGACAGAAGAGCATCTGAATAATTTCCGTCGTGAAGTGGGTGGTAAAGGTTTGCCATCTTATCCGCATCCTTATTTGATGCCGGACTACTGGCAGTTCCCAACCGTATCGATGGGTCTTGGCCCAATCATGTCGATTTATCAGGCACATATTCAAAAGTACCTGATGAACCGTGGCCTGATCAAAGAAGAAGATCGTAAGGTTTGGGCGTATTTGGGTGATGGCGAGATGGATGAGCCGGAAAGCCTGGGTGCAATTTCTCTGGCAGGTCGCGAAAAGCTCGACAACCTGATTTGGGTAGTAAACTGTAACTTGCAACGTCTGGATGGTCCGGTACGTGGTAATGGCAAGATCATTCAGGAACTTGAGTCATTATTCCGCGGCGCAGGCTGGCGTGTGATTAAAGTTGTGTGGGGCCGTCATTGGGATCCACTACTGGATAAAGATAAATCCGGTGCACTGAAAGCAGTGATGGAAGAGGCAGTTGATGGCGATTTCCAGCGTTACCAGGTAAAAGGTGGTGCTTACGCGCGTGAAAAGTTCTTCGGCAAATATCCAGAAGCAGCTGAGTTGGTTAAAGACTTAAGCGACGAAGATATTGATAATCTGAACCGCGGTGGCCATGACCCGTACAAAGTCTTTGCTGCTTATGCCGAAGCTTGTACGGCCAAAGGTCAGCCGACCGTGATTCTGGCAAAAACAGTGAAAGGTTATGGTTTGTCGGAAGAAATCGAAGCAGTCAACAAAACTCACCAAATCAAGAAGATGCAAATCAATTCCTTGAAATATGTGCGTGACCGTTTCAATCTTCCTTTCACTGATGAACAGCTTGAAGAAGTACCGTTCTACCGTCCAAGCGAAAATTCCCCTGAATTGAAATATATGAAGGCGCGTCGTGAGGCGCTAGGTGGCTACCTGCCTGCACGTCGTAAGGAAAGCGAGCAACTGGCGATTCCTGGCCTTTCAGTCTTTGATGCGGTCCTGGCCGGTTCAAATGGCAAAGAGCAATCTACCACCATGGTCATGGTACGTTTAATCTCTGCACTGCTTAAAGAGAAAGCGATTAAAGACCGTGTGGTGCCGATCGTGCCTGATGAAGCACGTACTTTCGGTCTGGAAGGCATGTTCCGTCAGCTGGGTATTTATGCTGCACATGGTCAGAAATATACCCCTGAAGACCAAGAACAGCTGATGCATTACCGTGAAGCCAAAGACGGTCATATGTTGCAAGAAGGGATTAACGAAGCCGGTGCAATGAGTGCATGGGCAGCGTTGGCGACCAGTTATTCAACCAATAACCTGCCAATGATCCCGATGTACATGTATTACTCGATGTTCGGTTTCCAGCGTATCGGTGATATTGCCTGGGCAGCCGGTGATGCACAGGCACAAGGTTTCTTGCTCGGTGCAACTGCGGGTCGTACGACACTGAACGGCGAAGGCTTGCAGCATCAGGATGGTCACTCTCATATTCTGGCCAATACCATTCCAAACTGTGTCTCTTATGACCCATGTTTCGGTTATGAGCTGGCAGTGATCGTGCATGACGGTTTACAGCGTATGTATGTCAATCAGGAACGTGTGTTCTACTACCTGACCGTGATGAACGAAAACTACGAGCATCCGGAAATGCCAAAAGGTGTTGAAGAAGGCATCAAGCGTGGTATGTACTTGCTTGAAGAAGACGAGAAAGCCACCGTTCAGTTACTGGGTTCAGGTGTGATTCTGCGTGAAGTGATCAAGGCGGCGAAGATTCTTCGTGAGGAATATCAAATTCATTCAAATGTCTACAGCGTAACCAGCTTCAATGAACTGGCACGTGACGGCATGGCATGTGAAGAATACAACCGCTTGCATCCGCTGGCTGAAGACGTGAAAGAAGCATGGGTATCGAAACAGCTCCGCGGTACTGAAGGTATTGTGGTGTCTGCAACCGATCATATGCGTGCTTATAGCGAACAGATCCGTGCTTATCTTCCAGATGGTCGTCCATTCGTAGCGCTGGGTACTGACGGTTATGGTCGTTCAGATACACGTGCCAACTTGCGTAGTTACTTTGGTGTTGATGCTGCCCATATTGTGGTGGCAACTTTGAAAAAACTGGCAGATGAAGGTGAAGTTGATGCGCGCCTGGTAAAAGATGCGATTTCGACTTTCGAGCTTGATACAGATCGTCCAGTAGCTTGGGCACCGCAAGAAACCCCATCTGTACATGCTGTTGCTGACTACAAAGAGGAGAACTAAGCATGCAAATTACGACTCCTGATATTGGTGTAGATAAGGCAACAGTGGCCGAAATTCTGGTCAAAGTCGGTGATACGATCGCGATTGATGACAGCATTGTGTTACTTGAATCTGATAAAGCCTCTGTTGAAGTGCCTAGCACTTCAGCAGGCGTGGTAAAAAGCATTCTGGTCAGCCAGGGTGATGAAGTCGCTGAAGGCGCGGTACTGATTGAGCTACAAGCTGAAGACGGCAGCGCTGATGTGGTCGAGCCACAGCAAGCAGATGCCTCACAAAAAACTTCAGAAAATACTCCGACTTCATTGCCGGATCAGGAAATCATGCAGGAACTGGCTTCACATCAGCCTAAAGCTTCTGCTGCTCCTGAGGCTCAAGCGAGCTCACAGGTGGTTGATGTACAAATCCCCGATATTGGTGTAGAAAAAGCTACTGTAGGGGAAATCCTGGTCGCTGTCGGTGATGAAATCGAGGTAAATCAAAGTATCGTAGTGGTGGAATCAGACAAGGCGACTGTTGAAGTGCCAAGTACGGTTTCAGGCACGGTAGAGTCCATCGAGATTAAAGAAGGCGATACCATTAAAGAAGGTGTGGTCATTCTGAAAGTGAAAACGGCTGTTTCGGCAGCACAAGTACAGACAGAAGCACCTCAAGCACCAGTTGCTCAAGCGGCAACCCAAGAGAAAGCAGTTGAAGCGCCACAAACGCCAGCAGCACCTGCAGGTGATGTTGAAGTGAAGGTGCCTGATCTAGGTGTAGACAAGGCGGCTGTGGCTGAAATTCTGGTTCAGGTCGGTGATACGGTTGAAAAAGACCAGAGCATCATCGTGGTGGAATCAGATAAAGCGACTGTTGAAGTGCCAAGCACTACAGCCGGCGTGATTAAAGCCATTCATGTGGAACTGGGTCAAAATGTCTCTCAAGGCATTGCACTGGTGACAATTGAAGCTGAAGCGCAAGCAGCTGCTGCACCTGTTGCAGCCAAAGCAGAAGCGCCGAAAGCGCCTGCTGCAAAAGCAGCACCGGCACCTGCTGCATCTTCTACTCAAACAGTCGCGGCGTCGGATAATGCCGATAAGCTGACCAAAGAGCAGAATGTCGCTAACTCGAAAGTCTATGCTGGTCCTGCTGTGCGTAAACTGGCACGTGAACTGGGCGTTGTGCTGGCAGACGTCAAAGCATCTGGCCCACACGCGCGCGTCATGAAAGAAGATCTGAAAGCGTATGTCAAAACGCGTCTTACTACGCCACAGGCGGCTCCTGTCGCCGCTGCTGCTCAAGTCGCAGGTCTGCCAAAACTGCCAGACTTTAGCGCTTTTGGTGGTGTGGAAGAGAAAGCCTTGACGCGTTTGCAACAAGTATCTATTCCACAATTGTCGCTGAATAATTTCATTCCGCAAGTGACCCAGTTTGATGCAGCAGATATTACGGAACTGGAAGCATGGCGTAATGAACTGAAAGGCAACTTCAAGAAAGAAGGCCTGAGCCTGACCATTATGGCGTTCATCATCAAAGCAGTTGCGCACTTGTTAAAAGAAGAGCGTGAGTTTGCTGGTCACTTGGCCGATGATGGTAAGTCAGTCTTGCTACGTAACGAGATCCATATGGGTATCGCGGTCGCAACGCCAGATGGTTTGACCGTGCCTGTGCTGCGTCATCCAGATCAGAAGTCAATTAAACAGATTGCCACTGAGCTAGGAACCTTGGGTCAAAAAGCGCGTGACAAGAAATTGTCGCCGAAAGATCTGCAAGGTGCGAACTTCACTATCACTAGCTTGGGTTCAATCGGTGGTACGGCATTTACGCCATTGGTGAACTGGCCGCAAGTGGCAATTCTGGGTATTTCACCTGCAACCATGCAACCGGTCTGGAATGGTGAAGGCTTTGATCCACGCTTGATGCTGCCGCTTTCATTGTCCTACGATCACCGTGTGATCAATGGTGCAGATGCTGCTCGTTTCACCAACAAGCTGACCAAGCTGCTTAAAGATATCCGTACTTTATTGATCTAAAAAATCATGTATATGCCTTCTATTTTCTTCCTCTGGGAGAAATATAAAGAGGGTGTAAAGAGAAAAACCCTGCTTCGGCAGGGTTTTTTGCTGCTGCATTGAAAAATAATCTATTTGATTCTATACTTGACGCACTTCATTGGGGAGTAGCCGCCTTTTGCGCAAAGCAGAAGGGTGATGGTCAACATATTTGCTCAAACGAGCATGGTCATCATAGCAAAGAACCAAGTTAGCTTTTCCAAGCTTTCTTTTGTTGGCAAGACCTTTGATTTACCACTCTGCAGATTTTGGCTAGCAGGAGCGGTGAGTCATTGGTATTGGATGCTAGCCAGAGAAAGACCTCATGTATGAATTCTTACTGTCGACTGCAATCGTAGCACTGGCTGAAATGGGTGATAAGACCCAACTGCTGGCATTGCTGCTTGCCGCACGTTTTCGCAAACCTGTTCCTATTTTAGTTGCCATTTTATTGGCGACGCTGATTAACCACGGCCTTTCTGCGGCATTGGGACAATGGGTCACCACGGTGATCGGGCCAGAAGTACTGTTGTGGATCGTCTCGATTGGCTTTATCGCAATGGCTGTCTGGATGCTGATTCCGGATGAACTCGGGGATGAAAATGCCAGTATCAATAAATGGCAAAAGTTCGGGGTCTTTGGCGCAACCTTTATTTTATTCTTTCTGGCAGAAATTGGTGACAAAACCCAGATTGCCACAGTTGCACTGGCGGCACGTTTCGATAGCGTATTCTGGGTGATGCTCGGTACCACTTTGGGCATGATGCTGGCCAATGCACCTGCAGTATTTTTGGGAGATAAGCTGGCGAACAGACTCCCGATCAGCCTGATTCATAAAATTGGTGCGGCGATTTTCCTGGTGATTGGTGTTGCAACACTGGCTCAACATTATTTCTTTTAAATCATAAAATAATAAATTACATGAATTCTGAGCTAAAAACTCAGGATTTTTTATGGTTAAAATTATCTCAAAACCTTGATAAATAGTGTGATACGGCTAGTTTTATTGATTGTAATTTTGATTAATTCCTTATATTTTATAGGGGTATAAAAACGTTATTTTTATTATAAATTGGGGAATTTACATGGCTTTTGAACGCACCACATCGCAGGTTCTGTTTGATAACGGGACACATAAGTGCATCAGTTTTACCAGTCTGGTCAAAGGTGAAGGCGTTCAGGCAAACCAGTTTCTGATCATTGATCATGAGCGCGCAGCGGTACTTGATCCGGGTGGCGATTTAACCTATGTACCGCTGACCATGGAACTGAATAAATACACCCGTTTGACCAACCTGGATTATGTCATGGCCTCGCACCAGGACCCGGATATCATTACCTCGATGCCGCGCTGGCTGGTCTATACGGATGCCAAAGTGGTGGCATCCAAGCTGTGGGCGCGTTTCTTGCCGCACTTAAACTCGGCCTTTATGAGTGACCGGATGAAAGGTAACTGGTTGGACCGCTTGGTAGAACTTCCTGATCACGGTCAGATCGTTCCGTTGGGTCAATCACACATTGTGGCGGTGCCGGCGCATTTCCTGCATTCGGTGGGGAATTTCCAGTTTTATGATCCGATTGCCAAAATCCTGTTTTCCGGCGATATGGGCGCATCCATGGTCGAAGATGCAGCCAAGCCACTGGAAAACTTTGCTGCGCATATTCCAAAAATGAAAAGCTTCCATCAACGCTATATGTGCAATAACAAGGTGATTCGCCTTTGGGTGAAAATGGTACGCAGCATGGAAATCGAGATGATTGTGCCGCAACATGGCACGCCATTTATCGGCAAAGAGCAGATTACCCAGTTTCTGGACTGGATTGAAACGCTGGAATGCGGCACTGACCTGATGGATGAAACGGTTTTTACTTGTCCTGAATAGTTCACACAAAAAATAATTTTTTTCTTGTGTGGAAAAACAACATTTTTTATATTTCTTCTCCAAAAAACTTTTTTTTGATAATGAGAACTTATAAGAAATGTTGTCTCAAGTTCCAAAACCGGATGCGTGTTTAAGCTGCGGGGCGTGCTGCGCCTATTTCAGGGTTTCGTTTTATTGGGCTGAAGGAATTCATATGCCTGAGCACTATACCGAACCTGTGACAGCAGTCTATTCATGTATGGCTGGAACCAATCAAAAAAATCCACGCTGTATCGCACTTGATGGCACCATCGGCCAGCAGGTCAGCTGCGGCATGTATGAGCAGCGCAGTTCATCCTGCAAAGAAGTGCAGATTGCCGATGAGCAATGCAATAAGGCACGTGTGGCACACAATATGTTGCCCTTTGTCCAGATTGAAACTGATGAAGCCGACAATGATGACAGTTTTGAATATGTCAGCTAAATCCATCCAAAGCAGAGCTTAGGCTCTGCTTTTCACTTTATTAAAATGATCGGGGTATATTTTAAAATAGGGAACTTCATGATCGGACGTATTATTGATACTGTTTTAGCACCCACATAGATCTGCGTGTACAAAGCTTGAATAAAAAAATAATTTTGCAATTGCAATGAAATTTAAGCCGATATTTGTTTATAATAGTGCACGGAAATTACCAGTGAGACTGTTATGTTGACCATCGTTCAAGACGCGTTAACCTTCGATGATGTCCTATTACTCCCTGCCTATTCTACTGTTCTTCCAAAAGATGTCTCCCTAAAGACACGTTTAACTCGTGGCATTAACCTGAATATTCCTCTTGTGTCTGCAGCAATGGATACGGTGACTGAGTCCCGTATGGCAATTGCAATGGCGCAAAATGGTGGTATCGGTATTTTGCACAAGAACATGGATATCGCGGTTCAGGCTGCAGAAGTGCGCCGTGTGAAAAAATTCGAAGCGGGTATGGTCAAAGACCCGATTACAGTCACTCCTGAAACCACAGTACGTGAACTGATTGCGTTGACTCAAGCCAACAATATCAGTGGTGTACCCGTTGTGAAAGATGGCAAAGTGGTGGGTATCGTGACCGGTCGTGATACACGCTTTGAAACCAATCTTGAGCAGCCAGTCAGCAATATCATGACTGGTCAGGATCGCCTGGTGACAGTTCGTGAAGGCGAATCGAAAGAAAATATCCAAGCTTTATTGCAACAGCACCGTATTGAAAAAGTATTGGTGGTCAACGATCAGCAAGAGCTGAAAGGCTTAATTACGGTAACCGATTTCCGTAAAGCTGAATTGTATCCAAATAGCTGTAAAGATGACCTGGGTCGTCTGCGTGTTGGTGCTGCTGTCGGTACTGGTGCAGAAACGCCAAGCCGCGTAGAAGCCTTGGTTGATGCAGGTGTGGACGTGATTGTAGTCGATACTGCACATGGCCATTCTGCAGGTGTGATCGAGCGTGTACGTTGGGTTAAGGCCAATTATCCACAAGTTCAGGTGATTGGCGGTAACATCGCGACAGGTGATGCTGCGCTGGCGTTACTTGATGCAGGTGCGGATGCCGTTAAAGTTGGTATTGGTCCTGGTTCAATCTGTACCACGCGTATTGTGGCGGGTATTGGTATGCCACAGATCTCTGCGATTGATTCTGTTGCCAATGCGCTGAAAGATCAGATTCCTTTGATCGCAGATGGCGGTATTCGTTTCTCTGGCGATATGGCCAAAGCGATTGGTGCGGGCGCAAGCACGATTATGGTTGGTTCATTGATGGCCGGTACTGAAGAAGCACCAGGCGAAGTTGAATTCTTCCAGGGCCGTTACTACAAGGCTTATCGCGGTATGGGTTCATTGGGCGCGATGGCGGGTGCGACAGGTTCTGCTGACCGTTACTTCCAGGACTCCAAGGCCGGTGCCGAGAAGCTGGTTCCTGAAGGTATTGAAGGTCGTGTACCGTACAAAGGCCCAATGGGTAATATCGTACATCAGATGATGGGCGGCCTACGTTCTTCAATGGGTTATACCGGTTCTGCGACGATTGAAGACCTGCGTCAGAATGCCAAGTTTGTGAAAATCACTTCTGCCGGTATGTCTGAGTCGCATGTACATGATGTGACCATTACCAAAGAAGCACCAAACTATCGCGTAGGTTAATTTCCTGTGATTTAAAATTTTAAAAAGCCGTCATGCAAATGACGGCTTTTTTATTTTGGTGTAAAGTGTGACTCAAGGAAAAAAATGGGTGATATCAATCATCCGCTAAGAAGTGAGATAAAGATGAGTTATTTTGGTACGGATGGTATTCGTGGAAAGTTTGGCGAATTGCCGATTACCCCTGAGTTTGCCCTGAAACTGGGATTTGCGGCTGGTAAAGTTTTAAAACGTCATAGTAAAAAATCCAAACCATTGGTGGTTCTGGGTAAAGATACCCGTTTGTCTGGTTATATCCTGGAAGCTGCCTTACAGGCAGGTTTAAATGCCGCTGGCGTTTATGTTCACCTTTTAGGTCCACTACCGACACCGGCGATTGCTCACTTGACCCGTGCCTTACATGCCAGCTTGGGTATTGTCATTTCCGCTTCGCATAACCCGTATTTTGATAACGGCATTAAGTTCTTCTCTGCGGAAGGCAAAAAACTGCCAGATGCCTTGCAAGACGAAATTAATCAGGAACTTGAAAAAGATTTTGTGATTGAAGATACGGCGAATCTGGGTAAAAGTATCCGGGTTAAAGATGCCAATGGTCGCTATATTGAATTCTGTAAATCGACGTTCCCGTATCATCTGGATCTGAATGAACTCACCATTGTGGTGGATTGTGCCAATGGTGCAGCCTATAACGTGGGACCTGCAGTGTTCCGTGAACTGGGCGCACGTGTAATTGCGATTCACAATGAGCCGAGCGGTTTAAATATTAATGAGGGCTGTGGTTCAACGCATCCGGAAAGCTTGCAACAAGCCGTGATTCAACATCAAGCGGATTTGGGTATTGCCTTTGATGGGGATGCTGACCGTGTGGTTCTCGTAGATAAAGCCGGTAATCTGATTGATGGCGACCATATTCTTTATATTCTTGCGACTCAAAGCTCGAAAAAACCGGCAGGTATCGTCGGTACCTTAATGAGCAATATGGCGCTGGAACTGGCGCTAGAAAAAGCACAAGTGCCGTTATTACGTGCCAAAGTCGGCGACCGTTATGTATTGCAAGGTCTGGAAGAAAATGGCTGGGTAATTGGCGGTGAGCCTTCTGGTCATATTCTGACTTTAGACAAGAGCACCACAGGCGATGCGATTATTGCAGCCCTGCAAGTTTTAACCGTGATGGTTGAACAGAAAAAAGCTCTGCATGAACTTGTGGCTGACTTTAAACTGTTGCCCAATGTCTTGGTCAATGTACGTTTAAATGCCATGTTTGATCCTTATTCAGTGCCTGCACTGGCAGCTGAATTTGAAAAAGCCGAACAGCAGCTTAAAGGTCGTGGCCGTTTATTGATTCGTAAATCTGGCACAGAACCTGTCATTCGTGTGATGGTCGAAGGCGATGATCTGGCTGAAGTCACCACACTTGCAAACAGCCTGGCAGATGCTGTGCGTGCCAATGCCGCTTAACAGGAACATAGATGATGAGTGATCTGATCAAGGATCTAAGTGAACTACGCCTGAATTATGAAAAAGGCGAGTTACAGGAACAGCAAGTCAATCCGAATCCACATATGCAGTTCCTGCAATGGTTTAACCATGCACTGGAAGCAAAATTGCATGAACCCTATGCCATGTCTTTGGCAACAGCCAATGCACAAGGTCGTCCACATGTGCGTACGGTATTGCTACGTGGAGCGACTGAAGCGGGTTATGACTTTTATACCAACTATGATAGTCAAAAAGGTCTGGATCTGGCTGAAAATCCTTATGCCGAACTGTTGTTCTACTGGCAGGATCAGGAACGTCAGATTCGTATCTCGGGTCGTGTAATGAAAATATCAGAAGAAGAATCAACTGATTATTATCATAAACGTCCGCGAGAAAGCCAGATTGCCGCGCATATTAGTACCCCGCAAAGTGGCGTCGTGGCCAGTCGTGAAGAATTGCAGCAACGTTTTTGGGATTTACATACTCAGGTCGCGAATCAGCAAGAGTTGGACAAGCCGGTATTCTGGGGCGGTTATCGTCTAGAACCCGATTATTATGAATTCTGGCAAGGTCGTCCGAACCGTTTGCATGACCGTTTAAGTTATCGCAAAACCGATGCCGGCTGGACTTTAGAGCGCTTAATGCCATAACCATGCAAAAACTGGAAATCAAACAACGGCCCTTGCTAACCCGTCCTGAAAATTTTCAGGGTGTGCCGGCATTTGTGGCTGAAATTTTGGCCCGGCGTGGGGTAGAGTCCGAGCAGGAACTTGAGCTTAAGCTGAAGCATCTGCTGGCACCGACCATGAAAGGCTTGCCTGAAGCCATTCAATTGATGGATCAGGCGATTGATCATGGCCAGAAAATCGTGATTGTCGGCGATTATGATGCCGATGGCGCGACCAGTACTGCACTCATGGTGCTGGCACTGCGTGATATGGGCGCCAATGTTGAATATCTGGTACCAGACCGTTTTAAATATGGGTATGGATTGACGCCCGCAATCGCAGATCTGGCCTTTGTCAATTTCACGCCTGATTTACTGATTACCGTGGACAATGGCATTTCCAGCCATGACGGAGTAAAACAGGCGCAGGATCATGGCATGCAGGTGATCATTACTGATCACCATCTGACGACCAAGCCGACACCAAAAGCCGAAGCCGTGGTCAATCCCAATCAGCTCGGTTGCGACTTTCCAAGCAAAGCACTGGCTGGGGTCGGGGTGGCTTTTTATATACTGGCCAATCTGTCTACCCATCGCAAGAAACTTGGAAAATCCTCTACGGTAATTACCAATTATCTTGATCTGGTGGCACTCGGTACTTATGCCGATGTCGCGAGTCTGGACTATAACAACCGGATTCTGGTCGATGCAGGGTTGAAACGGATCCAGCAAGGGTTATGCCGAGCAGGAATCAGTGCGCTACTTGATATTGCAAAGCGTGATCCTGCTGGTCTGAAAGCTCAAGATTTGGGCTTTGTTTTAGGCCCACGGATTAACGCGGCTGGACGCATGGAAACCATGGATATCGGGATCGAATGTTTGCTGGCTCCTGATCTGACAACTGCTTATCCACTGGCTGAACAGCTGAATCAGCTCAATGTCGAACGCCGTCAGGTGGAAGGTAAAATCAAGCAGGAAGCCTTGCTTGAGCTGGATAAAATCCAGTGGGATGCCACTGAACTACCTGCTGCGTTGATCATGTTTGAACAGCATTGGCATCAGGGAGTGATCGGGATTGTAGCAGGGCGTTTAAAAGAGCAGTTCCATCGTCCGAGTATTGTTTTTGCCGCGGATCAGGATGGGATTCATATCAAAGGTTCGGCGCGTTCGATTGAAGGTATTCATATTCGTGATGCGATTGAACAGGTGGCAGAGCAATATCCTCATTTAGTCAGTCATTTTGGCGGACATGCAGCAGCAGCAGGTTTAACCCTGAAAAAAGAAAATTTCGCTGAGTTTAAGCAGGTCTTTGAAGCACTGATTGGTGTGATGGATGAGGATTTATTCACTGCGACTTTATGGACAGATGGAGAGTTGCCAGCTTCTGCTTTTCAGATCGAAACAGTCAATTTATTGCAGAATTTAAGTCCATGGGGGCAAAAATTCCCCCAACCGATTTTTGATGGTGTGTTCAAAATCATGGACTATCGCTGGCTTAAAGATGTGCATCTTAAGTTACGTGTGGCGTTGGAGAATGGGCAGGTCGTGGATGCGATCGCTTTCAATGCAGCGGATAAATATGATTTTGACCCGATGAAAGATACACGATTGGTCTATGAGCTGGATAAAAATGTATTTAATGGCAATATCAGCTTGCAAATGCGGATTATCCATTTAGAACAATAGGCCATAAAAAACCGCTCGAGTGAGCGGTTTTTTTTGCTTTTAATCGGAGAGATTAGAAGCGGAAAGTACCGTTAATACCGAAAGAGTCAGCACCGTCAGTAGTTGTATAGTTCACGCCAGCTGCAATTGCAGGTGTAAAGAATTTTTGTGCGCGTAAACCAAATACTGTATCTGAATCATCTTCTGTAGAATCCGCGATTGATACACCCACACTTAAAGTTGGATCGATATAAAGATCAGCGCCTAAACGATAAGTTGTTTCATCACCGAAATAAGTTAAACCTTCAAAATTGGCAAAATGATTACCAATCTGAGTCACATATTTTGCACGTAAAGATAGTGCAGTATCATCACCTACAGTAACAGCATTTAGGAGGTTAGGGACAAAACCATAATTTGCTACCTGAACTGGATCAACGCTTTCATTAGCTGCACCAGCTGCTAATAGTAGGCCATTAACTGGTAAGTAACCAACTTCAAAAGCATAGCCAGTATTGTCTTCACCAGCAAAGTCAACCTGGTTAATAGTGCCGCTTACATAAAATTGAGTATTTGGAATATAAAACTCGCCACTTACACCAAATACATCAATATCCTCATCGCCATCACCGCTTGCATTTGCATAACCTAAGCCAATATTGCTTGCTTTATTTAGGAAAGCCGCTTCTGCAAGTGGAGAGTTCTTAACTTGAACAGTGTTTAAGTAATATTTTCCATTGATGAAAAATGTATCTAGATCCCCAACATTATCAATATCTGTATTTTCATACCCGACATTAAGTTCAGCTTGGTAAGCATGTGCAGTTCCCAGGCCAGCAAGAAGCGCTGTAGCAAGAGCAAGTTTCTTAAGCATTTAGATTTCTCTCTTTGTTATAAAAATATGACTGTTTGATGAACAGTTGTAACAAATTGTACAGTTTATATTCGCCCCGTCAATGTGCAAAAATACCTAAATGCTTGTTAAGAGTGCAATAAAAAAACCCATCCGAGGATGGGTTTCTATGCATGACTAATTTTTGGTTTTAGATTAGAAGCGGTACTTCGCTGCTACACCAAAGGTATTGTAGTCATTGTTAAACTGTTCACCAAAGCCGACACGGCCTTCTAAGCTCACTTGCTGGTTAATGAACTTACGTGCATTGATACCAAATTCGCTCTTGTCGGTAATATCATTGTTGTGATAATCAGCACCGACACTCAAGGTTTTGTCGATGAAATAATCTGCTGCCAGATTGTATTCATCTAAATCACCAAACGCTGCACCTGCTTCCAGGTTGATGTCTTTACCGTTGCTAAGTGTAGTGACATATTTAGCACGCAATGTTGGATCTACGCCATCATCATTGTCGTTATCCCAACCTTTCACACCCGCCGCAATCAATAGGCCTGGCGCTGGTAGATAACCCACTTCTGCACCGTAAGTCGTTAAGTCATTATCTACCTCATTGTTATCTTGCAGATCATGACCATTTACATTACCGCTTAAGTAGAAGTCAGAATTCGGTACGAAGTACTCTGCACCTACGCCATAACGATGCGCTTCAGAATCACCAATTTCATTATATTGATATTGCGCACTCACGTTGCTAGCACGATCAAGGAATGCTGCTTCTGCTAATGGTGCATTACGTGTTTGAACTGGATTGAAGTAATATGTACCATCAACGCCGAAAGAACCGCTGGTTCCACCGTTGTCAGGATCAACCACTCCTGCTGATGCACCAATTTCTGCTTGGTAAGCATGTGCTGCTGTACCAGTCATTGCTATTGCTGAAAGTAGTGCCGAAGCAATCGCTAATTTTTTCATGGTTACTACCCCTCAAATCGTGAGTTAAAAACATTACACTTTTTGTTACAACTTTCAGTCTAGAGCAATTCCAAAGATCGTCAATCAAAGGAAAGTTACAGTAATGTGAATAGCGTAATCTTGTGTAATTTTTGCTAAACAAGTGACTGAATAATAAAATTAAATTTATAATGTAGTGTTTTATTAAAAGTGTGTAGATATTGTGGAATCTATTGAATTTGCTGATTTTTTATACAACACACTAAGAAATCCTAGATTATAAAATTAATTGCAAAATTATATTTCGGTCATAAAAACGAGGCTTAAAAGCTAATAAAAATTTCGGATAAAAAGACGTAAAAGAGCCTATGAAATGTTGAAAATTGGATGAGGAAAATACAGGTCTAAATACTCAAGACATTCGAGCTTTAGACTGAATGGATCGTTAAAATAGCGGAAATAGACTGTGCTATAATATTGGGCTAAGAATTTTGTGCCTAATTTTGATTGAGAGTAATTCACGTGGAAATTAATCCGTATCTAAACCAATTAAAAGACTTAAACGAACGTGGTCAAACACTACGGGGGTATCTTTGACTACGATCTGAAAAAAGAGCGTTTAGAAGAAGTCCTACGTGAATTAGAAGATCCAACCATCTGGAATGACCAGAGTCGTGCCCAAGCGATGGCCAAAGAGAAAGGCGAGCTTGAAAATGTATTAAATGTGCTGGATCGCTTAAGTACCCAGCTTGAAGATGCACAGGCTTTGCTTGATCTGGCGGTTGAAGCGGATGATGAAAGCTTGCTAGAAGATGTACAGGCTGAACTGAGCACGGCTGAAGAAGAACTGGCCAAGCTTGAATTCCGCCGTATGTTCAATAATCCGATGGATCCAAATCCTTGCTATCTGGAAATTCAAGCTGGTTCAGGCGGTACAGAAGCACAGGACTGGGCGTCTATGTTGCTACGTATGTATCTACGCTGGATTGAACGTCATGGCTTTAAAGCAGAAGTGATGGAAGAATCTGATGGCGATGTGGCCGGCCTTAAATCTGCGACGATTCGTGTGGAAGGTGAGTACGCCTATGGCTGGTTGCGTACCGAATCAGGCGTACACCGTTTAGTGCGTAAGTCACCATTTGACTCAGGTAACCGTCGTCATACCTCGTTCTCTGCCGTGTTTGTATCGCCTGAAGTTGATGACAATATTGAGATCGAAATCAATCCGTCCGATGTTCGTACCGATACCTATCGTGCATCAGGGGCGGGTGGTCAGCATATTAACAAAACAGATTCTGCCGTGCGTTTAACCCATGCACCGACCGGAATTGTGGTGGCCTGTCAGAACCAGCGTTCACAACATGCCAACCGTGACCACGCCTGGAAGCAGTTACGTGCCAAACTTTATGAGCTCGAGATGAGCAAACGTAACGAAGCGGCACAAGCACTGGAAGATTCCAAGTCTGACATTGGGTGGGGTAGTCAGATCCGTTCTTATGTCCTGGATGATTCACGTATTAAGGATTTGCGTACAGGTGTGGAAAATTCCAATACTGGCGCAGTTCTGGACGGTGATCTGGACAAATTTATCGAAGCAAGCCTGAAACAGGGCTTGTAAGAAGTTGTTTAAATAGCTGGCGTAACCAAGCTTGTACAGATTGTGACTCTTATATCTAAATTATTCGATATATAAATCGTAAAAATACGATATAATGGTCGCAGATGCTGAATAAAGTTTCGTTGCGCCACTGATTGTGATGTGCCTATGGACCTTGATCTAATTTTTAAAGCCTTAGCCAATCCGACCCGTCGACAAATTCTGGAGTGGTTAAAATCTCCGGAGCAATATCTGTCTGCGGAAGAGTGTGGTGGCTTTCAACGTGGGGTCTGTGCAGGTCAAATTGAACGTTTGGGCCAGGTTTCCCAGTCCACCATGTCCAATCACCTGTCGGTGTTACAGCAGACTGGCCTGATCACTGCGACCAAGCATGGACAGTGGTCATATTTCTCCCGCAATGAAACTTTGATTCAACAATTTATCGAACACCTACAACAACACCTTTAACAGGTGGGAGTAACGATGGCTGAATTAAATTCTCCTTTAACGCTCGGTGCGTTAGAGCTTAAAAACCGTGTCATCATGGCGCCGCTGACCCGTAACCGCGCAACTGCTGATCGCGTTCCAACCCCAATGATGGTTGAGTACTATGCGCAACGTGCAAGTGCTGGCCTGATTATTTCTGAAGCCACAGTGATTTCTGAAGAAGCCAATGGCTATTTAAATACTCCAGGATTGTTTACCGATGCTCAGGTCGAAGGCTGGAAAAAGGTTACTCAAGCGGTTCATGAGAAGGGCGGTCTGATTGTTGCCCAGCTTTGGCATGTTGGTCGTGTATCGCATCCGGATCTGTTAAATGGTGAAACACCAGTCTCTGCAAGTGCAGTACAACAGGCGGGTCATGTCAGCTTGTTACGTCCAAAACGTCCTTATGTGTTGCCGCGTCCGCTGGAAATTTCGGAAATTCATGCCATTACCGAGCAATATAAGCAAGCCGCGATTCGTGCTAAAGAAGCCGGTTTTGATGGTGTTGAATTACATGCTGCCAATGGTTATCTGATTGACCAGTTCTTGCAAAGCAAAACCAATCAGCGTGAAGATGAATACGGCGGTTCAGTGGAAAATCGTACACGTTTCCTGCTAGAAGCAACTGATGCACTGATTGAAGTATGGGGCGCAGATCGTGTAGGGGTGCATTTTGCGCCGCGTTGTGATGATCATGACATGGGCGACAATGATCCACGTGAAACATTTGGCTATGCCATGGAGCAGCTGGGTAAGCGCAAGATTGCCTTCTTCTTTACCCGTGAATATCTGGCAGAAGACAGTATTTCTGAATATATGAAACAGCGCTCAAATGGAGTGCCTTATATTGCCAATATGCGCCTCAGCCGTGAAGATGCCATTGAATTACTGGCTTCAGGCAAGGCTGATGCGGTGGCTTTTGGTAAGGCGTATATTGCCAATCCGGATCTATACGAACGTCTGCTCGAAGATGCGCCGCTGAATGAACTGAAGCTGGAAAATATGATCGGAACCAATGTCGCGGAAGGCTATATTGATTATCCGACATTGGCTGAAGCAGAAGCTTTAACTACAGTAGAATAATCTAAAAATGAGCCACATTGATTAACATGTTGATGTGGCTCTGCTATATTCTGCCCATTGAATCTTTGGACAGGGGCGCAATGTGGCCACTCCATTTTGGTATAACGCAGCCTTGGCGCTGGTTAAACCCTTATATCAATCGCGTATCCGTAAACGTGCGACCGATCCTGAACAATTACAACAAGAACTGACAGAACGTTTCGGCCCGTTTCAGCCACCCAAAAACCTGCATGCCATCTGGTTTCATGTGGTGTCGGTGGGTGAAACCAATGCTGCCCAACCGTTAATTGAACATTATTTAAAACTTGGCCATCCGGTGCTGGTCACCAATACCACCAAAACCGGTCAGGCACGCGCTAAATCACTTTTTTTAAAAGCGCCTTATCTCGATTTGTTTCAAGCCGTGTATTTGCCTGCTGACCAGAAAACTTTAATTCGTGAATTTTATCAAAAGTATCAGCCGAAACTTTTATTGCTGATGGAAACCGAGCTTTGGCCTAATCTGCTGGATCAGGCACCCCAGTTTAATGTGCCAACTGTATTGTTGAATGCGCGTCTGTCTGAAAAATCTGCCAAAGGTTATACCAAGGTCAAAGGTCTGACTAGAGGCATGCTACAGCAGTTAACCCAGCTTTTGGCACAGGATATTGCCACCCAGCAACGTTATATCCAGTTAGGAATAGCAGCCGAAAAAACCCAGGTTTTGGGCAATATCAAATTTGATATTACTGCGCCCGAGCGCTTTATCCAGCAGGCAGATCAATTGACACAGGAGTGGCAGTTAGGGGGGCGAAAGATCGTCACGTTAGCTAGTACTCATGCTCCTGAAGAAAAAGAAATTCTGAGTGCTTTAAAAGCTGCTTTAGAAGCTGATCCATATTTGGTCTGTATTGTGGTACCGCGCCATCCGGAACGTTTTGATGATGTGTTCCAGGCTGCACAGTCTTTGGGATTAAAAACTCAGCGTCGTAGTTTAGGGCAACGTATCGAAGCAGATACCCAGGTTTATTTGGCCGATTCGATGGGTGAAATGTGGCTCTGGTATGCTTTGAGCCAGGCCTGTTATGTCGGTGGTTCTTTAAATGAGCCAGGTGGTGGACATAATATTCTGGAGCCGATTGCGCTGAATGTGCCGACTGTTTTAGGCAAAAACTATTTTAATTTTCAGACCATCGTGGATGAGTTTGTTCAGGCAGACGCAGTCGCAGTAGTGCAGGATGCTAAACAGGCTGCTGAGACTTTGCTAGAAATTCTGAATAATTCAGCTAAAGCTGAAAGCTTGAATACTGCTGCACAAAAGATTATGCAGCAAAATCAGGGTTCACTTGAAAGGCATATTCAGGTGATTGATCAGTATCTTTAATTTATATTGATAAGTAACAGATATTGGATTTACCAAGACGGCAGGGATGCCGTCGTTAGGCTGATGATACAGGGAAGTATCATCAACCTAACAAAAGCGTTTTGCCTACTTTTACGCTGTAAAAAGTAGTGAGAAGCCTACACGATGATAAGTCACTATAGAGCTTTATTTAAGGCTTGTCCTACAATAACCGAGTTTCGATTTGGCTTAGTATTTCTTTGTATTTCTTTTTCAAAGTGATTACCTTACTTTTGTCGGGCCATGAAGGGCATACCCTGCAAGACAAAAGCCCTTTATTTCACTGATGCTGCATCCCTGCAGCACAGTGAAATTGGCGACATCCCTGTCGCCACCCTCTAGCCAATAGAGGGATATATCATATTTTTTTGGTCTTCTTTTTTATGAACATCATCCTGCTTGATTCACGTCAAACCGAAACTGAACTTTGGTCCATTACCTCAACTCGGCAACTGGAACATTTACAGCAGCATCTACAGATTCAGGTGGGAGATACGTTAAAAGTCGGAATTCGGGAAGGTCTGCGTTACCTGACTGAGATTGTCGAAATCTCTGAAAAAGCAGTGCGCTTGAAACCGCTGCAAGAAGAAGCTGTTCCAGAAAAATTGCCAGTGACTTTAATTGTGGCCTTGCCACGTCCGAAAGTACTGCGCCGTCTGATCATGGACAGTGTCACTTTGGGCGTTGAAAAAATCATTTTACTGCATAGCTATCGCGTCGATAAAAGCTATTGGCAAACCCCATTTTTACAGCAGTTAAATCATTATATCGAGCTGGGACTGGAACAGGCAGGCGATACGATTGCTCCGAAAATCGAGCTATATAAACGCTTTAAACCCTTTGTTGAAGATATCTTGCCGGGTTTGATTAGTACGGATGGTCCGGCTTATGTGGCACATCCTTATGCAGAGCAAGCGATGCCATTTGCGATTGAGCATCCCTGTACGATTATTATTGGTCCGGAGGGTGGATTTATTCCATATGAAGTTGATTTACTCGTAAAAAACGGCTGCCAGGCTGTGAGCCTGGGCAACCGTATTATCCGTACAGAAACCGTGATTCCTTATGTTTTAGGTCGACTGTTTAGCACGGGCTGAAGCCTCTTCATTGCCCTCACCACGATAGACTTTGACTTCCTGTACCGGATACGGAATCGAAATATTATGCTCGGCAAAAGCCTGAATCACACGTTCCTGCACCGCACTGATTGAAGTTCCGGTGCCGGTTTCAGTGGTATCGACCCACCAGAAGGCTTTCAGGGTAATGGAAAAGTCAGCCAGCGCCGTCACATTGACACTAAAGCCCGGTTGGCTGAGGATGGTCGGATCTTTATCTAAAATAGCGGTAATCAGGTCCTTGGCTTTCTGGATGTCATCTTCATAGCCGATACCCACGACGAATTCGCAGCGGCGACGGGTATAGGCGGTATTCACCGTAACCGCACTGGTGTAGACGGTCGCGTTTGGAATGACGATACGGCGGCCATCCGGTGAGCGTAAAAAGGTTGCACGAATCTGGATATCTTCAACCGTACCTTCCATGCCATTCACGATAATATCGTCGCCAATCTTGAACGGTTCACTGAGCAGAATTAACACGCCAGAGAGCAGGTTCTGGAAAATATCCTTGAAGGCAAAACCGATCGCGACTGAACCAATTCCGAGGGCACTCATCAGCTGACCCGGGGTAAAGCCAGGAACAGCAATCACCAGTCCAATCAGAATACCAAAGAAAATAATAAAGGTACTACCGACACGGTTGAGTACTAATACCAGATTCTGGCGGGTATAAGAACGGTTTTCCAAAGTTTTACGTACAAAAAACTTGAAGACTTTGGAGAGTAACCAGAAAATCGTAATTACGATTAGCGCGATACAGAAATAAGGCACACGTTCCCAGAAACCTTCCATGATCTTGTCAATGGTGCTGTAGGCATCATTATACTTGGCGGTATGTTCAATCACGGTCTGGGTCGTTTTCTCAGTTGCCTGATGTAACAACTCCGTGGTGCCCTCAGTTACCTGGCTTAAGGTATTGTTTTGCTCTGCCACAAAAATTCCACAATTCAAATTTCGCCTATTTTGCCTGATGTTCAGCAAAAAATTAATAAGGGCTCGAAGTCACCATTGGATAATTTTAAAAATAACGGCGCTGTTGTTAAAAGTATTTGGTGGTTTTTTGCATCATTTCCGTGGGGGTAGGGGTTTGTTCTTCACCGCTCATATAACTGAATAAAGCGATAGATCCCAACAAGCTAAGCAGGGTCAGGATAATCATCAGCCAGGCCAGAATTTTTTCCCAGAGCAAGGTGATCCGTGCCGGACCATACTGATTAGTGCCTCGATCGCCCGAACCAAAAACGATATAAAGCCATACAAAAATGTTTACTAGCGGCAGCAAAAATAATAGCGCCCACCAGCCACTGCGGTTCATATCATGCAAACGGCGAACGGTCACCACTAAAGCGAAATACACATAGACCAGAACCATGGCCAGTACAACAATACTGGCCAAACCTTGCAGTGAAATCAGCCAGTTGGGATCCATGGAGTGGGTAGAAATATTCACAATATCAATGCTGAGACCCAGTGCGATACTGCCAAATAAAAAAATGAAATACAGAAATGCCGACCAGGCAATAAAGCTCAAGCGCCCGAAGCGACCTTTCATCGACAGGGGATGATCGGTTGCAGGCAGCGCAGGCGGGTTAAAGTAGGGAGATTCAGGCGATTTCATAAAGTGTATCCTGCTAAATCAGATGAAATAACTACAAGCGATCAATTTTATTTTTAAAGGGCTGTGCTACAGATCATACACAGTTGCGCAGAAGATTTTGTACTGTAAGTTGTGGTTTATTTTGATTGAATTTGTATAAATAATCTACGACGAAAGCATGATTGCCGGATTCGAAATAAGCAGGCCATACTGCCATTATGCATAAAAAACAATCAACAACGCAGCATTAACCTCTCGTGATGAGATAGAACAAAATCAAGGAAGTGACCTATGCAAGAGATCTATCCAGTACCCGAAGAATTTAAAAAAACAGCACGTACGCTCGAAGACCAGTACTTTGAACGTTATCAATATTCTATAGAACAGCCAGATAAATTTTGGGCAGAACAGGCGCAACGTCTGGACTGGATCAAGCCCTTTACCCAAGTCAAAAATACCAGCTTTAACAAAGACGATTTTAAAATCGAATGGTTTGCCGATGGTCAGCTCAATGTCAGCGCCAACTGTCTGGATCGGCACCTGAAAGAACATCCTTATAAACCGGCCATCATCTGGGAAGGGGATCATCCTTCGCGGCACAAGATTATTTCCTTTGCCGAGCTGCATGATGAAACCTGCCGTTTTGCCAATGTGCTGAAGAAAAATGGCATCCAGAAAGGCGACCGGGTCATGCTGTATATGCCGATGGTTTCTGAAGCTGCGATTGCTATGTTGGCCTGTGCCCGGATCGGGGCGGTGCATTGCGTGGTATTTGGTGGTTTCTCGCCAGATTCTTTGGCCAGCCGGATTGAAGACTGTCAGGCGAAAATGGTGATTACTGCGGATTCCGGCATGCGCGGCGGTAAGGCCATTCCACTGAAAGCCAATGTCGATGAAGCACTGAAACTGGCGGGTACAGACTCGATTCAAAATGTAATGGTGGTACACCGCACCGGTAACCCAATTGAAATGCAGGAAGGACGTGATCTGTGGTATCACACGGAAATTATGTCAGTGAATGACATCTGTCCACCCGAACCGATGAATGCCGAAGATCCGCTGTTTATCCTGTATACCTCAGGTTCCACCGGCAAGCCAAAGGGCGTGATGCATACCACTGGCGGTTATCTGACCTATGTGAATTGCACCTTCCGTGAAGCGTTTGATATCAAGCAGGATGATGTGTTCTGGTGTACCGCAGATGTCGGCTGGATCACTGGACATTCCTATGTGCTGTATGGGCCACTTTCGAATGGGACCACCACTGTGATGTTTGAAGGTGTACCGCAATATCCAAGCTGGGCGCGTACCGGACATATTGTCGATAAGCATAACGTCACCATTCTCTACACTGCACCGACCGCGATCCGCGCCATGATGCGTGAGGGCGATGCTTTTGTGCGGGAAAGTGATCGCAGTAGCCTGAGAATTTTAGGTTCAGTCGGTGAGCCAATTAATCCGGAAGCCTGGAACTGGTACTACACCGTGGTCGGTGAAAGCCGCTGTCCCGTCATCGATACCTGGTGGCAAACCGAAACAGGCGGTTTCATGATTACACCATTGCCGGGTGCGACTGATTTAAAACCGGGTTCTGCGACACGGCCTTTCTTCGGGGTACAACCGGCTATTGTCGATGCCGATGGCAAGGAACTGGAGGGTGAAGCTGAGGGAAATCTGGTGATTAAGGATTCCTGGCCAGGTCAGATGCGCACCATTTGGGGAGACCCGGAGCGCTTTATTGAAGCTTATTTCTCGACCTATCCAGGTACTTATTTTACCGGAGATGGGGCGCGTCGCGATAAAGATGGTTATTACTGGATTACCGGCCGTGTCGATGATGTCCTGAATGTATCTGGACACCGCTTAGGTACTGCAGAAATTGAAAGTGCACTGGTGGCGCATGAATCGGTGGCTGAAGCCGCTGTAGTCGGTATGCCGCATGACATTAAAGGTCAGGGCATTTGTGCCTTTGTGACCTTGCAGGCTGATGTTGCCAGTTCAGATCAATTACGTGCGGAACTGGTCAGCTGGGTACGCAAGATTCTCGGGCCAGTGGCGACTCCCGATGCCTTGCACTGGGCGCCGGCATTGCCAAAAACCCGTTCCGGCAAAATCATGCGTCGGATCTTGCGAAAAATTGCAGCCGATGAGCTGGACAGTCTAGGAGATACTTCGACCCTGGCTGAACCGCAAGTGGTGGATCATCTGATTGCAGAAGTACAGCGTAATAATGCTTAAATTTAAACTTTTTAAATGCCGGCGTCCTGCCGGTATTTTTATATCGGGAATAAGCTCTGCATGCTTTCGGATATAGTGACAGGCTGCAATCTGCTAAGCTCGAGCCATGCTGAATATAGGTCCAAAAACAATGAATATACGACAATCATATCTCGATCGGTCGCCCTTAGAGATTGCCCGGCAACTGGCTGAAACTTTTGCCCAGACTGCAGCAGAGCGGGATAAACAGGGGGAGAATCCCAAAGCCGAGCGTGACCTGATTCGCCAGAGTGGCTTGCTTGGCCTGTCCATTCCAAAGCAGTACGGCGGTCAGGAGGCGGATTGGCAGACTATTTTTAGCACCATTCAGACCATTGCCCAAGTCGACAGTTCATTGGCCCATGTCTACGGCTTTCACCATTTGCTGATTGCGACCGTTCAATTATTTTCTCAACCTGAACAATATGGTGCGTGGTTTGAACAGACTGCCCAAAATAATCTGTTTTGGGGTAATACTCTAAATCCACTGGATCGTCGTACCACAGCCATAAAAGTTTCAGAAAACGAATATATTTTCCATGGTGATAAAAGCTTCTGCTCGGGTTCGATCGATTCAGATATGTTGTTGTGTTCGGGCTATAACGAAGCCGGAAAATTGCTGATAGGTGTGATTCCGACCCAGCGAGAGGGTGTGAGTTTTCTGGGTGACTGGAACAATATGGGCCAACGCCAGACCGACAGTGGTACCAGCCATTTTGAGCAGGTCAACATTCATGAAGATGAATTGCTGTTAAATCCAGGTCCACTGAGTACGCCGTATTCCAGTCTACGGCCTTTGATTGCCCAGCTGATTTTCGTGCATCTGTTTTTGGGCGTGGCAGAAGGAGCATTTGAAATCGCCAGACAGGGCGTACAGACCCAAAAAGCCTGGTCCAAATCACTGGCAGACGATGCAGTGAATGATCCTTTTACCCAGAAGCATTTTGCCGAGTTCTATGTACAGCTAGAAGGTGTACGCTTACTCGCAGATAAAGCAGTTCAGGGTTTACAGGCAGCCTGGGAGCTTGGGAATGATTTAAGTGCCGAACAGCGCGGTGAAGTCTCGGTTGCCATTGCCACAGCTAAAATTGCTGCAACCAATACCTCTCTCTATATTACCCAGAATATTTTCCAGGTGATGGGTGCGCGGGCCACCACGGCCAAGCTCAATCTGGACCGTTTCTGGCGCAATGTCCGCACCCAGACTTTGCATGATCCGATCGATTATAAATATCAGGAAGTGGGGGAATGGGTGCTGACTGGAAAAATGCCTGATCCGAGTTTTTATTCCTGATCTAAAAATAAAACAGCCTCTTTATCGGAGGCTGTTTTATTCGGGATGAAAAATTTGGTTTTAAATTTGCTTAAACGCTTCAATCGCTCTTACACGAGAGGCTTTTAAATCCACGATCGGTTTTGGATAATCCAGTTCAAGATCCGGATTTTTGGCATAGGGTTCATGAATAGATTTAGCATCCAGATGCCCCAGTTCCGGCACCCAGCGGCGAATATAATCCCCATTCGGATCAAACTTCTGTGACTGGCTGACCGGATTAAAAATCCGGAAATAGGGTACGGCATCCATGCCAGTCGAAGCACACCATTGCCAACCGCCATTGTTCGCCGCCAGATCACCATCAATCAGATACTGCATAAACCAGCTTTCTCCCAAGCGCCAGTCTATCAGCAGGTTTTTACACAGGAACATTGCAGTAATCATGCGTACCCGGTTATGCATCCAGCCAATGGCTCGCATTTGCCGCATGCCAGCATCGACAATCGGAATCCCGGTTTGTCCTTGTTGCCAGGCAGCCAAATCATCTGGTGCATTGCGCCACTGGATTTTATCGGTATTTTCCTTAAAAGGCCGATGTCTGGATACACGGGGAAAATCAAACAGGGTATGCAGATAAAATTCGCGCCAGAGCAGTTCATCTAGCCAAGTCTGCTGACCGATATTATCAATCTGGAAATATCCGTCCTTAAACAGGGTCTGCATACATTGACGGATCGAGAGAATACCGATATTCAGATATGGTGACAGGCGGCTGGTACCATCGACTGCAGGTAGATCTCGCTCAGTTTTATAGTGAGCCATTTTCTCCCCGATAAAATCATCGAGCAGCTCAAAGGCAGCTTGATCTTTTGCAGGCCAGAGCTGGGCAGCATGATCGACAGAATAATCAGCCGCAAATTTTTGCAGATCAAAACTGGTCAGCTGGTCTGGTAATTCAAACGGATCTTGAGGCTGAATGGCAGGATAGCAGCCCGGTATATTCTGAATCAGTCGCTCATAGCATTTTTTCTTGAATGCGCTATAGACCTGATAGGGTTGATTGGACTGATTGCGGATACTGGTTAGTGGAAACAGGCTGCGATCATGATACAGCTCGACCCGGATCTGCTGCTGTTCCAGCATCTGCTGTACCTGTGCATCACGTTGCAGTTCATTCACGCCCACTTCAATATTGGCATGTAGCGTATCAATCTGCAGTTTTTGGCACAGGCTTCGCATTTCGGCAGGCAGGTCTTGCCATAAGGGAATATTTAAAATGATTAATGGAATATTCAGCTGCGTTAACTGCTGCTTTAAGATGCTGAGGCGGCGCAGATAAAAATCGATTTTAATCCGGGCATCCTGATGCAGTTTCCATTGTTCGGGAGAGAGAACCACGAGAGCAAAACAGGGTCCTTGCTGCGTGGCATGCCAGAGCGCGGCATGATCATGAATGCGGAGGTCTTGACGAAACCAGATCAGTTGCATTATTAAAATTCTTGGAAAGTCGTTAGTGCAGAATTTTAAGGAATTGCTGGTCTCAAACCTAGCCAGACAACAATTTTATCACATAAAAAAATCCCCCAAGCCGAGCCTTGAGGGAGGGAGTGAGTCTGCTGAGATTTATTGGAATGATTATACGGGCTCAGCTTCTTCTTGCTGCACAGGTGTTGCCTGTTGTGCTTCAAGCTCACGGACCAAAGGCAGCACCTTCTGGCCAAAATATTCAACCTCTTCAATAAAGTGCAGGAAGCCTGACAGAATCAGATCAACGCCCACTTTTTTCAGCTCGATAATCCGTTCAGCAATCTGCTGCGGTGTCCCGATCAGATTGGTGCGGAACCCGTCATTGTATTGCACCAGATCTTCAAAGGTGGATTTGGCCCAGTTGCCTTCACCTTCCTGACTTGCTGCGCCGGCTTCACGGGTCGCTTCACCAAAAGATTTCACTGCCTGCACATTGGCCTTGCTAATAATTTCCTGCAATACGGCCTGGGCTTCTTCTTCGCTATCCCGTGCAATCACAAAGGCATTTACACCAATTTTCACCGAGTGGTTGTTGGCCTTGGCTTTTTCACGAATATCATCGATCTGTTTTTTCAGTTCTTCCGGGGTATTGCCATTGGTAAAGTACCAGTCAGATACACGGGATGCCATATCACGTGCTGCCCGGGAACTGCCGCCCTGAAAGATTTCAATATGCGGTTTTTGTAGTGGTTTCGGACTCAAGGTATAGTCTTTAAATTGATAATATTTACCGTCAAAATTAAAGTTGTTCTGGATCCAGACCCCTTTCAGGCTACGGATAAACTCTTCCGAACGGGCATAACGCTCGTCATGTTCCGGCCATTCTTCACCAATCGCATCAAACTCACCACGGAACCAGCCACTGACCACATTGATCGCGATCCGGCCATTGCTCAGATGGTCAATCGTTGCCAGTTGTTTGGCAGCCAGTGCTGGCTTCCATGGACCCGGCAGAATCGCAGCAATGACTTTCAGGCGTTCTGTTTTGGCCAGAATGCCATGACTGAAGCTGACGGATTCATGCTGGTTTTCTGCATTATAGCCGGCGGTAAAACGGATCTGGGTCAGAGCATAGTCGAAGCCTGCCTGTTCAGCGGTTTGTGCCAGACACACGTTATAGTCATAACTCCAGTCAGTGCGCTGCTCGATGTTACTGACCACCAAGCCACCGCTGACATTCGGCACCCAATAGGCAAATACGATATTTTTATCATTCGACATATTCATCACCCTCTGCAATGCTCTGTTCAAGCCACTTGAGTCTTTGGTGCTTTCTTGCTGTGTAAGCGCGATTCTGCGGCATCCAGGCTCGGCACGGCTGCTGAAGGCAGCACTTCTTCTTGTTCAATTTGCTTGTTAATGCCTAGATTTTGACTCGCCTGAATGGTTTTTTCTTTGATGACTTCAGCACGTTGTCCCTTGGCTGGTGCCCATTCCAGAATCGGCAATGCACGCGCCACAGCCAGGGTAATCCTGTCGCGGAGCAATTCACTGTGAATGGTATATTCAGGGGTGAAATCGCGGTCGGTGGCATAGACCCCAATCGGTAAAGTCTGTGCCTGAAAGAAGCTGAATAAAGGACGCAGTTGATGTTCAAGCACCAGCGCATGACGGTCACTGCCACCAGAAGCTGCCAGTAATACCGGAACATCGACCAGCGCCGTTTGCTCGACAAAGTCAAAGAAATGCTTGAACAGGCCGGTAAATGAAGCGCGGTACACAGGAGTGCCCACAATCAGCGCATCTGCGGCTTCTACTGCTGCCAGGTCATCCTGAACACGTTGTGGCAACTGATTGCGGTAAATTGCACCGCCCAAGAGCGAACCAATTTCGCTAAATTTAATGAAATGCACATTGATCGGTGTCGCTTCACCCAGCTCATCCAGAATGGCCTGAACCAAGGCTTCGGTTTTTGAAGGATGATTTAAACCGCCAGATACGGCCACAATATTTAAGGGTTTTTGCGCATTAAAATTAGACATATTTAGAACCTGAAAAATAGGGGTAATCTCGGAATGACCCTATTAATCCTCATTCAGCGAAGGGCTGTAAAATAACGAAAAGCTGAAAAGTTATCTGATTTTGCGATATACGACAAAGGCCTGATTTTTAAGGAGGGTTTTGTGGATAAGTGAATGATTTTTATATTTATATTGAATAGAGATAAGCTTTTTTAGTAAGGAATAAGTGATATATAAAAAAGTGATGAGAATTAAACAATTATTGCAATAGTGCAAAAATGGGCAATTTTGAAGAAAAACTGCATATTATTTTAAAAATTGTAGTGTCTTGCATATCCTTAACTGGGTTGTGTGGTTAGAATAGGGGCTACCGTGCCAAGATCTCTCTCACGTTGCCTATGAATATTTTAATCGTTGATGATCATCCACTATTTCGTCATGCCTTGATTCAAGCTGTACGTTATAGCCTGCCACAAGCCCAGATTCATGAAACTGCGGCAGTCAATGAATTTTATGAACGTCTAGAAAATGGCCCTGAGCCTGATCTTGTGCTGCTGGATTTAAACCTGCCGGGCGCTTCCGGCTTTTCTGCCCTGGTGCATGTCCGCGCACAGTATCCGTCTTTACCGATTATTGTTGTGTCTGCACATGAAGAAGTCAGCATCATCCAGCGTGCGATCGCGCATGGTGCGATGGGCTATATTCCTAAATCTGCTCACCCAAGCCATATCGGTGAAGCGATTCGTGAAGTGCTGGAAGGTGAAATCTGGTTACCACCAAATCTGCCAGCCAATATGAATTTTGATCCGCGTGCTGCCGATGAAACGGCTTTGGCAGAACGGATCCAGTCTTTGACGCCGCAACAGTTCCGGGTATTGATGATGGTGGCTGAAGGTTTATTAAACAAGCAGATCGCTTATGAACTGGATGTGTCAGAAGCGACGATTAAAGCGCATGTGACGGCAATCTTCCGTAAACTCGGAGTACAAAACCGGACACAAGCGGTATTGGCCATTAATGCACTGAATATTGAAGACCGCAAAATGTAAGTTCTGCATAGCCGAATTGAAAAAGACCTCCTTGGAGGTCTTTTTTTATGGGTGAAATCTGAAAAATTGAGTGCAAAGGCCTGAATCAGCTAGGCGATATAATCCTGCTTGCGGGTGAAATCATCACAAAACAATGGATTTAAGGCACATTGCAATTCGTCAATCTGCTCTTCGGTGACATAACCTTTCGATTTCAGATATTCCGCCACGCGATCATCACGCAGACTCAGGAAAGTCGCATCATAAACACCGAGATCGACAAATAGTGCTGCAGTTTCCAGACTGTTAAAACGATCCAGATAAACTTCATTGTCATACATCAGGAAGACATGTTCGTCGCGCGTATTCGGATCGACATGTAAACGTTGTGCCAGTTCATGTGGGCAGGTTTTGATAAATAACAGATCAGACAGCTCATCAAACTGGCTGGTGTCCAGACAATCTTCTTCATTTTTGACTTTACCCAGCCAGGCCTTAAAGACCAGTACCGCGCCACCACGCAGCAACATGCTCCAGATCTGATGACGGGTCTTTGCCGGAAGATCCTCTGTTTCAGCTTCTAAAGACTGAATCAGCTTGTCTTCCTGTTCAGCAATCTTTTCAAATAGACCCAGACCTTGCGGCTTGTAGGCATAAGGTTCAAAGACATCAAAATGTAATTCATCAAAGACTTGCAGTGCCAGAGGGACTGCACTCTGATACAGCGTTTCCAGTGCCTGATACTGGGCATCATTCAGCTTGCTGTATTTAAAGATCTGTGCCCAGTCAATGCTTGGCAATAAGGCATTGGCGCCATATTGACGGTGAAACTGCTGGGTCTGATTCAGGCCATGGTTTTGATCTATGTTCATGTGAAGAACTCCGATATGCAGAAATAGATCAGCGACCAAAAAATTAAGGCTGCATGAGATGGGAACTGATCGTTTCTTATTCCTCTATTTTTAGAGCCAAGTACAAGGGATAAAAATACGACTAAAGTTATAGTAGTGGAAAATTACTCTTTAATTTTTATTAAAAACAATAAGATAATTAATTGTAACTAAGTGTACACATGTACATTAATACATTCGTCAGTTTTTGCCATAGTGAATTAAAAAATGAGCATTTTGGTCAATTTATTCAGCTGTATTTTCGGCATATTTGCTGCTTTTAGCACATTAGAATAAATTTTATGCAAGCTAGGTAAGTTTATGTGGCAGTTGAGTATAAAAAATGCCCATTTCAGGGTGTGAAATGGGCATTGATCAGATCGTTATCTACTTAGGAGTCGGAAATTTTCAGTCCAGATAACCATGAACGTAATGAGGCCGGTTTTAGCGGTTTTTTCAGCAGAACAATGTTTAGCTCTTTTAGACGTTGCGGCAATTCCGGATCGGAATCGGCGGTAATCAATGCGACCGGAATATCCTTCGAACGATGTTCCAGAATGAAATCCAGACCGATCTTGTCCTGATTCAGATGTTGATCCACCAGCCAGACCTGAATATTTTCCTGCTGAATCAGCATGGCTGCTTGTTCAGGTTCAGTGGCTTTAAACACCTGATAACCCCATTTGGTCAATAAGGTCGACATGCCTTCCAGAATGGTTTCATCATTATCCAGACATAGAATCTTAAAGGCTTTGCTCTTTAAAGGTACGGCCTGAACCGGTGCTGCGACCACTTTCGGTGCTTCGATCACAGGCACTTCAATCATAAAGCAGGAACCTTTACCCAGCGCAGAAGACACATGTACCGGATAGTCCAGCATGCTGGTCATGCGTTGTACGATCGCCAAACCTAGGCCCAGACCCTGTTCACCCCAAGGCGAGGTGTGGCCGCAACGTTCAAATTCCTGAAACAGTTTGATGCGCTGTTCTTCGGCAATGCCCGGGCCAGTATCCCAGACGCCAATACGGATATGATTCGGTCTGCTGCTCGAACGTAATACACCGACCACCACTTTACCTCTGGCAGTATAACGCAACGCATTGCTGACAAAGTTCTGGATAATGCGGCGAATCCATTGTGGATCGGTATCAATCCAGAACTGTGCATCATGCACACTGAACTTGATACCACGCTGTGCAGCGATGGATTTGAACTGGAGTTCCAGATCGCTGAGCAGGTCATGCAGCGGATAAGCCTGACGTTTCGGCTGAATGGTGCCGCCTTCCAGTCGGGCAATATCCAGCAGGGCAGACAACATGCTTTCTGCACCATGCAAAGCACGATCCAGTTGTTGTAAGGTCTTGCGGTCTTCATCATTCTGCACGCTTTGTTCGAGTGCGGTACTGAACAGGCGCGCGGCATGCATTGGCTGCAACAGGTCATGACTGGCGGCTGCAATGAAGCGGCTTTTTGACATATTGGCCTTATCGGCCTGTTCACGCGCCAGTTGCTGCTCGGACAATGCATCGGCCAGCTGCTGGGTACGGTCCTGAACGCGGGCTTCAAGCACGGCTTCATTTTCACGGAAGGCAGTAATATCGGCGAAAGTGGTAACGAACCCGCCGCCTTCGATCGGATTGCCGCGCATCTGAATGACGCGGCCATCTTTACGAATCCGTTCAAATTCATGGGCACTGCCGACCTGCATCCAGTGAATCCGTTTCCGTACATGTTCTTCAACCGAGCCAGGGCCACATTCACCACGTTCAGCGTTATAACGGATCAGGTCTGCGATTGGACAACCGACATAGACAATATCGGTCGGATAATCGAACAGTTTCAGATACTGATTGTTCCATGCGACCAGACACATGTTTTCATCGACTACGCTGACCCCTTGGGTCATGTGATCAATCATGGTCATGATCAGGTTCTGATTAAAGCGTTGCCATTGCGAGGCCTGATCGAGAATATTGGCGACCTGACCCAAGGCCAGGCCATTGTTGACCATGGCTGTGGTGAGCAGGGTACGTGCTGAAGCTGCCCCGATAGTCCCCGCCAGATACTGTTCAGTGAAACGCCACCACATGCCATTGGCACTGCTGTTTTCATTCAGTTCAACACTGTTTTGGGTACAAAACTGCTGGAAAGCGCGTGTGGTTGGGCCTTCGCCGGTAATGCGTTTGGCCAGGGTAATCAGGTCACCAACTTTTAAACGGGCGACATCCTGATGCGAATAGCTGACCTCGGTAGAAGGACTCTGCGAGGGTAGTGGCTTGGTTTCATAATAGAAGAAACTTTCGGCCTGAATCTGTTCGGCAATACTCGGACGGAAAATACGGGAAATCCAGATATACAGCAGGGTATTTAAGCCCAGTGCCCAGACTACTCCATGCGTCAGCGGATCAAAAGACTCAAAACCAATCAGGGCTTCCGGTCTTAACCAGTTCCAGCCACAAGGACCTTGATTCAGCAAGCTTTGGCTAAAGCTGCTATAGGCTTCGGGTAGGCTGCGCAAAATGGTCGGAAACAGCAGGGTATAAGCCCACAAGGCAAAACCGGTCAACAGTCCGGCATAGACACCCTGTTTACTGCCGCCACGCCAGTACAGGCCGCCGATCAGGGCAGGGGCGAATTGTGCCACCGCACTAAATGCCAGCAGACCAAAAACCGAGAGCTGGTCAATATCATTAAAGAAGTTGAAGAACAGGAAGCCCATCAACATCACGCCCAGAATACAGACCCTGCGGGTAAATTTCAGTACCAGCGGCAAGCGTTTGTCATGCCGGGAAATCAGCTTTAAGCGCCACAACGCCGGCATGATCAGGTCATTACTGAGCATGATTGACAGTGCCACGGAAGACACCAGCAGCATCCCGGTAGAGGCAGAGAAACCACCCAAGAAGGCTAATAAAGTGAGCCAGTCCTGATTATAGCTGAGTGGCAAAGAGAGTACCGCCACATCCGGAATGGCCAGGTATTGTGGTGCAGCATGTAGCGCCCAGCTGGCAATGGGAATAATCGCCAGGGTAGTCAGAATCAAATAGACCGCAAACCAGCGCCGCGCACCGCGGATATGTTTTTCATCGCGCAGCTCAACCACCGCTACATGGAACTGGCGCGGCAGGCAGATAATGGCCAGTGCCGCCAGCAAGGTCTGAATCCAGAAACTTTGTGGTACGCCAAACAGTTGCACATCATGAAAAGTGGTACTGATATCGCTACTGATCTGTGCCAGATTTTCTGGTGCTTCAAACATAAAGAAACAGGCAACTGCCAACAGGGCAAAAAGTTTAACAAAAGACTCAAATGCCACGGCCAGCATCAACCCGCCATGCTGTTCAGTATTGGCAATCTGCCGGGTACCAAACATCATCGCCAGTATCGCCAGAACCCCAGTCAGAAACAGCACGCCATTGGTCGTGCCGGTTACACCTGCGGAAGGTTCCAGGATGACGGCGGCACTTAAGGCAATCGCACGTAACTGCAAGGCCAGATAAGGCACAATCGCTACCACCGCCAGAATGGTTACCAGCGAGGCGAGGGGACCACTTTTACCATAGCGTGCTGCGACAAAGTCAGCGATCGAAGAAATGGCATGATGCTGTCTCACCCGTCCCAGACGGCGCCAGATGTCATAGCCGACAGCAACAAAGAGTAGCGGACCCAGATAGATCGGCAGGAAAATAATCCCTTCACGTACCGCAGCACCCGTGGCGCCGTAAAAGGTCCAGGAGGAGCAGTACACTCCTAAAGTTAAACTAAACAATAGCATACGCCCACGGGTACTCAGCCGGCTGGCATGTTTTTCCCCGTAGAAAGCGCAGATAAAGAGTAATGCGATATAGAGGGCGAGTACCCCTATGATGAGCCAACTGTTCATATAGCCTGATGTGTACTGAGCATGCCGCTATGATAACGCATCGTGAACGCTACAGTTTAAATTGATCATTTTTTAACGACCAAAGTCTAAATTACAAGCACCTACGATTATTGTTAACTTGCAACAGTGATAATTCGAATTAAAAAATAGGCAGCCCAAGGTTGGGCTACAGGAGTAGTAATTATGGATGAGGTACAAGTAGATCGTATTCTACAAAATCCAAAATTCAAGGAAATGGTCCGCAAGAAAAGTATGCTCAGCTGGACGTTGACCGGCATTATGCTATTTGTCTATGTGGGTTTCATGTTGCTGGTTGGTTACAACAAAGAATTTCTATTGTCTTCAATTTCAGGTGGTGTGACTACGTGGGGTATTCCACTCGGTCTGGGTATCATTGTCCTGTCGTTTATCTTGTGTGGTGTGTATTCCTACATTGCCAATAACAAACTTGATCAATTGACTGAAGAAGCAATCCGTGAAGTCGAAGCGATTGCTCATGAAAAAGGACACCACTAAGATGAAATGGAATTCTCTTATTGCTCTTGCTGCAACTGCAATGGCCTCAGGTATGGCTTTCGCTGGTCCTGATCTGGGTGCAGCAGAACAGCAGGCGACCAACTGGCACGCGATTATCATGTTTGTGATTTTCGTCGGTGCAACACTGTTCATTACCAAATGGGCAGCGAAACAAACCACCAGCACCACAGATTTCTATACGGCCGGTGGCGGTATTTCTGGTTTCCAGAATGGCCTGGCGATTGCCGGTGACTATATGTCAGCAGCATCATTCCTGGGTATTTCCGCGATGGTGTTCCTGTCAGGCTTTGATGGCTTGCTGTATTCACTGGGCTTTATGGTCGGTTGGCCGATCGTATTGTTCCTGGTGGCAGAACGTCTGCGTAACTTGGGTAAATACAACCTGTCAGACGTAGTGTCTTTCCGTCTACAGGAAAAACCGGTACGTACCTTGGCTGCTTTAAGTTCACTGGTTGTGGTCGCGTTCTATCTGATTGCACAGATGGTGGGTGCAGGTCAGCTGATCAAACTTCTATTCGGTCTGAACTATAACATTGCAGTCGTGATCGTTGGCTTGTTGATGATGGCCTACGTGATGTTCGGCGGTATGTTGGCAACCACTTGGGTACAGATCATCAAGGCGGTGATGTTGCTGTCTGGTGCAACCTTTATGGCATTCATGGTTATGAAAGGTGTGGGCTTCAGCTTTACCAACATGTTTGAACAGGCGATTGGTGTCTACTCAAAAGTGCATGACTTGAGCCTGGCAGATGCGACCAAGATCATGGGTCCGGGTAGTCTGGCGTCTAATCCGATTGATGCGATTTCTTTAGGTCTGGCATTGATGTTTGGTACCGCAGGTCTGCCACATATCCTGATGCGTTTCTTCACGGTAAAAGATGCCAAAGAAGCGCGTAAATCAGTCGTAGTTGCTACAGGTTTTATTGGTTATTTCTACCTATTAACCTTCATCATTGGTTTCGGTGCGATTCTATATGTATCGAACAACCCGCAATTCCTTGATGTTGCGAAAATGGCTGTGACTGGCAAGCTGGAGCTGGTGGGTGGTAATAACATGGCGGCGGTGCACCTGTCTGATGCAGTGGGCGGCGACCTGTTCATGGGCTTCATTTCTGCAGTTGCATTTGCCACGATTCTTGCAGTCGTTGCTGGTTTGACCCTGTCAGGTGCTTCAGCAATTTCGCATGACTTGTATGCCAACGTGTTGAAGAAAGGCCAAACCACGCCTGAATCTGAACTACGTATGTCTAAAATTGCGACTTTAGGTCTTGCGATCTTCGCGATGATTCTCGGGATTCTGTTCGAGAAACAAAACGTAGCCTTCATGGTCGGTCTGGCATTCTCGGTTGCGGCATGTGCCAACTTCCCGGTACTAGTATTGTCTATGTTCTGGAAAGGTTTGACGACACGTGGTGCAGTTATTGGTGGTGTTGCCGGTCTGGTAACCGCAGTAACCTTGATTGTGCTGTCTAAAGCAGTATGGGTCGATACTTTGGGTATTTCTGATACGCCAGTGAACCCGTTCAATGGTCCTGCAATCTTCGCGATGCCATTGTCATTCTTGTGCTGCTGGTTGTTCTCTGTGACGGATAATTCGGCACAGGCTCAGGCAGAACGCAAAGCCTTTGATGCGCAGTTTGTACGCTCACAAACCGGTATTGGTATCTCAGGCGCATCGGATCACTAAGATCTGCGCTACGCTAAAAAAGCCCCGTCAGGGGCTTTTTTATGGAGATATCATCAAGTTTTTTCTTTAGGATAAATGCCGTATTGCATTGAGCTGGCTGGATTTGTGCAGTGTTATTTCAGTAATTTTCATACAAATCGTATATCTGCAAGTGGCTTTGAGCATGCTATGTTAAAAGCTGTTAACAATAACAATGTATTCCCTACATGAAGATAGTAACAAGAATAGCAACAAGAAGGGCATTATGAAGCAATCTCTGCAGCAGTTCTGGAACAGCTTTACCCATTTGCCTTCGGCATGGCTGTTGTGCCTGCAATTGCTGATCTTGCTCTTGTCGGTATTGAGTTATGGAAGCATGTCTTATCGGGCGGGAACCTGGGTACTGGGTGTTCTGGTTTTGCTGGTGATTGCCAGAGTCATTCGCCAGACTCCGATGTTTACCATTTTAGGACTCAGCTTTGTCGCCGGCGCAATTCTCTTTTCCTCCCTGATTGTGCTGGGACTGCGTTATACCTGGATCCATGTCACCGCCCACCTGTTTGAAGCTGGTGCTTATTTTAGTGCAGCCTATGGCCTACTGCGTTATATGTTTCATGACCGTTATCTTACCAAGGATGAACTCTTTGCCGCTGGCGCAGTATTTACCTTGCTGGCCTGGGGCTTTGCCTTCCTCTACAGTATCTGTCAGCTGCTGGTGCCGTACAGCTTTTCAGACCCCGATCTGCAAGCCTATCAACCCTGGCTGGATCTGATTTTTCTTAGTTTCAGTGTGCAATCTGCAACAGGACTGTCTGATATCATGCCGGTCAGTCCGGTCGCACGGATGCTAGCCATTATCCAGATGTTTGTCGGGGTGATGTATCTGGCGCTGATTGTATCCCGCTTAATTGCCTTGCAATATATCGCACGTCTACCGCATAAAAAGAACGTGAAAAATAGAGAAAACCCGCCTGGGCAATGAGACTCATCCTTTTATTGTATTTGTTACAGTAACTTAACGGCTTTATTTTGTGTCACATCCTAAAATAGCAGGAGATCTAGCTCCCATAGACTGAATCTGTCTGATCATTTTGACCTTACCAATAATTATTTGACGCTGTTTGTCGATCCAATTTTTAAAAAATGGAGGATGTATGCCTTCCACAAAACCATCCTGTTTTGCCAATATCAATCCAAATGTTTTTATCAGTACTGTCGCCATTATTGCGATATTTTTAGCGTTGGTCGTATTTGCACCCGATGCTTTTTCAGTTTTTACCCAGCAACTGAACCAGTGGATTACCACGTCCTTTAGCTGGTTCTATGTATTGTCGGTGGCGATATTTATCATCCTTCTGGCTTATATTGCCCTGTCGGATATGGGCAAAATCAAACTGGGGCCCGAGCATAGTCAACCGAAATATAGCAGTGCCTCCTGGTTTGCGATGTTATTCACCGCAGGCATGGGGATTGGCCTGATGTTCTTTGGTGTGGCCGAACCGGTGATGCATTATGTTACGCCACCTGCCGGTGAACCGGAAACTGTACTGGCTGCACAACAATCTATGCGGGTCACCTTTTTCCACTGGGGCTTACATGCCTGGGCCATTTATACGCTGGTTGGCCTATCGCTAGCTTATTTTGCTTACCGGCATCAATTGCCTTTAAAAATCCGTTCGGCCTTATATCCGCTGATTGGTCAAAAGATCTATGGTCCGATTGGAGATGGCGTAGATACCTTTGCCACCATTGGTACGGTATTTGGTGTGGCCACCACACTGGGTTTTGGGGTCACACAGATCAATTCAGGCTTGAATTACCTGTTTGGTGTTGAACAGGCACCTAGCACTCAGGTGATTCTGATCATTGTCGTGAGTACCATGGCAGCGACTTCCGTATTTTTTGGATTAGATAAAGGAATTAAACGTTTATCTGAACTAAATTTGGTGCTTGCACTGCTGTTGCTGATCTTTGTCTTTGTGGCAGGTCCGAGTATTTATCTGTTACAGACGACTATTCAGAATGCCGGCCAGTATGTCTCTAATCTGTTTAGCATGACCTTTAATCTGTATGCCTATCAGCCAAGTGGCTGGATTGGCGGCTGGACCATCATGTACTGGGCCTGGTGGATTTCCTGGTCGCCATTTGTCGGGATGTTCATTGCCCGGGTCTCGGAAGGGCGCAGTATTCGTGAATTTATCGTGGGTGTATTGCTGATTCCGACCGGATTTACCCTGATCTGGATGGGTTTTATGGGCAATGCCGCGCTGTATAGCATTATGCATGAAGCCAATACCAGCTTGCTAGAAGCAGTTCAGCGTGATTCATCTGTGGCTCTATTCGAATTTTTAGCTAATCTGCCTTTTAGCTCAGTAACCAGTATCATTGCGACTTTACTAGTGATGCTGTTCTTTGTGACTTCTGCCGATTCAGGGGCATTGGTGACTGATTATCTGACAGCAAAAAGTGAAAATTCACCGACCTGGCAGCGTCTATTCTGGACCGTGCTCATGGCTTTGTTAGCCATCATCCTCTTGCTGGCGGGTGGCTTAGAAGCCTTGCAATCGGCCACGATCATGAGCGCCTTGCCATTTACCTTCATTATGCTGCTGATGTGCTGGGGATTAATCAAAGCCTTACATCTGGATGTTACCAAAATGCATGCGCTGCAAGCCGCACGGATTACCCCGCGTGCGATCCAGAATCCGCGCAGCTGGCAACAGCGATTAGGCCTGATTATGCATTATCCGCACACTCAGGAAGAGGTGCAGCAGTATATTCACAATACAGTGAATAAGGCATTTCTCAGCTTTCAAAGTGAATTGAAACGGCGCCGATTACACGTGGTGATTAGCCCGCTAGAAGACGGTATACAGCTCCGTGTTGATCATCAGGATGAAATTAATTTTATCTATCAGGTCAATGCCACCCAGACTTTAAGTCCAAGCTTTATGTCTGAACTGGAGAATGCGAGCGTAGATTCCTATCAGGCAGAAGTCTTTTTAAGAGAAGGTGGGCAGGGTTATGATGTGATGGAGTGGACGCAAGAAGATCTATTGCAGGACATCATTGACCAATATGAACGTCATTTGCACTTCTTAAGTCTGGTACGTACACCTGAGTAAACGAAGTCATAAAACAATAAAAAAGGACGCAATATGCGTCCTTTTTTGATTCAGAATCTAATCAGAAATTAGAAACGGAATTTGGCATTTACACCAATCGTTTGTGTATCCAGTGCTTGGCCTTCAGCATTTGCATTTACATAAGATGCGCCAACTGCAACAGCAGGAGTGATGAAGTAGTTTACGTTCGCGCCCCAAGCTTTGTCTGGAGAACCAGCAAAGCTAGATTCCATATAAGATGCGCCAACGCTTAACTGTGGGTTAAGGAAAAGAGTTGTACCTAAGTTGTAGGCAGTATCTTCACCATAAACCAGGCCACTTTCAAAACCGATTGACATGTTGGTTCCGTCAATCGCGCCTACATATTTAGTGCGGGCAGTGATTGCGTCTTGGTCTTCATTGATTGTGCCAGATTCAAGAGCAGCTTTAGCAACACCGTTGTTAAACATGTTGAAAGCATCATAAGAAGTTTGGTCAGCAACGCTGGTATAACCCACAGCAACCAAGAAGTTAGGGATTAGTAATGCACCTAGTTCTAATGCATAACGGTCACCATTGCCGTCTACGTCGCCCGCTTTGTTATCCGCGATGGTATGGCTATAAGAAGCGCTTGCATAAGCAGGAACAACGTTAGTCGGGATATACGCTTCACCTTTTACACCGAAAGTATGGTGCACAGTGCGATCACCAAATTCTTGTCCGTCTTCGCCGTATGTATAAGCAGCAGAAACATTAGATGCTTGGTTTAAAAAAGCAGCTTCAGCTAAAGGACCTTTAGAAGCATCAACATTGTTGAAGTAGTAAGTACCTTGAACTGCACCAGTGAAGTCTTGTTCATTTGCAGTGTTGTCGATGAACTCTGATTGACCTTGAACTTCAAATTGATATGCTTGAGCACCGGTCATGGCTAATAATAAAGCAGTGGCTAAACCGAGTTTTTTCATGATATTTACCGTTTTGTTACAAGATGTGTACAACTTTTGAACATATTGTATTGTAACAATTTACTAAGTCAATCCAATTCGAAATCGCTATTTTTTTAAGCTAAATCATTGTATTAATTTTGTGTAAAATTTAAGTATTAGGCTCCGAAGCTATTTTATATAAAAACTCTTGTATAACAAAAATCTAGACTTTAAATATAGAATCGGGACTAAAGATTAAGGAGAAATTATGTTGTTATTTTAATCAATTAATACGATTAATTATAATATATTTATCTATTAAAATAATTAATAATGGGTGAGTTAATTCATAAATGTGTCAAGAAGTGCAAAATGTCTGGCGCATCAGGTCTTTGATTGGATTGCTTGATTTTAAAGCATCATCAGCTTGGATCTTAGAATAGGTGTCTGTTTTTTGAGCTAAATGGGCATGTTTTATAATCTTGACTGGAGCAATCGGCTTTACATTTTGAGGGGAATTTTACATAATATGAAAATCAAGTTAGAGTTCACACTTTTATAGTGATTTAGCCTGATTCTCCACAATTTTTTGTTTTATCGCCCAGCTTTCCCCAAGGTTGGGCTTTTTTTTGTCCAGTATTTTTTATTTCGGATCATTCCGTTTCTGAAAAACCTTTAATTAAAAAGATCATAAGAAGAAATATTATAATAATTTTAAGCACCAAAATAGTGCATATTAAAAAGTAAAAATGTAGGTCTAAAATTCAATAGCTAAAAAAAACCCCAATTTTCATAGAAAATCGGGGTTTTTTCGCCAAAATTTGCGGGTAAACTAAAATATCTGCTGAGGAATAATTTAACTCGCCCTAATGCGGTGCATTATGCACCTATTTGTTGCAGGTGTAAATAGTGCAGAAAGCAAGTTTTTATATTTTTTAGCTGCTTAAATTCCCTTGCTTTTGTAAGACTTTATAGGGAATTGTGGTTATGAAACCCTGCATTAAAGTTTCAAATGAACTAACTTAAGTATCTGAAAATAATAGATGATAAAAATTCATTAAAAACATAAGTGAAGTAAGACTAAAGGCTTTAAGACCATCCTGTTTTATTTGTATAATAATCAATCTATTTAGCTTTGCTTGTCATATTGGGGCGTAATACAACAGCATGAATACCTTACGCTCTGAGTGGATCAGTAAACGTTTGTACTGGTCGATGTCGATTATTATTTTATGTTTACTTTGTATCTGTATTCCCTTAATTGTGAGTAGCAGTCAAAGTTATTTAAAATCCAGACAAACCTATCAACAATTGAATGCATTGCAGCAGGTCGCTGACCTGGCAAATAAAATTTCGCGTGAGCGTGCGCCTGCCAATAAGGCCATGTCCAGTTCGGTGCAGGAATTTGCCCAGCATCAGCAAGAGTTAATCAGCTACCGTCAACAGGTGGATCGGCAGCTCTCCCAGACGGCTGATGTCTTGACGGAGGTCGGTTTTAACAACCTGAGTCAGCAACTTTCACAGCTTGAGAATAGTTTGAAAAAAGGGCGTGCACAGGTTGATGCCTATACCCGGATGCCACGTCAGCAACGTAGTGCACAAGAACTTGATCAGGCGATTCTGGCGATGTTTGCTGCCTGGGAAAGTTGCCGTGAACTTTTGCGTGACGTGGCGGTGGCTTCAGATAGCTCATCGACCCCTCTGAATAACTATATTAGCCAGATTCTATTTTTATCTGATTTACGTGATCAGGCCGGTCGTGTGGCCTCGTCTATCATGGCGCATGTGACTTTTGAAGCTCCGCTTCCCACTGAAAATATTACCCGCTCTTTACAGACCCAACATCAGGTGCGTTATTTGTGGGCCTTGATTGATACCATTCAACCTGTTAAAGATAAGACTGAGGAATTCATTCGTTTACATCGACGGGTAGAAACCGAGTTTATTCAGCAAGGCTTATCGATTGTGAGTGAGCTGATCAGTGACAGTCTGGAGCAACGTGACTACCGTTTGAGCGGAACAGAGCTGACTGAAGCGATCGTAGATAAATTTGCGACTGTGGTAGACCTGCAAACTTACCTGCTGCAATATAGCAGAGATGCTGCTATTCAAGAGATGAACAGCAATATGCAGCGTTTGATCTGGAGCGTGTTGGTATCGCTGATTTCATTGCTGACCGCGATTTCAACCATGATTTTTGCACGTAAACAGGTTTTTCTGCCGCTAATTCAGGCACGCCGCATGTTGTTGAGTTTGTCTAAAAACTTGGGTCGTCAGAAAATTGATATGCGGCTGCGTGAAGTGAATCATTCTGATTCTTTATTCGCTGCCATTCAGAAATTGCAACAGATGTTGCAAGAACGTGATGCGCTAGAGTTCCGTTTAAAGAATATTGCCCATTCCGATTCTTTGACCGGATTATCCAACCGTTTCGCGCTAGAAGAATATATTCGTTTTATGGAAAATCAGCCGGGTCAATTGAGCCAAACCTGTTTGATGATTATTGATATTGATCATTTTAAACAGGTGAATGATCAATATGGGCATATTATTGGCGATCAGGTGATTCAGCTGGTGGCCGAGCGTTTAAAGGCCAATGTCCGTGCTACAAATTTGCTGGTACGTTATGGGGGGGATGAATTTCTGGTGCTGATTGAAAATATCCAGATGCAGCAGGCATTGATTGTGGCCGATAACATTCGGGCTGAAGTGGCTGAGCGTCATATTGTGACTGCAGCAGGAGACGAGATTCAGATTTCGGTCAGTATTGGGGTTGCCATTGGTGCCTTGTCCTGGATGGCTTTATTGTCAAATGCAGATGATGCTTTGTTTGCAGCAAAGGCCAAAGGACGTAATGCGGTGGCAGAGGTTTAGTTCAAAAGACTGTTTTCTCTACTTTTGAACTGCACAAAAGTAGCAAAATGCATTTGTTCGACTGATGCTAAGTCCCTTTAGCACAGTCGAACGGGCGACATCCATGTCGCCAGTCATGTGATCTAATTTGGATGATCTCTGGTTTTGTCGATCAGATAGTTAATAAAATTTGTGCAGGCAACAAGCATAAATTTTGCATCGATATAAGAAAGATTTGATTCGTCTAACATTGCATGGCGAATACCATCTGCATCGGATGTATAACCATATAAAGATTTAATACTGGCTTTTAATGCAGGATGTATTGGATATTGTTTTTCAATTTGACCAATTGCATCACCTAAAGTTACTTTGTCCTTCTTTAATATTTTTTGACACATACCTTCTAATGCCGAAACAGATTCTTTAATTGAATTTCGATAGTCAGGCTTTTGACGATCTGACATCAGTTTTAAAGCTTGATTTAAATGTTGTTGAACACCTAAATATTGATTTGTATTTTCTAAAGCAGTTTCGATGGATTGAATTTCTTGTTCAGATGTAATTTCAATAACATGCTCATTAATTATTCTATAAGCGCTGTTTTCTCGTTCTAAAACATTGTTTAGATCATCTATAAATTTGAAGTTAGGCGATACATACCATGTTGGATAATATTCTATTGTATTTTCAATAAAATCATAAGTTTCATACCATTTGAAATTGAAAAAATATTTTCTAATTTGTTGTAATGCTTCTTCAAATTCTTCTGGTATAAGGTCTAAAGGTAATTGAAAGAAGGTTGACCAATACGATTTTATAAGCTTACCGAGATGTGAGTCTAAAGTGCAAAAAGACTCTTGATTGCTGAAAGCTCTCTCCCATAAACATTCATGCAATACATTCCAAAGACTAACTCTTAGACGTTCATCCATACTTTCTTTTTGAATAATACTACGAATAGGCTTATATCCATTCCGTTCCGAAAACCGCATATTTTTCCTAAATAAAAAAACGGTGAATGATTCACCGTTTTATCATACTTATTGGGTGGATAAAATCTCCCCTAACCCTAAGTCCTATATGACGCCAGATAAAGAGAAAAGCCCCCTCCTTTTTCAAAGGAGGGTTGGGGAGGATTTAAAAAATTAAATCACTTCAACAACGGCTTCAAGAATTTACCCGTATGTGAAGCTTTGACTTTCACGACCTGTTCAGGCGTACCTTCCGCGACAATCATACCGCCACCCGAACCACCTTCAGGACCTAAGTCCACCACCCAGTCAGCAGTTTTAATCACATCCAAATTATGCTCAATCACCACGATGGTATTGCCCTTGTTACGGAGCTGATGCAGGATATCCAGCAGTTTGGCAATATCATGGAAATGCAGACCTGTAGTCGGTTCATCCAGAATATACAGGGTTTGACCGGTATCGCGTTTGGCCAGCTCACGCGCCAGTTTGACCCGCTGTGCTTCACCACCAGAAAGAGTGGTCGCAGACTGACCCAGACGTATATAGCCCAAACCGACCTGATGTAATGTTTCCAGACGACGGTGAATCACCGGAATCGCATCGAAGAAATGCATGGCATCTTCAACGGTCATCTGCAAGACATCGGAAATATTCTTGCCCTTATAGTTTACTTCCAGCGTTTCACGATTATAGCGTTTGCCATGACAGGCATCACATGGCACATACATATCCGGTAGGAAGTGCATCGCTACCTTGATCATGCCGTCACCTTCACAGGCTTCACAGCGGCCACCTTTCACGTTAAACGAGAAACGACCGGCAGCATAACCGCGTGCCTTGGCTTCTTGCGTCTGTGAAAACAGTTCACGAATCGGGGTAAATAGGCCGGTATAAGTCGCCGGATTGGAACGTGGGGTACGTCCAATCGGACTCTGGTCAATATCCACCACTTTGTCGAGGAACTGTAAACCATCAATCGATTCAAACTTCTCCGAAGTTAAAGTGGTGGAACCATTGAGCTGGGTCGCCGCCAAAGGTAACAAAGTCCGGTTAATCAAGGTCGATTTACCTGAACCGGACACCCCGGTAACACAGGTCATAATACCTAAAGGAATGGTCAGATCGACTTTTTTCAGGTTATGCCCGGATGCTCCCATTAGCTTGATCTGTTCTTTAGGCTTAGGCGGTTGAATCCGTTTTTTCGGCACTTCAATTTTTAATTTTCCGGATAAATATTTTCCGGTCAGCGAGTCCGGATTGGCCAGAATTTCATCATACGTTCCTTCGGCAATCACATGCCCACCATGCACACCGGCACCCGGACCGATATCAATAATATGATCGGCGGCACGAATCGCATCTTCATCATGCTCGACCACCAGCACGGTATTGCCCAGATCACGCAGACGGATCAGGGTTTGCAGCAGACGGTCGTTATCACGCTGATGCAGACCAATTGACGGCTCATCCAGCACATACATGACGCCCATCAAACCGGCACCGATCTGTGAGGCCAGACGGATTCGCTGCGCTTCACCACCAGATAAAGTTTCGGCAGAACGGGACAGGCTGAGATAATTCAGGCCGACCGAAACCAGAAAGTGCAGACGTTCACGGATTTCCTTGAAAATCTTGTCGGCAATTTCTCCACGGGCACCTTCCAGATGAATGTCTTGATAATAGCTTTCAGCATCGCCAATCGACATACGGGTAATATCGGCAATGGTCTTGTCCAGAATTTTCACATTACGCGAAATTTCATTCAGACGTGAACCATCACAGGCATCACAGGCAGCATTGGATAAATACTGCGCCAGATCATCACGGACATAATTACTTTCAGTTTCACGATAACGGCGTTCCAGATGCGGCAAAATTCCTTCAAAAGGAATGACCCGATTATGACGTCGGCCACGTTCATCGATATAACTTAGATCAATTTTTTCTTTGCCAGTGCCGTACAGAAATTTTTTCTTGGTGTCAGCATCCAGTTCATTCCATGGAGTTTCCAGAGAAAAACCAAAATGCTCGGCGACTTTCTGGATCATGCTGTAATAGTAAGGACGCTGACGGTCCCAGCCACGAATCGCGCCTTGACTGACACTGACTTCAGGATTGGGAATCAGTTTGTCGGCACTGAAATGGCTGCGGGTCCCCAGACCATCACAGACCGGACAGGCGCCAAAAGGGTTGTTGAACGAAAATAAACGCGGTTCCAGTTCAGCCACCGCGCGGTCACATTGCGGGCAGGAGTGCTTGGCTGAAAATACGCGATCGTTATGCTCGCCCTTCATCCAGGATAAAATCGCAATATCACCACCAAGACGCAGCGCCGTTTCAAAACTTTCGGCAATACGGTTGCCCAGATCATCACGCACTTTAAAACGATCGACTACCACTTCAATGGTATGTTTTTTCTTTTTGTCCAGTTCTGGTGGCGGATCAATTTCCATGATCTCGCCATCGACGCGGGCGCGGACAAAACCCTGACTCTGTAGCTGTTCAAACAGCGCCGTGTATTCACCTTTACGCTCACGCACAACCGGTGCTAACAATAACAGTGCAGTGCCTTCTTCCAGTGCTTTAACGGCATCGACCATTTCAGTGACCGTTTGTGCCACCATCGGCAAGTCATGTTCAGGACAGAACGGTGTACCGACACGCGCATACAGTAGACGTAAATAGTCATAAATTTCGGTAATGGTTCCTACGGTAGAGCGTGGGTTATGACTGGTCGATTTCTGCTCGATGGCGATGGCTGGACTCAAGCCCTCAATCGAATCGACTTCTGGCTTTTCCATCTGGGAAAGGAACTGGCGGGCATAGGCAGACAGCGATTCCACATAACGGCGCTGACCTTCGGCATATAAGGTGTCAAAGGCAAGCGAGGACTTACCTGAACCAGACAGTCCCGTAATCACCACAAACTTGTCGCGTGGTATATCAAGGTTCACATTTTTCAGGTTATGGGTACGTGCGCCTCGAATACGGATGTGGCTTTGGCTCATGCAAGGATCCTAGAATATTCATCAAAAACCCTTATATGATACCGAATGAAAAATGTTCAAGTGCAAATAAAAGTATTTTAAACGTCAAGTTATGTCGGTGATTGGTCAATTCATCACAACATTAAGAAACACAACAGCAGATCATTTAAATATTCACAATCATCATGTACAAGGTAAATACTTAACAAGCCGCTGCATAACGGCGTTCAAAGATAGACTCAATCTCTTCAAAACAGCGGTCACGTAGCACATCATGATGCAGACGTGCATAAAAATTGACTTCATTTTCCAGAATGTGCAGAAAGTCCTCATAGTCTTTTCGGAAAAAATCCAGGTCGAGCAAATCGTTACGGCATGCCTGATGACAGCGATACTTTTCAATAAATTTCAGCAGATGTTTCTGGATATGCGTGTTGGTATGGTAAATCAGATAAGTGGCTGCCGAGCTACAATCTAGACAGCCTTGTTCCAGATAGATTTCTTCATTGTTGAACCAGCAACATTGCAGGGTAAAAAATGCCCGAATCGCTTCGGTGCCTAAAGTGTCCATATTGTCTGCCTCTTTCCGGGATTGAATTTATTAATTGATAATTATTCTCAATTATTGTGCGGCAATTTTGGGCTTATAGCTAGGTCTAGCGTAGTGGCCCGTTCTATCCTTGTTTTTTCAGACTAAGCCGTTTTTATGATCGGTTTATGACAGTAGAAATTTTTTGATCAGCTATAACCAAAAAGCCCTATCTTAAACAGGGCTTTTTTTATTCGTCCGTCTTATTCATCCAGACCAGGCCACTGGCGTTGCTCAAAGGCACTGTCCCAGAACAACCATTCCAGACGGGCCGCATGCGTATAAGCTGCATGCATTTTTTCTAGTGTATCGGCATCAACACGCGCCGCAACACGGTCAACGGTCGCAATCACATTCCGCACCGCAGTGTGGAATTCCTCTCCTGAATAGGTATCCACCCAGGCTTGATACGGATTATTCGGCGCAGAGTTGTCGACAATATCTTTACCAACTTCGGCATAAATCCAGAAACAAGGCAGCAACGAGGCTAGCACCACCGGGTAGCTTTCTGACCAGGCGGTCGAAGTCAGATAAGAAGTATAGTGATGACATGCCAGCGTCAACGGTGTCTGCTCAAATTGCTCTTTGCTAATGCCAAAATCTTGCATAAAGCCATCATGCAGGCTACGTTCCACCACAATCGCAATTTTGGCTGCCTCGGCAAACTGGATTACATCGTCCGCTTCAAAAGCTTTAGCGGCACACACGGCCAGTGCACGGCCATAGGCCAGTAAATAATGCGCATCCTGAATCACATAATGACTAAAGGCTTCACGGCTTAAAGTACCTTGTGCCAGTTGCTGATTAAAGGGCAGGGCCAGGGTCTTCTGATAAAGTGTGAGATTACGTTGCCATACCTCTTGTGAAAAACTCATGCTGAAAATCCTTCGCAGTTCAAGTTAAACCATGCGGCACTATAGCAAAGATCGGGCTGTTTAAAAGATCGGCAAATTTTAAAAACAGAAAATAAGATAAAACGGCTCAGGAAGTGCTTTGGTTTATGCGCTAAAAGTTTCATAATTAGCTTAACTTTTCCTATTCGTATTGCTGCTCTTTCGCAGCCATACATTTATTTAATTTATCCAAGGTCGTTGTGTATGTTGAAACATTTTGGTTTCTCGATTGCATTTTCGATCGTGTGTCTTGGTTTGTCTGCGTATTGGGGTTATACCCATGGTCCTGACGCAGGCCTGCAAACCATGCTCACAGCGCTAACCATCACCGCTATTTTAGCGATTATGGAAGTGTCGTTGTCCTTTGATAACGCGGTTGTTAATGCCTCAGTCCTACGGGGTTGGGATCATTTTTGGAAAATGCTGTTCCTGACAGTCGGTATTCTGATTGCAGTTTTCGGGATGCGTTTGATCTTCCCAGTGGTCATTGTTGCAGTGACTGCAGACCTGGGCTTTATGGAAGTGGTACGTCTGGCCCTGAATGATCCGAAAGAATATTCAGCACGTTTAATGGCACATCATCCTGAGATTGCTGCTTTTGGTGGTGCTTTCCTGTTGATGGTATTCCTGAACTTCTTCCTGGATGAAGAAAAGGATACCCACTGGTTCAGACGAGTAGAACGCCGTTTATCCAACCTGGCCAGTGTTCCGGCGATGTCGGTCTTTATTGCACTGGTGGCCTTGTTAATCATGGCAGCCAATGTCGGTGAAGCCAAGCGTCTGGTCGTGACCATGGCCGGAATCTGGGGTATTGTGATTTATATCGGGGTGCAGGTGCTGAGTCATATGCTCGGTGGTGAACCTGAAGTGGATGAAAATGGCAATGCAGTTCGTCATGATGAAAATGGCGTACCGACGGGTGTAGTGAAAGCCGGTATTGGTGGTTTCCTCTATCTAGAAGTCCTGGATGCCTCTTTCAGTTTTGATGGCGTGATCGGTGCCTTTGCGATTACCTCAGACGTGGTCATCATCATGCTGGGTCTGGCAATTGGTGCGATCTTTGTCCGTTCAATGACGATTTATCTGGTTGAGCAGGGCACATTGGATGCCTATATCTACCTGGAACATGGTGCGCATTATGCCATCGGTGCACTGGCTTTCATTATGATTGCCAGCGGAACCGGTCTGCATGTACCAGAAGTGGTGACCGGTCTGATCGGTGTGGCTTTTATTGTCTGGGCAGTATTCGCCTCGATTCAGTACAAGAAACGTCAGGCAGCTTTAGACAAATAAAGCACTGTCCCTGAATGAAAGCGTAGCTCCGGCTGCGCTTTTTTTGTTTTTAGATTGGCATCATCTTTATTTCAAGTAAAATTCATGTCTTATTAATGAGCTGAATGTCCTATAATCTGGGCTCCAGATTAATTAACCCAATCGCCATAATTTATGATGAATGCTTTAGAACGTCGTTCAACCTTTGCCCTGAGCAGTATTTTTGCACTGCGCATGCTGGGGTTGTTTATGATTATCCCGGTGTTTTCTGTGGCAGGGCAGGCATATCAATATGCGACGCCTGCACTGATCGGTTTGGCGGTCGGGGTCTATGGTCTGACCCAGGCCCTGTTACAGATTCCATTCAGCCTGATTGCGGACCGTTATAGCCGTAAGCCACTGGTGGTTTTGGGGCTGCTCTTATTTGCGCTGGGCGGTGCGATTGCGGCCATGTCGGACACCATTTATGGCGTGATTATTGGCCGAGCGATCGCCGGTGGTGGTGCAGTATCTGCTGTGGTGATGGCGCTGCTGGCAGATGTCACCCGTGAAGAAAACCGCATGAAAGCCATGGCAATGATGGGCATGAGTATCGGCCTGTCTTTTGTGGTGGCCTTTAGTCTTGGGCCTTGGCTAACGGGTCTGGTGGGCATCTCGGGATTATTCTGGGTGACTACGGTGATGGGCCTGGCGGCGATTGCCATGCTGTTGATGGTGCCTAAGGTCACGCGGCATCATCAAAACTTTCAGCAAGGCTATCTGGCACAGTTGAAACAGGTAATCAAAATCGGAGATCTGAATCGTCTGCATGTGTCGGTTTTTACCCTGCATTTATTGCTCACCGCGATGTTTATCTATGTACCTTCGCAGCTGATCGAATTTGCTGATCTGCCACTGTCCAGTCATGGCTGGGTATATTTGCCGCTGTTGGTGCTGAGCCTGTTTTTTGCTTTTCCAAGTATTATCCTGGCAGAAAAATACCACAAAATGCGCGCGATTTTTCTGGTGGCCATTACTGGCATTATTCTGGGCCTAATGGTGATGGCATTTGGTTTTGAATCCAAATATGTCTTGCTGATTGGTCTAGGGCTGTTCTTTATTGCTTTTAATGTGATGGAAGCCTTGTTGCCGTCCTGGTTGTCGAAAGCGGCACCGATCCAGTCCAAAGCCACCGCAATGGGCATAAATGCCAGCAGCCAGTTTTTAGGGGCGTTCTTTGGCGGTATGATTGGCGGACAATTATTACTGCTGAACAATACCTCGATGGGCTGGAGTATCCTGACAGGGATTGCGATAATCTGGCTGCTGATGAGTTTTGGGCTGGCACAGCCACGCTATCTGTCATCGCTGGTGTTGCGTTTGCCGGAAAGCAGACAAACTGACGAATGGACTTCTCAGCTTTTGGCGATTCGTGGTATTGAAGAGGTCGTGGTGATGTCTGAACAGCAAGTTGCCTATGTAAAAGTCGATAAACAGCAGATTGATGATGCTTCGCGACAACAATTAACGCACTTGTTGGGTAAAGAGGTAGCCATTTAAGCATAACTCTTATAAAGTAAAATACAGAAATATATAGGAAGTAAACGGCAAATGCGTGGTGTAAATAAAGTTATTTTAGTGGGTACTTTGGGTAAAGATCCGGAAACCAAAACTTTTGCAAATGGTGGCTCTCTCACTCAATTCTCGATCGCAACCAGCGATTCGTGGACAGATAAAAGTACCGGTGAACGTAAAGAACAAACGGAATGGCACCGTATCGTGTTGCATAACCGTTTAGGTGAAATTGCACAGCAATATCTTCGTAAAGGCTCAAAAGTATATATTGAAGGTTCATTACGTACCCGTCAGTGGACTGACCAGAATGGTCAGGAGCGCTATACGACGGAAATTCGTGGTGAACAAATGCAGATGTTAGACTCTAGCCGTCCTCAAAATGATCAGGGCGAGAGCAGCTTTAACCAGCCACGCTTTAATAACAATAATCAGGCGAACAACAACCAGGGTGGTTATGGCAATAACCCGCAATCAGGTTATGGTTCAGCACCACAGCAAGGCGGTTTTAACAACAACCAGGGCGGCGGTTATGGCAACAATAACCCGAGTGGTTTTGCGCCAAAATCTGCACCTGCTCCAACAGCAGCACCTGCAGCAGATCTAGATGATGACTTACCATTTTGAGATGTAGGTCAAAAAGGTAAATCATCATTAAAACCCACCTGAATACGGTGGGTTTTTTATGTCTTGAAGATTGGTATTAAGTTTGTATAAGCCCATGATTTATTAAAATATTAAGAAGTGTTAAAGCATGGCGTTATTTTGATCAGAACAGCTCTACATCGAGAAAATAAATAAGATGAACAATACTGATAGAAATTTATGATCTAAAAAAGCGATCATTTTTATAAAAACTTGCGGTTTTACCTATTTTGAAATTTTTCGTATTCTAGCTTCACAAGATAAGCAATCCCAGAAATAAGCCAGAGGAAATATCTCATGAGTTTAATCAATACTGAAATCAAACCATTCAATGCAACTGCTTACCACAATGGTCAGTTCATCGAAGTTTCTGAGCAAGACCTGAAAGGTAAATGGTCAGTGGTGTTTTTCTATCCTGCAGATTTCACCTTTGTTTGTCCAACTGAATTAGGCGATCTTGCTGATCAGTATGCTGAATTCCAGAAAATGGGTGTAGAAATCTATGGCGTGTCTACCGATACTCATTTCACCCATAAAGCTTGGCATGATACTTCTGACGTGATTGGTAAAATCCAGTATCCATTGATTGGTGATCCAACCTGGACTTTGTCTAAAAACTTTGAAGTACTGATTGAAGCAGAAGGTCTGGCAGATCGGGGTACTTTCGTGATTGATCCAGAAGGTAAAATCCAGATTATTGAAATCAACGCGGGTGGTATCGGCCGTGATGCACAAGAGCTTCTTCGTAAAGTGAAAGCTGCACAATATGTACATGCGCACCCAGGTGAAGTTTGTCCGGCAAAATGGAAAGAAGGTGAAGCAACGCTAGCGCCGTCAATCGACCTGGTGGGTAAAATCTAATTCAAACCTACTTCTTTGAAGCAAAAAATCCAGCACAAGTTGCTGGATTTTTTATTTTTTTAGTTTAGAGATTTATGAATTCTAGACAAAAACATCATGCCATTTGATTTCTATTTGAGAACAAAATGAGAATTGAGGAATTGCACTCTATGCTTTTTAAGCGGCTTATGCGAGGCAATCAAGTAAGCGCAATACCCTGCTGCATGATTGACTAGGCCTGAAAACAAAGAAGCCTCTGCTTTCGCAGAGGCTTTTATTTTATAAGGCGCTGTAGTTTCTTGTCGTTTTAAACAATTTTCGCATAAACGCATCTGAATGGAACCGGATGAATTTATGGTTTTCTTATGCTGCGAATCATAGGTATTTAAAAAGTATTTGTCAACCAAGGATTATAAAAATGGTTAATTAAATTATTTGTTTTTAAAGCGAATTTTCAAGTTTTTAGATAAAAATATGAATAAAATCTTAGATTTGATGGAATTTTAACTAAGGCAGAAAAATGAATAAAAAGCAGGTGAAATTGAACAAAAAGGCCTTTACGAAAAACATATATTCTGGAAGATTTTAATAACCTGTTTGATTGGCGCATGGTACATAATTTCTGTAGTTTTTCAATGACGGATGATCAGTTTGGATATCGCAGTAATTGGTAGTGGCATGGCCGGACTGGCTACAGCCAGAATTCTCCAGGACGCAGGGCATCACATCACGATTTTTGAAGCACTTCCAGGTCGCGGCATGGACAGTCATAGCCTTGAATTTGAAGGGGGCCTGATTGACGCACCTTTACGTGTGATGAATCCCTATCTGTGGAAAAACACCCTGAGTCTGGCCACGCATCTGGGCATTAAAACTTATCCGGTGCGGACCTATATGGCCTGCAGCTGGTTATTTGAAGATAAAACTGAAACCTGGCTGACCACATCGCGCAGCCGAATTGGCAATATCCCGATTATCAATAACCGTAAAGGCCTGCAGCAGTATGGCTGGCGTCTGGTCAAAGGCCTGTTGCAGTTAAAAGTTGCATTGACCAAATTCTTTAAATCGAAAAATCAGGACATCAGCCTGGCAGAATTTATCAACCGCAACGAGATTGAAGAAGTATTCTGGCATGGTGCGGTGATGCCGGTGCTATATACCATCTGTACCTGCAATCCGAAAACCATTGGTGAATGGCCAGCTAAACCGTTGTTAATTTTCCTGCGTCAATTGACCGATGGTGATGCTTTACTGCGTTTGCAAGGCGGTACACCGGCGCTTGTCGACAAGCTGATTGAAGGCATTCATATTGAAGACGGTTCAGCAATTACACTGGTACAAGAGCAGGGCGATCAGGTCAAAGTTGAAAATGCGGCCGGTTATTCAAAACTGTTTGACCGGGTGATTGTCGCGACACCGACCACCAAAATTGAGGAGTTCCTGGATCCAGAACAGTTTGCCAGTGAAATTGAATTATTGAAGAAATTCAAATTCGAACAGGGTGAACTGGTCATCCATACCGATGCCAGCGTGATGCCGCCAAAGCGTAAAGACTGGGCTGTACTCAGCTATATGATGGACCGTAAATTTACTCGTCAGCAATTTACCGTGTGGCTCAACTCGATTGAACCTTCTTTGGTTGGCAAATCAGCCGTATTTCAGACCTGGCGTCCGGTAACCGACATTGATCCGAAGAAAGTGATCAAATCGGTCATGCTGACGCGTGCAGTTGTCGATGCCAATACCGTGGCACTGAATAAAGAATTGCAGCAACGTCATCTGGAGGCCAATCGTAAAGTCTTCTTCTGCGGTTCATGGTCATGTGACGGTTTGCCAATTCTGGAATCAGCAGTGACCTCAGCGATGAAGATTGCAGAAATCTTTGGTGCGCCTTTACCATTTCAGGGTTTAAAACCTGTGGTCGAGGTTGCTCCGCAACTGGGTTATTAATCCATGCAATGGCTTCAGGCAATGCGTCAGCGTCTTCCTCAGCACAAGTATGCAATTGATGCCGCTGTGTTGGGCGATCATGCGCAATTGCCCTGGAGCAATTTAGGGTATTGGCAAGCAGGTCAGCAGGATTATGCGGCTGCCTGTCGTATGCTCACCGATCACCTTGCACAAACTGTAAATTTAAATTCAAAAGATAAACTGCTGGATTTAGGCTGCGGTCAGGGTGCAAGTTTGCTGTACTGGCAACAACACTATCAGGTGCAATATCTGGCGGGGGTTGAGCTGCAGGCTGCTTGTGTAGCTAATATTCAGCAACATCTGCCAGAACTGAATGCCATTTATCAGGCGTCATTTTTGCGTTTAAAAGAATTGCCATTTTCCCAGCGTTTTGATGTGGTGCTGTGTCTGGATGCGGCTTATCACAGTCCTGTGCCTTTATTCTTGGAGCAGATCCGTAGTGTTTTAAATTCAAATGCGCGGATTGGTTTTCATCATCTGGTTTTGTCCGAGCGCTGGGAAAATTTAAATGCCTTACAACGGCGTAAATATCAGTTTTTATTGAAATCTGCTGATGTGAATTTAAAAGATCTCATGTCTGTTGGGGCGCTGTACGCTTGTCTGGATCGTTTTGAATTTAAAAATATCCAGATTCAGGATCTGTCCGAGCCGGTATTTTCCGGCTTTGCTGATTATGTGCAAAAGACTTTGAATTCAAAAGCATCAGATGATCAGGCTCAAGGTTCAAAACTGGATCATTTTAAAATTCAGATGACAGCGAAACTATGCCGAAAATTATATCAGGAAGGGATTGTGAGATATGTGCAAGTGACGGCACAATCGAAGCACTAGAAAGTGCAAGAAGACTCAGCTGAAAATACCAAAACCCAGAAACATCAAAGCCTCACTAAAAAGCGAGGCTAAGATATGGTGCCGGCACACGGATTCGAACTGTGGACCTACTGATTACAAGTCAGTTGCTCTACCAACTGAGCTATGCCGGCATGGTGGAGTGCATTTTACAGATTTTTTTTGGTCACGCAAGCCAAAAAATAACCGTTTAAACTGTTTCGGCAGGATTTGTTTATTTTGACCCGATGGATGGAAAGTTCTGTTTTTGGCTATGCGCAAAGAAATCGTCCATATGTGTAGATATGGGCGAGGGTGAAAGCACAGGATTGGTTCTGGATATGAGTCAGTTATACGGTTTATCTGTTTTTTAGGATGCGATCTAATTCTTGTGCACATTCCTCTAAAGTAAAGGCTATATCAAACTGCATTTGAGGTTTGAGTTCTTGAGCGAGGCTTCTCCACTGTTCGATGAGTCTCAAGGCTTTTTGAATTTTATGTTTATTGATGTCCTTGGCAATGGTTGGGGTGTAACCGCCACGTTTTGCATTTTTAATCTGTTTGGCATAGTTTGCGCTGTTATTCATGTTCGCTCTCCGAATAGCAGTGTATCTATTTTTTAACTTCAAATTTGAATGGCTCGGTTCACTTGGTTATTTCTTTCTATCCTGTGGTTTTTATTCTCCTTTTAGTTGATTTATAAGCAACATAACATAGCTTTGATGACAATAAAATTAAGCTATTTCTGTGCCAGTTTTTTGTTTGAACACATAAATAAAAACCTGAAATGAATGGCGTACAGAAACTGCACAATTCATCAGTTTTTTGGCTGATGAAAAATGAAGATTTTTAAAAATAGAATTGAGCGTAAGTGTTGTGTTGCAAAAGATTTTTATGAACGAGGACTGGTATTAATTCAATGCCTTTGCCTAAGGCGATAGATAATAATATTTTAAGATCTAAGCAGATAATTTTTTTTACTGATGGGATGATGGATAAAATTAAATATAAAAAAACCCGAATCATGTGATTCGGGTTTTTAAATTCTGGCGGTGAGAGAGGGATTCGAACCCTCGAAACGCTATAAACGTTTACACACTTTCCAGGCGTGCTCCTTCAGCCACTCGGACACCTCACCATAGGCCGAGGATAATAGCGAAAAAAACCAGCTGTGCCAAGCTGAAACAATTGATTTGCAGAAAAACTTTTAATGCGGTGCTATGATTCGCAAAAATGCTTGTTAAAAAACGAAGACAATATATGCAAAGCACTGCACAAAAGGCAGCTCTCCCAGTGATTACACTGGCTGCGCTTGGGGTCGTTTTCGGAGATATTGGTACCAGTCCGCTCTATGCACTGCGCCAATGCTTCCTCACCGCACACCTCGCCATTAGCGAAGCTTCTGTACTCGGCATCCTGTCCCTGATTTTCTGGTGCATGATGCTTACCATCAGCTTTAAATACGTCATGGTGATCATGCGTGCCGATAACAACGGCGAAGGCGGGATCATGTCACTACTGGCATTAAACCTGCGTACCACACGAATCTCTGATCAAAAGAAAATATTCCTGATCGCTTTGGGTTTTGTCGGCGCATCGCTATTTTTCGGTGACGGGATTATTACCCCGGCAATCTCCGTGCTCTCAGCCATTGAAGGCCTGAGTATTGCCACGCCCATTTTCAATCAGTGGCTGGTGCCTTTATCCATCGGGATTTTGGCCGGACTGTTTATGGTACAGCGACACGGCACAGCCACGATGGGCAAGTTTTTTGGACCTTTAACCATGCTCTGGTTTTTGTCGATTGGCGGTTTTGGTTTGTGGAGCATCATCCAGACCCCGTTTGTACTGTGGATGGTGAATCCCTACTGGGCCTATCATTTTGTGGTCGATCAGCCCTATGTGGCTTTTCTGACCATGGGGGCGGTGATTCTGACCATGACTGGGGGTGAAGCGATTTATGCCGATATGGGGCATTTTGGCCGTCTGCCGATTCGTCTGGCCTGGTTCATTATTGTCTTGCCATGTTTATTGCTGAATTATGCCGGGCAAGGCGCCTTGTTACTGCGTAGTCCTGAAGCACTGGCGAATCCTTTTTATATGCTGCTGCCCGACTGGGCCTTATTTCCGATGATTGGACTGGCGACTGCAGCGGCGGTGATTGCCTCACAGGCGGTCATTACTGGGGTATTTTCTATGGTCAATCAAGCCATTCAATTGCGTTATTTGCCGCGCCTGTCAGTCAAGCATACCTCTGCATTGGAGCGTGGCCAGATTTATCTGCCTTTCATTAACTGGATGTTGTTTATCTCGGTGCTGATCCTGATTTTACTGTTTGAAAATAGTGCCAATCTGGCCAGTGCTTATGGCGTTGCGGTGACCATGACCATGCTCTGCGGCACCATTTTGATCTCGATTCTGGCCTATGGCTTCTGGCGTTGGCCGGTCTGGAAAGTAGCGTTATTTGCTGTACCATTCCTGGCACTGGATTTAGTCTTTGTGGCCTCAACGTCCTTGAAAATCGCTTCGGGTGGCTGGGTGCCAATTCTGATTGGTGCGGTACTGTTTACGATTCTCATGACCTGGAAAGACGGGCGTGCGTTGGTACTGAACCGGCTGGAACAGGATGCCTTGCCGATTGATCTGTTTATTAAAAGTATTTCGATGGGGGAAGGCACCAAGTTTGTGCCAGGCGATGCCATTTTCCTGACCGGTACACCAAATATTGTTCCGCATGCCATGTTGCATAATATTAAGCACAATAAGGTCTTGCATGAACGCAATATCATGTTGACGGTGATTACCCGGGATATTCCTTTTGTTGACAGGCAGGACCGGATTGAACTGGAAAAACTGAGTGAGCATTTTTACCGGGTGTTTATCTATTATGGTTTTAAGGATCAGCCGAATATTCCGGAAGCTTTACAACAGGCCTATGAGCAATGGGATTTTGAATATGACCTGATGCAGATCAGTTTCTTTATTTCACGTGAACGGATTATGCATACTGTGGGTGAGGGCATGGCACCGTGGCGGGAAAAGCTGTTTATTTCTATGCAGCGCAATACCAGTCCGGTCAGTGATTTCTATCAAATTCCACCCAACCGTGTGGTCGAGCTGGGCACCCAGATTCAGATGTAAATAAAATAAAAAGCATAAAAAAAACCAGAGGCACACTCTGGTTTTTTTATGAGAGAAACAATAAATAAATGAGTTTCAGATTATTGTTCGAGTTCTACCGCAGCCGGCACTTCAGGTGCAGCATTCAAAGGTTCTTCCATCAGTACTGGCTCTGCATCAGATTGAGCTGCAATTTCAGTTTGTTCATTGCTCACATCTGCTTCAGTCACAGCCGCTTGTTGCTGTGCTTCAAGCATCGGTTGTTCTGAAGCAATAGCTGCTTGCTGTTGCTCTTCAGACATTGCTGGTACAGCTGCTTGTTGTTCTTCCAGTGTTGGTTGTTGTTGAGGCGTCGTCATAGACGTGCTGGCTTCTACTTCTGATTCAGTGGCTGGTTCAACCAGATTGGCCGGCACCTCTGCTTCATTCATACCTGGTTCTGTGACAGGTGGTTGAGGAGAAACAGTACCTGAATTTGGTGCCTGAGTCATTGCTGGATCATTGGGCATTGGTGCCTGTGTGTTTGGCATGGCTGGTTGCGGTGCTGCTGCACGCGGATCGACCAGACGAATCTGACCAGAGTTCACCAAGCTTTCTAAAGAGGCTTCCTGACCATTCACCTTGGTACTAATTTTAGCTTTAGACAAGCTTTCAAGTGTTTCACCTGGTTGAACCGGTGGCTCAGCAAATGCAGCTACGCTAATCACACTTGTGAATAATCCTAAACCTAATGCTTTAGAGAGTTTGGAATTCATGATTGACACCATTGCTAATAATTGTACGAATTGAGATAGGCCGTTAGCTTTACACACTCAATCTACTGAGCCAAACAAAGCTACGCAAACACCGAGAAACCTCATTTAAAAAGAAATAAAATTAGACAGTTTGTTACAACTGCCCGGGATTTTGGATACTTATTGTTTATTTAGTAAACGAATGGTAGAGCCAAGATATACTTCACTTATACAGCTTGTTAAGCTCGGTCGAAATCTGTATTGATCTAAAAAGTACGTGTAAGAATGGCCAAGAAGCAGCGTAAACCCAAGAACTCTTTTTTTCAGTTTTTAAATGATAATAGTATTAAAGTCATTCTGGGCGTGGTGGCTTCGAGCAGCTTCGCCATCGCTTTTGGCCAGGAAAAAATCAGTCAGTGGGTGTCACTATCCTCTTCCAGTGATTCTGCCTGTCTGAACCAGTTTTATCGTGATGTACCGCCATATTTGATGAAAGACAGCCTGAAAAAAGACAGCTATTCGCTGTGTTTTAATGGCTTTAATGTCGGTTATTCCGGGGTATCTAAAACGCCACTTTGGGTTGCAGAAGCCTTAACGCCAGCACGCTTAAGCCAGAAAATTCCCCGTGAAGATAATTTTCATGAAGAAGATCGGGTCAGTGCGAAGCATCGTGCCACATTGGCGGATTATCGTGGTTCAGGTTATGACCGCGGTCATATGGCGCCAAATGCGGATATGCCTAACAAGGCTGCGCAGTCTGACAGTTTTTCATTGGCCAATATGGTGCCGCAAGCGCCCAAGAATAATCAGCAAGTCTGGCGTGAGCTGGAAGAAGCCACTCGTGCCATTGTGACCAAGCAGAAACAGGATGTTTATGTGGTAACCGGGCCGGTCTTTGCCGGGAAGAAGCTGAAAACCATTGGCAATGGCGTGATTGTGCCAACTGCGGTCTATAAGGCAGTTTATATGCCGAAAACCGGTGCCATTGGTGCTTACTATGCACCGAATGACAATTCGCTCAAAGTGCGTATTGTTAGTGTCTGCTATCTGGAAGAACAGCTTGGAATTAACCTGTTTCCGCAGCTTACCGAAGAGCAGAAGCGCAATACCTATAAGCTGCCACTGACCGGAAATGCAGTAAAAGCCAACCAGAAAATTGAATACTCTAATTGGGATGCAGAAAGTCAGTGTGCCGAAGAGGTTTCCGAAGAAGATCTACAGGCATTGCAACGTGAGTTTAAGTCTTCTGGTTCAAGCAGCTCGACCTCCTCTGCGACTGGCGGCGCGATAGACAACGCAACGCAAGATGCCATTGTGAAACAGCTGATTGATGCCTTGTTGCAATATATTTTGCAGTTGTTGAAATAAGCTTGCTGAAAAAACCGGGATTCAGGTAGCATCAACATCACAAATTCATGGAAAAATAACAAAGACAGGTGAAGAGGATATGTTTAAAGCATTTGAGAATGGCAATGAATCCCATGCCATTCATGATCTGACTTTGGAAAATGATCTGGACTGCGTCAGCCTGTATGGCAACTTGCAAATCACCAAGGATCAGCAGGGACTGAAAGTGGCCAAAGCCTTGCAGGCTTTTCTGAATGATGTGGTACAACAACTGGAAAACACGCAGGACTTGCCAGAAAAAATTCAGCGTGATGATCTGGATGAAATTGAAAATCCATTTTTATAAGCATTTTTAAGCGCGATGATCTGCATGCTCCATGTGAAACATGCAGAAAAATGGTATTTGGAAATCCTGGCTTTTTAGAGGGTTTTTATTAAAAAGCCTAATTTTCTGCTCCCACAATATCTCCAAACACTAGCAAGAACGTGCCGAGCAATTCGGGAAGATATCTACCCATATTTTAATTCCTTATTTTTCTATCTATCATCAGGTGATAGGGGACAGGGATTAAAATCGTCAACCCTGCTTGAAGCCCGTATATCAAACGAACATGCTGGTAGTTTAAGCAGCTGGCATATTCTGTTGGCGCCACTGCTGCGGTGTCAGCTGGGTCCATTGCTTAAAGGCACGCTGAAACGCACTTTGTTCAGAATAACCCAGTAACATGGCAGTCTCCTGCAAACTCAAGTGCGGATCTTTCAGATATTGCATAGCCAGCATGCAGCGAATCTCCTGCATACATTGCTGATAAGTTTTGCCCTGTTTTTGTAAATGGCGTTGTAACTGACGCACGGAAAAATTCATCTGCTCGGCAATATGTTTGATCTGGAACAGGTTTTTTTGCAGGCCAATCAGAATTGCCTGTTGCAGTTGCTGATCAATGAGAGTGGAGTGCGGAAATTTTTCTAGCAATGCTTTGGCCTGTTGCATCAGCAGTTTTTGCAAGGTCTGGTCGCCCTGTTTCAGTGGTCTGGACAGTTCACTGACATGCATCAATACCTGATTTCTGGCTTGAGAAAAGCGGACTTTACATCCGAAATACTGCTCATAGAGTACAATATTTTTAGGCATTGCATGCTGGAAATGCACTTCATATAACTGAACCACGTGCGGGTTCTGAACATTGGCTTTTACGAATTCCGTCATTAGCGCAATCGCGATTTCATCGGTCAGTTGGGTATTCAGATGAAAGGGAACTTCAACCCAGCCAATCGACAGATAATCGCCTTGCCATTGCAGCTGAAGTGGGCCGCCATCATAAATCAGACGATGATAATCATGATAGCGCATAAAGGCTTCACCCAAGGTCTCACTTGAGAGTGCCAGATAGCCAATAATACCGAGGTGTTTAGCTTCAACCAGTTGGGCGATTTCCAAGCCTAAAGCCGGTCGTTGCAGCTGTTGATCAAGTGTCGTTAATAGATCACGCCACAAGGCGAAATCAAAGCGTTCCAGATTTTGAATGGCCAATAATTTCTCAGGGACTTCAAGCTGTTTCAACTGATAATAGTCCAAAAGTAAATGTCCTAAACCACCGTATACTGAACCTACGTAGTTTTTTAGAACCAGCATTTTTAATTCTTTTATTTTGTCGTATTTTGTCAATCATATTGAATATTTTGGTCAATATCTAGTCTTTTATTTAGCCTATATTAAAAATAGACCAAGAGGTAAAAGATTATGTGGAAAGGTTTTCTGGCAGGACTTGTCGTCGCAAATGGATTTGAATGGTTTGCACATAAATATGTATTGCATGGTGTTCACCAGCCGGGACAGAGCCGTTATAGTCCGGTACCCGAGAGTATGCGCTCACATTGGGAGCATCACCGGATTGTGCGAAAAACGGAATTTTCCGATTTCGGCTATGTAGAAGGATTGGACAACTGGCGTACCCGCAATGAAATTGCCTCACTGGCAGTCGTTGCGACCGTCTTTGGACTCAGTTTTTATCCCTTCTCCAAAGGCATGTCACTGGCCGCCCTGTATAGTGCAGGCAACTATTATTATTTACATCGCCGGGCTCATCTGGAACCGGAATGGGCCAAAAAGAAATTACCCTGGCATTATGATCATCATATGAATAGTAATCAGGATGCCAACTGGTGCGTCACCAAGCCCTGGTTTGATTATCTGCTCGGTACCCGGGTGATTTCCTCGGCAGATTTGCAGGAACAGAATCCTTTAGGTTTGAGCTTGCCTGCACCGATCTCGAAAAAATTGAACCGCTGGGCAGAGCAATATTTTCTGGTTAAATCGGCCGATGCTTCCACTAAAATGACGAAAAATACTGCAAAAAATACGTAATGAAGCAGTTAAATACACAGGTTATGAAGTAAAACAGGGCTTTGTCGTGATTTGTCAATAAAATACGATTGTATTGTCAATATTGTCCTGTGGATTTCACTTATATTTGCTCCTGTCGGTGAGCAAAGCCTCATACTGATAATGTTTCTGGGTGTAATGAGTTATTTTGAATACCAAGTGCTGTAGTCTTATCTTGGTTTCATAGGGAGTCGAAAGACTCCTTTTTTTTGTCCCGTATTTGCTGTGTTGTTTTATTTAAGGCATAAAAAAAGAGTGTTTATTAAAAACACTCTTTAATCAAATCATCATCTAAAACGGCTTAAAGGCGCATTTCAATGCCTTGGGCTGCCATATAGGCTTTGGCTTCCGGAATGGTGTGCTGGCCAAAATGGAAAATTGAAGCTGCCAGTACCGCATCGGCACCCCCATGAATAATGCCGTCCGCCAAATGCTGTAAATTACCCACACCGCCAGAAGCAATGGTCGGTACCGTGACGCGGTCATTGATGGCGCGCATCAGGGCAATGTCGTAACCGGCTTTGGTGCCATCGGCATCCATCGAAGTAATCAGTAATTCACCTGCGCCGAAGTCAGCCATTTTCACGGCCCATTCAAGCGCATCAATCCCGGTTTCTTTACGGCCACCGTGGGTGAAAATTTCCCATTTGTGGTCGCCAGTTTTTTTGGCATCAATTGCAACAACGATACACTGTGCGCCAAAGCGTTGAGACGCTTCCTGCACAAACTCGGGATTATAAATCGCAGCTGAGTTGATGCTGACTTTGTCTGCACCGGCATTGAGTAATAGACGGATATCTTCGACTTTACGTACACCGCCACCGACAGTCAGAGGTACAAAAACCGATTCAGCCATGCGTTCTACTGTGCGGTAAGTCGTGTCGCGTCCATGATGTGTAGCGGTAATATCAAGGAAAGTAATTTCATCGGCACCTTGTTCATTATAACGGCGTGCCACTTCGACCGGGTCACCCGCATCACGAATATCAAGGAACTGAACACCCTTGACCACGCGGCCGTTATCCACGTCCAGACAAGGAATAATACGTTTAGCTAGCATAAATTTTTCCAATTATTACAGCCGATTATGAAACTCACCCACGCAAGCGCTACACCTTGGCAGATGGAAACGGTATTCTAGCAAAATTATGTAAGTTTTTTCGCAGGTTTTCTATGTCGGTTTATACCACTTTGACTTTAAAGGAAGTTCAGGATTTTGCAGCACCTTATGGTTTAAAGGCGATTGATCTGATTCCCATTCAAGGCGGTATTCAAAATACCAACTACTTTTTAGTCTGCGAAGATCAGCAATATGTGCTGACGGTGTTTGAAGATATGGATGAGCAGGCAGCAGGTGAACTGGTTCCTGTGCTGGAACATCTGGGTCAGGCCGGATTGGCCGTTCCTGTGCCTTTGTCGCATTCAGGCAAAGCGATTCACAGCATTACAGATAAACCGGCACAGATTGCACCGCGCCTGATGGGTGAACATCCGATGCCATCTACCGTCGCACAAGTTGAAGCGATTGCAGTGGCTCAGGCGAAAATGCATGTGGCACTGAAAGACTTTAAATTAGAACGTAATTTTGTGCGTGATCATGCCTATTGGCTGGCAGTATCTCAAGAGATCAAACCGAGTTTAAGTCCGGCAGATAAAGTCTTGCTCGGCAAATTATTAGGTTTATATGAGGCGTTGACAGCGGTATATCCGGATCGTCCACGCGGTTTTATTCATTCGGATCTGTTCCGTGACAATACCTTATTTGAAGGCGATCAGCTGAATGGCATTCTGGATTTTTATGAGCTGAATAAAGATGAATGGCTGTTTGATATCGCCATTACGTTAAATGACTTCTGTACCGAATATCCTGACGTGATCTTAAACGAAGAAAAAGCGATTAGCTTTTTAAATGCCTATGAAACAATTCGTCCTTTAACCAGTGATGAACGCGCCTGTCTGGAGTTGTATCTGGCTATGGCGGCAGGACGCTTCTGGATGATGCGCCTGCAGGTGGCTCAGCGTAATGCAGCATTAGGCCGGACCGGCGAAGATATTTTGCAAAAAAATCCGGACGAAATGCGTAATATGCTGATTGAACGCTTAAAATTCGTCACCGCTTAAACAAACAGATTAAAAAGGATAGGGGATATGCGCGATCAGGGACGCTTAGTGGAATGGTTTGATGACCAAGGCTATGGTTTTATCCAGCCTAGTGATCCGGCCAAAGATCGCGTATTTCTGCATATCAAGGACTTTGCCAAGCCTGGCCCACGTCCAATCGTGGGCTGTGCGCTGGATTATCTGGTGATTCTGGATGAACGCGGCCGTTATCGTGCGCAGCAGGTGATGTACTTGAAAGCAGTACAAGCCAAAAGCCTGCAAGCAAAATTCAAACCGTCCAAGCCACAGCAGACACAGAAATTACAGCCGATGCAGATTGCCTGTGTGCTCTATATTCTTTTTCTGGTGGCTTTGACCTTGGGTAGTTTACTGAGTGGACTGGTGTTGTTGCTGGTCAGCCTGATGAATGCGCTCAGCTACTGGCTTTATGCCCAAGACAAAGAAGCGGCACAGCTGGGTAATCGCCGTATTCCGGAAAACACTCTGCATGTGGTGGCTTTCTTAGGCGGCTGGCCGGCAGCCTGGCTGGCACAGCAGAAATTACGGCATAAAACACAAAAACAACCTTTCCGGCAGATATATTTTTGTACCATAGCCTTTAACATCATTTTGATTATATGGCTGATTTCCCCGTTGAATAGTTTAAATATCTAGGGGAAGTACCAGGAGGGGACGTGAACTATTCCATTGATAAAGACTCAAACCGTACACTGACTTTTGCACTGTACATTTTATATATTGTGGCCATTTTTAGTGCTGGCCTGCTGGCTCTCGTGGCGCTAATCATTAACTATGTGAAACGGCGCGATGTGCGCGGTTCCATCTTTGAAAGCCATTTTACCTGGCAGATCCGCAGTTTCTGGTGGTATCTGTTCTGGAATATCGTCGCCTTTATTCCATTTTTCTTTTTGTTCTTTACCGGCGAAGATCCTAACCTGTTTGCAGGGGTCGCATTTGGCGCATCGGCGTTCTGTTTAGTGGTGGTGGTTTTGGCCTGGATCTGGATTGTGTATCGGGCGATTCGCGGCATCATGCGCTTAAATGACAATAGACCGATGTATAGCAAATAATTTTAGCCGTATTTCCTTAGAGAAAAAAATCCCCCTTTTTTAAGGGGGATTTAGCGGAATTAAGAAAGATCTTGCTTTAATTCTTCTGTGGGTTCTTTTCTTAAAAACTTTGGTTTCCATTCACTGGCAATCACGCCAAGCACCACCATCAATCCACCGACTAGCGCGAGTGCAGGTAGCCGTTCTCCGGCCAGACGGCCAAACAGGGCTGCCCATACCGGTTCGCCGGCATAGATAATTGCTGCCTGTGATGGATCGACCATGCGCTGCGCCCAGTTCATCACCAGTTGGATCAAGGCACTGGCAATGCCTAAACCGACTAAAATTCCTGCCAGATGCCAGTGAAATCCAGGTAACTGAGATTCACCTAAAACAGGTGCGATCATGAAGCAGAACAGGGATGCAAAAATCAGTTGCAGCACCGTGACCCGGCGGACATTCACCTGCTCGGCAAAATGGCTGATAAAAATAATCTCCAGTGCAATCGCAATCGAACCGAGCAAAGTCAGGGTTTGCCCGAAACTGAGCTGAATCGCAGCAAAACCATTTCCTGTCAAAAACACCAGACCGATAAAGGCAAACAGCGCTCCGATCCAGGTCATGACATGCGGTTTTTTACGGAACATGAGCCAGAGCAGGATCGGAACCAGCGGAACATACAAGGCCGTTAAAAAAGCCGACTCACTGCTGCTGATGGTCTGCAAACCCACAGTTTGGGTGCCGTAGCCAATGGCGATCATGATGCCAATCACCGCGCCAGCGAACACTTCTTTCAGGTTCATGCCTTTTAGCGACTTCAGTGAAATTAGGGTGACAGCAAGCGCTGCCGCAGCAAAGCGCAGGCCGACAAACATAATCGGACTGCTAAAATTTAGCCCGTATTGCACAGTAATAAAACTGCCGCCCCAGATAATGGTGATCAGGATCAGGGCGAGTTGCGGTGCTTTTACCATCCAGCCGGAGTGATTTTTGGAAATAAGTGTAGACATGCCAGGAGATCAGAAAATTAAAAAAATAAAAAAGAGGTCCGAAGACCTCTTTTACAGCAGACTTAATTATAGCGCCTGTTGCTCATCTAGCAATAACTGTGCTTCACGCAAGCTTAATGTACCTTCGTAAATCGCACGGCCGGTAATTGCACCTAAAATACCCGGTTGATCTTTCAGGTTACGTACATCATCCAGATTGGTCACGCCGCCTGAAGCAATCACAGGCAAACCTGAGTATTGTGCCAGATTCACGGTTTGCTCAATATTCACACCCTGCATCATGCCATCACGCGCGATATCCGTATAGACAATGCTCGACACGCCCGCATCGGCAAAACGTTTCGCCAGGTCAGTAGCCTTGACATCAGTCACATTGGCCCAGCCATCTGTTGCCACCATACCATTCATGGCATCAATACCCACAATAATGTGGCCAGCAAATTTTTGACATGCTTCTTCAACAAATTCAGGATCCTGAACTGCTTTGGTGCCAATAATCACAAAAGAAACACCGGCTTGCAGATAATGCTCGATGGTTTCCAGAGAACGGATACCACCACCAATCTGGATCGGCAAATCAGGTTGAGATCGGACAATGGCTTCAACCACTGGCTTATGGATTGGTGTACCTGCGAAAGCACCGTTTAAATCTACTAAATGTAAGCGGCGAGCGCCTTCATTTACCCAATGCTGTGCTGTTGCGACCGGATCGTCTGAAAATACGGTATCGTCTTCCATACGACCTTGTTTTAAACGGACACATTTGCCATCTTTCAGGTCAATTGCAGGGATGATCAGCATGCTTTCGCTCCTTGCTTAATCTTTAGAATGAATTTGAGTGTATTCATCTTAGCAAATAAAGTCGAAATTTCTAACTCTTAAACGGTATGAATAAAGAAAACCTGTGCGCAGCCAGGTAGCAGTGAGGTAATTTATTTTAATGGTTTTAATAATTCTGTGAGTGAATGGAGATCAGATTTTCCATAACGGATCGTGTACTGAGCTGGTCGATAATCGAAGCTATAAGATCTGCTAAAGTCACAGCTCTCTCATCGACCGCACTCATCACAGCTTTTTATACGTAAATCAAGTCGCTATGACGAAGCACTTAAGCCGTCGATGAAGGGCGGATTCTCAATTTCAGTGACGTATTTGGAATCTCTTTGGGTAATAAATCCCGACGTAGTAATTCTTCAAATACCAGCACGGGCGCGTAGGCATCTGCGGCTGCATAATCAATCTGTGCCGGGCTGAGCTTCTTGCTGGCCCAGTTCGAGGTACTAATCCGTTTGGATTTAGGAAAATTTACTTGAAATAGCAAAGCCATGGCATTTTTTAATCCGACCGGATTATTGAAGCCAACAGCTTTAAAACATTTGGACAGTTCGACCACGCTGTTGAGTTCAATGCCTTTTTTACGGAACAGGTGCGCATCATTTTTCAGGCCAAAACCGACCTTGATCTGGTCGCGACTGCTAAAAATCGGCGCGAGAAATGTCCAGATGGCTGGGTTCATTTGAAATAAATAGGCTTTGTTCAAAGTCGCCAGCTGAATCAGATGTGGCCCAGTCGAGACTTCACCGACTTTAAAGGTGGGCTTGGATTCAGAATCGAAACCCAGGACTGCATGGCTTTTTAGCTCCTGTGCAAGGGCATGACACTGTTCCAGACAATTAATCACCTGAATCTGTTGCATTGGAAGATTTTTAAATACAGGAAAAGTCTGAATTTGTTCCTTGCTTGGTAAAGCATCCAGCAGCTGTTGCATAAGCTTCAATCATTAAATGAATGCGTTCAGCTTAATCACTTTTGCTGTTCTAGGCAAAAATAAAGCCCATGAAGAATGGGCTTTATGCAAAATTTAACAAGGATTAATCAGTATGATAGCTACTCTGTTCTATCTGCGCCTGTTGAGCACGCTCAACATAATTCTGATAAGCAGGGACAGCAAAGGCTGCCAAAATAACTGCGAGTACCAGATACAGCACCACCAAAAGAGTTTCCCAGCCACGTGTGGTGCGTGGAGAACCATAGTCATTACTTTCGTTGTGACCTGGTGCCAATAACAGGTAAAGTGTAAAGACAAGGTTTACGACCGGCACAAAAATCAGTAAAGAAAGCCAGCCATTATGATTACGGTCATGTAAACGACGAATTAAAAAAATCACGCTAAAATAAATCGCAACGCCGTAGATCAAAACCAACATCACCATTAAAGGCATGGACATTTTACCATCTAAAGTCTCGGGACTCATTCCAGGCAAAATGAAAGCAGCAATGATTCCGATGATCATAAAGCAAAAACCAAGCAGCATATTCCATGCGATATAAGAACGTCGCCCAAAACGTCCTGATGCATTCCACCCCGAATCCTGAATTGTATTAATCATTATTTTTCCTTTGTTTTCGTTAGATTTTTTATAATAAAGTCTATGATAAAGGGATTTTTCATAAATGAAAAGTGTAAAAAATAATCAATAAAAAAGCCCGCAATCTGCGAACTTTTTAGGCGAAAGGAAAATCAGATTTTCCAGTCCACGAAGTTTTTTAATAACTGCAAACCAGCAGTATGACTCTTTTCCGGATGGAACTGGGTCGCGAACAGGTTTTCTTTATGAATTGCAGTACAGAACTCGATGCCATAGGTACAAGTAGCTGCCACCAAGTCTGAATCTTGTGGTTCTACATAGTAACTGTGCACAAAGTAAAAACGCGCGTCCTGTTCGATATTGTTCCACATTGGATGATCGGGATCGGCCTGATGCACCTGGTTCCAGCCCATATGTGGCACTTTTAAGCCCGCCATTTCCGGAAAATGCTTAACCGCACCTTCGAAAATACCCAGTGCATCGGTACCGCCATTCTCTTCAGAATGTTGCATCAAAGCTTGCATGCCGACACAAATGGCCAATACCGGCTTATTAAATACGGCGTTGCGTACCACTTCATCAATTCCGGCTTCGTGCATGCCTTGCATGCAGTCACGCATCGCGCCTACGCCCGGAAAAACAATCTTGTCTGCTTGTGCTATTAGTTTTGGATCATTGGTCACATCTACCGTGGCACCGACATGTTCTAATGCTTTTGCCGCAGAGTGCAAATTTCCCATGCCATAATCAAGAAGGGCAATACGGGTCATTACAGTGTACCTTTGGTTGAAGCTACCGTATTGGCAGCACGTGGATCCACTTCACAGGCCATACGCAGCGCACGCGCAAATGCTTTAAATACGCTTTCGATCTGGTGATGGCTGTTTTTGCCTTTCAGGTTATCGATATGCACAGTCATCAAGGAATGGTTTACAAAGCCTTGGAAAAATTCAGAGAATAAATCCACATCAAAACGTCCGATCATGGCACGGGTAAATGGAATGTCCATAAATAGGCCCGGACGGCCAGACAGATCCACCACGACACGGCTTAAAGACTCATCGAGTGGCGCATAGAAATGCCCATAGCGTTTCAGGCCTTTTTTATCGCCCAGTGCTTGCGCGAAAGCCTGACCTAACGTAATACCGCAGTCTTCTACGGTATGATGGTCATCAATTTCCAGGTCGCCATCACAATGAATATCAATATCAAACAGACCATGACGCTTGATTTGATCAATCATATGATCTAAAAAGGGAATACCCGTGTTTAAGGTGCCTTGACCAGTACCGTCGAGATTCAAACGAACTCGAATTTTGGTTTCGTTGGTATTTCTTACCACTTCACTGATACGATCTGTCATAGACACGTTCCTCAAATACGTCAAAATGATTGATGTAGAAAATATTTTCGCCGTGACGAAGTCACCGCATATTAGATTGCTCAGGAGGGTTTATCAATGCCTATCACCGTACATGCTTATACTTCTTTAGAAAATGACGAAGTGCGCAGCCAGCTTGAGCGACTGTATGACACGAGCCCTGAATTTAGTGACGGGGCAGATGCCATGGAACAACTAGAGCAAAACCTTGCACAGTATACCTCAGTTTATAGCGCAGAATTTAATAGCAAAATTATTGGGGCAATCTGGTGCACCGGTCAGGGTGAAAGCCGCATTCTGGAAAATATCGTGGTACATCCGGCCAATCGCGGTCGTGGTGTGGCAGAAAGGCTGGTGAGCGAGGTTTGCCGGATGGAAGAAGAAAAAGGCGTGAAAAACTTTGTGCCGGGCTGTGGGGCCATTCATCGTTGTCTGGCCAATCTGGAAAAAATCTGAAAATCGATCAACCATAAGCGGCCGTTAGGCTGCTTTTTTATGTAAATAACCGCTTAAATCTGTTTTATTGCTGAGGTCTTTGGTAAACACTGTTCGATTTATGACTCAAATTGACGCAAGTTGATGGAAAAGTAAACATTTGAAGAAAATTATTCTCTCTGCTCTTGACGATTTACAGCTGAAACTGTTTAATACGCGACATCGGCGTGATAGCTCAGTAGGTAGAGCAACGGATTGAAAATCCGTGTGTCCCCAGTTCGATCCTGGGTCTCGCCACCATATTTTAAAACGATTTCAAAGTTTTCAATCCCTGATCCCATCAGGGATTTTTTTTAGGCCAAAAATCAGCCACTCAAATATTTTTTTCATAATTTTGATTGACTAATGAAGCCAGATACGGCTTAATACACCGCATCGGCGTGATAGCTCAGTAGGTAGAGCAACGGATTGAAAATCCGTGTGTCCCCAGTTCGATCCTGGGTCTCGCCACCATATTCAAAAAATCCTCAAACTATGTTTGGGGATTTTTTTTGCCTGCACCAAAGCCAGATTAGCATTCTTTTCTATTTTTCAGTTGTTTCAACGTCTTCTTTTTCTAGGTTTCCTGCCTTTTTATGCATCATTGACCGTTTATCAAACTTAACAATAGACACTGGCATTATTTGTAAGATTTAGCTTTGACACTTTCCCTTTTCCAAACGAGGGTGAAAATGATGAATCTCCTAACACCAATTAAACTCGGCTTTCTTACGGCCTGTACTGCTTTTAGCCTACCGATATTAAGCCATGCTGCGCCTGCTGCTGATTCCGTCGTCTTGCCGACTCTGACTGTCATGGCGGAACCGGAACTGCGCGCCGTGACTGAAAAAATGTTGCCTTATCAGGAGCAGAATAGCCAGCGTAAGGCCCTGCAAATGCGCCTGATGAAAATTGAACGTGAAATTCAGGCCTATAGCGTGGATGGTGACGTAGTGGCGAATATTGATGTGATGCGTGCACCTGCCGATCCTGATCTGGATAGCTTGCCTGTGGTGTTCCGTGAATATGTATTGGCCATCGCACAGGGCTTGCAGTCTTCAGACCCAAGAAATGGGGTGTATGTATTGCTGCAACCTTTTGGAATTAACCGCGATGCGACCAATGTGAATATTGTTCGGGAACAATTCGATCCGAACCGGCTGAATCTGAGCCTTCCGTTTAATTCCCCATAATGTGCGCCTGTCGGTCTAGATAACTTTGTTAAATGAGCTTATTAAATCTGCCATGCAATGAGATCGACAAAATAGGGTGCTGGGAAGATGGCTTTGTGAGAGGAGCAATTTCTGTCTAAGTTAGACATATTATTGGAAAAATCAAATGCCTTGAATTGTGTTTAAAAAATAAGCATAGTGGATGTAAATCAACAAGATCTGACTGACAGAGCTGGAGCGTATACATGCCGCGTGTTTTTATGATTGTAGCCGCTGTGACACTGGCAATTTTTATTGGGCTGTTTTATCAGAATTCGGTTCAGCAAAAACATCAGGCTGAGCTGCTCGAATATGAAACCGTGCTCGAAGAAAAAACCGAGAGCATTGCGCAGCAGGCACAGGACTGGTCTAAACCGATTCAGATTGAACTTGAAGATGACCGTCTGGATGGTGACTATGCCATCATGGCTGAGTTTATGCTGGGGCAATTGCGCGATAGTGCCGAGGAACGCAATCAGTATCTACGCGACTTAAAAGCCGCCAACTGGCAGAATTTTCTGAATATCGACCGCTTGGCCAAGGATCAGGCACAAGGCTATAAAGAAACTGAAGCGATGCTCAAGCAAGTCCATCAAATTGTGAACAATTATCAGCAGAAAATCCAGCAGCGCGATGCCGAGCTGATCGACAAGGCACAGCAACTGGATATTAAAAACCGTTATCGCCAGCAACTGAGCCTGACCCTGAAAGACAGTCAGCAAAATAGTAATGCACATGTCATTTTTGAAATTGAAAAACAGACGCTGGCCAAGGCCGATGCCTTATTTGCAGTATTGAAAAAGCATAAATGGCAAAAGAAAAATAACACCTTTATGTTCTATGACGATAAAGCCGTGCAAGAGTTTAATGCGCTGTATAAAGAAATGCTGCACCTGAATAAACAGACGGAACGAGTGGCGAGCGCTAACCAGAAAGAGGTTGAAAACAAGTTGTAGCCTGACTGAGATGACAGGATTGCCATAGGACTGTCATCTGCTGTTCAAACTCGCTTGCTAAATTGAAAGGGTCGCACAGATCACGACATAACATTCAAGCAGGTGAGTCATGCAAACAATTCAGGTTTTTGCTGATATTCAGCAGGTGTACGGTGAGTTTGTCGCAAATAAAACAGATCAAAAATTACAAAGGATGAATAATGGGGATAAGAACCGATTGTTCTTGGATCAATATTTCACGCTGATCGAGGACTGGCACTATACCGAACAGATTGTGATTCAGTTCAATCAGCAGTATTTCAGTCTGGATCTGGGGAGCGCACCGGATTTTATGGATCAGGACAAATACATCAACTGGCTAAAGTCGGAACTGCTGCATTAATCAAGTCGCCATATTCCTCATTGATATACAACCGAGCTGTCTCAAGAGAGGCAGCTTTTTTATTTTGATAGAAAACTGGTATTGATCTTGCTGTTGCATCGGCACAGCGCAAACAGGCGCTGATTCCAATTCCGATTTGAACAGGCTATGCTGAATTAATTACCGCTGCCAAAAGAATGACAGGCGGAGCATGGATGATATGGAGGGCAAAAATTTATGCAACAGTTGATATGTTATAAGGAACTCCCAGTCTGGACCCAGCAGAGTATTCCTCAGGGCTTCAAGAATCAGCACAATACCAAAGCCGGTACTTGGGCGAAATTGACAGTATTAAAAGGTGAGTTGTGTTTTGCCATGCTGGAAAAATCTGGTGCAGTGCAATCCGAGCATGTGTTTACGCCAGAGCAGCAACCGCCATTTATTGAGCCTGAGGCTTGGCACAAAATTGTTTCTGCCAGTGAGGATGTCGAATGCCAGCTGCGTTTTTACTGCCGGCCTGAGGATTACTTTATCAAGAAATATCAGTTGAATCCTACCCATTCTGAAGTGCTGGCAGCGATGCCCTATTTAAAAGGTGGCTGTGCGCTGGACGTCGGCTGTGGTACAGGCCGTAATGCGCTTTATTTGAGTCAGAACGGCTTTAATGTCGATGCCTGGGATGTTAACGAAAACAGTTTGCAGACTTTAAGACAGATTGTGCAGACCGAGCAGATTGATCATGTGCAGGTACAGCGCCGCGATCTCAACACGGATACCAGTATTGCAGGCCAATATGACTTTATCTACTGTACCGTGGTGATGATGTTCCTTGAGGCGAAAACCATTCCACCGCTGATTGCACAGATGCAGCAGGCGACCGTGCCAGGTGGCTATAACCTGATTGTTTGTGCCATAGATACGCCAGATATTCCGGCACAAGCCGATTTTCCATTTGCTTTTCAGCCGGGGGAGTTGCGAGGGTATTATGAGGGCTGGAATATTGTGAAATACAATGAAGATATCGGTGAGCTGTATCGTGTCGATGAGCAGGGCCAGCGGATTAAACAGCACTTTGCCACCATGTTGGCGCAAAAGGTTTAAATAAGATTAAGTCTTTTAATTCCTGAAAATAAATTAAATCATCCGAAACAAAAAAAAGATGTCAGGCTGACATCTTTTTTTTGTTCCTTTAAAAAGCTTAAGCCGCTTTTTTAAACCAAGAGAACCAGCCTTTTTTCTCGGTTTTTACTTCTGCTTTTTCAGCAGCAGCGTCTTTGGTTTCTATTGCTTCAGTTTTCGCAGCTTCAACGTGTTGTTCTGCTGTAGCTTGAGCTGTTTCTACTTGAGTTGTCGCTTCTGTTTTTACTGCTTCAGCTTTAGTTTCAGCCGCTTGTTGAGTTGCAGCAACGGTCGCTTGAGCAGCTTTAACTTTCGCTTGTACAGGTGCAGCAGTTTCTTTGGCAACAGTTTGGGTTGTTTTGGTTACAACAGTTGCTGGCGCAACTTGAACTTCAGTTGCCATTGCAGATGCAGAAGTCGCTACGATTGCAGTCGCGATCATTGTTTTAAGCATGTTCATATAAACCCTTTTAAGGAAATAGGAAAAAAGAGGGTTGATCATACATATATAAAATTTAAGTGATTCGTAAATAGGATTTTATTGGTTGATTTTTCAACTGAAATTACAAAGGGATAACAAAGCTAAATTAATTTTTATTTTCAAAGATTATAGCTATATTAGTTATTTAGATTTAGCATTATTTTTAGAGAACTGTTCTAAAATTTTATTAAGTTCCTCTATTCTTTTCTTTAAATTTTGAATCTCTAATTGTTGCATAGCTGTTTCTTCAGGCTTTGTTGATTTTTGAGATTTATTTTCTAATTCATTTTTATGCTGCATGACTGTTTTCTCGTTGAAAATTATTTTTCAAAATTTCTAGGGATATTTCTAATAATAGTCTTTGAGTGAAAACACCTAAAAGCCATTGATAGAATTCAAAATCTTCATTTTTAAATGAATTTTGCTTATTGCATGAAACAGTTAATACATAAATTACCTCATTCGTAATAGGGTGTAAAATAGGGAAGCATATTTGTGAGCCGCTTTCATTGAGTGGAGTCATCCCATTTATATAACATCTAGAACTAGAATTCTTATTAAGTTCTGCTGTTGCATTTTCTACAATTATTAATGTTCTTGATTCAATACTACGTTTAATACAACTTGTTTTTGAGTTCAAAACATTTATTGGAGTTTTTGGTCCAATATGAGTTGGTAAATAATTTTCCCATTCAGTACACAGTTTATTTGAAACACGCATTAATCCAACTTTGATTAAAGTATTTGGAAATTGAATTTCTAAGTGACTTTTAATTGCTTGAATAATAATGTCTTTCTGTAAATTTGGCTGAGTGATCGTATTGAATATATCTTTAGCAGATGTATTCATTTTAAGAGTATCAATAAATCTTTTATATTTTGTTTGAACAATAATTTCTAAAGTTTGTATTATAGAAATCGCATGTTGCTTACTTAAATCTGGAGGAGGGGGTTCTGTATATTCAGCTATGAGCTTTATATATAAATAACCATATGTAATTAATGCATATATTAGAAAAGCACTAATAATAATCCAAGCTTGTTTTTCAACAATGAGAACCCCAAAAGTTCCAAGATTTTCAGTAATAAAATGAGCTAATGAACTATTACTAAAACTAGAATTAATGAAAAATACTGGTAAAGCATAAATAATAGGCAATAAAAGAAAGCGTACTAAATTTTTAGATACTAAATTATTAATGATTTCAAATAATTTGGTTATTTTAGGATATTTTATTCTAAATTTAGCTATATCTTCTGGTTGCATTTTATTGTCTGTTATCTAATTGATTATATTGTATAAAAAATCCCCGCATAGAGCGAGGATTTTCTTGATCAAAGTATTTAAGAATTAAACACGTTCGATCACTGTTGCAATGCCTTGACCTAAACCAATACACATCGTCGCAAGACCGATTTGCGTATCTTGCTGTTCCATTACGTTCAACAATGTTGTTGTGATACGCGCACCAGAACAACCCAATGGGTGACCCAATGCAATCGCGCCACCGTTATGGTTCACGATGTCTTGTTTGTCATAAATGCCTAAGCCTTTAAGAACAGAAAGACCTTGTGCAGCAAAGGCTTCGTTCAGTTCAAAAGTTTGAATATCGGCAATTGACAGGCCAGCACGTTTCAACGCTTTTTGCGTTGCTGGAACCGGACCATAGCCCATGATCGCAGCATCACAGCCTGCAACCGCCATAGAGCGAATTACAGCACGTGGCTTAAGACCTAAAGCTTGAGCACGTTCAGCAGACATTAGCAACATTGCAGAAGCACCATCAGACAATGCTGAAGAAGTCGCTGCAGTTACTGTACCGCCTTTCGGATCGAATACTGGACGCAAAGATTTGAACGATTCAAGGTTCGCATCTGGACGGATCACTTCATCGATATCACACAAGATTTTGTAGCCATCTGCATTATGACCTTCAATGCCGACGATCTCGTTCTGGAACAGACCATTTTCAGTCGCAGCCCAGGCACGGCGATGTGATTCCACACCAAACGCATCCTGTTCTTCACGGCTAATACCGTTCATACGGCCCAGCATTTCAGCAGTTAAGCCCATCATATTCGACGCTTTAGCATAATGCTTAGACGCTTCAGGGTTCAGGTCGATGCCGTGCATCATGCCGACATGGCCCATGTGCTCAACACCACCGATGATGAAGATATCACCTTGGTTCGTTGCAATTTGCGCAGCCGCAGTGTGAATCGCCTGCATAGACGAACCACAAAGACGGTTGACCGTTTGACCTGCAACGGTCTTCGGCAGGTCTGCCAGTAATGCGATATTACGGGCAATGTTCATACCTTGTTCTAGGGTTTGGTTGACACAGCCCCAGATTACGTCTTCAACTTCATGCGGGTCGAATTCGTTACGTACCAAGAGGGCACGGACAAGCTCAGCAGACATCGAGTCGGCACGTACATTGCGGAACATACCGTTTTTGGTTTTACCCATTGCTGAACGTACGCCATCGACGATGACAACGTCACGTGGATTTAAAGTAGCCATTCACGTTGCTCCTTAACCGTAGAATTTTTTGTTGTTAGCAGCCATGTCACGCAACATTTCTGGCGCTTCATAAGCTTTACCAAGGTGCGCATACTTATTGCAAAGCGCAACATACTCAGCTACACCGGTTTGATCGATGTAACGGCATGGACCACCACGGAATGGCGGGAAACCAACACCCATGATCATCGCCATATCTGCTTCAGCAGCAGTCGCTACAATGTTGTCTTCCAGGCAACGAACTGTTTCGTTACAGAAAGCCAGCATCATACGGTCAATGATTTCCTGAGCGTCAAATTCACGTTTTTCCGAAGTTGCAACAGAGGCTACAAGCTCATACGCAGTCGGATCAACCACTTTGGCTTTTTTGCCTTTACGGTCAAGTTCATACTTGTAGAAACCAACGTCATTCTTTTGCCCCAGACGTTTGTTTTCGTACATGACTTGGATCGAGCCTTTGTAGTCAGGCTTCATGCGATCCGGGAAGCCTTCAGCCATCACTTCTGCACCGTGAACGCCAGTGTCGATACCGACCACGTCCATCAGGTAAGCAGGGCCCATAGGCCAGCCGAATTTTTCCATCACTTTATCGATTTGCTGGAAGTCAGCGCCATCTTTAAGCAACAGGTCAAATGCGCCGAAGTAAGGGAACAATACGCGGTTCACCAGGAAGCCCGGGCAGTCATTGACCACGATTGGTGTTTTACCCATCTTCTGAGCCAGAACGACTGTGGTTGCAATCGCTTCGTCAGAAGTCTTCGCACCACGAATCACTTCAACCAGTGGCATCATGTGTACCGGGTTAAAGAAGTGCATGCCCACGAAGTTTTCAGGACGTTCCAGATTTTCAGCCAGACGCGTGATTGAAATCGTAGAAGTGTTAGATGCAATGATCGTGTTTTCACGAACTTTCGCTTCAGTTTCTTTCAGCACGATGCCTTTGACTTTCGGGTTTTCCGTTACCGCTTCAATCACGATGTCGACTTCTTTGAATTCGTCATAGCTGAGAGTCGGGCGGATACGTGCAAGAGTTTCACCCATTTGAGCAGGCTTCATCTTCTTACGTTCAACTTGTTTGGTCAGTAAACCATTGGCTTCTTTCATACCCAAAGCAAGTTGCTGGTTACCGATGTCTTTCATGATGATCGGTGTGCCTTTGCTTGCCGCCTGGTAAGCAATACCACCACCCATGATACCCGCGCCTAAAACAGCCGCCTGGTTCACTGGATGCGCACCTTTTTCATAGCGCTTCGAGGTTTTTTTCACGATCTGGTCGTTCAGGAACAAACCGATCAAGGCACCTGCTTGTGGTGTGACTGCAGCTTTGGCAAAGCCTTCAGCTTCAGCTTTCAGCGCGTCATCACGATGCAGGCTCGCACCCGCTTGAAGAGAATCAAGCAGTAATTTTGGTGCAGGGTATTGAGCTGGATTAGCTTTTGCCAGAACCATGCCTTTCGATGAGTTAAACGCCATCATCTGTTCGATCGGGCTGAGTTTAACTGGATCGAGTTTTTCCTGACGCTTGGTTTTCCAGTCTAAACGGCCATGAATCGCCTGTTTTACCAGATCAAGTGCAGCATCTTGTAGCTTGTCAGCAGGAACGACAGCATCGACTGCGCCGTCTTTCAGTGCAGCAGCTGGCTTCTTAGGATTGGCCATTGCCATCCATTCTACCGCGTTGTCGATACCGATTAGACGGCTTAAACGAACTGTACCACCGAAGCCCGGGAAGATCCCCAGCTTGATTTCAGGCAGGCCCACTTGTGCCTGTTCTGACATGACACGGTAGTCACACACCAGGCACATTTCGAAACCGCCACCCAGTGCCATGCCATTAATGGCAGCCACTTTAGGAATGTCGAGGTCTTCGAAGCTGTTAAAAATTTCATGTACTGGCATTGCCCAGTCAACAATCGCTTGTTCACCCTGAGCAAAGTTGTCGCCGAATTCAGTGATATCAGCACCTACAATAAATGTAGATTTGCCTGAAGTCACAATCAGACCTTGAATATCGGCATGGGAGACGGCTTCGATAGCAGCCTTGAAATCTTCAATCGTTGCACGGTTGAATTTGTTAACGGACTCACCTTGTAAGTCAAAGCGGAATTCTGCAATCCCGTCCTCAAGCATTTGGACGGTAATGGCATTGCCAGCGTGGATCATGCCCTGATCTCCTTTATTTTGGAGGACTTCTAAGTTGATGTTGTGAAGCAAGTGCGCATGTCCCGCGCACTTTTTGACTTCGCTAATCTTACGATAACTATATCCAAAAAGAACATAACAAGTTGTATCAAGCCGTGACGCAATGGTCATCAATTTCTGCCAGACTGATCCGCCCCGCTATAACTTTTCCTTTCAGTTTTCTAAAAGAAGATGAACCAAAGATTTTGTTTCAATTCATTATTTTTTATCAATCAGCCTGATAGATATGGAGCAGGGTGACTGATTTTCAAGGTGCATTTCTAGCGGAATTTTGTCAATTCAGTCAATTTCTATCCTTGAACTTGCCATTTTTAGCCTCGAAGTATGCTGAGCGCAGGGCTTTCAGGTCTTTGCTGATAGTATTTAATCAGCACAAATAACAGTGTATTAGATCATTTGAGTTACTGAACTTTTCTGATGAGATCGAAAATGGGAACGATCCTGTCGATGTGTGATTTAAAATAATTTCCATCCTGCCGGGTTGAATCCCTGTCATCTGCTATGGAATTGTTTATGATGATCTTGCACTTAGATATGGGGGATATCGATGCACGTATTTCGTTCTAAAAAAGACTGGTGGCTGCTGGCTTTTGTGATTTGTATGAGTGGCCTGTTGCTGCAACTACTGCTGACCATGCAGGCCAAAGGCACTATGCAGCAATATCCGCTGCACACTGCGGTTTATGTCCTGACTATTATCATTTTATGGTGGCCGCTGTGGAGTACGCGCTATGTGATGGACAATGGGGTGTTGACCATAAAAAGCCTGTGGTTAAGCTGGAAGATTCCGTTAAGTGAAATCCAATCCATTCAGCCCACAGACCACTCTATCATTGCGCCAGCCTTATCTTTAAAGCGTCTGCGGATTGACTATACTGATGCGGGCGTGCAGAAATTTATATTGGTTTCACCCAAAGATCAAACTGCTTTTATACAGGTGCTTCAGCCGAATAAAAACTGATATCGAGTCTGCCTTAGTTAAGCTTTTGCTTGCTCAGGCAGAACCACCAGCTGTCCATCGACACAGTCCAGATGCAGACTGAACTGCTCAGGCTGGTTTAAAAAATACAGCGCCAGAATCGGCTCCAGTTCGGTACGCATCTTGCGGCCCAAATGTCGGGCGCCGTAACGAATATCATGGTCCTGATAGAAATAGGCTTTGGCTGAAGCGCTTAAATGCACGCTGCGTTGCTGATGTTGCAAGCGCTTGTTCAGTTTATCCAGTTCAATTTCGACCAGACGTGGCAGGGCATCATGCTGTACCGCCTGATAATGCAGGCTGCGGTCAATCCGGTTCAGAAATTCAGGGTCGAATTTACGCTGCATGACTTTTTCAATGATGCGCTGGGTGGGAACGCGCTTCAGACACAGTGCCTGCATTTTCTCAGGCAGATAGCTGAGTTTGTCCAGATATTGCTGCGCCGCCTGTGCCCCGACATTGCTGGTCATAAAGATCATGTAGTTGCGAAAATCGATAGTTTTAGTGCCCGCTTTCAAGGTCAGCCGGCCAGTATCCAGCACGTTCATCAAGCCGCGAATCACTTCGTTACTGGCTTTTTCCAGCTCATCAAACAGCATGATGCCGGGCCGGGTATGACTGCCGGCAATCGCAGTTTCATCAAACAGGCTGTGACCTTCCTTTGATCCCACATAACCGGGCGGTGCGCCGGTCAAAGCCGCCGCATAATGTTCCTGTGCCAGAGTATTCATATCAATCCGGCAAAAGGCATCCGGGCGGCCATAGATCGCATCGGCAATCAGACGCACGGTTTCTGTTTTACCGACGCCAGTAGGGCCCAGCATCAAGGTAACCGACAAAGGGCGATCCGGACTGGAAAAATCTGCCTTGACCACATGCAACATTTTTTCAATTTCATTCAGGGCTGCATCCTGCCCAATAATCCGTTCACGTAGCAGTTGCATTACCTTACTCGGCTCGAAATGAAAACGCGGTTTACCAATCAGGCGAGCACGTTCAGACGGGTGATGGGTGGAGGTGGAGGGTTGAACAATATGAATGCCCGATTGCTGCAGGGTCATGCGAATCATCTCAAAACTAGACTTTTTGAGCATAACAAAGTTAAAGGTTGAAACTTATAGCTTTTAACAATCAGTTTATGTCGTGAGGATTATAGATTGGGGGGATAACCCGACAGGAACTTTAAGATTAAGTGGCAGCTTCAGGGGAATTTTGTGTTTTTGCTTGAAAATGACGCAACAATCATCACATATATCTGCAGATTGTAGGTGAAAAATAGGCTTTAGGTGAACGAAAACGCACGCCCCCATATTGAAAAAATCCTGGCGAATATGACCAGCCTGCCCGGGGTCTACCGGATGTATGGCAAAGACGGTGAATTATTGTATGTGGGTAAAGCCAAAAACCTGAAAAACCGGGTCTCCAGCTATTTTGTCAAAACGCTGGATCATCCCAAAACCCAGGCCTTGGTGGCACGGATTTATGATATCCAGACCCTGGTGGTACGTTCTGAAACTGAAGCCTTGTTGCTGGAACAGAACCTGATCAAGCTGCATCATCCGCCCTATAACATCATGCTGCGTGATGACAAATCTTATGTCTATATTTTTGTTTCGGCAGATAAACCCTATCCGCGTTTAGCCAGTGGGCGCGGCAAGGGCAAGCACCAGGTGGGCAAGTTTTTTGGACCTTATCCGAGTGCGTATACCGCCCGGGATACTCTGGTGGTGCTACAAAAACTGTTCAATGTGCGTTCCTGTGAAAACAGTTTTTTTGCCAACCGGACCCGGCCATGTCTGCAATACCAGATCAAACGCTGCTCTGCGCCCTGTGTCGGATTTATTTCTCCGGAAGACTATAAGGCAGATGTCGATAACTCGATCCGATTTTTGCAGGGCGATACCAAGGAGCTGAATCAGGAACTGATCGCAAAAATGGAAGCGGCCGCTGAAGCGCTGGAATTTGAAAAAGCGGTGTTCTATCGTGACCGGATGGCATTGTTAAGAGACGTACAGTCGCAGCAGGCGATCTATAAGCTCAAAGGCGAAGCCGATATCCTGTCGATTGCCTATCAGGCCGGGGTGACCTGTGTGCAGATCATGCATGTGCGCAACGGCAAAATGCTGGGTGGAAAAAGTTATTTCCCAGATATGCTCAGTGATGACCTGGGGCAGATGCTGGCCGATTTTATTGCCAATTTTTATTTTCAGGTGGCCGATGAAATTCCGGCTGAACTGATTGTTAATCTGGAAGTGGCTGATCGTAAAGAACTGGAAGCAGCACTCTCGCAGCATTTTGGCAAGAAAATCCAGATCAAGTCCAAAGTCCGCGAAACCCGGGCCGAATGGCTGGAACTGGCGCAGATGAATGTACAGCACGCGATTCAGGGCAAGCTGGCCAATCATATAGAATTAAATGAGCGTTTTCATCAGCTGGAGCAGGTGGTCGGCCATCCTGTAGACCGGATCGAGTGCTTCGATATTTCACATACCATGGGCGAAGATACCGTGGCATCCTGTGTAGTCTTTGATAGTGGTGGTGCGCGCAAGCGCGATTATCGCCAGTTTTCCATTCACGATATTCAGGCGGGTGATGACTATGCCGCCATGCGTCAGGCGCTGACCCGTCGTTATAAAAAAGCCCTGTTGCCAGACTTGCTGCTGATTGATGGTGGCAAGGGGCAATTGCACATGGCAATGGAAGTCATGCAGGAACTGGGACTGGATGCCTTTATGGTCGGTGTGTCCAAAGGTGAGGGACGTAAGCCTGGTCTGGAAACCTTGCACTTTACCGATGGCAGTAAAATTCAATTACCGGAGGATCATAAGGCACTGCATCTAATTCAGCAGGTACGTGATGAAGCACACCGCTTTGCGATTACCAAGCATCGTGCCAAACGCGATAAAAAGCGTGGTTCATCAGTGCTGGAAGTTATTCCGGGGCTCGGACCAAAACGCCGTCGGGATTTGCTGACCCATTTTGGCGGGATTCAGGGCGTACTGAAAGCCTCAGAAAGAGATCTGCAACTGGTACCGGGACTGGGTTCAGTCATGGCCCGGATGATTTATAAAGTGCTGCATGAATGACGCGTGGCTTAAATGCAAGGGCCAAAGTGCGCATTGACGCTTGGGTCACGTGACATTCACAACCTGAAGAATTTTACCGAATATACTGAGCATCAAGACTTACTGAGGGATCAACATGTCTTTGCATGCACTTTATGCACAAATTGCCGAACAGGAATGGGTAGAGTTTCCACAGGGATGGTTACAGGGTCGTACTCTGTATGGTGGTCTGGCTGCCGCGATGATGATGCAAAAAGCCGTCACTCACATCAATGATCCGGCCAAGCATTTGCTGAGTTGCAGTGTGACCTTTGTCGGCCCGATTCAGCAAGCCAAAGTACGACTGAGTGCCGAAATCCTGCGGCAGGGCAAGTCGGTGACCACGATTGAAGTGCGCTTATGGCAGGACGACGCGGTGCAAAGTATTCTGATTGCCAGTTTTGGTATTTCCCGTGATTCAGAGATTCAGGTAAAGCAACAAGTTCAGGCACCCGACTATGCTGCGCCAGAGCAGCTGTTTCAGATTCCTGTTGGCTATGGTATGCCAGACTGTTATGACCATTTCGAAGTAGCCTGGGCGGATGTCAATCTACCTTGTAGTGCCAGTCCTCGTCCGGACTTTGGTGGCTGGTGCCGGTTTCATCCTGAAAAGCATCACAACCGTGAATTTCTGGTCGCAGACTTGATGGCTATTTTTGATATCTGGCCACCTGGGGTGTTGCCGATGTTTAAAAACATGGCGCCTGCGAGTAGTCTGACCTGGACAGTGACCTATGTGCATCCGGTTCAACATCAATTGCATGATTGGTTTAAATATAAAGTATTTACCGACTATGCTGCGGATGGTTATGCGACGGAGCATGCCTATCTCTGGGATGCCGAAAATCGCCTGATTGCGATGGCAAGACAAACAGTGACGGTGTTTGCCTAGTGACACTGCAAGTCAATTCGTATAAAGTGAAGCCTATTAATGATGGATCAAACCTCTAAAAAAGTGTGCATTTTCATCGTACATGAGGGGAAAAATTGGCGGTGTCTATGACTACAGGTCGTATCCTGAATATTCCAAATATCTTGACCTTGGCGCGTATCGCTCTTATTCCGGTATTTTTATTGGTGGCTTACTGGCCACCTGCAATGGGCTTTGATGCTCATAACCCCGATATGACGCGGCATATCATTTTAACCACGATCTTTGTGGTGGCTGCGGTAACGGACTGGTTTGATGGCTATCTGGCACGTACATTAAACCAGACTTCCGCTTTTGGGCGGTTTCTCGATCCGGTTGCAGATAAATTGATGGTCGCAGCTGCACTGATTGTATTGGTGCAATGGCAGCCTTCCATGTCGATGGCTTTTGCTGCGATTGTAATTATTTCGCGTGAAATTACCGTTTCAGCCCTGCGTGAATGGATGGCAGAACTCGGTGCGCGGACCAATGTTGCGGTTTCAACAGTGGGTAAATACAAAACCGCTTTTCAGATGATCGCTATCACCGTATTCCTGCTGAACTGGCCACCGCTAGAAATGCTGGCGTATGCCTTGCTATACACCGCAGTGGTACTCACTTTATGGTCGATGTTCATTTATCTGAAAGCGGCTTGGCCATATCTGAAACAGCCTTAATCGAAATGAAAAGAGAAGCTCCTTGAAAGGGGGCTTTTTTTATGCGCTTAAATTATCAAGCCAATCGGCAAATTGCAGGCAAAAAAATACCCAGTCTTTGGGGGAAGAACTGGGATGAAATCGGGGTATTTGTTGCTTATTATTATAGTTATTCAAAGATATCTCATCTTCTTAGGGCTCATTATAGAGAGACAGTTTTTTTTAATCATGTGGCTTCTTGTAGCAGAATGTTGTGTTTTGTGAATACTCTGTATATTGCTTTTACAATCTATTATTTTGATACAAATCTGAATGTTTTTCAGCAGGATAGTGGCTGACTAGATAAACGAAATAGAATAAGTAAAAATCTGTTTTTGTGCTCTAAGTGTGAGTTAGTAAGATTTGCTAGAATTAGTCAAAAAATCCCCTGAAATAGGGGATAGATTTATGCCTACGCGGACTTCATTCTTGTTTTGTGTAAAAAAGAAAGGCAGGGCTTTAATGTGAAAAGTTCCTGCATTGGGAGCTCTTCACATTCAAAACTACCCGCTTCGCTGGTCTTGAGTAATGTTTAGAGCAATACATAAAAAAAGAATCCCCAATAATGGAGATTCTTTTAGATTAAAGCCTACGCGGACTTCGTCCTTGTCTTACGTAAAAAAGAAAAGCAGTGCTTTCTTTTTTACTCAGGCTTTAGCCCTTCGGCTTTTTCTAGGGATGCATCATTGTTAAAGAACTTTTCACGCTGTTCTTCTAGAAACTTTTTCGCATCAGCTTCAAACACGTTCAAACGCTTTTCATTAATTAGCGTGGTTTGGTGTTTTAGCCATTCTTGCCAAGCCTGTTTAGACACGGTATCAAACAATTCCTGACCCTTTGGCCCCGGGAATGGAGCAAAGTCTAAACCTTCCATGTCCGCCTGATACTTACGGCAAAAAACTTTTCGAGACATATCCATACTCCAAAATTATGCGTAAAGTTGTTCCAAACGCGCATGTGCACGCTCAATGGCTGCTTTCACTTGAGCAGGCGCGGTGCCACCAATGTGATTACGGGCATTCACCGAAGCTTCAAGAGTTAGGGCTTTTTCAAATACGTCTGCTTGAATCAGGTCAGAGAACTGTTGCAGTTGTTCGAGTGTCAATTCAGACAGGTCTTTAGATTCTTGTACACCGAGTGCAACCGCTTTACCTACAATCTCGTGCGCATCACGGAATGCAACGCCGTTTTTCACCAGGTAATCAGCTAGGTCAGTCGCAGTTGAGAAACCACGCAGCGCTGCTTCGCGCATTTCAGCAATGTTTGGAACCAGTGCAGGAATCATGTCAGCAAATGCCATGAGTGAACCACGAACTGTATCGATCGCATCGAACAATGGCTCTTTATCTTCCTGATTGTCTTTGTTATAGGCTAGAGGCTGGCCTTTCATTAAAGTCAGCAGGCTCATCAAATCGCCATAGACACGGCCGGTTTTACCACGTACCAGTTCAGGCACATCCGGATTTTTCTTCTGCGGCATGATTGAAGAGCCAGTACAGAAGCGATCTGGAATATTCACGAATTTGAACTGTGCAGATGTCCATAGAATCAGTTCTTCAGACATACGTGATAAATGCATCATAATTAAAGATGCAGCGGCATTAAATTCAATCGCAAAGTCACGATCCGATACTGCATCCAGCGAGTTTTCAGCAACAGCTTCAAAACCTAGCAGTTCAGCAGTATAAGCACGGTCGATTGGATAAGTAGTACCTGCAAGTGCAGCAGAACCAAGCGGCATACGGTTGACACGCTTACGGCAATCAATCAGACGTTCTGAATCGCGTACCAGCATTTCAAACCAAGCCATTAGATGATGACCAAAAGTCACTGGCTGAGCGGTTTGCAAGTGGGTGAAGCCTGGCATGATGGTGTCGGTGTTTTTAGCCGCTAAGCTTAAAATACCTTTTTGTAATTTTTTCAGTAATTCCAGGATGCTATCGATTTCATCGCGTACATAAAGACGGATATCTGTAGCCACCTGGTCATTACGGCTACGACCGGTATGCAGTTTCTTGCCAGTAATGCCGATACGTTGAGTCAGGCGTGACTCAATGTTCATGTGGACATCTTCTAAATCAATGCGCCATTCAAAGTTGCCTGCTTCAATATCGGCTTGAATCGCTGTCAGACCTTCAATAATGTCATCGCGTTCTTGCGTGGTCAGTACGCCCACTTTTGCCAGCATGGTTGCGTGGGCAATCGAGCCTGCAATATCTTGTTTATAAAAACGTTGGTCAAATTGAACAGATGCTGTAAATTCAGCAACAAAAGCATCAGTCGCTTCAGAGAAACGACCGCCCCACATACCCGAAGTCTGGGCGTGTGATGGATTAGAGGAATTAGAAGATGTGGTCATGTCGGCTCAATCAGATTAAAAGCAGTAGAACGAAAAAGAGTATAACAAATTCAAAGCCCATTGCCGAAGTCACATCTGCTCAATCTTTTACATCGATAAACGAACAGACGCAAAATTCCTATTTTTTTAGCCAGATCGGCAATCTACGCTATTTGCTGGAACTGTTTGCTGGCGGCAATATTCTGGCCATGATTCTGGCGCTTGCAGAAGCGCAATCCTGGCAGGCTTTGAATGGAATGCACCTGCTGCAATATATCCTGTATATCAACTGGGTACTGTTATGTTTTGCAGCACTGGTCGAGCTGTTCCATCAAGCCTTTCAACGTATGGGAATCAAACTGGCTTTGATTTCTGGATTTCTGCTGTTACAGGCAATTGTACTGCTCACTACGGTGAACCTGAATATCTTGATATATTTTGGACAGAATTTTAATTTTCAGGATTTAAACCTGGCGATTGCGCTGGATCGGGTCGGACTCCATTTAAGTCTGGGAATTTTGCTGGGAACTTTCTGTTTTCGCTATCTTTATTTGCGTGAGCAATGGGAGCAGCAGCAGCATAGCGAGCTGAATGCTAGAATTCAGGCCATGCAGGCACGGATTCAGCCGCATTTCCTGTTTAACAGCATGAATAGTGTGATCAGCCTGATCAGTATCGATCCGGATAAAGCCGAGCACATGCTGTTGAATTTGTCACGGTTATTTCGTGCCAGTTTTCAGGAATTAAAACTGGTCAACCTGCAGGAGGAAATTGATCTGTGCCAGCGCTATCTGGAGATTGAGCAGATCCGTCTAGGTGAGCGTTTGCAGGTGGAATGGAAGTTAGAAAACAAAGACTTATACTCACAAGTTCAAATTCCATTATTAACTTTACAACCCTTGTTAGAAAATAGTATTTTCCATGGAGTTGAAAAAATTCTCACAAAGAGTACCATAAGCATATTGGTTGAAATATTGCAAAATCAAATTAATATCATCATAACCAACCCTTATGCACAGGATAATAAAATTTTAAAAAAGGGACATGGTATTGCAATAGAAAATGTTAGACAGCGTCTGCAAGCTTATTATGGACCTAGTGTGACTTTTCAAACCTTTGCCGGCGAAGGGATGTTTACGACGGTAGTGCGATATCAATATAAATAAAAATAAATCAAAGAAATCGCAGTTGGCTTTATCATTCATCTGATGAGGTTAACTGGGTAAGGAGGAGAAATGGACATCCTGATTTGTGATGATGAGCCTTTGGCCGTCGAGCGTTTATCACGTTTGGTCTCTCAACTGGGGCATGATGTGGTGGCGACAGCAAGCCATGGCCGTCAAGCGATTGATCTGGCTCACCAATACGAACCCGATGTCATCCTATTAGATATTCAAATGCCTGAAATGAATGGACTAGCTTGTGCGCAACATTTGCGTCAACTGGATCCAATGCCGGCCATTGTCTTTTGTACGGCCTATGACCAACATGCGCTGGATGCATTTAAATCAAATGCCGAAGGCTACTTGCTTAAACCGGTGATGCAACAGGAATTGGCACAGGTTTTAGAGCACTTAACTAAACTTACCCAAGCTCAAATGAGCCAACTAAAACAAAAAGAAAATATGGACGAAATCAATATCAGCCGCCAGCAGATTGCGGCAAAGACCTATCGTGGTGTCGAATTGGTGCCAGTTGAAAATATCTATTATTTTCTGGCGGATCAGAAATATGTCACTGTGCGTCATAAAAACGGCAGTGTATTGATTGATGAAACCTTAAAGGAGTTAGAGCAGGAGTTTGGGAACCAGTTTATCCGGATTCATCGTAATGCCTTGATCTCGGTGCATTATCTGGATGGTCTGGAAGTGGTGAGTTCTGGTCAGTATCAGGTACGTTGTCGTGAGCTGGACGATCGTTTGGCGGTTAGTCGGCGACATTTACCGTTTTTACGAGATCGGATTCAAAAGCTTTAGCAGGGGATGAATGAGAGCATTGAGTTGAAACTTATATAAATTCACTTGCATTTTCAAGTGAGCAGGTTAAGTTTAGACTATTGTTCTCATTTACTGTTATTGAAATTTATGAAGACCCTAAAAATTGCAACTCGACAAAGTCCACTTGCGCTTTGGCAAGCGGAACACATCCGTGCGCGCCTACAAGATTTGCAAGCTGGTTTGCAGGTTGAGTTAGTCACTTTTGTTACACAGGGCGATAAAATTCTAGATACACCACTGGCTAAAATTGGTGGAAAAGGACTGTTTGTAAAAGAATTAGAAGCCGCTTTACTGGATGGTCGTGCAGATCTGGCTGTGCATTCCATGAAAGATGTCCCGATGGCCTTGCCCGAAGGTCTGAGTCTGGCAGTGATCTGTGAACGTGAAGATCCCTTAGATGCCTTTGTGTCGAATACCTACACTAGTTTTGAAGAATTGCCACAAGGCGCCAAAGTCGGAACCTCAAGCTTGCGCCGTAAAACCCAGATTTTAAAACAGCGTCCAGATCTGGACATTATCGATTTACGCGGTAATGTCGGCACACGTTTATCTAAACTGGATGCAGGCCAGTATGATGCGATTATTCTGGCCAGTGCCGGTTTAAAACGCTTGGGTCTGGCAGAACGTATTCGTCATACTCTGATGCCTGAAGTCAGTCTGCCGGCCGTGGGTCAAGGGGCATTGGGACTGGAATGCCGTACTCATGATCAGACGGTGCTGGACTTGATTCAGCCACTCCTGCATGCGGATACAGATGCGTGTGTACGTGCCGAACGTGCCTTTAATGCCTATCTAGAAGGCGGATGTCAGGTGCCGATTGCTGGTTATGCCACGCTCAAAGAGGGTGTGATTTCAATCGAAGGTCGTGTGGGCAGTGTCGATGGAACAGTTTTGCTCCGGGCACAGCATACTGGCAAAATGGCAGCTGCGGAGCAATTGGGTGTAGAGCTGGCAAAAGACCTGCTTGATCAAGGTGCTGGCGAGTTGCTGAAAGCACTCTATTCACACTGATGTTATTGATTAATACTCGCCCCAGTGATCGTGCTGCAGGCTTGACTCAACAGTTACAGGCAGCACAGGTGTCTGTTCTGGAATTGCCCTTGCTCGAACTGCATGCCATGCCTTATTCCGATGAGCTGTTGATTTTGTATCAGCAGCTGGAGCAGGCACAGATTATTGTGGTGGTCAGTCCGACGGCCGCTCAGATTGGCATGCAATATTTACAACAGGCGGGTATTAAGCTCTCGGCCTTGGCGCAGGTGCATTGGGTGTCAGTGGGAAAAGCCACTGAACAGGCACTGGCGAGCTATGGCATTCATAGTCATGTGCCTGAGGTCGAAACTTCGGAAGGCATGCTGCAATTGCCTGTGTTGAAGCAACTGGCTTCTGGTTCAGGTGTGGCTTTCTGGCGCGGAGAAGGTGGTCGTCAATTTATGATGGATCATTTACGTGCCAGCAATATTAAAGTTTTAAACTTTATTTTGTACCGGCGGCAATGTCCTAAAACGACGGCAACGATTTTGGCAGAGAATTTGGCGCTGCTTAAGACACAGCAGCGTTTTGCAGTGCTAATCACCAGTGAGGCAAGTTGGTTAAACTGGCTGATACTCTTGCAGAGGAATGCGGAGTTTATACAGCAAGCCTGTTATTTGGTTTTGGGGCCACGTTTGGCCAATATTCTTGGGGAATATCAACAGCAGCATCAGGCAAGTTTTCAATTCGTAAAAATCGATGATTTAGACGCAAATACGATCTTGCAGAAAATGGGGCTGATATTAGGGAACGCATGAAGAAACTATTCATTGTATTGTTCATCTTAAGTTTGTCATGGCTGGTCAAGCTCAGCTACGACCTTCATGTTCTGAATACAGCACAGACTGAATTTAATCAAAGCATTAATCAGTTACAGCAGCAAAATGCCAATCTCAATGATCAGTTTGTGGCTTTAAAACGCCAGATTTCTGCTCAGCAGGAAAGTGCTGGAACTACTTCAGCGAAAGCGTCAGTAAATGAAGCGGCAACTGATGCAACGCAAAATGATATTGTCTTGGTGCAGCAACATCTGGATCTGATCGAATTTGCACTGCAACAGCAACAATACGCCACTGCGATTGAGAAATTAACTCAGTTATCTAATGAGCTGGATGATTATATTTTAGCGCCTGCCTTGGTCAGCAGTTTGCAGCAAGTGATTGCAAAAGATCAGGACATGCTGAAAAAATTCGTGAACAGCCGATTAGTGCAGCAAAATAAAGTAAAAGAACTCTTGGTGCAGATGGATGCTGAAATTGAAAAAGAAATTCAGACACCACATCGTCAGCGTCCAGAAACTCAACGCTCTTTCTGGCAGCGCTGGATTCAGGTTGAATCCGCAGATCAGCCAAGCACAGTCTTGATGCAACGGCATCTGGTACTGAAAGAGGCCCAGTTACGCTTGCTCATCGCACAAAATACCTTGCAAAAAGACCAATCTGTCGCTTTTCAGCAAGCACTGAATGCCGTGATTGAAGTTTTGGGACAATTGCCGGATGCACAGAGCCAAAAATGGATTCAGCAATTGAATCAAATCAAGGCCACCCCGATTACTCCGATTCCATTATTAAACACACGCACCCTAGTGGGCTAATTGCTTATGAAACAGATTCTGCTAGCCTATTTATTTGTCTGCCTGCTTGGTATTGCGGGGCTGAGTATCCTGAGTTATGGACATGGGGCTGGCTATGTCTATCTGTATTGGCGCGAGTGGCAGTTACAAACCACCCTCTGGTTTTTGGCCGCATCCTTGGTGAGCGTGAGTTTTCTGATGCATTGCATCTGGTATGCGATCAAGCAGTATCGCAGCCGTGAACAACGTAAAACTGAAACGGTCTTTAGTTTTTCCCGCTTACATCCTTATGAACAACTGGCAGTCATCTGGTTATTAAACGCTGCGCAGGATCAGCGGGATTTTATTCAGCAGTCTTTTACCAAGTCGGGTTTACTTAAACATATTATTGATGCACGTTTATCTTGGGGGCAACAACAATATACCCATGCATTAACTGCTTTAAATCAGTCCAATCCCATGGCATTTGAATTGGCAGAATTGCAACGGATTGAAATTTATTTATCACAACAGCAAGGTGAACAAGCACTTACCCATTTAGAGTTTTTAAATCAGCATGAATTATCGCCTTGGTTAATACAGGTTAAAACAGCCTATGAGCAGCGTCTTGTCGTATTATGGGGGGTATTCGCCATGCAGTTTCCCTGGTTATATTTACGCTCGACTCAATATGGACATTTAGACCAAGAAGTAAAAAAATCATGGCTGGAGCAATTATTACTGGCCTATGACCAAGCCACACAGGACGATTTATTTTATTTACAGCAACGTTATTTAGATTTAAAACCTCAGATATTTGATCGTGACTATTCAGTCAAATTATTATGGTTGAAATTATTATTTAGAATGCCAGAAATGAGTGCCGAGCATGAAGTGCTTGCGATTCATTTAATGGAACAGCAATTTAATCAGGATGTCTTTTATTTGTGGTTCCAGCAACAGTTATTGCGGCAAAATCCAGATTATGATGCGATTGCACAACAGATTTCATACTGGGAAGCCAAATATCCAGCATTGCCGATTTTAAGCTTTGCGAAATGGCATGTGTTGCAAGCTACAGGCTATACAGATCAAGCCCAGCAACTGCTCGACTTATATCCGGATGATATCCGGATGAGTTATTTAAGAATTAAAGCTGCCTTACAAGATCGGGAGGACTTGCTACAGCAGTTAAATGCAGTATTTGAATCGAATGTAAACTTTATAGAAATTAAGACTTGAGCATAATGATGTCAGAATTAAAACAATATCCAGTTATTTATGAACAAACAGTTGCATGGGGCGATATGGATGCCTTTGGACATGTCAATAATGCCATGTATTACCGTTATGTCGAAAGTGCACGTCTAGCTTATTTAACCCAATTAGAAATTCTCTCTGAATCGGTATCTACCGTAGTGGCATCCAATCAGTGCCGTTATTTAAAACCCGTGGTTTTTCCTGATCATTTAAAAGTGGCAGCACGTATTGAAGAAATCCGTAATATTGCATTCAGAATGCAATATCTATTATGGAGTGAAAAACAGCAAAGTATTGTCGCCACTTCAGAAGCAGTTATTGTCTGTGTCGATAAAAAGACCATGCAGAAAACAGAAATTCCGGAACATATTCGCGAAAAAATCAAAGCACTTGAATTAAGCGTTCAACATGAAATTTAAAAATGAATGAAGCATTTTATTTTGTAATTTTTTTTAAACTTTATTGTTATTGCTTTAAGGTTTTATATTGAATGTTTTATTTAATATAAATATGATGGGGCTATTATTTAACAAAATGAATAATATTATTTTTCGGAGAGCATTATGCCAGATATTACGCATTTATCAGTAGAAGAGTTAAAACGTTTACAAGCAGAAGCAGAATCACTGATTGCTTCAAAAAAAGATCAAGAGATTGAAGATGCTTATCAGCAAATCTTGGCAGTTGCCGAGAAAGTTGGTATGACGGTTGAACAGTTACTTGAATTTGGTGCGTTTAAGCGTAAGAAATCATCACGTAAGTCGGTTGAGCCGCGTTACCGTAGCAAAAGCAATCCGGACGATACCTGGACTGGCCGTGGTAAACAGCCGCGCTGGTTGGTGGCTGAATTGGAAAAAGGCGCAAAGCTGGACGATTTCCTGATCTAAGCCTTCATTTGATCTGGTCATTAGGCTGTCATACAGACAGTCTATGATCATTAAACCAAGCATACCTGCTTGGTTTTTTTATATCTATGAATTGGCGTTGACAGAAAAGTGTGCATAATGTGTGGGTATAAGGGAAAAATTATAAATGGGGATTTGGACTTGAGCGATTGGTCGTGGTGGGGATGAGCAGTAAACCGAAAACTTTAAGATGGTTGATCCTTGCTCTTGTTGCATTTTTTATTTTTGTCGTATTACAAGTGCCAGCAGCCTGGTTAATTTCGAAATTTTATAAAAATAACCAGACTTTGCATAATGTAAACGGAAATATCTGGCAGGGAAGTGCGGACTGGAAAAAAGGCAATCTTCGGGGCAGTCTGAACTGGAAAGTGCGGCCGCTGGATTTGCTGTTGCTGCGAGTTGGAGCACATGTGGATTTGCATAGTGGCAATACCCAGCTTTCCGGGATCATGGCTTATGGTCTGAATAAGTCTTTGATTTTCAAAAATCTTGAAGGGCAGGTCGCGCCTGAAACTCTAAAAAAACTTGCAGACTGGCAATGGCCGAGTACTGCGATTCAGTTTAAAAATCTGGATTTTAAATATAAAAAAGAACAGGGCTTCAGTCAGGTGGCTGGGCAAATGCAATGGGCGGGTGGTGAGCTGATTTATACCTTTGCTCAGCGTCAGGAACGCATGAATGTACCTGCCATGACTGGAAAACTCGCAGATGAAAGCGGACAGCTGTTAGTTGATGTTCGGGATAGTCGCGATCAACGTATGCTGAATATCAAGCTTGATCCGAGTCTGATGCTGGATATCCAGCTCACCCAGCGCTTTTTAATGAATGCACCTTCTTATGAAGGTAAAGCCGGATTAGATACCTATGTGATCAGTACCCGCCAACCCTTAATGGGAGGCTTGAATTGATGACAGTTTCTCTGAATGATTTAAAAAATATTGAACTGAAACAGCTCAATCGTGCTGCACCTGTGGTTTTGTTACTGCTCATCCTGTATCTATGCTGGAAGCTGGCGGCTTTGTTCTGGTTGCTGATAGCTCCACCCCAGGCCATGCAGCTGGAGCGGGTTGAACTGGGTTCGCAACAGCCGCAAATTCCGAATATCGGTGCATTTTCGCTGTTTCAGGAAGTTGGGCAGTCTGCGGGTGTGGTTGAAACGGCCAATATCATTTTACAAGGGGTGATGGTCGCCAGTCCAAGTTATAACTCTTCTGCGGTACTGAAAATCAATGATCAGGTCGATCGTTACCGTGTCGGGGAAATGTTGGCCAATAGCGGTTTTGAGTTGGCTGAAGTGCATTGGGATCGGGTTATTTTGCGTCGATCCACAGGTGCTACTCAGGAAATCTTATTCAAAGGTCTGGAAAATGGCTTGAATCAGCCGATTGTGCCGGAAACATCAGCATCTTCAAGTTCAATGCCTGCTATGCCTTCTAATAGTGGTATGCCTGAGCAGCCTTCGCCACAGAATGAAATTGGTCGGGCCATCCAGCAGATGCAGGAAAACAAAGACCAGTATTTACAGAATATGGGGGTGAGTGCAGCAGATGGTAGTTATGAAGTGACTTCACGGACGCCGGCTGCACTGCGTAATCGCCTGGGTTTAAGACCGGGCGACCGGATTTTGTCTTTAAATGGCCAGACGCTGAGTCAGGGACAAACCGAAGCACAATTACTGGAACAGGCCCGACGTGAAGGTCAGGTCAAACTCGAAATAAAACGTGGTGATCAGGTGATGACCATACAACAAGATTTGAAGTGATGTGTCATCACGCATAGGGTTAGGAAACACGAAAGTTTATGGCTTTATTTAATAATAATCGATCAGCATGGGCATTCTGTGTGGCCGCACCGTTAATGGCCATAGTCAGTACGGCGAGTTATGCACAAACCTGGAAAATTAACCTTCGAGATGCTGACTTAACTGCATTCATTAATGAAGTGGCCGACATTACTGGCAAAAACTTTGCAGTCGATCCGCGAGTACGTGGCAATGTGACGGTCATTTCCAATAAAGCCCTGAATAAAAATGAAGTCTATGACCTGTTTTTAGGCGTGTTGAATGTCAACGGTGTGGTGGCAATTCCTTCGGGGAATACCATCAAGCTGGTTCCGGACAGCAATGTCAAAAGCTCGGGCATTCCCTATGATGCCAGAAGCCGTGCCAGTGGTGACCAGATTGTGACCCGGGTGTTGTGGCTGGAAAATACCAATCCGAATGACCTGATTCCTGCATTGCGTCCCTTGATGCCGCAGTTTGCCCATCTGGCGGCGGTGCCCGGGACGAATGCCTTAATTGTATCGGATCGCGCCAGTAATATTTACCAGCTGGAAACCATCATTCGCAATCTGGATGGCACCGGTCAGAATGACATTGAAGCGGTCAGCTTGCAATCCAGTCAGGCTGAGGAAATGATTGGACTGATCGAGTCCATGACTGCCACCGGTGGAGCTAAAGATGTCCGCGGTTCGCGGGTGCGGGTGATTGCAGATACCCGTACCAACCGGATCATCATCAAAGGTGATCCCACGACGCGCAAACGGGTGCGTCAAGTGATCGAAACTCTGGATGTGCCGGCTGCGGATCGTTTGGGCGGTTTAAAAGTTTTTCGTCTGAAATATGCCAGTGCCAAAAATCTTGCGGAAATCTTGCAGGGGCTGGTGAGCGGGCAGGCGGTGAACAGTAGTAATTCAAATTCAGGTAGCACAACCTCGACCTCGTCTTCACTCAGTTCCAGCAGCAATTTAAATAACAACAATACCAGTACGGGTTCGAGTAGCAACACCTCTTCAGGCATTCAGCTGAATACCGGCATGAATAATGAGCAGGGCGGAATTACCAGTTTTAATGGTAATGGCGTCAGTATTATTGCCGATACCACGCAAAATTCTCTGGTGGTGAAAGCGGATCCACAACTGATGCGAGAAATTGAATCAGCAATTGACCAGCTGGATATCCGTCGTCAACAGGTGCTGATCGAAGCCGCGATTATTGAAGTGGAAGGAACCGATGCGGATCAACTCGGTGTGCAATGGGCCTTGGGTGATATCAGCAGTGGGATTGGGCTGGTGAACTTCGATAATTTTGGGACTAGTCTGAAAAATATTGCGGCCGGTTATCTCACCGGTGGTGGTGCAGGTGCTGCAAGTGCCGTGGGCGCGGGCAGTTCACTGGTACTCGGTGATTATCGTGAAGGCAGTGATGGTTCCCGTCGTCTGTATGGTGCGATGATTCAGGCACTCAAAGAAACCACTAAATCCAACCTGTTGTCTACGCCGTCGATTGTGACCATGGATAATGAAGAAGCTTATATTGTGGTGGGTGAAAACGTACCTTTTGTGACAGGCTCAGTGTCTACAGGTGCTGCTGGAGTTGCTAATCCCTATACCACCATTGAACGCAAGGATGTCGGGGTCACTTTAAAGGTGGTCCCGCATATTGGCGAAGATGGTACGGTACGCCTGGAAGTGGAACAGGAAGTTTCTGATGTCAAGGCCAGTAAAGGGCAGGCACAGGATCTGGTCACCAGCAAGCGAGCGATCAAAACCTCAATTCTGGCCGAACATGGACAAACCATTGTCCTTGGTGGTTTGATCTCAGATAACACCAGTTATGGGCGTCAGGCTGTACCTGGTCTGGGTGCGATTCCAGGCTTGGGACGTTTATTCCGTTCAGAAGGTAAGTCCAATCAGAAGCGTAACTTATTGATCTTTATCCATCCAACCATTGTGGGGGATAAAAATGCAGTGCGTAAACTGACCCAACAACGCTATAGTCAGCTATATAGTCTGCAACTCGCACTCGATTCGGACGGGAACTTTGCCAAGCTGCCAGAAAGTGTTGAAGATGTGTATCAACAGCGAATTCCAGTATCCAGAACGCCATTGCAAAACTCGACTTATCAAACTGTGCCGACCGCACCCGTTCAGGCGCAGCCAGCCAATGTAGTTGTTACGCCGGTAGCGATAGAACCAGTGATTCAGCGACAAGTGGTAGAACCCGTCCAACAGGTAGAAAAAAGTAAAAATACCGTTACAACAACCACACTTAGACCCAAAAGCTAAGTCATTCGCATTTGCAGACAGCATGTTATGATAATGTCAAAGAGAACAGAGAAGTAACTTTCATGACTTGGAAAATACACGCGATTACAGGCGACTTAACAGGACAGGAAATTAGCATTGACCGTGACATGCTGGTGGGGCGTCATCAGGCGGCAGATATCGTGTTACAGGCTGCGGAAATCTCCCGTAAACATGCGGCATTTTTACTAAAGGATGATGCGCTCTGGGTGCAGGATTTGGGTTCATCGAATGGCACTTTCGTCAATGATGTGCAGATTGCGCAAGAAACCTTATTAAAGCAGGATGACATTGTTCAGTTTGCCAGCTTGAAATTTTCAGTAATGGCGCCTGCGGCTGCAGTAGAGGTTCCAGCAGAAATTGAAGCAACGGCAGAAAAAGTCGTGGAACAGGTCGAAGTCGCTGAGCCTACACCTGCACAGCAAATGAATGATCAGGGAATGCCGGAACTGAAACATCGTGATGCTACGGTACAATTAACCCGTGATGGCATGCCAACCAATGTCGGTATTCCAAAACCGGCACCTATTCCGGAAGGCGTGGACATTAATGCGGTAAAACCAGAGCCTACCCCAATTCCGGTTGAGCAGCCTGTATCACGTGTAGAACAGGAAAAAGAAACCCAGAAAAATGTATCTGTAGGTTTGATTTCAGTGATTGTGCTGATTATTTTGGCAATTATGGCTTGGTTGTTGTTCAAATAAGCTGATGATTGGTTACAATCAAGGCATGCATAGCGCATGCCTTTTTTGTGGCTGCGCACATTATAAAAGAGGGTCGGGATGTCTATTGCACAATTAGAAAAGCGCGAACTGATCTTGTTTGATCTGGATGGTACCTTGGTGGATTCAGCACATGATCTGTATCGCGCCATGAATATGAGCCTGAATGTGCTGCAATTGCCTCTGGTGACTGAAGAGCAGGTACGGACCTGGGTAGGTAAGGGCACGTCGATATTCTGTGAAAGTGTACTCCAGCATCTGGTGGGTGAAGTCACACCGGCACAGCATCAGGAACTCTTAACGACTTTTCTGGATATCTATAATGTCGATCCCTGCGTCGATACCGTTCCTTTTCCGGGAATCCTGAAATTTCTGGACTGGGCTAAAGCCCAAGGTAAAACCCTGATTTGTGTGACCAATAAGCCTGAACTTCCTGCCCGCAGTATTCTAGATACCTTGGATATGGCTCATTATTTTGCCGATACTATTGGTGGCGACCGTTTTACTGAACGTAAGCCGCACCCACGCCAGTTGTTGCACTGTGTCGAACATTATAAGGTGAGTAAAGAACAGGTCTTGCTCATTGGCGATTCTTCCAATGATGTTGAAGCCGCACGCCGCGCCGGGATTGATTGTGTTGTGGTCAGCTATGGCTATAATCATGGTGAAAATATTGCAGATTGTCAGCCGCAGCAGATTGTGGATGATCTTAGAGAATTACTTGCCTAATACGCGTACTAAGGAAAGAAAATGAATAGTTGTAAGGTTTTTCGATGGCGTCGCTCAGTTCAATTCTATTTACATACTGAGTAACCCTAATTTAAAGAGAAAAACCGCATGACCACTCAAGCACAATTCCAGCAACTTGCTGCACAAGGCTATAATCTCATTCCTGTTTATCGTCAGCGTCTGGCAGATACCGATACACCACTTTCTATTTTTGCACGCCTTAAACAGCATCAGCAGGCTTATTTATTTGAATCCGTAGAAGGCGGAGAGAACTGGGCACGCTATTCGATTATTGGACTAGGTGAATCTACTGTATTTTCCTGCAATGCAGGCGAACTGACGGTACAGCATGCAGATGCTTCAATTGAAAAACAGCACTGTGCTGATCCATTTCAATATATCCGTGATTTTCAGGCGCAATTTAAGGTGCCTACCCAGGTAGAATTGCCGGACTTGCCGAGTTTTACTGGTGGATTAGTTGGTTACTTTGGTTACGACGCTGTGCGTTATATCGAGCCGAAGTTAAAAAATGTGCCTGAAGCAGATCCGGTTGGTTTACCCGATATCTGGATGATGCTGTCTAAAACCGTCATCGTGTTTGATAATTTAAAAGATACCTTGTTCCTGATCGTACATGCTGATGCCACTGCTCCGGGTTCTTATGAAAAAGCACATGAACAATTAAATGAATTAGAAAATATTCTTGCCACGCCCATCAGTCTTAAAGCTGAAAAACATAGTCCGCCACATTTCGAGTCCCTCACCGGACATGACAACTTCATTGCTTCGGTGGAAAAGGTCAAAGAGTATATTCGTGCTGGAGATGTAATGCAGGTCGTACCCGGGCACCGGATGGTGTCTGACTTCGACGGTGACCCGCTACAGGTGTATCGTGCGCTGCGTCATCTCAATCCATCGCCGTATTTGTTCCTGGTGCAAGGGCAGACCTTGGAAAATAACACGCCATTCCATATTGTCGGTTCCTCTCCTGAAATTCTGTCCCGTCTGGAAAATGGTATTGCCACAGTTCGTCCATTAGCGGGAACCCGTCCACGTGGCAAAACCAAAGAAGAAGATCTGGCACTTGAGCAGGACTTACTCTCTGACGAAAAAGAAATTGCTGAACATGTCATGCTGATTGATCTGGGACGTAATGATGTGGGACGCATTGCAAAAATTGGCAAAGTGCAGGTAACTGATCAAATGGTGATCGAACGTTATTCACATGTGATGCATATTGTCTCCAATGTGCAGGGTGAAGTACGTGATGATGTCGATGCTCTGGACGTTTTTAAGGCAACTTTCCCCGCAGGCACACTTTCAGGCGCGCCAAAAATCCGTGCCATGGAAATTATTGACGAAGTTGAGCCGGTAAAACGTGGAATTTTTGGTGGTGCTGTTGGTTATTTAGGCTGGCATGGCGAAATGGACATGTCGATTGCGATTCGTACCTGTGTCATTCGCGAAAATAAGGTCTATGTTCAGGCTGGAGCAGGGTTAGTTGCCGACTCAAATCCTGAATCTGAGTGGAATGAAACCCAAATAAAAGCTCGCGCAGTGATCAAAGCGGTTGAATTATCATCAAATGGTTTGATTTTATGAGTTTTTGACGTTTTTTTTGAAAAAAACACTTGCAAGGATTCTGAGTTTTGCTAAACTGCACACCGTTCCGATACGAAACGTACGAAACACTAAGAAACGCCGGCATAGCTCAGTTGGTAGAGCAACTGACTTGTAATCAGTAGGTCCACAGTTCGAATCCGTGTGCCGGCACCATCTTAGAAGTTTGGTAGTGTGAAGTAAAGAACAGCACTGATGTAAGTGTAAAAAATGGTGAGGTTCCCGAGCGGTCAAAGGGGGCGGACTGTAACTCCGCTACGAAAGTTTCGAAGGTTCGAATCCTTCCCTCACCACCAATTTTAAGACTTCAATAAGTGGTTTGTACCAACATCGTGCGGGAGTAGCTCAGTTGGTAGAGCGGTAGCCTTCCAAGCTACATGTCGCGAGTTCGACCCTCGTCTCCCGCTCCATTGAAGTACTAATATTTGCTCTTATAGCTCAGTGGTAGAGCACTCCCTTGGTAAGGGAGAGGTCTCGAGTTCAAATCTCGATAAGAGCTCCAGATTACAGTTTAGCAACTCTGTTGCAAAGAAATTCCAAAAGCAGGCTATTTAGTCTGCTTTTCAAGTATTTGGTGTTCGGTTTTTTTAAACGATATGTCGGAGCTGGGTTTTACTCAGAATTGTGTTCGACGTAAACGAGGAAGATTAACATGGCTAAGGCTAAGTTTGAACGTAATAAGCCACACGTTAACGTGGGCACAATTGGTCACGTTGACCATGGTAAAACAACTTTAACAGCT
>NZ_JAMXXP010000003.1 GCF_024129355.1 Acinetobacter lwoffii | reverse complement strand
TAAAAGCTTTATTTTCACCCGATAAAATACCCATAAAACAAGAGGAAGCTCAAATGAGCTTCCTCTTGTGAAAAATTGTGGGACAGCAATGGGGAACTCCCTACTTTTTTAAGGAGGGTTGGAGTGGATTAAAGTTGTTGATATTGTTTAAAAAAGACCCTACTGTGAAGTGGGGTTTTTATTTAGAGCATTAATGTCTTTATCAAGAAAATACAAACAGGTACTTTTCTTTTTATACTTAAGCAATTGAGCTTCCTCAATGATTAAAGACGTCTATAACTTTAAGGGAATATAAAATTTCATATGGCTATGGTGATAATTTTGTATTAACGCACTGCGCTATACTTGGCCTTATGCATCACTTATCTCAATGTTATTAAACTAGTTAACTTGAAAAAAAATAATAAATTATCACTTAATTAATGAGTTACTAAATAATAATTAGAAATACTGCTTTGCCCAAACGACACTATCATTTACAAAAATGGACAATAGACATTCATCACCAGAGGGTTATACTAGTCAGACCATTTCTAAAACCATGGAGAACAAAGATGGTTACTGCTGGCGAAAAACCCGGAACAGGCTTCTATTTTTGTGTTCAATGCGGACACCGCACCTACTTAGAAATTGGTACTGATCGTTTACCACCGTGTACCAAATGCCAAGGCAATCAATTTAACAATAAGAATGCCTAAGCAAAACAACTCAAACAGTTACCCTCTGTTTTGAATGAAAGCCCTATTACTCGATAGGGCTTTTTGCTGTGGTATCCAAATCTCATACATAGAAATAAAAGATTATTATGAGAAAACAGTTTTATGTTGGGAGGAATCTTAGTTTAAAGCAAAAAATTATAATAAATTCAAAAAATTATTTGAACTCTTAGTATAAAAGGTATAGGTTGTCTGTTTTAAAAATTAGCTAACCACTTAAAATTAAGGTTAGATATTTCCGGGGGGGGGGAAACAATGAAAAAATTTACAGCTTTAATATTAGGCAGTGCAATCCTATTTACTTCAGGTTGTGCCACGATGTTTAATGGTTCAACACAAACTGTGAATATCCGTAGTAACGATGAATTGGCTAAGTTATATGTCAATGAAGAATATATGGGTCAGCGTAATACTGTTTATACTTTCAAAAAGAAAGAAAATTATGTAATTAAAGCAGAGAAGCAAGGCTGCCAAACCAACATCGTTATTCCACAAAAAACTTTTGATCCAACAACCTTATTAGGTGTTTTCTTGGATTGGGGAATTATCTCTATTCTCGTTGTGGATGGTGCTGCTACTGGTGCATGGCAAAAATTCAGCCAGACAAGTTTTGTAGTGGATCCTAATTGTTAAATAGTTCACTCCGATTTAAAAAATATCCCATTAAATAATGGGATATTTTTTTTATAGATTTTATTTTCTTAAAATATTATTGTTTGAAAATTAACCAATAAAACCCCATATAAAACTCTAGATTCACAATGTTTAGGGCAGCTCAATTGCAACATTATCTTGATCTTAATCATGACTCAGGTGTTGCCAATTACGAGATTGGTAACGAGTTTATTCGGGTTCAATTTAAGAAAAACTCGAAAGTTTATACTTATAGCTATAGCAGTTCCGGTTATCAGCATGTCGAAAACATGAAACAGCTCGCTCAATATGGCGATGGTCTGAATGCCTATATCAATCATCATACCCGACAGCTCTTTGTACGATAAAACTGGTCTGCTTCTTGCTTCAGTGAAAGTTCTAGAAGGCAAATATTTTTCTAAAGGATAAATATCTGCCTAGAAATAGTGCAAGTGCATATATTAAAAAGAGGGCTATCACCTATGGATATTCAACAGCACGCACCGGAGTCAGGAAATTTAGATAAAAAAGCCCATTTCTATTCTGCATGGCCACTGATCCTGATTCTTTTTGGGGGCGCGATTGGCTCGGTTTACGCTGTGATCGCTTATTTGCTTAATTTGAAAATTTATAGTTCTGAGTTGACTAGAATTAATAAGGTACTGGCTAATCTTCTGTGCGGGATGTCCGCGATTAGTGCCTGGTGGTTTAGTGCGCAATGGATTCAGGGAACATTCTTTCAATAAAACAGCAATCCTGTCCTGAATATAAATTGCAATAAAGTCTCATTTTGGCGAATAAAAAAGCATAAAAAATTGGAAATGGAATTTATTTATCTATATGTGGGTTAATAATGAAATAAATTTTCAGATTTAATGCAAATTAAAAAAACATAGGAAATTAATCCCGTCCATCTTTACCTAATATAGCTTTCAAGGGTGTGATGGGATCGGAAAGAGTAGCATGCTGTGAGCGGCGCAAAACGCGAGTGCAGTACGAACCCAAAAGGTCTCGATTCGGCTTAGGACGCTATAGACCAAAAGTTTATAGGCTATAAGATCAGGTCTTACAAAGAATGATAGTTGAAGTAAACCATTGCGAGTTTTCCCAACACCCTAAAAAATTCTCCAGCAATATACGTAGAATTAAAAATTAAAATAAATATAAATCATAAATTTAAGAAAACTATTTATCCAAGCAGGATACAAATCCATCCTTCATTTATCAGCATGATCTGTTATTTTAAAAACATGAGTTGCCCCTTAGGGGAATCCTCATGAATCTCGATATCTGGTGCCGTTTTTTACTGTTTTGCACACTCATTAATTATGTCATTCTCATGATCTGGTTCATGGTCTTTATTTTTGCTCGAAACTGGATGAAGCAGGTGCATGGAAAATGGTTTCGGCTGTCAGATGCCAGTTTTGATGTGATTCATTATTCAGGAATGGCTGTGTATAAAATTGGCATTCTGCTGTTTAACCTGACGCCGTTAATTGCAATCTATCTGATAAATCAAGGTTAAGTACGATGTTGTGATTGAATCTTCGAGTGATAAAAATAAGATTGAATTAGTATCATTTTATCGCTACTTGATAGCGTGGCAGGATCAATAAGAACGAAAAAAGATTTCAAAGGAGTTGAAGGATGAATCAATTCAAACCGGCCCTGATTTTAGGCGCCTTGATCGGCTTGGGAATGATTATTGCAGGATGGATTCTGGGCAATAGCGCGCTGAAAATTAAACAGTATGAACGTATAGTTTCGGTCAAAGGCTTGTCGGAACGTGAAGTTAAAGCCGATGTGGCGGTATGGCCAATTCGCTTTAATGCCGGCAGTCAGGATCTGGCTGAGTTGTACGATACTATGCAAACCAATACCCAGGAAATTCAGACCTTCTTAAAAAATGAAGGGTTTAGCACGGAAAAAATTACCAGTGCTTCACCGAGCATCACCGATAAATACGCCCAGCAATATGGCGGGGATGCCAATGTCGCACTGCGTTATACCGCCAGCCAAACTATTACGGTCTATACCCATAAAATAGATGCAGTGCGTTCGGCACAAAGTCGTCTGGTGGCTTTGGGTAGAAAAGGCATTGCCTTTGCCGGAGATGATTCCGGACAAAGAACGGAATACTTATTTACCAAGCTGAATGACATTAAACCGGCGATGATTGAACAGGCCACCGAAAATGCGCGCAGTGTAGCGGAAAAATTTGCGGCAGATTCAAAAAGCAGTCTGGGCAAAATCAAGTCCGCCAATCAAGGGCTGTTTAGTATTGAAGATCGCGACAGCAATACCCCGTATTTGAAGAAAGTGCGTGTAGTCTCGACGGTCGATTATTATCTGGCAGATTAGCTTAATTCGCCCAAGCACCCTGATTGACAGCCCAGAAGCTGCTTGTTATTTTGCGCGCATTATTATAGATGCTGTACCCTTAAAATGCCCATCAACAATGACTTTGTCTATTGTCCACCGCAAGAACCGCTGCATATCGTTTATGAAGATGATGATCTGGTGGTGATTGAAAAGCCGGCCGGATTATTGTCGGTTCCGGGGCGTTTACCTGAACATCACGACAGTGCCTATTTGCGGGTACTGGACCAGTATCCGCAGGCCAAAATTACCCATCGTCTGGATATGGCCACCTCCGGTATTTTGATGTTTGCCAAACACCGCGATGCAGAAGTGGCAGTGAGTAAAATGTTTCAGGCACGCACGGTACTTAAAAATTATGTCGCGCTGGTACAAGGCAAACTTGAGGGTGAGGGCAGCGTCGAAGTACCTTTGATTACCGACTGGGAAAACCGTCCGCGTCAGATGGTGCATTTTGAACTGGGCAAGGCCGCCAAAACCTTGTATCAGGCCTTAGAATATCTACCCCAGCAAGACATTAGTCGGGTGTTGTTGACCCCCATTACCGGCCGTTCCCATCAGCTACGAGTGCATATGCTGCATATCGGTCATCCCATTACTGGCGATAAAATTTATCATCCTGAACCCCAGCGCAGTCCTTTAAATCGTATGGCCTTGCATGCCAGTTATTTGGCTTTTACCCAGCCTTTGAGTGGTGTCCCGGTCGAAATAAAGGCAGACATACCATTCTAATTTGATTCTGCTTAATAGTTAGATTCAACCGGACACATGCTTTTTAATCTCATAAATATGATCAGGATCAAGCTCTTAAACTGGGAAATCCGAATAAAAAAGTGTGAGAATTTATTTCGATAACAGCGTGGAAATGAGTGGCTTTATAAGCATGTTCAAATGAAATTTTCTACTGATCCATTGCCTGATCGGCTGTCACTACCGAATATAAATTTTAATGTTCGGTTTATCTCTTGATGATGAGCTTAGAGAATTTTTATTCTTTTATCTCTCGCTATAGGCCTGATATCTTTATTTTTCAGGTTTTTTAATTTTGCTTTTATTATTTTTAAACTTTTAAATTATATCTTTTGATATAAAAAATATCGTAAGTTGTTTCAGAATGGATTTGACTTGAGCCGGAAAGCAGTCAGTCATACATGACTTGTACATAAATATTTTGTAGAAAAATAAAATGAATGAATGACTTAGTGGTGATCAACGGCTTTGCTTATCTGTCCGAAGTGATGCAAAATTAATCATGACTTTATAATAAATTTTTAATTTGATGGTTTAGGGCGCTGCCCGGGGTTAAAGGAAAGAACGATGCTCAGTATGGCTCTCTTCGTTCTCGCGAGTATTTTAATATGTGCATTGCTATGGAGCTTGAAGGTACAAGCTTCATTACGCAGCAATATTCAGTTTTTACAGGAAAATCTGGATCATTCCCGCAGCAAATTGGCAGATTATGAAACTCAAGTCGATGAATTGAATTATGAAATCACCCAACTGCGGGTACAGAATGGCAGTTTAAACATTGCGCTGAATAAATATAAAAAATATCAGGATATCTGGGATATCGAGCAATATATTATTAACCGGACTTTGCAGGCCGAAAACTTTGTTGAAGCGACCAAGCTGGATGCTTCGATCATGATCGATGATCTCAAAGCCTATATCGCAAGAGTAAAAGATTATCTTGCCCAGTTTCAGGCGCAGGCCGTGGCCGAGGTTGAGCAGGAGGCCCGACAAAGTTTGCACGGTTATTATGAACAGGCCAAACAACAGCATCGCTTGCAAGAGGTATTGAGTGCTTTAGAGCATAAAATACAGACCCAGCGCTTCGGCTTGCAGCTTCCCGCAACACAGGTTTTAGAGCAGCTGATTGAGGGTTATGGCGAAACGGATGCGGTTCGGTATTTACGCAATGTCCGTGACAGAATTCAGCAGGCCATAGAAACACAGCAGGTGGCGAGCTGTAATTATGTCGACGACAATCGCCGTCGAAGTACTATTGAAATCCTGAGTCTGGCTTTCAACTGTAAGGCAGATTTATATCTCTCTCAATTAAGCACAGAAAATCTGGGCGAGATATTGCAAGCCTTAAAGGATGATTATGTCTTGCTGAATTATACCGGGCAGGCACTGAGTCAGACGATGATTCAAGAATCCTATCTTGATCTGCGTTTAGAGGAGCTCAAGTTTGCTGCACTGGTGTTGCAATTGAAACAAGATCATCTGCATCCATACATCGCTTAGATCATGACACTCATAGGTCTAGAAGATTTTTACCAGAGTATTCTGAATGCCATAAGTTGGTTTAAATCCTGATATTTTTCAGGATTTTTGGCCTTGAGGAATCTTGACTATATTGACCCTCTTACTTATTTTTATATTTATAAAAATCATATGTTTATTTATGGTTAAAAGATAATATTTTTTGTCTGTATCTCGATAATTGTACAAAAATCAGCTAATCTTAAATGCAGAATAAAACAGCATCATAATAAGGATACTTCTATGTCACGTGATTACAATCAATTCCCGGACGATGAAAATGGCAATGTACTGTGGCAAATGCATCAGGATGGCGACGACTTGCAAGAGGCACATGAAATTGAATTTTCGATTGCCTTTGCGGATGAAGCGCAGGCGGATCGTTGTGCCTTGCATCTATTAAAAGAAGAGCAAAAAATCAGCCTGTTTCAGGACGAAGAAAGCGATACCCTGGAATGGATCATCACGATTTATGTGTATATGGAACCTGCTTACGAAGATATCGTGGATCTGGAACAATGGTTCAGCAAAATCGCGGCACAATTTCAGGGTGAATATGATGGTTGGGGTTGCATGGCCTATGTCTATGATGATGAGTTGGATGACGAAGAGGGCAGCCTGCGTAGTAGCTGAGCATGCTTGTATTTAAATGATTTAAAGTAAGAAACCCGGTGCTGCCGGGTTTTTTTATTGCTCTATTTAATCGTTATATGAAGATTTGAGCTTGAGTATAGATACATACTCATTATATATAGCCAGCTCAAAACTGGATAAAATAACTCAGATGAGTACTTAACTCAGGCTGATAATTTAGCCACAACAAATGCAGGGAATATCCTGCAATAAAAAAATAATAACAACAAAGGACAAGAAAAAATGAGTTACACCTTAAAAATGCATCGTGTGTTCAGCGCACCACCGGAGCGGGTGTATCGTGCCTTTGTGCATCCGGATGCACTGGCCAAATGGCTGGCACCACATGGCTTTATTGCCAAAGTAGAACATGCGGAAGTCAAACCCGGCGGCAGCTATAAAACCACCTTTACCAATTTTTCTACCGGAACCCAGCATCATTTTCATGGCATTTATCATGAGGTCATTCCCAATCAGCTGCTGCGCTATACCGATCAGTTTTCTACCCCCGAATTGCAGGGTGAAATAGAGGTCACGATCATCTTTGAAAAAGTGTCAATCGGTACCGGTTTGCATATTATTCAGGTAGGTTATCCGGATGTGGTGCCGCCAGCGGTATGTCATTTGAGTTGGCAGGAATCACTGCAACTCCTGTCTTTGCTGGTTAATCCGCAGATTTCAGACAATTAATTCCTTGGATCTCCTGTGTTGGTTTCATCCCAATGTCCTCTCCATCAGCGCGCCTGACAAAAATGCTATACTGTGAGCTTATTTGTTTCATTTATTTTATTTTTCTCTTTTTTTCGAGGTTTTTATGGGTCTGCCAAACTGTCCAAAATGTCAATCTGAATATACCTATACAGATGGCGATCTACTGATCTGCCCTGAATGTGCACATGAGTGGAAAGAAGGTGAAGTCACTGAAGAACAAGTGATCATCAAGGATGCCAACGGCAATGTGCTGGCGGACGGTGATAGCGTCACGGTGATTAAAGACCTGAAAATCAAAGGTTCATCTTCAGTGGTGAAAGTGGGCACTAAAGTCAAAAGTATCCGTTTGTTGCCTGATGCTGCCGATGGGCATGATATCGATTGTAAAATCGAGGGGATCGGCCCGATGAAATTGAAATCCGAATATGTCAAGAAAGCTTAAATTTAGCCTTAGACTAAAATTCTGACGAGAGAATAATACGGTTGATTAATCGTATTATTCTCATTATTGCTGAAATTTTGGGCTGATCATTTTCCTGCCGCCCTGATCCTCGCATTTCGATTTGAGACCACTTTAATGCCGCACCTGCATCTGGAATATTCTGACAATCTGCAACATATCGAGATCAAACCCTTATTGGTCGTGATCCATCAGGCACTTTTTAACGCCGGCCATGTCACCGATCCCAATGATTTAAAAAGTCGTGCGATTATGCAGCAGGATTATGTGATTGGACTGAATGCTGTTACAGATCAGGCCTATGTACATGCCAAAGTTTCACTGTTGAGCGGGCGCAGTGTCGAAGTTCGTCAGGCGATTTCCGAATTGGTGCTCAACGTCATGCAGCAATATATTGCGCCACAACCTGAATTCAAAATACAGCTTTGTGTCGAAATCATTGAAATGCCAAAGCAGACCTATAGTAAAGCCATTATCTGAATGATGGCTTTTATCTGCTGATATCACATGGATCAAATGCCTTAAAACTTCATCAACGCCGTAGTAAATTTATAAACAGATCGACTTGGTCTGTAACAGCTCGCTATCTTATTCAGATCTAAAATTATTTCTATTTTTAAATGACGCTTTATGTCATTTACAGGCATGCGATAAAAGTTCTAAAGTAGATTTTAATCGCTGCTGATTTTTGAATCATCCAATCTAGAAACAGCATATTCATCCTGATTGAAATAAAAATAATTTAAAAAATAATCTTCAGGTGAGCTGTATCCAATCAGGCAGTGGGGAGAGCAAAGCGAATAACGCTTTAGCATAGGCAAAATAATAAGAACAAAAGATCAGAAATCGGGTGAGTTGATTGAATCCCAGATTTCAGGTCTGACTTGTCCGATTGAGGAAAATTTAATGCAGATTTTTGGGGATGAACAATTGGCTCGGGAAGTCATGGCATTTCTTCGAGAGTGGGACAATGCCATAGCCAGACTCGAAATTCAGGATATTATTGAATTGTGCCGACCGGAGATCCGTCTGGTCGATGTCAGTATGGAAGTGAAAGGTGTCGAAGCCTATAAGGCACTCTGGCAACAATATCGGCACTTTATGCCCGAAGGAATACGTGTAGAGCGGCAGAATATGAATATTCATGTCACGCATGATCTGGCTGTGGTCGATGGTTATGTACGGGTAAATTATGCGGTGATTGAACCGATTTTCCAGTTGGGCTGGTGTCGGGTCAGCATGTGCCTGAGCAAGCAGCAGGGCAAATGGCAATTGCTGCATCAACATACCTCAGTCCCTGTGCAACTCGAAACCCGGAAAATGCGCCGGATCAAAAGCGTGAGTTAATCCACTCACCTGAAAAAATTTAAGTGAAATATCTTTGCAAATGATTACAGGAATACCTTTGTAACAAAAATATAGAAAGTCCTAAATTATGTTGAAGGAATAATATTTTAGGACTTTTCAGGTGGATAACAACAAGAACAGTCAAGTAAAACCAAGACAGGCCAACCTGCAACAACAGACTGAAGTATTGATGCCGGATCAGTCCGAGCGGCAGCGCACCCACCATGCACTCAGAATGATGGCAGGCTTTGTAATTGCTGCTGTGGTCATGACGGCGTTGTATTTTGGCCGTGATATTTTTATTCCGCTGGCTTTGGCCATTCTGCTGGCATTTTTACTTTCTCCTCTGGTTTCCCGTTTAAAGCGCTGGGGCTGTCCCCAATGGGCGGCGATTGGCCTGGTCATGTGCCTGACCTTGTCATTTCTGGGTGGCACTGCAACTTATCTGGGGGTGCAACTTGGCAAGCTAAGTCAGGAACTGCCGCAATATCAGGACACCATCCAGCAAAAACTGAAAATGCTCGAAAACTATCGTCAGGGACCGAGTATGTGGGACGGTGCGATCCAGACCTTTGACACAGTCGAAGATTCGATAGACACCCCAGAACAGGAAATAGAAGACCCAAATGTGCAGAATGTCAAAGTGGTCGGTTTGGAACCAACGAGTGAAGAAGCTGCCCTAGACTGGTTGAATAAAATCCTGAATCCGTTGGCGATTATCGGGATTGTGTTCCTGTTTATGGTATTGATTTTATTCAATGGCAAAGACTTGCATGACCGTTTTCTGAAACTCTTGGGAGGTAATCTGAATATCGGCACCGATGCGCTGGATGATGCCGGAAAAAGTATCGGAACCTATTTGCGCATGCAGCTGCTGGTCAATGTCACTTATGGTATTCCCATGGCGATTGGGCTGTTATTGATTGGCGTGCCGGCAGCGATCATGTGGGGGCTGGTCGCGGTGGTTATGCGTTTTGTACCCTATGTTGGCCCGATCGTTTCAGCTATTTTCCCGATTACACTGGCTTTCGCCGTTGATCCGGGCTGGGACATGGTGCTGTGGACTGTGGGCTTGATACTGGTGCTGGAACTCATCAGCAATAACGTGATTGAACCTTGGCTGTATGGGGAAAGTACCGGTCTGTCTACTTTGGCAATTATTCTGGCGGCCACGTTCTGGACCACCCTCTGGGGACCGGTAGGGCTGATCTTGTCGACGCCGTTGACTGCCTGCCTGCTGGTTTTGTCCAACTACGTGCCGGCACTGGGTTTTGTTAAAACTTTGCTTGGCAGTACGCCAGTATTGTCACCCTCCGAACGTTTTTATCAACGACTGGTGGCTGATGAAGTCAATGATGCAATGCAGGTAGCCAATGATTACATCTGTGCGCAATTACCGAAAAAGCCCAGTGCAGAGGAGGTGGCCCGTCGTGTACAAATGTTCTATGGCGAAGTGGCCATTCCAGCCATTCGGATTTATTCTCAAGGACATGATACTGATGTTACTGCCGAGCACCGTTTGCGTCTTTATCAGGGCTTACAGTTCTTTAATCATGCGTTTCAAAAAGCCTATCCGAGTAAATTAAGTACCGAGCAGCCCGAAGTTTATTGTGTCGGTGCGCGTTGGGAAATTGATACCCAAATTTCTGCCATGGTGGCACACGCGCTGAATCTCAAAAATATTGCTGCCCGAAATGATTCGGATGTGCTGATTCAATCGAGTGAATCAGGAAAGGGTATTGCATTACCAGCTTCGATCAAGATTTTATGTGTGTCGATTTTTCATCATGCGCCTGCGGCACAGATCCGGTTGCTGAAATATAGACTGGCACAGCAATATCCTGAGCTGAAAATCATTTTTGCGACTTGGAGCGTGATGCAGCTGGAGCTTCTGGATGAACTGCAACAACGTTTTGAGCTGGAAGCACTGGTCAATAATGTCGATGATCTGATTCTGACTGTCGAAACTTATACCTTGAATGAAGGCGAAAGCTGGTTTGAGAATCTGGAGATCAAGAATGAAAAAGAACGGCAGCAGGCTTTAAATGAGTGGGGATTATTAGATCACCGTCATCAGATCCTTTATAAACAATATATTGAAGAAGCCCGTCAAGCCTTTGACGTTGATTACGCACAAATTTCCTGGCTGAATCAGCACGAAATGTATATTCCAGTTAGTCCTTTTACCCAAGAACCTATTGCAACCCGGAAAATGTGCAAGGATTCAGTTTGCACCCATCTGCTTTATCAGAATGAGCCTTTGGTGATAGAAGACTTGCAGCGTGACCCGCGCTTTCCGCATCTGTCAGAGTTAAGACAGCATCATATCCGTTTCTATGCCGGTGTACCCTTAAAAGATAAAAATGGAATTGCGCTTGGGAGTCTGTGTCTGCTGGATAAACAACCGAGACAGATGCAGGCCGAAGATATGATTCTGCTTAAGGCTTTGGCGCAGGATTTAATGGCGACTTTGAGCAATGAGCGCAAGAAAAAAGATAAACAGAAACAGATTGAGCAGATGCAGCCTGCCACCTCGGCAAGCGTTTTAAATAAGGACTAAATGATGAAACAAAAATGGATCTACAGCATCAAAATCATGAGTATCACATTTGGTCTAGCCAGTATCAGCTCATGGAGTCTGGCTGCTATTCAAGGACTGCATTTTTCACATAAAGACTGGGAGATCGCCTGTGATAATACCGGCACTTGCCGTGCTGCTGGTTATCAATCGGATCAAGATATTGATCAGCCAGTTTCGGTGCTATTAGAGCGTGCTGCGGGTGTAAACAGTGTTATCAAAGCCCAAGTCCAGATTTTACCCTTAGCTGCTGCCACACCCACACGACAGCTTCAGCTACAAATTGCCAGCACACCTTATGGCGTGATTGGTCTCAATCGGGAAGGAATAGGGCAACTCAATAGCAGTCAAACGCGTGCCTTGCTGAAAGCAGTGCAGGGAACGAGTCCAGTGATATTTAAAAATGCGCAATCACGCTGGAACCTGTCGACTTCCGGCGCCAGTGCCGTTTTACTCAAGATGGATGAATTTCATCGTCGACTTTATACGCCCTCAGCCTTGATCAGGCCGGGGAAAAAATCCAATCAGGCGGTGCTCAAAGCTGCAGCGATACCGAAAATTCAGATACCAAAATATCAGTCAGGCAAAGTCACTCAAGCAAAACTGAATACGGCAACAAGTCAGCAGATGATTCGAAAACTGCAAGCCACCACCAAGGAAGATCAATGTGATTTGCTGTTTAGCCAGCGTTTTCTGGATGATGATGTTATGACCATTTATCCCATTAATGCCCAGAATCAACTGATTCAGATTCCATGCTGGCGTGGGGCTTATAATATGGGTAGTGGCTTCTGGCTGATGGATCGAAACAAGCAATTTAAACAGTTGGTGACGACCTCGGGAGAAACATTTAACCAAGGCCAGATATTTTCCGGGCATAAAGTGCGTGGTTTGGGCGATTGTCTGAGTCAGAACGAATGGGCCTGGAATGGCAAGAAATTTGTCAAAAGCTTCAGTGGTCTGACCGTACAATGCAAAGGCTTCGCCGGTGGTGCTTGGAATTTACCGACCTATGTAAGCAAAATCATTTATCAGGCCAAATAGTATTGTTTAAAAAATAGCAGTGATAAAAAAGCCTGAATGACTCAGGCTTTTTTAGTTTTGATTTTAAGAAGTGTGATCTTAAAAACGCTTTGGAATTCTCTGGCCATTTGGAACAGGAATTTCAGCATTTTTTAATACCCCAAATAACCAGGTTTCAGCATGCTGTACCGCAGTTTTCAACTGATCACCCATGGCCAGACGTCCGGCAATGAAACTGGCCAGTGAACAGCCTGAACCATGATATTCACCTGGCAGACGTGGACAGCGAGTTTCGTTGACCAGCTCACCTGCGATATATAGGCTGTTCTGAATGTAATCTGGCGTATCTTCATGGCCACCTTTGACCAAAACTGCCTGTGCACCCATTTCAAATAATTTTTGAGTGGCCAGTTTGAGGTCTTGCTCACCCGTCAGGGCGCGTAGTTCAACCGTGTTCGGCGTTAAGATAGTGGCTAATGGAATCAACTGGGTAAATGCTTTGACCAGCGTTTCTTGATTACCCAGCGAACCGCCACTATTGGCGACCAAAACCGGATCCAGCACATACAGATAATCTGGATGTGCAGTCAGAAACTCGGCCAGAGCCGCGATATTGTCTGTAGTACCTAACATGCCAGATTTTACGCAACGAATGGGCAGGTCATTGACCACCGCATTGGCCTGTGCCAATAGCAATTCTCTGGAAGTGGCTTCGAAACCAAAAACCTGCTGTGAATTTTGAATAGTGAGGGCTGTGCAGGCAATTGCCGCATGTGCACCACTTTGACCAATAGCTTCAATATCTGCTTGAAGGCCGGCTCCACCTGAAGGGTCTAAACCGGAAAAGCAAAGTACGGTAGGGCGCAAAATGATGTCCTTCATTCACTAAAATTGCATTAGTATAGGCAAATTTGAATGAACTCTCGATATTAATTTATATCGGTGCTGATGAGAGGGGATAGGCGGTGATTAAGAATATTTTAATTGATCTGGATGGGACATTAACCGATCCGAAAGTGGGGATTACGACGTCTGCACGCTATGGTCTGGAAAAAATTGGTCATCCGATTAGTGACGAGATCAATATCGACTGGATTATTGGTCCTCCTTTAAAAGCCTCACTAGCCAAAATTTTAAATGTTGAAGCCGATCATGTGCTGGCTGAGCAGGCCTTAATGGGTTATCGGGAGCGCTTTGCAGTCAAGGGTCTCTATGAAAATCATGTTTTTGAGGGTGTAGCAGAAACGCTGGCAGAACTGAAACGCCGTGGTTATCGCTTGTTTGTCGCTACAGCAAAACCGACAGTGTATGCCAAACAGATTCTGGAACATTTTGATCTAGCCCAGTATTTTACCGACATTTATGGCAGTGAGCTGAATGGTGACCGAACCAATAAAGCCGAGCTGATTCAGTATATTTTAGCGCAGCAACAGTTACAGGCCGATCAATGCATGATGGTCGGTGACCGTGAGCATGACATTTTTGGCGCCCGTCACAATGGTATTGAGACTATAGCGGTAAGTTATGGTTATGGCAGTCAGGAAGAGTTAGAAGTGGCACAACCTAAATATAAAATTGACCGCTTTAATCAGTTATTAGATTATTTTAAATAAACCCTAATTTTTGCTTATTTTATTTGAGCTGATTTTTAGAGAGGCGATGTCTATAAGCTGGTTCATCTATAGAGATCAATTCTCTTATTAGATGGTTATCTCAATAAAAATCCCGCAGCGTGCGGGATTTTTGCTCTTGGATGAACATTTAAAGCGTCAAAAACCAGGTCGATGCCAGCACCACCATAATGATGATCACCAGTAAAATGTTGATGATCGTCATTCGATGTTGGGGTGGAACTCTGGCTTTGGTCAGTGCATTTCCTGCATGGTCAAACAGGATGACATTTTGCACGCTACTTTCATAACCGAGTTCGAGTAACGCGCGCTTTTCAACTTCGGTTAAACCGTCTTCAGGCAGATCCATAATTTGCAGCAGTGCTATAGAGCTAAATAGTTTCTTCATCATTGACGATGGTAACAGCTGTTTCAGCGTCACCGCCGCTGCATCAAAGTCGGCAATAATACTCCGCGGATGGGCATAAGGCACATCGGGTAGCAGAGTATGCGTAATCGTGCCATCTATATTCATCAGCTGCATTTTATCTTTATAGATTTGCACCCATACAGCATCTGGAAATTTCACTAATTGATCTTGCAGCATGGAGAAAGTCTGATTTTGCTGATATTTAGTCATTAAATAATCGATAAACAAATCCCGCATCAAGACGGGATTTGTAAGGTTCGGTTATTTGGCAGGAGCACCATATTCATTGTTTTGTTGCTTGGTTTCAGTTGCCCACCACCAGATCAGTACCAGTATACCAATCACGGTAAGCGTCAGTAATTGCCACCAACCAGAGCGTCCTACATCATGCAAGCGACGCGCGCCAACGGCCAGACTTGGGACTAGAAGTGCCAGATTAAGCAGGCTATTCACCAGCGGTTTAGTGCCTAAAACTGTATCAATTACCTCAGCAATAATGCCTAAAATTACACAAAACAGCATAAAGAACCAAAATTCTTTACGGCGTGCGCGGCCGGAAAAGTTTGCATAGTTGGTCAGACATTTTACAAACCAGTCAATGCTGCTGTAGTTTTCCTCGGCTTGATCCAGATTGGAATATTTGCCGAGCTGACTGGAAATTTTTTCTCCCAGATAAATAGAACTGCCTAAGGCCAGATAAATCTCAGAGGCTTCACCTGTAGTATTGACGATAAAATCGACCCGATCACCGCGTGAAGGTGGACGCTCACTACGCCAGTCTGCGCCATTAAAGCTATAGCGCTGATTATCATCCCCCGAGATAAAACCGGTATTGTGTTGAATAGAAAAATCAAGGATTGAACCTTTCATGCTTGTTCTCGTCTATTAAGCCAGATTATTGTTTTAAAGCGACGCAATTTCTTATCAGAATAACTTTAGCATAATCTAATTTTTAAAAGTTTATGGTGAAATGACAATAATTTTTTCATGTTTTTAAAAGCCTTATCGCAATAGTGATTTAATATTCAATCAACAAAAAATGTGGCGTTGCATGATTTGAAAATGAAGAACATTAAATAGTAATGGAGCTGATTTATCTCTGAACCTGTTATAAGAAATTAAAGCTAAATCTATCTGATGAATATCAAATTTTTCTTTGGAGCTATGGTTTGGTGTTATTAAATTTAATATGATGATAAACAAATACTTATAATATTTAAATTTACAAAAAGTATATAATAATACTAATAAATACAACATTTTATTCATACTTTTTATCTATTAGTAATGATTTTTTAAAATCAACAGGTGTATAATAAAAAGCTTCATATTGTGATGAAGGTATCACATTCAATGTATCTCTCCCCATTATCGAAGGCCGTTTACCTTTGCTGTGCCTCTTTCATCTTAACCACGACCACTGTGCATGCTGAAGCTGCTTTCAGTTCGGAAAGCCCGTGGATGCTCGGTGACTGGAACGGGCAACGTACAGCACTCCAAAATCAGGGCTATGATTTCAGTTTTGGTTATACGGGTGAAATGGCAAGCTTGATCGATGCGCAAAGATCTTCAAACCATAAAACTGAATATACGGACCAGTTTGTTTTTGGGGCACATCTGGATCTGGCAAAAATTGCAGGCTGGCAAGACACCGAAGCACAAATAACAGTGACCCAGCGTAACGGTCAGTCACTGTCTCAAAGCGCTGCTGCTTTAAACGGCCATTTGAGTTCAGTGCAAGAGGTCTGGGGGCGTGGTCAAACCTGGCGTCTGACTGATTTATGGATCAAGAAAAAATTCCTGGAACAAAAACTAGATGTGAAAGTCGGACGCTTTGGTGAGGGTGAAGACTTCAACAGTTTTGATTGCGATTTTCAGAATCTGGCCCTATGCGGTTCACAAGTCGGGAACTGGGTTGGTGATCAATGGTACAACTGGCCAGTAAGCCAATGGGCAGCCCGGGTCAAATACAACATTAACCCTGAATTTTATGCCCAAGTCGGTGCTTATGAATACAACCCTGAGAATCTGGAACGTGGTAAAGGATTTAACCTGAGTACGGATGGTTCCAAAGGGGCAATGCTTCCTGCAGAAGTGGTTTGGGCACCTAAACTGGGTGAACAGAAACTACCGGGTGAATACCGTGCCGGTTATTACTACAGTACAGCAGAGGCTGAAGTCATTTCCAATCCAGATCAAACCGATCATCACCATGGGGGCTGGATTGTTGCCAAGCAACAATTGACTGCACATCACGGAGATACTTCGCGTGGTTTGACCGGCTTTGTGAATGCGACAGTGCATGACTCCAAAACCAATAATGTCAGTGATATGCAAAATATCGGGCTGGTTTACAAAGGCGCGATGGATTCACGTCCTCAAGATGAAATTGCGTTCGGTATTGCACGCATCAACATGAATAACGATGTCAGTACTGATCGTCATCAAGAAATCGATGCAGAAATTTATTATGGTTTACATGCCACCCCCTGGCTCACCATTCGCCCGAATGTGCAATATGTGCGTCACGTCGGTGCGGACAAAAACGGTGAAAATGTCTGGGTGGGCGGAATTAAGTTTAATACGTCATTTTAAAACATAGTTTTTAGTTGCAAATACACTATTGAATCTCTAGGTGCTTTGTTGCAGTAATGGGCAATGCCTGCTTAAGACATTGATGTATTTATAACTCAGAATTTAACAATAAGGGTGCTCATGCCTGTCATGTGCATGGACTTTCAAAAAAAACTTTTATAGGTGTTCAATATGAATACTTCATCATCAGGTTCAGTACTGAAAACGATTTTAGCGGTCATTGCCGCTGTTTTCGGTATAGGACTGCTGATTGGAGGGATTTATCTTGCAGTGCTGGGTGGGTCTTGGTACTACATCATTGCAGGTATTCTCTTTATTGCGACCGCAGTTCTCTTGTATAAACGAAAAAGTGCTGCACTTCTGGTTTATGCCGTATTCGTTTTGGCGACAGTGGTGTGGGGGCTGTGGGAAGTCGGTTCAGATTTCTTTGCACTCGCGCCGCGTTTAGATATTTTAGGGTTGTTTGGTCTGGCCCTGCTGATTCCGGCAGTAACACGCGGTTTTGATCAAAGTAAAGGTGCGAAAATTGCCCTGGGTGGTTCACTGGCTATTACCATCGCTGTCATGATTTATGCTGTATTTAATGACCCGCAAGAAATTCGCGGTGAATTAAAATCCCAGCAGCCTGCAACCCACCAGCCAATTCCCGGTGTGGCAGATGAAGACTGGCCGGCTTATGGCCGTACCCAGTCCGGTTTGCGTTATTCACCCTTAAAGCAGATTAATACTGAAAATGTCAAAGATTTGCAGGTGGCTTGGGAATATCACACGGGCGAATTCAAGACTGAAAATGACTCGGGTGAAACCACCAATCAGGTTACCCCAATCAAGGTGGGTGACAACATGTACATCTGTACCACTCACCAGAAATTGACTGCGCTTGATCCGGCAACTGGTAAGGCGAAATGGACCTATGATCCGAAATTAAAAGCTGATCATACCTATCAGCATTTAACCTGCCGTGGTGTATCTTATTATGATGTCAACAATACGGTAGGTTTTGAAAGCAGTCTCGCTGCGAAGAAAACCACATCGGCTGAATGTCCACAAAAAGTGATTTTACCGGTCAATGATGGGCGTCTGGTTGCGGTCAATGCGACCACCGGTAAAGTCTGCTCTGACTTTGGTAAAAATGGCGAAGTCGATCTGCAAAAAGATATGCCATTCCCATATCCGGGCGGTTATATTCCAACCTCACCGCCTGTAGTAACCGGCACCACCATTATTATTGCGGGTTCAACTACCGACAACTATTCAACTGAAGAACCATCGGGTGTGATCCGTGGTTATGACGTGAATACCGGTGAACTGCTTTGGGTATTTGACACAGGCGCTGAAGATCCGAATTTGATTCCTGCACCGGGTCAAAAATTTGTACATAATTCACCTAATGCATGGGCACCTTTGGCCTATGATGCAGAGCTGGATATCGTCTACGTACCAACGGGTGTCGGTACACCGGATATTTATGGTGGTCACCGGACTGAGCTGGACGAGCGTTATGCCAACTCGATGCTGGCCTTGAATGCGACGACCGGCAAACTGGTATGGAACTTCCAGACTACCCATCACGATTTGTGGGATATGGACGTACCTTCACAGCCGACATTGACCGAGATCAAAGATAAAAACGGGAATATGATTCCGGCTATTTATGTCTTGACCAAAACCGGGAATGCTTTTGTGCTGGATCGTCGTAATGGTAAAGCCATTGTACCGATTACCGAGAAACCGGTACCGCAATCTGTGAAGCGTGGACCTCAAACCAAAGGCGAGTTCTATTCTAAAACTCAACCGTTCTCTGATTTTAATCTGGCGCCACAAGAGAAATTGACCGATAAACAGATGTGGGGTGCGACCATGTTCGACCAGTTGGTCTGCCGTGTTGCGTTCCACAAATTGAATTACGATGGCATTTATACCCCACCTTCTGAAAATGGGACGCTGGTCTTCCCGGGTAACCTGGGTGTGTTTGAATGGGGCGGTATGTCGGTGAATCCGGACCGTCAAATTGCACTGACCAACCCGATTGGCCTGCCATTTGTATCAAAACTGATTCCTCAAGATCCGAACCGTCCTAAGACGGCTAAAGGTGCAGGCACAGAAGCCGGCGTTCAACCGATGTATGGCGTGCCTTATGGCGTTGAAATCAGTGCGTTCCTGTCTCCGTTTGGGCTGCCGTGTAAACAGCCATCATGGGGCTTTGTTGCAGGTGTGGACTTAAATACTCATGAAGTGGCCTGGAAACGCCGTATCGGTACCATTCGTGACAGTATGCCAGGCATTCCATTGCCGCCATTCAAAATGGGTGTGCCGATGCTGGGTGGACCTATTTCAACTGCGGGCAACGTGATGTTTGTGGGCGGAACTCAAGATAACTATATCCGTGCCATTAACGTGAACAACGGTGATGAATTGTGGAAAGGGCGTCTACCTGCGGGTGGTCAGGCTACACCAATGACTTATGAAGCGAATGGCAAGCAGTATGTGGTCATTATGGCGGGTGGTCATGGTTCCTTTGGGACTAAAATGGGCGACTCTCTGGTGGCTTATGCCTTGCCAGACAATAAATAGTTAAATTTTTAAATCAGTATGAAGGAGCCTGATTCGTCAGGCTTTTTTATTATGTATTGTTGAATGCCTACATCCAGTTTTAAGGACACAGAGAAATGATGTTGATTTGTTGCTGAAAGCTCAATTTCATTCAGATCGCATTAAAATAATATGCTTTGTATCTGGCTGATTTTAAGCGCAATTCAGATAAAGGATTAATCAAGTCTGAATTTACCGAACACAGAATTTTAAGCTCAAAGTCTTTCTATCCATTGAACGAACTATATGTCATCGAATCAGCGCATTTATTGGATATCGATGCTTAAAACAAAATGAATTGAATCATGAGATGTACGCCATCTTGATAAGGTATTTGCCGCATTAAACCACTTTCAAATAAGGCCTGTTATTTATGTATCAAAGCCCGAAATTTCCATTTGTGAAATCGACCTTGTCCTGCCTGATTGCTTGCGCAGGTCAGAATATTTATGCAGAAAATGACACACAAGAAGTCCAAAGGTTAGACACGATTATCATTCAAGCGACCCGTACCGATCGGGAGCGATTGACCACACCGGCATCAGTGTATTATCTGAATCAAGAACAAGATAACAGCATGAATGTGAACCTGTCGGAAACATTAAAAGGCGTTCCAGGATTACAGTTAAATAATCGTGAAAACTATGCCCAGGACCTGCAAATTTCGATGCGAGGCTTTGGCGCTCGCTCCAGTTTTGGTGTGCGTGGTGTGCGTTTATATGTGGATGGAATCCCTGCAACGATGCCGGATGGGCAGGGGCAAACCTCGAATATTGATTTGAACAGTCTGGATCATATTGAGGTTTTGGGTGGTGCGTTTTCCTCGTTGTATGGCAACTCTTCGGGGGGAACGATTTTAACCACCACAACGGAAGGGCAAGGCGCTGACTCAATTGAACTGGGGCATTCTGCAGGGAGTCAGAACAAAGGGCAGACCAAGCTGGTTTTGCAAGGCGGTTCAGAGAATGCTTCAGAGCCAAGCTATATCATCAGCTCCTCTTATTTTGATACCAATGGTTACCGTGATCACAGCAGTGCACATAAAGTTCTGCATAATGCCAAGCTGACCTGGGATCTGGAAGATGGTTCTAAAATCAACTGGATGAATAACTATGTCAAAATTGCAGCGGATGATCCGGGTGGTTTAACCCGAGACCAGTGGAAGGCCAATCCCCGACAGGTAGCGACCAACGTCCTTCTTTATAATGCACGTAAAGAAATTGAGCAGCTGCAAACAGGTTTGACCTGGAATAAACCGATCAATGATCAGCATGAACTGTATGGTATGGCCTACTGGGGACAGCGCGCAGTCACGCAATATCAGTCGATTCCTCGTACAGCACAAGGTGGAGTTAATCATGCGGGTGGCGTGATTGATTTTGACCGTAATTTTTATGGGACAGATTTACGCTGGACGGGTAAAGATATTCTGCCAGATATCCAACTGATTGCTGGTCTCGCTTTTGATGCCATGACTGAAGACCGTAAAGGCTATCAAAACTTTTTAGGTGATCGCTTGGGGGTTAAAGGTGAACTACGTCGAGATGAAGATAATACCCTGTGGAATTTAGATCCGTATTTGCAAGCTTCTTATCACTTTGCTCCCGATTGGACCTTGGATGCCGGCCTGCGCTATAGCAATGTGCATTTCAAGTCTAAAGACAAGTTTCTGGCGAATGGCAATAATTCAGGTAAAACCGATTATCAGAAATTATTGCCCTCCATGGCTTTAAGCTGGCAGATTTTACCTGAGCTGATGACTTATGTCAGTTATGCACAAGGCTTTGAAACGCCGACCTTTACCGAAATGTCCTATCCTGCAAATACTGCAGAAAACCGCAGCTTCAGTTTAAAAGCAGCAGAAAGTGAAACCTATGAGATGGGATTGAAATCTGCCAATACATTAGGTGATTTTACTGTTGCAGTTTTCCATACGACGACTCAGGATGACATTGTTTCTGCAGGTAATGACAATGGTCGCTCTACTTTCCGTAATGCAGATCAAACTTTAAGAGAAGGTATTGAACTCTCCTGGAATAAAAGTTTATGGCGTGATCTCACTGCTCAAGCCAGCTATAGCTATATAGATGCAACTTTTGATGCTGATATTCCTGAAATTTTAAATCAGAATGGCAATATTGCAGTGTCGAGAGTTGAATCAGGAAACTATATTCCCGGTATTGCCAAAAATCAGGCATTTTTAAGTCTGGGCTGGAAACCTGAAAATGGTTTGAGTGCAGGTTTGGATGTACGTTATTCAGATCGAATTTATGTCAATGATACCAATACTGAATATGCACCCAGCTATACTGTTGCTGGTGCCAATGTTGGCTATAAATGGAATATGAAAGACTGGTCTGTCAAAACTTTTGCACGTGTCGATAATCTTTTTGATAAAGACTATTCAGGTTCAGTGATTGTCAATGAAAGCAATAGCCGTTTCTTTGAGCCGGCAGAAGGGCGGAACTGGAGCGCTGGTCTGAGTGTAACAAAAGAGTTTTAATTGTTATGTGATGTAAAAAAACCGCCAGTATTGGCGGTTTTTTTATGACAAACTATAAGTCATAAATGACAACTTATGTGTCGCGTGACGGTAAAAAACCTTACCAGCTTAACGCACCACCAGTTTGGTAATCCGTTACGCGTGTCTCGAAGAAATTCTTCTCTTTACGCAAGTCCATCATTTCTGACATCCACTGGAACGGGTTGTTCACACCAGCGAACTGTTCAGGCAAGCCTAACTGCGCCAGACGACGGTTAGCAATGAACTTCAGGTATTCTTCCATCATGCCAGCATTCATGCCGAGTACACCGCGTGGCATGGTGTCACGTGCGTATTCGATTTCCAGCATCGTACCTTCAAGAATCATCTGGATGATTTCTTCCTGGAATTCAGTCGTCCATAGCCCCGGATTTTCGATCTTGATCTGGTTGATCATATCGATACCGAAGTTCAGGTGCATTGACTCATCACGCAGGATGTACTGGAACTGCTCAGCAACACCATTCATCTTGTTACGACGGCCCATAGACAGAATCTGGCTGAAACCACAGTAGAAGAAGATACCTTCAAGTACACAATAGAACGCGATCAGGTTGCGAAGCAGGATTTGGTCGTTTTCAGGGGTACCAGTTTTGAAAGTAGGATCACTTAAAGATTGAGTATATTTCAGGCCCCACGCTGCCTTACGTGCCACTGACGGTACTTCACGGTACATGTTGAAGACTTCGCCTTCATCCATACCTAGCGACTCGATACAGTATTGGTAAGCGTGCGTATGAATTGCTTCTTCAAACGCTTGACGCAAGATGTACTGACGGCATTCAGGGTTGGTAATATGACGGTAAATCGCCAGTACCAGGTTGTTTGCAACCAGTGAATCGGCAGTCGAGAAGAAACCAAGTGAACGCATCACGATGGTACGTTCATCTTCAGTCAAGCCATTTTCAGACTTCCACAGCGCGATGTCGTGGTTCATGTTGACTTCTTGCGGCATCCAGTGGTTTGCACATCCGTCCAGATACTTCTGCCAAGCCCATTCGTATTTGAACGGTACAAGCTGGTTCAAGTCAGCACGACAGTTGATCATTGCCTTGTCATCAACTTGTACACGTTGCGCACCCATTTCAAGCTCTTCCAGACCTGGAGCAACATCAAGTTGCTCTAGGGAAGCAGATGCTCTTGCCAGCGAATCGGTTGGATTTGATCCTCGGTTTTGAGTGGCTCTAAGGGGTTGTGCAGCTGCCACATCCGGCGATGCGTTGCCTGCATCAGATACCATCTGTGAATTAGTCGCTTTTTGCGGCTCGACGGGCGCAGGCTGCTGTTCAGGTGCAGCCGGTTTTTGCGAATCATCTTCGAAATCGTCCCAACTTAGGATAGACATATCAATTCTCTCAAATTATACGCTTCACTTATGTACATTGGACTATCTGGTGTTTAAAGAAACAACGAACATTTGTTAAGCGAGGCGATTTAGTTTTTAATAAATTTGGAATGTATTGTAGTTTTGATCGCGAAAATTTAATAGGTAATAAGATTTTTTTTGATGAAAAAACGACTATGGTTCTTCTATTCTTTTGTTTTTTAAGTAGAATTTCTTAATTGGTTTTTCCGTTGAAAAAAATAATAAAATCAATCGGTTATAGTTTTTTAAAAACAGAACAACCCCGATTAAATCGAGGTTGTTTTTTAAGAGATAAATTAGCCTTTTATGTTTCTTGGATCATTTCCTGGGGAAATTGTGTCTTTTTGACGAATCAATTGATTAGTACCTTTGATTGTCAATTCTCCTCCGCCAGAGTTTTTTAACATAGTTCTAGCTGAGTTTATTGCATCACGTTGTGTTGAGTGAATGGATGAAGCGGTAGAATTACCATTTGCTTTATTTACCCATTCATTTCCACGTTGATATACCATACGGTCATTTGATTTGCTCATGAGAATACTCCTAAATTTGAGCTTTCAACAAAGGCTAATTTGACGATTGCTTTAAACTAGTTCAGAATATTCCCTAGCTTTTTGGTAAAAAAGTTATCGCCCTAAAGACAGCCTAATGATCTTTAGGGAAAAGGGGAGCATCGTTGACGCGGTGTTCCCTTTTTTCATTTTCGGCAATCAGCTAATCTGCTGACATAATCAAAAGAAGTAATTCGTCTAAAGAAAACTACTTATTTTGTTTACGCTGCTGGCAAACTTTGAGCCAGAAATAAGCAATTGGTAAATAAAAGGTAATGCCAAAGGAAATCAGCAATGCCGCAAGTCCTAACATGTAGTTGTGAGTCATATGGGGCATTGAGGTTTCCTTTGTTTGTTATTTTAATCTCCCTAAATCCCTCTTTTAAAAAGAGGGACTTTCACATGTCAGATGACTGAGCTGTGATTCCCCTCCTTTTAGGAGGGGTTAGGGGAGGTCAAGCGAAGCTTATTGACAAGCTTCACAATCAGGGTTGTCAATCGAACATGCCATTGGCACTGGCGCCGCTTGAGCAAAACCTTCTTCCTCTGCAGGAGCTTCAGGTTTTTGCGCTTCAACGACAGGAGCTGCTGCTACAACAGGCGCCGCAACAGTTGCAGGTTTAACTGCGTTCAATGCGCCAGTGTTAATGGTTGATTTCTCAGCAGAAGTCGCACCCAATGCACGAAGGTAATAAGTCGTCTTAAGACCACGTAACCAGGCCATCTTGTAAGTGATGTCCAGTTTTTTGCCGTTTGCACCAGCGATGTAAAGGTTAAGAGACTGCGCTTGGTCGATCCATTTTTGACGACGTGAAGCAGCATCCACGATCCAGCGAGTTTCAACTTCAAACGCAGTCGCGAAGATGGCTTTAAGCTCTTCAGGAATACGGGAAATCTTCTGAACAGAACCTTCGAAGTGTTTCAGGTCATTGACCATCACAGCATCCCAAAGACCACGTTCTTTCAACGCACGTACCAGGTACGGATTGATCACTGTGAATTCACCAGACAGGTTTGATTTCACATACAAGTTCTGGAAGGTTGGCTCAATGGATTGAGACACGCCACAGATGTTCGAAATCGTAGCTGTTGGTGCAATCGCCATCACGTTCGAGTTACGCATACCGTCTTTTTGAACTTTGGCACGTAAAGTATCCCAGTCCAGACGTTGAGTGCGGTCGACTTCGAACATGCGTTCTGGACGAGTTTTCGCAACCAGATCAAGCGAGTCGATTGGTAGGATACCTTGATCCCACAATGAACCTTTGAATGTTTCGTATGTACCACGTTCAACAGCCAAATCGCTAGATGTTGAAATCGCGTAGTACGAAATCACTTCCATCGATTCATCAGCAAACTCAACCGCAGCATCAGAACCATAAGCAAGGTTCATCTCATACAGTGCATCCTGGAAGCCCATGATACCCATACCGACTGGACGGTGTTTCAGGTTCGAGTTACGCGCTTGCGGAACAGCGTAGTAGTTGATGTCAATCACGTTGTCGAGCATACGAACGGCAGTTTTTACTGTGCGAGCAAGCTTTTCGCGATCTAGTACACCGCCTTGAACGTGTTGTACCAGGTTGATTGAACCCAGGTTACAAACTGCGATTTCTTCTTTGCTGGTGTTCAAAGTAATTTCTGTACATAAGTTAGAAGAGTGAACTACACCAACGTGTTGTTGTGGTGAACGCAGGTTACATACATCTTTGAATGTGATCCACGGGTGACCTGTTTCAAACAGCATAGACAGCATTTTGCGCCACAAATCTTTTGCACGGATTTTTTTGTGCAACATGTTTGTTTCTTTGGCAATCGCTTCGTAATGTGCATAACGCTCAGCGAATTCAGCACCAGTCAAATCATGCAGATCAGGCGTTTCAGAAGGGGTGAACAGTGTCCATTCCGCATCTTCGAATACACGTTGCATGAACAGGTCAGGAACCCAGTTCGCAGTGTTCATGTCGTGGGTACGACGACGGTCATCACCGGTGTTCTTACGCAGTTCCAAGAATTCTTCGATGTCTAGGTGCCAGGTTTCTAAGTATGCACAAACTGCACCTTTACGCTTACCACCTTGGTTAACCGCAACAGCCGTATCGTTCGCTACTTTCAAGAACGGAACTACACCTTGAGATTTACCGTTAGTCCCTTTGATGTATGAGTTCAAGGCACGGACTGGCGTCCAGTCATTACCCAAACCGCCTGCCCATTTAGACAGCATTGCGTTATCACGCATCGCGCCATAAATGTCATACAGGTCATCATCAATGGTTGTTAAGTAGCAGCTAGACAACTGTGGACGTAGCGTACCTGAGTTAAACAGGGTAGGCGTCGATGCCATGTAGTCGAAGCTAGACAATAAGTTATAGAACTCAATCGCGCGGTCTTCACGGTTTTCTTCATTGAGCGACAAGCCCATAGAAACACGCATAAAGAACAATTGCGGTAATTCGAAACGTACGCCATCTGAATGAATGAAGTAACGGTCAAATAAGGTTTGCAGACCTAAGTAGGTAAACTGGTTCGAGCGTTCTGGTTGAATCGCCGCTGCCAATTTCGCAAGGTCAAAGTTCAGCAATTCTGGAGAAAGCAGCTCAAGCTCGATCCCTTTCTTCAGGAAAGTCTCAAGTGCATCGCCTTCATTGGTCTCTGTAGACAGACCCAGGAATTTCAAACCAGTTGCAACCAGGTCATCACGTAACAAACGTGCAGTCACATACGTATAGTTAGGTTCTTGCTCGATACGGGTACGGGTCGCCATCATCATCGTGGTCGAGATGTCAGACTCTTTTACGCCGTTGTACAAGTTTTTCACAGTCTCATCGACAATCGCTTGTACATCAATGCCTTCAAGGCCTTCTGCTGCTTTAGTAACATGCGCAGTTAAAGCACTTAAATCCAGTGGCTTAAGTTTGCCTTCAGCATCAGTAATTTGCAGGGTCGGGTGATGATGAGCACCTAACTGTTTACGTGCTTCAGAACGTTGTTCACGGTAAATGACATAAGAGCGTGCAACTTTCTGTTCGCCCGTACGCATTAGCGCAAGTTCAACTTGGTCTTGAATTTCTTCAATATGAATCGTTCCGCCAGAAGGTAAACGACGTTTAAAGGTATTTAATACCATTTCCGTCAGTTGCTCGATACGATCATGGATCCGGCTCGAGTCAGCGCTTTGTTGGCCTTCAACCGCCAAAAACGCTTTACCAATTGCGACAGAAATTTTTTCTGCATCAAAAGCGGCAACATCACCGGTGCGTTTAATCACCTGAAGTTGACCAGGAGTTGAAGTGATTACGCTCATTTAGCATAGCTCCATTGTCATCTATTTTTATGTTTATGGACCGTTTGAACTGGGCAAATTCTATGCCACAGTATTTGAGGAATAAACACAAGACCTAGTGGTTTTAAAATTAATTGAACACAAGATACGGGAAAATTTAGGGTAGATCAATATTGACATTTAGCTAAATATTTTTCTTAAGTTGTGCTTTAATCATTGCAAAAATATCGCTATTTTTATTGATTTTTGTATAAGCCTTATCAGGCAAGGCATAGCATAACAAAGTCCAAAGAAACTGCTTATAGATAACACTGTGGATAACTAAAAACTGCTGAATCAAGCAGTCATATTTTGTCCATGTGAGAGTTGTGTAAATCGAAAATCAGATCTAAGCCACTGTTTCAAGCATAATTGTCCAAAAAGTGCCCGATAAAATATTACAAAATGCTATTTTGATGTATCAGTTTGGTGAACGCTATCTTGTTTACAATGTAAACGTGTGTATATTGCAAGCATATTAAAAACGTATCTATTGGATTTCAAAAGGATACGCCTATAGCGTAGATCCACCAAATAAGGGGCAATACATGAGCCAAGAAGAAAAGTTACCCAAAATTTTAATTGTTGAAGATGACGAGCGTCTTGCTCGTTTAACGCAAGAATACCTCATTCGTAACGGACTTGAGGTTGGGGTAGAGCCGGATGGCAACCGTGCTATTCGTCGTATTATTGCTGAGCAACCAGACATGGTGGTTCTAGATGTCATGTTGCCAGGTGCTGATGGTTTGACCATCTGTCGTGAAGTTCGTCCACATTATCATCAACCGATTTTAATGCTGACTGCACGTACTGAAGATATGGATCAGGTCTTAGGTCTGGAAATGGGTGCGGACGACTATGTCGCTAAACCGGTTCAGCCACGTGTCCTATTGGCTCGTATTCGTGCTTTATTACGCCGTACTGACAAAGTGCCTGAAGATGAAGTGGCTCAGCGCATCGAATTTGATGACCTGGTGATCGACAATGGTGGTCGTTCAGTGACCTTAAATGGTGAGCTGGTTGACTTTACCAGTGCAGAATATGACCTGTTGTGGCTGCTGGCTTCAAATGCGGGCCGCATCCTGTCACGTGAAGATATCTTTGAGCGTCTACGCGGCATTGAATATGACGGCCAAGACCGTTCAATTGATGTGCGTATTTCTCGTATCCGTCCAAAAATCGGTGACGATCCAGAAAATCCGAAGCGTATTAAAACAGTACGTAGTAAGGGTTATCTTTTTGTTAAAGAGACCAATGGTCTTTAAGCAAATGTGGTTTGTTGCTTGAACAAGCAGGATAAATTATAGGTGTTTAAACACAGTATATTTTTGCGTATATACGCAGGACTCGTCATCCTTGTCGTCTTGGTGGCGGTGTTCGGCTATCTGTTGGTACAGATTATCAACTATCAGCGTGCGCAAGAATATCGCGAATCCCTGACTGATGGTATGGCATATATCATCAGTGAAGGGGTTGCACGCCAGCCAAATCTCCAGCAAAAAATGGATTGGGTTTCTGATGCCTCCGATTTGCTGGAATTGCCCATTCACTATGTAGAAGCCAGCAAGGTCGACATTACCCGTGCTGAAGGACGCCGTATTGCCGAACGTAAGGCTGTGGTGCGTTGGGACGCCGAATCGGGTATTGCCTATATTGTGGTGGGGCTGCGCGATGACCCGGGTCATTACCTTTATATTAAGGCCGACAGCATTACTGAGCGCCAGATGAAGGCCTTACCAGTCTTTATCCTGGATTATCTGGTCTACTATCCAGGTCAGGAAAAAGAATACCTGGCTCGTATTCAGGATTATTTTTCTTATCCGGTTTCCATCGAAAACGTCCAGAATCTACCTTTAGATTCCGAGCAGATCGGGCGCTTGCGTCTTGATCACAGTATTATCCTGTATCGGGATAGTGCCTCAATCCGTGGCACCACCATTTCAATTATTTCGCCAATTCCAGGTTCGACCTCACAAGTCTTGGTGATGGGACCGGTGCCATTGTTTAACTGGATGCCATTCCAGTTAGCGACTGGTATTACCTTATTGAGCCTGTTTGTGCTGAGTCTGGGGGGGTATGGTTTGCTGGTGCCAATGCAGCGCAAGTTGCGTGAAGTCAGCTATGCCTTAAACAAAATGAAAACCGGTAATATGTCATTGCGTCTTCCTGTAGAAGGAAGTGACGAAATGGCAACGCTGGCCTCTAGCTTTAACAATATGTCTGATCATATTCAGCGCCTGATTGAAGCCCAACGTGAATTGATGCGTGCGGTGTCGCATGAACTTCGTACACCAGTGGCGCGGATTCGTTTTGGTGTGGAAATGATGGCAGATGAAGATGATTACGATTATCGTCTGCAACAGGTCGAACAGATTGATAAAGATATTGAGGCGCTGAATACCCTGATTGACGAGATCATGACCTATGCCAAGCTAGAACAGGGCATGCCTTCGATCGAGTTTGAAAAGGTCAATCTGTTTGAAGTGCTGAATCAGGTAGCTCTGGAAACTGAAGCATTAAAAACCCAGAAAATCATTGAGCTACATTCAATGCCTGATGTGGTGGTTGAGGCAGAACGCCGTTATCTGCATCGCGTAATTCAGAATCTGGTCGGCAATGCGGTGCGTTATTGCGACAATAAGGTGCTGATCAGTGGTGGTCTGGATCAGGATGGTCAGGCCTATGTCTCTGTTGAAGATGATGGCCCGGGAATTCCGGAAGTGGATCGTGCCCGGGTCTTTGAAGCCTTTGCCCGGCTGGATGACAGCCGCACCCGTGCTTCGGGTGGTTATGGTTTAGGTTTGTCGATTGTCAGCCGGATTGCGTACTGGTTTGGTGGTACGATTCAGGTGGATCAAAGTCCGACGCTGGGTGGCGCGCGTTTTACCATGACCTGGCCGGCACAGCGTTATGTCAAGAAGAGTAAGCGCAAGATGCTAGAAAAAAAGCCTGAGGAAGCGAGTGATCATTTAGCTTGATATTGTATAAATGATTTTAGTCATAAAAAACGATGCATCGGCATCGTTTTTTATTAGGAGCGATTTTTATTCCTGAATGGTCGCATCAGGTTCAATGAGTGATTTACCCTCTTTTAAGCTTTGTAGCGCTTCAGAGTTAAAGTCGATCACCAGTTTGGTATTTTTCGCATCGACGTTATAACGCTGAATCAGTTTTTGGTCGCCTGATAACGTTTCGACTTTATATTCGTCAGCGATATTCATAATGCCATCCAGATTGATGCTGGAAGAAGCATGGTCCTCTTGAAAAAGTGCATGGATGTCACGTAAGTCAAAAGCTGCTTGGCTTATGTTGGGATTTTTCTGGATGTAATTTTCTATATGGCGAACCAGTAATTGAGCAAATAAAAAATAATTAGGTCGATGGGAAAAGCGTAGAGACATGCAAGGACTCCTTATTGTTACTTTATTAATGTCATGATGTGGTTTAGAAATAGAAATAACATATTCTGAATCAGTCCGTTGAGCATGTTGCAAAAAGACACAATTGCCAATCCAAGATTACCAAGTAGCTGCAGGGGGTAAAGCAACAGTTAAATATAAAAAATCACATTAAATATCAAGTTAAATCAATTGGTTTAAAAGAAAAAATAGTTGTTAAAATAAGTTTTTATCCGATTTAACTTGGATTCAATAGTGAAAAAGACTATATCTAAATGGGTGGGCGAGAAAAGCAGCTCATCGATCAGCCTATTTTCTGGAAGTGCTCTTTATAGAAAAATTAATAGATAATTAAAATTTAATTTGGGAAAACGATTAAAACGAATTCTGAATGATTAAAGTCAAATTAAATGCTGAAATGTCTAAAAAATCATCCCAAAGACTAAGGCTTATAAACTAGCAAGTGAAATCCAAAATCAGGTACAATTGGCGGGATTAATTTTGTGTTTGGTGTATTTGAAGGCCAATACATACATTCTTTGTTAACAAATAGGCCTGCCAGGAGTTATCCCCGCATGAGTGCTATTACTCCATACGAATGGGCAATTATTGCCTTCGTGATCGGCGTTACATTTTTATGCGTCTTTATGCTGACTGTCCCATTACTCCTCGGGGGTAAATCATGGGGCCGTGCCAAGCAGGAGCAGTTTGAGTCAGGTGTAGTTAGCGCAGGTGGAGCTCGTATCCGCTTGTCTGCAAAGTTCTATTTAGTTGCAATTTTCTTTGTGGTGTTTGATTTAGAAGCACTTTATCTATATGCATGGGCAGTTTCTGTTCGTGAGGTAGGTTGGATTGGTTTTGCAACTGCAGCTATCTTTATCATAGTTTTACTTGTTGGTTTGATTTACGAATTATCGACAGGCGCACTCAATTGGGCACCTTCAGACAGACGTAAGGCAGCAGGAATTAAAGCTAAGATTGGTTCGCCAAATATGGATCTTGCAGAAATTACGCGCTTCAACTCGATTGAAGAATTGGTGATGGATCCAACGGGTCAAATCCCGGCTCAATCATCTGGTTTTGTGAAAAAGTCACAAACTCAATTATCTGATAAGGAGTAAGACGGGATGAAATATACATTAACCCGTGCGAATCCGAATGCTGACCAATATCCACTTCAGGAACGTATTGTTGTAGAAGATCCGTTGCTAGAAGAGGAAGTGAATAAAAATGTATTCATGACTCGCTTAGAGGATGTGGTACATACAGCAGTCAACTGGGGTCGTAAAAACTCAGTTTGGCCATTTAACTTTGGTACATCTTGCTGCTACGTGGAATATGCAACGACCTTGACCGGCGTGCATGACTTGTCACGTTTTGGTGCCGAGGTTATCCGTGCTTCACCGCGTCAGGCGGACTTAATGATTGTGGCGGGTACATGCTTTGTGAAAATGGCGCCAGTAATTCAACGTCTGTATGAACAGATGCTTGAACCGAAATGGGTCATTTCAATGGGTGCATGTGCCAACTCAGGTGGTATGTACGATATTTATTCAGTCGTACAAGGTGTGGATAAAATCATCCCGGTCGATGTGTATATTCCAGGTTGCCCACCACGTCCTGAAGCTTTGATTCAGGCATTGATGCTGTTGCAAGACCAGATTCAACTAGAGCGTCGTCCGCTTTCTGCGGTGATCGGTGATGATCTTAAGCCAGTGTATAAGCCAAAGATGATGCCGGAACGTGACCGTAAGAAAGACCAGCGTGTTGCTGTGAAAAATCTGCGCTCAATGGATGAAATTAAATAATTTAAACGACAGGTTGTTTTGTTGTGCACCCGCTATGGGTGTAATTGTCGTTTAGATTGACTGAATTTGTATTAAATAGGAAGCCAAGCCAATGGCTGAAACTGACATTGCTATGCCAGAATCAACGCCTGTTGATTCACGCCCAGCATTTGCCATCATTGAAGAACTCAAAACCAAATTTGGTGAGAACTTCTTTGTGCAAACGACTTTCGAGGATTTCCCGACAGTCTGGGTTGAGCGCGCACGTGTACAAGAAGTTTTAATGTTCTTGCGTACAGTGTCACGTCCTTACGTGATGTTGTTCGACTTGTCAGCGGTAGATGAGCGTCTGCGTACGCACCGCGACGGTTTACCTGCGTCTGACTTCACCGTGTTCTATCACCTGTTGTCGCTCGAGCGTAATACTGACATTCGTATTAAAGTTGCCTTAGCAGAAAGCGATTTGAATCTTCCGACGGCAACCAATATTTGGCCAAATGCCAACTGGTACGAACGTGAAGCTTACGATATGTTCGGGATCAATTTCGAAGGGCATCCAATGCTCCGTCGTATCTTGTTGCCAACCTATTGGGAAGGTCATCCGCTACGTAAAGAATATTCTGCACGTGCGACTGAATATACGCCGTATTTGCAAGATAAAGCCAAACAGGACTACGAACAGGAACATCTTCGTTTCGTCCCTGAAGATTGGGGTATGAAGCGCGGCAATGCCGATGAAGACTTCATGTTCCTGAACTTGGGTCCGAACCATCCATCTGCGCACGGTGCGTTCCGTGTGATCTTGCAGCTGGACGGTGAAGAAGTGAAAGACTGTGTACCTGATATCGGTTATCACCACCGTGGTGTGGAAAAGATGGCTGAACGTCAAACCTGGCATTCATTCATTCCGTATACAGACCGTGTTGACTACCTCGGTGGTTGTGCGCAAAACATGCCTTACGTGCTTGGCGTAGAGCAAATGGCCGGTATTACTGTACCTGACCGTGCGCAATGTATCCGCGTGATGATGTCTGAACTGTTCCGTATCAATAACCACTTGCTGTTTATCGGTACTGCAATTCAAGATGCCGGCGGTATGACGCCAGTCTTCTACATGTTCGCCGATCGTCAAAAAATCTATGACGCGATCGAAGCGATCACCGGTTACCGTATGCACCCGGCATGGTTCCGTATCGGTGGTACAGCACATGACCTTCCAAACAACTGGCAGCACTTGATCCGTGAAATCCTGGACTGGATGCCAAAACGTTTGAAGGAATACCATACTGCGGCGCTGAAAAACTCGGTGTTTGTGGGTCGTACCCGTAATGTTGCGCAATACGATGCAAAATCTGCATTGGCTTGGGGTGTAACAGGTACAGGTCTACGCGCTACAGGTATCGACTTTGACGTACGTAAATACCGTCCATATAGCGGTTATGAAAATTACGACTTCGAAGTGCCAGTGGAGTACGAAGGCGATGCCTATGCACGTGTCATCGTTCACTACCGTGAAATCGAAGAATCACTGAAAATTATCAAACAATGTTTAGATAATATGCCGTCTGGTGCGTACAAAGCAGACCATCCACTGGCTGTTCCACCACCAAAAGACAAGACATTACAAGATATTGAAACCTTGATTACGCACTTCCTGAGTGTATCTTGGGGTCCTGTAATGCCGGCGGGTGAAGCATCTGTGATGGCGGAAGTGGTGAAAGGCGCGTCGAACTACTACTTGACTTCAGACAAGTCAACCATGAGTTACCGTACCCGTATCCGTACACCAACCTTCACGCATTTACAGCAAATGCCTTCTGTGATTAACGGCAGCTTAATGTCTGACTTAATCATTTATTTAGCGACCATTGACGTCGTAATGGCTGACGTGGATCGCTAAGGGGTAAACGCATTATGATGATTTTGACTGATAAAAAGCCACGTGTGAATGTTGAAGGAATTTTGACTGCTGACGAAATTCACGATATCGAACATCACATGGGGCACTACCCATACCCACGTGCAGCGTGTCTAGATGCGCTAAAGTGTGTACAACGCCGTAATGGCTGGGTAGATGATGCGCAAATGAATGCCATCGCACAAATGCTGAGCATGAGCGTTGCAGACCTTGAAGGTGTGGCAACGTTCTATAACCGTATTTACCGTCAGCCGGTCGGTCGTCACGTAATTTTGTTATGTGATTCGATTGCGTGTTTCTTGATGGGTGCGGAAACTTTGGCAGAAGCATTCCAGCGCGAATTAGGAATCCAATTTGGTCAAACGACTGCAGATGGTCGTTTCACTTTGCTGCCAATTTGCTGCCTGGGCAACTGTGACAAAGGTCCAACCTTAATGATTGATGAAGACACGCACGGTCTGGTTGAAGTGACTTCGGTGAAACAGCTGTTGGAGAAGTATGTATGAATACTGAACCAAAACCAATTTATGGCGACGGTAACCCGGAAACGCATCCATTAACATGGCGTTTAAGCAAACAAGCCAACGTGCGTAATGCAGATGATTACGAAGCGCTGGAAGGTTATGCAGGCTTTAAAAAAGCACTGACCATGTCGCCTAAAGATGTATTGGAAGTGGTTAAGGCAGCGACTGTTAAAGGTCGTGGTGGTGCAGGCTTCCCGGCAGGCATTAAATGGTCACTCATGGCGCCAAACGACAACTCAGGTCCACGTTACCTGATTTGTAATGCCGATGAGATGGAACCAGGTACCTTTAAAGACCGTTTGTTGATGGAAGATCTTCCGCATCAATTGATCGAAGGCATGCTGATTGCAGGCTATACGCTTGAAGCAACACACGGTTATATCTTTATCCGTGGCGAGTACATTGAAGCTGCTCAGTACTTAAATGAAGCACTTGAGCAAGTTCGTGCCAAAGGTTACTTAGGGGATAACATCCTTGGTACAGGCTGGAACTTCGAGTTACACGTGCATACCGGTGCGGGTCGTTATATCTGCGGTGAAGAAACTGCATTGATTAACTCGCTAGAAGGTCGCCGTGCCAACCCGCGTACTAAACCGCCATTCCCGCAAGTTGCAGGTGCTTGGGGTCGTCCTACGATTGTCAACAACGTAGAGACCTACAACAACTTACCAGCCATCATGCTGCGTGGTCCTGAATGGTATATCAACTTGTCTGCGGGTAAGTCGAAAGATCCAGGCACCAAGATTTATGGTGCATCAGGTAAGGTAAAATTCCCGGGTCTATGGGAGCTTCCATTTGGTACGACAGCACGTGAAGTGATTGAAGAACATGCTGGTGGTATGCGCGACGGTTTGAAACTGAAAGCATGGTTACCGGGCGGTGCATCAACTGACTTCCTGGCTGCCGAGCATATTGATCTTCCTATGGATGCGGAAAGCATCATGAAGGCAGGTTCGCGTTTAGGAACTTGCTTATTGATGGTGGTAGATGAAACCCAATGTATGGTTTCAGCGACACGTAACCTAGAAGAATTCTTTGCACGCGAATCATGTGGTTTCTGTACGCCTTGCCGTGATGGCTTACCTTGGGCTGTGAAAGCGCTGAAAGCACTGGAAGATGGCACAGGTAAGAAAGAAGATATCGATCACTTACAAGAACTGACTCGTAAGCTTTGGATTGGTAAAACTTTCTGTGCCCACGCACCGGGTGCAATGGAGCCGCTTATGGGCGCACTCAAATATTTCCGTGGCGAATTTGAAGCGAAGGTTGTGAATGCCGCCGCTCAAACCAGCAACGTAGAACAAGCTTAAGGAATTCGACTATGGCTACAATTCATGTCGATGGCAAATCGTATGAAGTCAACGGCTCGGAAAACTTGCTACAAGCATGTTTGAGTCTTGGCATTGATATCCCATACTTTTGTTGGCATCCATCCTTAGGTTCTGTCGGTTCTTGCCGTCAATGTGCCGTGACCCAGTACGCGAATCCAGAAGATACGCGTGGCCGTTTGGTCATGTCATGTATGACGCCTGCATCTGACAATACCTACATCTCGATTGAAGACAAAGAAGCCAAAGATTTCCGTGCTTCGATTGTTGAATTCTTGATGACCAACCACCCGCACGACTGTCCAGTCTGTGAAGAAGGTGGTCACTGTCATTTACAAGATATGACTGTAATGACGCAGCATGACCGTCGTCGCTACCGTTTCACCAAACGTACCCATTACAACCAGGAGCTTGGCTCATTCATTTCTCACGAAATGAACCGTTGTATCGCGTGTTACCGTTGTGTGCGTTATTACAAAGACTACGCAGGTGGTACGGACTTCGGCGTGTATGCCAACGCATCACGTGTGTACTTTGGTCGTCCTGAATCAGGCACTCTAGAGTCTGAATTCTCGGGTAACCTGACTGAAGTCTGTCCAACAGGTGTATTCACCGACAAAACTCATTCGGCTCGCTACAACCGTAAATGGGACATGCAGTATGCGCCAAGCGTATGCCAAGGCTGTTCTTCAGGTTGTAACATCTCTCCGGGTGAACGTTATGGCGAACTTCGCCGCGTAGAAAACCGTTATAACGGTGAAGTCAACCAATACTTCCTATGCGACAAAGGCCGTTTCGGTACAGGTTATGTGAACCGTGAAGACCGTCCGCGTCAACCACAATTCCGTCAAGGTGCAACTGTTGAAACTGTTTCAGTTGATGCAGCACTAGACACGGTCATTGCAAATATCCAGGGCAAAAAAGTATTGGGTATTGGTTCACCGCGTGCATCACTTGAGTCGAACTTCGCACTTCGTGAGTTGGTGGGTCAAGAGAAATTCTCAACAGGTCTATCTCAAAAAGAGCAAAACCTGGTTGAACTTGCTGCTTCTATCATGCAAACCGAGGGTGTTTACAACCCGAACATGCGTGAAATTGAAAGCTACGATGCTGTGTTAATTTTGGGTGAAGACCTGACACAAACTGCGCCACGTATGGCTTTATCTGTTCGCCAGGCTGCGAAAAATAAAGGCAAAGAGATGGCGGCAGAGCGCCGTACGCAAGAGTGGTTGGCTGAACCGGTACAACGTATTGCACAAGATGCGAAATCTCCGATTTACATCCTGGCTGCGACACAAACCCGTTTGTCTGATGTTGCTGAAGGTGAAGTAGTTGCTTCTCCAAACGACATTGCACGTTTAGGTTTTGCAGTTGCTGCAGCAGTTGCGGGTGAAACGATTCTTGGTTTAGATGACGATGCCAAAGCATTTGCACAAACCATTGCGGACACTTTAAAAGCTGCGAAGAAACCACTGATCATCTCAGGTACAAGCTTGCAAGATCCTGCCATTATGGAAGCTGCTGCACAAGTTGCACAGAATCTGGGTAATGCAGGTCTGACCTTGACGGTTCCTGAAGTGAACTCGATGGGTATGGCAATCTTTGGTGGTCAAAGCCTAGAGCAAGCATTTGCACAAGATTACGATACTGTGATTGTGGTTGAAAACGACCTTTACCGTCGTCTTCCTGCTGTACAGGTCGATGCTGCACTTGCAGGTAAAGATGTGATCGTACTGGATCACTCTGAAACTGCAACAGTGAAAAAAGCCGACATCGTACTTTCTGCTGCATCGTTTGCTGAAGGTGATGGTACTGTCGTTTCTCAAGAAGGCCGTGCACAACGTTTCTACCAAGTGTATGACCCAAGCTACTACAATCCTGAATTGGCGATCAAGGAATCTTGGCGCTGGTTACATGCTCTGGAAACAGGCGTAAAAGGCAAAGCGATTTCTTGGACTTTACTGGATGATGTGATCGAGTCAGTGGCGAAAAACGTTCCTGCGCTTGAAGGCATTCTGGATGTTGCACCTGATGCGGGCTTCCGTGTTCATGGCTTGAAAGTGGCACGTGAACCACGTCGTTACTCAGGTCGTACTTCAATGCGTTCGCCATTGTCTGTCCATGAGCCAAAACAGCCTACAGATAAAGACTCTGCATTAACATTCTCGATGGAAGGTTATGTCGGAGACCAGACTCCATCTCCACTGGTTCCATTTGCATGGTCTGCAGGCTGGAACTCGCCACAAGCTTGGAACAAGTTCCAGGAAACTGTGGGTGGTTCACTGAAAGGTGGTGATTCAGGCGTTCGTTTATTCGACCGTTTGGCAAAACGTCCGGCACGTACATTCGTTGCACCGGCACCTGTTCTGGTCAATGCTGAAAGCTTCCGTCTAGTACCGATGCACCATATTTTTGGTTCAGGTGAATTCACGGTAAAAACACCAGCGATGGAAACGCGTATTCCTGAAGCGGTATTTGCAGTGGGTGAGCAGGATGCAGCGCGCCTGAATGTTCAAGATGGTCAGACAATCACGGTGAAAGCAGGTGAGACATCAATCGTTCTTCCAGTTCAAGTGATTGAATATTTACCGACAGGTTATATTGGCTACCCAATCGGTCTGGCACCGACGGTATCTCTTGCAGAGCCTGTTTCAGTCGCGGTAGGAGTGTAATTCATGGAACAAGAATTAATCCGTCAAACGCCGCTGTGGGCTGAAAACTGGCCAATTGCCTATTCAGTCATTCAAGCGATTGTGATCTTGCTGGTTGTAGTACTGATCGCTGCGTTGATGTCTTTTATTGAACGTCGTTTACTCGGCTTGTGGCAAGACCGTTACGGTCCGAACCGTGTTGGTCCGGGTGGTATGTTCCAGATTGTTGCCGACATGCTGAAAATCATGTTCAAGGAAGACTGGACACCTAAGTTTGCTGACAAATTGACTTTCCGTATGGCGCCAGCAGTTGCGATGGCAACTGCGGTGCTGTCGTTCATGGTTATTCCTGTATCACCTTATTTAGGTGTAGCAGACATGAACATCGGCCTGTTGTTCTTTATGGCAATGGCGGGTATTGCAGTTTATGCAGTCCTGTTCGGTGGCTGGTCATCAAACAACAAATATGCCTTACTGGGCGGTTTACGTTCTGCAGCTCAAACCATTTCGTATGAAGTGTTCTTGGGTATCTCGTTGATGGGTGTGGTGGCAATTGCCGGTTCATTCAACATGCGTGAAATCGTTGAAGCGCAAAAAGATGTCTGGTTTGTGATTCCTCAGTTCCTAGGTTTCTTGATCTTCGTGGTTGCAGGTGTGGCGGTAACGCATCGTCACCCATTTGACCAACCAGAAGCAGAACAGGAACTGGCAGAAGGTTACCATGTCGAATACGGCGGTATGAAATGGGGGATGTTCTTCGTTGCGGAATACGTCAACGTGGTACTGATCTCTGCATTGATCGTGACTTTATTCTTCGGTGGCTGGCTTGCGCCATTCAACCTTGATATTCCGTTCCTTCCAGCAGCATTCTGGTTCATTATCAAAACAGCATTCTTTGTAATGATGTTTGTACTGGCGCGTGGTTCTTTAATGCGTCCACGTTATGACCAGGTGATGAACTTTGGTTGGAAAATTTGCTTGCCATTGGCGTTGGTTAACCTTTTGGTAACTGGTGCTGTGATTCTGATGAATCAGGCCTAAGACAGCAGGGAGAACAAAATGTTTAAATTTCTAGCTGGATTCGGGTCAATCGTTCGTTCGTTGTGGATGGTGTTCAGCCACGCAACACGTAAACGTGACACCATTTTATATCCGGAAGTGCCGGCCGAAGAAATTGTGCCACCACGCTTCCGTGGTCGTATCGTATTGACACGCGACCCTGATGGCGAAGAACGCTGTGTGGCATGTAACCTGTGTGCGGTTGCCTGTCCGGTAGGCTGTATTTCACTACAAAAAGCAGAACGTGAAGATGGTCGCTGGTATCCGGAATTTTTCCGTATCAACTTCTCGCGTTGTATTTTCTGCGGTATGTGTGAAGAAGCGTGTCCAACCACTGCGATTCAGATGACCCCGGACTTCGAGCTTGGCGAATATGTTCGTCAGGACTTGGTCTATGAAAAAGAACACCTGCTGATTTCTGGTCCTGGTAAATATCCTGACTATAACTTCTACCGTGTCACCGGTATGGCAGTTGCTGGTAAGGACAAAGGTCAAGCACAGCGTGAAAGTGCACCTGTTGATGTACGGAGTCTATTACCATGATGTGGCCATTTTATTTAATGGCCCTCGTGGCCATTGTCTCTACGGTTCGCGTGGTCACTAACGCGAATCCGGTACATGCTTTATTAAGTCTGATCGTGTCATTGCTTGCAGTCGCAGGCATGTTCCTGATCGTGGGTGCGCCATTCGCTGGTGCGCTGGAAGTGATCGTTTATGCGGGCGCGATCATGGTGTTGTTCGTGTTCGTGGTAATGATGCTGAACCTGGGTGAGCAGACCGTTGAACAAGAACGTAAATGGTTGACTTCATCGGCTTGGGCTTATCCGGCGTTGATGAGCTTCCTGATCGGCTTGGTACTGGTATGGGTATTAAACTCTGATTACACACAAGCTTCACTGGTAATGGGTACAGAAATGGTGGGCCCGAAAGCAGTGGGTCAAGCACTCTTTACGCAATACTTGTTGTTGGTTGAAGTTGCCGCGATGTTATTGCTTGCTGCCCTGGTAGCTGCATTCCATTTAGGTAAACGTGAACCAGATGCAGAAGAGGAAAAAGAATAATGGGCAACATCCCTTTAGAGCATGGTTTGATCGTTGCATCTATTCTCTTTGCACTGGGTTTTTACGGTGTAATGGTGCGACGCAACCTACTATTTATTTTAATGAGCCTTGAAATCATGATGAACGCTGCTGCTTTAGCGTTCGTCCTGGCGGGCAGTGCATGGGCACAGCCAGATGGTCAGATCATGTTTATCCTGATCCTGACGCTTGCTGCGGCAGAGGCTTGTATTGGTCTTGCGATCGTCCTTCAGTTCTATCATCGCTTCCATCACCTGGATGTGGATGCTGCTAGTGAGATGCGCGGATGAGTTATTTATATCTAACAATTTTATTTCCGCTCATTGGTTTTGTCCTGTTAGCGGCGGGGCGCAACAAGCTTCCGGAATCTGTTGCAGCGATCATTGGTGTCGGTGCAGTCGGTTTATCTGCACTGTTCGCACTGATTGCGGGTATGGACTTTGTGAATAATGGTTCAACTGCAGTAGTACAACATCTTTGGACCTGGTTCAGTGTTGGCGGTTTTGCTCCGGGCATCAGCTTGCAACTGGATGGCTTGTCTTTATTGATGCTGGGCATGGTGACAGGCGTGGGTTTCTTAATTCACATCTTTGCATCATGGTACATGCGCGGTGAAGAAGACTTTGCACGTTTCTTCTCTTACTTCAACCTGTTCGTTGCCAGCATGTTATTGTTGGTCTTGGGTGACAACCTGGCGTTGTTATTCCTGGGTTGGGAAGGTGTAGGTCTGTGTTCATACCTGCTGATCGGTTATTACTACCAGAACCCTGCAAATGGTCTGGCGGCAATCAAGGCATTTACCGTGACCCGTATCGGTGACGTGTTCCTGCTGATTGCCATGTTCCTGATCTTCCAGCAATTTGGTACCTTGAACATTCAATACATCGTTGAAAATGCAGCGACTGTAATGACACAAAGTTCTTCACTGACCATCTGGACAGCATTGTTATTGTTCTTGGGTGCGGCAGGTAAATCTGCACAAATCCCATTACAAACATGGTTAGCCGATGCAATGGCAGGTCCAACCCCTGTTTCTGCATTGATCCATGCTGCAACCATGGTCACCGCGGGTGTTTACCTGTGCTGCCGTCTGTTTGCAGTATTTGAACTTGCGCCAGAAGTGATGGTATTTATTTCGATCACAGGTGCGGTGACCTTGCTGGTTGCTGGTTTTGCTGCATTGGTTCAAACCGACATCAAACGTATTCTGGCTTACTCAACCATGAGTCAGCTGGGTTATATGTTTATGGCGGTGGGTGCTGAAGCATACCAGGCAGGTCTGTTCCATATGCTGACTCACGCATTCTTCAAGGCATTATTGTTCTTGTCGTCTGGTGCGGTGATTCTGGCTTACCATCACGAACAAAACATCTTCAAGATGGGCGGTTTGTTCTACAAGAACAAATTCCTGTTCGCATGTTTCGCGATTGGTGGCGGTGCATTGGCAGCGATTCCATTCCTGACCATTGGTTTCTTCTCAAAAGATGCGATTCTTGCTGCAGTGTGGACGCAAAGTCATATTGCTGGCTTACCAGTGTATAACACGCTGTACTGGGTTGGTGTTGCAGGTGCATTCTTAACGTCTATTTATACATTCCGTTTAATCTGGGTTGTATTCTTCGGCAAAGAAAACACGCCTTATCATGAAATCAAAGGTGCAACTTACTGGGGCCCATTAGCGATTCTTGCTGTCCTTTCAACAGGTCTGGCAATTGTCCTGAAAGCACCAGTGATGAACATTCTGGATGCTGCACAAATTCCAGCCTTCATTATTCCTGAAGCGCTTGAAGCAGGTGCACATGGTGCAGAGTATGTTGCAATTGCTGTAGCTTTGGCTGGTTTAGCCGTAGGCGTGGTTTTGTTCGCTTTTGCTTACAATGCAGTAAAACGTTTTGCAGCGACTTCTGTCGGTGCTGGCCTGGTAAACATTTGCCGTAATGCACTTGGTTTCGATACGCTTTATGACATCATTTTCGTGAAGCCATATTTGTTGTTCGCGAAAATCTTTGGTCGTGATCCAATTGATGGCCTATGGCTGGTACTTCCTGCACTTGTTAAAGGTGGTCACAGCTTTACCAGTTCACGTCAAACCGGTTCACTGCGTGAATATGCATCTAGTATGGGGCTCGGTGTCGTTGTCCTACTGATGATCTTGATCGTGATTCAGGTCGTGGGGAAATAAAATGGAAGCTCCAAACAATATTATTTTGCCGGCTCTGATCCTCATTCCGTTCATTGCAGGTTTCATTTGCTGGTTGGTCGATAAACTCGACCAACACTTGCCGCGTTATATCGCGCTGATCGGTATGCTGGTGACTTTGGTCTTGACCATTGTCCTTTGGCAGACTGGTACTTATAACTATGAATTAGGCGGTGCTACACCTTCGTGGGCTGCCGAATTCAAACTGCCTTGGATTCAAACCCTGGGCATTAACATTCACCTAGCGGTGGATGGTTTATCTCTGCTTATGGTTGGCTTGACTGCACTCCTCGGTGTGCTGGCAGTCGGCTGTTCATGGGGCGAGATTCAAAAGAACGTTGGTTTCTTCCACTTGAACCTTTTATGGTCTTTAGGTGGTGTGATCGGTGTATTCCTGGCAATTGACCTGTTCCTGTTCTTCTTCTTCTGGGAGATGATGCTGGTGCCAATCTACTTCCTGATTGCCCTTTGGGGTCATAAAGGGGCAGAAGGCAAGTCACGTGTTTATGCGGCAAACAAGTTCTTCATTTACACGCAGGTTGCCGGTTTGGTGATGCTGATTGGTATCCTGGGTCTGGTGACTGTAGGCTATACCATGACTGGCGAAATCCGTTTCGACTACAACTACCTATTAGGTGTGGCGAATACGCTTGACGCACAGGCTCCAACGGTTGCTTATGCCTTCATGGTCTGCCTATTCATCGGTTTTGCGGTAAAACTGCCAGTTTTCCCATTACACGGCTGGTTACCAGATGCGCATGCGCAAGCACCAACAGCGGGTTCTGTCGATCTTGCAGGTATCTTGATTAAGACTGCGGCGTACGGTTTATTACGTTTCGTGATTCCGTTCTTCCCGGCAGCATCTGCACAGTTTGCAGACTTCGCAATCATTCTGGGTTTAATCGGTATCTTCTACGGTGCTTGGTGTGCTTTCCAGCAAACCGACATGAAACGCCTGTTGGCTTATACTTCTATTTCACACATGGGCTTCGTTTTACTTGCGATCTACGCGGGTAACATCCTGACCTTCCAGGGTCTGATGATCATGATGTTGGCACATGGTATTTCATCTGCTGCACTGTTTATTATGTGTGGTCAGGTATATGAGCGTGTGCATACGCGTGATATGCGTCTGATGGGTGGTATGCGTGGTCAGTTCCCGTATCTTGCATTCTTCCTGATGTTCTTCGTTGCAGCGCTGGTGGGTATTCCAGGTCTGGGTAACTTCATTGGTGAGTTCCTGATCCTGATGGGTGCTTATGCGAAATTCCCGGCGTTTACCATCATTGCAGCAATCAGTCTGGTATTTGCGGGTCTGTACGGTCTGATCCTGATTCACAAAGCCTTGTTTGGTGTGCCAAATGAAGAGCAAAAGCAGCACTATACAAATCCATTAAAAGATCTAAATGCACGTGAAATCGCATTATTGTTGCTCTGTGCGTTTGGTCTACTTTGGCTTGGTCTATATCCACAAAGCTTCCTTGACGTTTCTAACTCAAGCATGGCGTGGTTAGCGAATAGCTACATTCCAGTTCAAGAAGTGGTTGAAGTTGCTGATCAGGTAACGACTCAACTTGAAAATGTGGAGATCCAATAAGCCATGAACTTCACAATGTCTTTTTCTGAGCTTATGCCTCTAGCACCTGTGATGATCGTGTCATTAACTGCGATCGTCGTGATGTTGCTGACCGCAATCAAGCGTAACCATAACCTGGTGGCTACCACCACGGTGATTGGTTTAAACCTTGCTGCGTTTTATATCATTTTCGTTTTGTTGGCAGGCGTATTTGCACCTGCCAACGTGATGAATCTGTTCATCGTAGATCCATTTACGATGCTGTATCAGTTTGTGATCCTGATTGCTGCACTTGCATGTGCAACGCTATCTCACGCGTATATCGAAACCTATAAAGATAACCGTGAAGAGCTGTATATCCTGATGCTGACATCCGTTGCGGGTGCCATGCTAATGGTGGCTAGCTCACACTATGCATCATTCTTTATCAGCCTTGAGTTGATGTCGATTCCTGTATATGGCTTGTTGGCATATACACATCAACGTTCTCAATCGCTTGAAGCGGGTGTGAAATATCTGGTGCTTTCAGCAACTGCATCTGCAATGTTGTTGATGGGTATGGCATATATTTATGCATATACAGGTACTTTAAGTTTCGTTGCTGAACCGGGCAAACTGTTTACTGTATTCAGTCAACCGGCTGTGGTAATTGGTCTGGCTTTAATTGTATTTGCTGTGGCATTTAAATTATCGCTGGCACCATTCCACAAATGGACACCAGACGTATACGCTGGTGCACCAGCGCCAATCGCGACTTTCCTTGCGACTGTTGCGAAAGTGGCGATGATTGGTCTGTTTGTTCGTTATGTATTGTCTTCAGGTTTAATCCTGGCAGACAGCTTCGTCACCATCATTTCGATTATTGCGGTTCTGTCTATCCTTGCAGGTAACTTGCTGGCGGTTCGCCAGGTGAACTTGAAACGTATCTTGGCATATTCTTCAATTGCACACTTTGGTTATTTGCTGGTTGCCATCGTAAGCTCACGTAATACCGACTTCTTGCAAGTTCAAGGTTTCGCGACTTTTGAAAGTGTAAACGTCTACGTGATTACTTATGTATTAACCACGATCGGTGCGTTCGGTGTCGTTACGCTGATGTCTAGTCCGTATAACAATACGGATGAAGCGGGTAGTCTGGCTGAATACCGTGGTCTGTTCTGGCGTCGTCCAGTATTGACTGCTGTATTGACGGTGATGATGCTGTCTCTTGCAGGTATTCCTTTAACTGCCGGCTTTATCGGTAAGTTCCTGGTGATTAAAACTGCAGTTGCAGGCGAAGCCTGGTTCCTGACTGCTATGGTGATTCTAGGTTCTGGTATCGGTCTGTACTACTACCTGCGTGTGATGGTTGTACTTTACATGACACCACCTGAAACACCACGTCTAGATGCGGTGAATCATTGGGGTCAAAAAGTGGGCGGTATCATGGTACTTCTTGCTGCGCTTGCGGTACTTGTGATCGGTGTCTACCCAGATCCGGTGATTGCAGTATCTAAATATGCATTCTTTGCCATGTCACCTGAATTGCAACAGTTCATTTTCACTTTGGTTCAAAGTGGTTTTAACTAATATCTGCAAAGATTGACGTTATTACAAAAAAGCCTCCATGATTGGGGGCTTTTTTATTTATACAAATCAATAAAAGCCTTTATAATAGCGGAAATTTATCTTTAACCTTTTAGGTGTTCTCCCGTGGCAATCCATGAAATCCGTCATCCACTCATTCGACATAAGCTTGGTTTACTCCGTCGTGCAGATATCAGTACCAAGAATTTTCGTGAGTTAGCTCAAGAAGTGACCATGCTTCTAACTTATGAAGCAACCAAAGACCTGCCAATGGTTGAACATGATATTGATGGCTGGAATGGTGCTGTTACAGTTGACCGTATTGCGGGTAAAAAAATCACCGTTGTACCAATTCTACGTGCCGGTATTGGCATGCTTGACGGTTTCCTGAACCTGATTCCAAGTGCAAAAGTATCGGTACTTGGTTTAGAGCGTGATGAAGAAACTCTGGAAGCACGTACCTATTATAAAAAACTGGTTCCAGACGTACAAAACCGTATCGCGATGATCATTGATCCAATGTTGGCGACAGGTTCTTCTTTAGTGGCTGCAATTGATGTATTGAAAGCCAGCGGCTGTAAAGACATTCGTGTGATGGTTCTGGTTGCTGCACCAGAAGGCATTAAGCGTGTAGAAGCTACGCATCCGGATGTTGTGATTTTTACTGCTTCTATCGATAATGGCTTAAATGAAAATGGTTATATCGTTCCAGGTCTTGGCGATGCTGGCGATAAAATCTTTGGTTCAGTTCAAAAAGACTAATTTTTGAATATGATGAAAAAAGGGGCTACTACAGCCTCTTTTTTATATAATGTAGACAGGGCATTTTCAGGATAGGACAATAGCATGAAAGATGAATTGTATCAGGGCAAAATTAAACAGTATGACCCTGCCAAAGGTTTCGGTTTTATTGGCTGCGCTGAGGGAGATGTATTCTTCCATATTTCAGACTTCCCTGCGGCAGAAGGCGAGCCAAAACGCAATGAACGCGTGAAATTTAATGTTGTTGAAAATGGCGATAAGTATAAAGCGATTAAGATTGAACGTGTCGAAGACAACTCAAAGAAAGCTAAAAAAACCAAAGTGGCAACACACAATAAATCAATTACATCGGCATTGTTAAACAACTTCCGTGGTTAATGGATTATTCTCATACTTAATAGTGTTTGGTTACATTCTAAAAGAGGCTTTCAAGCCTCTTTTTTTATAGCACTACCGCTTATATATTTAAAGAGACAGACAACACATAAAAAATCCACCAAACAGCAACAATGCTGAACATTTCCTTTGGCTTAGAATACAAATTAAATGAATTCTATAGAGATAAATGTCATGTTTACGGATGGAAAAATTAAAACTTACGATTCCGAACGTGGTATGGGTACTTTGGAGTTGATAGGGGAAGCTCAAGAGTTAAGTTTCAAGCTACAGGATTTACCTTCGCCTGAAATTGAGCCACAAATTGGAGAGCGGCTTAAATTTAGAATCATTTCCCAACAAGAACGCATGACCTTAGACAACTTGGTACGCTTGGATATTAAAGTGCAGGATGAATTTGTGCCAGAAGTCGTCGCCTTGCAATCCTTGGCACCCACAGTCCCTGTTCCGGTACGTAATTCACTTTTCTTTAGTCCGACCCTATGGCTGGCATTGGTATCAGCTGTTGGGTTTATGATTTTTGGCGAAGTATAAATAAAAAAGAAATTTTAATTTTTTACTTTTAACTTGGGATCTCTTCTTTTTCTATAAGAGGCACTTCTAGTTTTTGTGTTTCTGCTTTAGAGAATTTTACAAAAGCTTTTCAGTCTCTTTTTGATTACAATCATAAAAAATATTAAAGATAAGAGCGAATTATGTTTCAAGAGGGGAAAATCAAAACCTATAACGAAGATCGTGGTTTTGGTTTTATTCAGATCGAAGGGCAATCTAAAGATTTATTTTTCCATGTCAAAGACTTTCCCAATAAAAATGTTCCGCCAAGAATTGGGGAAAAATTAAAGTTTTTAATTGTGGAAGATAATGGAAAGTTTAAGGCGGACCATATTGTTCGCTTGGATGTTAAAGCAACGATGTCTGTTGCACAAAATAATGATCTACATGAAGATATTGAAACCAAAGCCTCTCCACGTTATGAAAAGAAAAAATCATCAACTACATCAAAAATAATCACAATATCAGGACTGGTGATTATTGTGATTCTTGCTGTTCTTGTTTATAACAAATACCAAAGCTACCAAGTTCAAAAACAGCAAAAGCTTGAAGGACTGATGGTAGAGCAGCAACGAATTGTCGCTGAGCAGCGAGCAGCGCAAGGTGATTTACCTATGCAAGGATTATCTGAACAGGGCAGAAAGAACCTGGAAAATCGCGGCACTGAATTAAGAAGCCAAAGTAACCCAGTTAATCCGAAAACTTCAGAAACGGCTTCGCCATCTGTATCTCAATTTAAATGTGATGGTCGAGAGCACTGTAGTCAGATGCGTTCTTATGAGGAAGCATTATTTTTTATTCGTAACTGTCCCAATACCAAAATGGATGGTGACGGCGATGGGATACCATGTGAAAGTCAGTTTTGATGAATCATAAAAAAAGCACCTTACGGTGCTTTTAATATTTTAGCTTTCACAAAAATTCATAAAGGCTCTTAGACCTGGGCCCTGATATTTCTGGCGATGTACCAGCATAAACAGAGGACGAGTCAGCGACCAGAATGGTGTATCCAGAATTACCAATTGACCTTTTTCACGTAAAGGCTCAATCGCAAGTTTGGAAATACAGGACATGCCGATTCCGCCCGCTACGATTTTTAAAATCGCCTCATTATGACCGAGTGTTAGACGGATATTGGCATCCGGCACATCTTTTAAAATGGCATTGTCAAACACCTCACGGGTACCTGAACCTTCTTCACGCAAAATCCATTCTACAGATTTGAAATCTTCAGCGGTTAGTTCACGGTTCAATTGCGCAAGAGGATGATCCGGCGCACAGCACACGGCCAGCTCATCATCACGCCAATGGATACATTGGAGCTGTGGCAGATGACAGGAACCTTCAATTAAGGCAAGATCCAGCTGGAACTGATTCACCGCTTCAATCATTTGACGAGTATTACCGACTTGAAGCTGTAAATGTGCTTGCGGCTTGATTTTCAAGAAATCGGCCATCAGGTCAGGAATCAGGTAATCTGAAATCGTCAGGGTTGCACCTAAACGTAAATCGATACTTTGAAGCTCACCTTTAGCAACTTGTTCAAAGGATTCACAGCGGCCTAAAATTTCCAGGGCTTGAGGGAGAAGAAAGCGCCCCAGGTCATTTAGCTGTAAACGTTTGCCTAGACGGTCAAATAGTGGAGCACCCAGACCATCTTCCAGATCTGCTAAAGCCATACTAGCCGCACTTTGTGTAAGCTTGACGGCATCGCTAGCCTTCGTTACGGTACCCTCTTGTGCCACTGCTACAAAAACAGCCAATTGGCGTAAAGTCATGCGCATGAGTAGAGCCTTAACATTTAAAAAAATATTAATAAATTATGTTGCCATGCTACCATGAGCGCAGTCTTTCATGCCACGTTGAAATCATGTCAATTGAAAAATTTACCCGAGAAAAAGTTTTATCTGTACACCGTTGGACCAATACATTATTTAGTTTTACGATGACACGCCCGGCACATTTCAAATTTACTGCAGGGCAGTTTGCGCGTATTGGTTTGCAAGTGGGGGATGAACTGGTGGTTCGTGCCTATTCGGTGGTGTCATCTCCTTTTGATGAAACTCTGGAGTTTTTCTCGATTGTCGTTCCTGAAGGTAAATTTACCTCCAATTTACAGCACCTCAAAGTAGGGGATGAGCTGCATCTGGAAAAAATTCCTTATGGTTATCTGACTCTGGCACGTTATCAATTGCCTTTGCCTAAAGACCTATGGTTACTGGGTACCGGCACGGGGCTGGCACCGTTTATCTGCATGTTGCAAGACTTTGAAACCTGGAGCAAATACGAAAAAATCAATTTGGTTTATAGTGTGCGCACCCGGGCGGAACTTGCTTATGTGGACCGAATTCAGGAAATCGCTGAAACCTTTGGCGAAGGACATACTGGTTTTAAATTTATCCCGATTATTACCCGTGAACCCGATGCACCTTTGCACGACCGTTTACCGATTCTGATTGCCAATGGTGAGCTGGAAAAGGCAGCAGGTATCGCGCTTAATCCGGAAACGACGCATGTCATGCTTTGTGGTAACCCGGATATGGTCGATGATACCAAAGAAGCTTTAAAAGCCCGTGGCCTGACCATGAACCGTCGTGGTGAAGGTAATATCGCGGTCGAGAATTACTGGTAAGGCTGAAGGATTTATGAGCAAAAGCTCCTGCTTGAAGGCAATGCGGTTCTCTTAACAGGAGCGGGATTGTGATATCTAGGGGATAACGGTTTTTTGACATCTTAACTGTTCGAGGCCTTGTAGGCTTCGAATGCTTCTCCAAAAACAAACTACCTATCCCTGATCTAAGTTCCGATAGAAGTCTCCCATGATCAGCTGGGTAACGCTCGTGTCCCTAGTGCTGACCGGTCTGGTGAAATAGCCACTCCACAGGATCTGCACCAAGATGTTTACGTGCTTTGGTTAGACTAATGCGCGTCAGCAAGTCATAATAGGCTAACCACTGAGCGCAAATATTGAGTCTTCTTGCTGCTTCATGGATGAGGACAGCACGGAAAATCGCAATTCCAAGAACCAGCCAAATTACCTAGTCTGCAGGCAAGCTCCGCCTGCGAATAGTCGCGGAACTGCTCAACCTGAATGTGAACTCGACCCAATCAATAGGGATATTTTAAATAAAAGTACTCAGATTTGAGAGATTAAACAGATTATTAAGATCTAGAATATCCTGCTGAAATAGCATAAAAAATCCGATGCCAAACCTGACATCGGATTCTCTAATAAATTCCACAATGATTCAAATACTTAAGTTGAAAGTATTACCCATTGAGGAGGTTTTTTCGATTCAAGCTTAATGCACAAACATATCCATGGATTCACGGATTTCCTGAATGGCGGTTTCGACATCGGGGCTGAGCCAGGTCGGTTCAAAGAATCCTGCATAGTGTTCAATACGGTCTGCAGGCACTACCAGACGCACTGGACAGTCTTCTTCCAGTAAGCGCCATGGAATAATCGGTACTTCATTATCCAGCCATGCCGTTACATCTCGAATATCTATAATCATCGCATTGACACAGTCCGGAAAAGGCATCACGGAAAATTCTTCGGTACGACGACGGAAATATTCCAGATCCTGCCAGCGAAGCAGGAAGCTTGGCTTGCTGAATTCAATAATTCCAATCAGATGCTGATCACGGCTGTAGTGCAGCGTACATTGATGTGTGACGTCAGTATCAAGATCAAGCGATACACTTTGTTGACGATACGCCATATAACTCGGGTGTATAAATGAGAAGGTGGATAATTATAACGCATTTCATCGCTGAAAGGCAGCGTCTCAACTGTCTTCACTAAAGCCTGCGGAACCGGTATGGCTTATGCATATCTTCAGGGAACAACGATAAAAACAACGAGGTTGCTATGTCAGAGTCAAAAAGTGTGATTGATACCAGTGTGACTGAAACAGCAGTACAAGAAGATTATTTTGCCTTGCGCCAGCTCAAGAAAGGCGCCGTAGGTTGGCTGCTTCTCGTCGGTCTGGGGGTCGCGTATGTGATTTCCGGTGACTTCGCTGGCTGGAATTTTGGTTTGGCACAGGGGGGGTGGGGAGGCATGTTTATTGCGACCATTGTGGTGGCATTCATGTATCTGTGTATGTGTCTGGCCATGTCCGAAATGTCGACCATGCTGCCGACTGCAGGTGGGGGTTACAGTTTTGCTCGTACTGCTTTTGGTCCCTTTGGCGGCTATCTGACCGGGAGTGCCATCCTGATTGAATATGCCATTGCTCCGGCAGCAATTGCCTGTTTCATTGGTGCCTATTGCGAAGCCTTGTTTGGTATTGGCGGCTGGATCATTTATCTGGTGAGCTATCTGGTTTTTATGGGCTTGCATCTGAAAGGTGCAGGTGAAGCACTCAAGATCATGTTTGTGATTACCGCAATTGCTGCGGTTGCCTTGATGGTGTTTATCTTTGGCATGTTGCCTCATTTTAATAGTGCAAACCTGTTTGATATTGCGGTCAGTACGGAAGCGGCGGGTGCAAGCAGTTTCCTGCCATTGGGCTATCTGGGCATCTAGGCAGCAGTGCCTTATGCGATCTGGTTTTTTCTGGCAGTTGAAGGGGTGCCACTCGCAGCCGAGGAAGCCAAAGAGCCAGCCAAATCCTTGCCGCGTGGCCTGATTGGTTCCATGCTGATTCTGGCATTCTTTGCGCTAAGTATTTTATTACTCGGTCCTGGCGCAGCAGGTGCAGATACGCTGAAAAATTCCGGTGCACCGCTGGTGGATGCCTTGGTGGCGGTCTATGGTGCCAATACCTGGATGGCAAGTTTCGTGAATTTTGTCGGTCTCGCTGGTCTGATTGCCAGTTTCTTCTCGATTATCTATGCCTATTCCCGTCAAATTTTTGCGCTCTCACGTGCCGGTTATTTACCGAAAAAATTGTCCTTAACCAACAGCAATCATGCACCTTATTTGGCCATCATTATTCCAGGGATTATTGGCTTCCTGTTATCCCTTTCGGGTGAAGGTGATTTGCTGATTCTGATGGCGGTCTTTGGTGCCACTATTTCCTATGTCTTGATGATGATGTCCTACATCAAGCTTAAACTGTCTCGACCAAATCTGGCACGTCCGTATAAAGCACCGGGCGGCATTGCCACAGCATTGATTGCTTTAGTGCTTGCAGCCATTGCAGTGGTCGCAGGCTTCTTGGTCGATCCAAAAGTCTGGCTAATGGCAGCTGCCATTTACGTGGCACTGATTCTCTATTTCTTGCTGTATAGCCGTCATCATCTGGTGGCCGGTACACCGGAAGAAGAATTTGTCCGTATCGAGGCAGCAGAAAAGGAATTGAAATAAACCATCTTGCAGGGAGAATACGCTTATGCTGTATCAGATCAATGTGGCCAGTCAGCATTATGTCTTTGAGGATTTAAAAACCTTATTGGCCAAGGCTACGCCTGAACGTTCTGGTGATCAGCTGGCAGGGATTGCGGCCGTGGATGCAACCGAGCGTGTCGCTGCACAAATGTGTCTGGTAGAGGTACCGTTACAGCAGTTTTTGCAAGAAGCAGTGGTTCCTTATGAAGATGATGAAATCACCCGCCTGATTCTGGATGAACATGATGCTGATGCCTTTTATCCGATCTCGCATTTTACTGTGGGGGATTTTCGTAACTGGCTGCTGAGTGCAGATGCCACCACAGAAAAACTTGCTGCTTTAAAAATGGGCTTGATTCCGGAAATGGTCGCAGCAGTGAGCAAAATTATGCGCAATCAGGATCTGATTCTGGTGGCAAAAAAATGTCGTGTAATCACACGTTTTAGAAATACCATTGGTCTGGAAGGTCATCTGTCGACACGTTTGCAGCCGAACCATCCGACTGATGATTTGATGGGAATTTCTGCATCTATTCTGGATGGGCTGATGTACGGCAATGGTGATGCAGTCATCGGAATCAACCCAGCTACAGATAATCTGCAGAATTTGACTGAGCTGCTCAAACTACTCGATCACGTTATTCAGGAATATGATATTCCGACTCAATCTTGTGTTTTGACCCATATCACTTCCGGCATTCAGCTCGCCAATAAAAATGTTCCGATTGATTTAATGTTTCAGTCTATTGCGGGAACCGAAAAAGCCAATACCGGTTTCGGCATCAATCTGGCGCTGTTACAGGAAGGTTATGAAGCCGCTCTAAGCCTGCAACGCGGCACCGTGGGCCAAAATGTCATGTATTTTGAAACCGGACAGGGCAGTGCCTTGTCTAGCAATGGGCATCATGGCGTGGACCAGCAGACTTTGGAAGCGCGTGCCTACGCCGTGGCGCGTAAGTTTAATCCCTTGCTGGTCAATACTGTAGTCGGCTTTATCGGGCCAGAATATCTGTATAACGGCAAGCAGATTATCCGGGCCGGGCTGGAAGATCATTTCTGTGGCAAGCTGCTCGGTGTGCCAATGGGCTGTGATATTTGCTACACCAATCATGCCGATGCCGATCAGGATGATATGGATATACTGCTGACCTTGCTTGCCAATGCCGGATTGAATTTTATCATGGGGATTCCCGGTTCAGATGATGTGATGCTGAACTATCAGACGACCTCCTTTCATGATGTTCTTTATATTCGACAGTTATTAGGACTGAAACCAGCTCCTGAATTTGACCACTGGCTGGAGCAGCAGGGAATTTTGGCGCAACAGTCTAATCAGTTGCACTGGCCGACCGAATTGCCGAAGCAATTTTCACGTCTGATCTTGTCTTGAAGAAGTGCTATGAAACTAATTGCTGATGTGAAATTTGAGTCTCAATTGCAGGATAATCCCTGGCAGAAGTTAAAAGCCTTTACTGATGCACGGATTGCCTTAGGTCGAACTGGGGGCAGCTTGCCGACTCGACCAAGTCTGGAATTTCAGTTGGCACATGCGCAAGCTAAAGATGCGGTACTGAAGCCACTTGATGTTGAATTCTTAAAATCTGGCTTAGCTAAAACGGGACTGCCTATTCTGGAAATTGAAAGCCAGGCGGTAGAGAAAGATCTTTATCTTAAACGTCCCGATCTTGGGCGTGTGCTTTCAGAACAGTCCAAAACGATATTGCAGCAATACCGGGCCGAACATCAGCAACATTGGGATGTAGCCATTGTGCTGGGAGATGGACTATCAGCACGTGCCATTGAGGAAAATAGCCTGCATTTTATTCCGGCCTTGCTAGAGGCATGCAAAGAACAAGGCTGGCAGATTGCCCCCTTAGTGATTGCCCGTGGCAGTCGTGTGGCACTGGGTGATGAATTGGCAGAAATTTTACAGGCGAAAATGCTGGTCATGCTAATTGGCGAACGGCCGGGTTTGAGCTCACCCGATAGTATGGGAATTTATTACACTTATAATGCTTTTAAAGGGTGTCATGATGCCTTGCGCAACTGTATTTCCAATGTCCGTTCTGCGGGCTTGGCCTATCCACTAGCTATCCAGCGACTGGTCGCATTGATGCGTAAATCCTGTGAGTTACAGCTTTCAGGGGTGCAGTTGAAAGATGAACACGAAACCCCAGTCGATATGCAACATAGCCCAGCCAAACGGCTATTTTAAAGTAGCATCTAGCAGAGAATTCTGATGGATTAGTGACTTACATCCCGTCACCATCTCACCATGTTTTGTCACAGAAGCCCTATTCACAGCTTGTTATTCTAAAAATCTACTTATGAATAACAAAGAGTGAGGATGGTTATGGTCGATGATTTCAATAAAAAACCACCTTTAAATCATCAGGCAGACGTGACGCAGAAAAAGCGTATCCCTGTTTATATCTTGATTTTGGTCGGTATTTTTTTACTCGCACTACTGTTCTATATGTTTGCTGACATGAATCCAGATGCGAATGATGCTCCTGCAGGACATCCAAATCCGAATGTACAGCCTGCTACCCCAAATAATTCAACTCCGGTCGGTGAGTCTACACAAGGCACCGCCACCATGAATGATGGAACGGAAGCTACAGCAACCGTGGGTGATGGCACAGAAGCAACAGCAACTGCGACTGATGGACAGGCGACTCAATAACTGAAAATACCTGAAAAGCTCTAGTGAACCACTGGGGCTTTTTTGCAATGGATAGTGATGTTTTAAGGTAGTGCCATCTACCTGGCTTGAGTCTGAAAACATCAAATCTAATATGAATCCGGAAGAAGAAGGGGCTGATTGTTTCAGGGAGATGCCCCCGATTTCAGATAAATAGCTTAATAACAAAGAGGGTAGAACAACATGAATGATTATATGAGAAGCCCGCGTGGTGGCTTCGATGCCATGTACTATTGGGATCAGTTCCATCCCATTCTTAGTGCAATTGCCATATTAGTAATTGGCTGGATCATTGCGTTACTGGTCTCGGCAGGCGTTAAAAAGCTCTTGCAAAAACTGGGCACCAATACACATTTAAATACGGCGACAGGTCATCACTCCAATGTGGAGAGCATTATCGCCCGCGTCGTGTTCTGGATTATTCTGATTATTGCCGTGATTGGTGCGCTGAACGTGCTCAATCTTACCAGTGTCAGCGGTCCATTCAGTAATATGATCCAGCAGTTCCTGTTATTTATCCCGCAGTTACTAGGTGCAATTGCAGTCGGATTCATAGGTTGGATTGTGGCCAATCTGGTGAAGATAGGGCTACAAAAACTGCTAGACCGAACGCAACTCGATGAAAAACTCAGTGCTGAAGTTGGTGTCAGTCCGATTAGTAAAAATATCAGTGAAATTGCTTACTGGTTAATTTTATTACTGTTCTTACCAATCGTGCTGTCTATTCTGGGGCTCAACGGTCTGCTGTTACCAGTTCAGAATATGCTGACCGATGTTGTTAGTTACTTACCAAACATCTTCATTGCTGCAGTCATCATTTTTGTCGGTTATATCCTGGCGAAAATTGTGCGCGGTATTGTTGAAGGACTATTAAACAGTCTGAACGTACAGCAACATGCTGAAAAAGTAGGCATCTTCAAAAACTCGAATGTTTCTCAGGTGATTGGTTCATTTATCTTCGCCGTGGTGATCATTACCGCACTGATCATTGCATTTGAAGCATTGGGTATCGAGGCCATTTCTCAGCCTGCTACAGCCATGCTGTATGAAATCATGAATGCCATTCCGAATATCATCGCTGCTGCGTTGATCCTGATTCTGGCGTATGTGGTGTCTAAACTGGTGGCACGTCTGGTGGTTGAAGTAGTTGCTGGTACAGGTGTTGATGAAATTCCTGCCAAACTGGATATCCAACGCTTTTTAGGCACGACTAAACTTTCAAGTGTAGTCGGTTTCCTGATCGTTTTATTCACCATGTTATTTGCAGTTTCTGAAGCAGCGAACCGTCTGGGCTTTGAACAGATCAGTGGCCTAATTGCAATGTTCATCTACTTTGGTGCCAACATCCTGCTTGGTGCGGTGATTCTGGTAATCGGTTTCTGGCTGGCGAATATTGTTGCGAATATCGTACAACGTGGTGAATATAACAGCTCGCGCTGGTTAGCCAATTTGGTTCGTGTCTTGATCATGGGGCTGGTTGTGGCAATGGGTCTGCGTGCGATGGGTATTGCCGATTCGATTGTTAACCTGGCATTTGGTTTAACTTTGGGTGCTGTAGCAGTGGCATTCGCCTTGGCATTTGGTCTGGGTGGCCGTCAACCTGCGGAACGTGTACTCACGGATTTGATTGATAAAGCCAAACGAGAGGCCAAAGACCCTAACCCAGTCAAAGAAAAAGCTGAGAACAGCATATTTTCTGGATTAGGTGGCAAGACCACAGGTACAAGTGCAACCGACATGTCAGGTACTACAGGTGCGGCGATGGGTATGAGTTCTACAGATAGCTCAATGAGCCAGTCCTCTGGTGGTTCGCAAACTGCTACAGGCACTAGCGATTCTTCAATCACAACTCCAGGAGCAGGCATCATGCCAAATCAGGATTCAGACAAGAATATGCCTATGGGTACGGATTTATCTCATACTACCCCGGCAATCCTTACCACTGCACCGCAGGATGATGAATCATTGGGTATTGATCCGGTCAATCCGGATGCGGATCAAGCCGTACCAGATTCACTAAAAGTCGATCCGACTCATCCGCCAGTCAATAATCCATTTGGTTCAACTGGAGAAAAAGAGCCGAATGTCGATATTGATCGTTCTATTCAGAAAAAAGATGACCTGAAATAACCTGTTATCTTTAAGCAAAATCGACCACGCTCATGTGGTCGATTTTGTTCAGTCATAAGGAAAAATGAATGAATACCAAAAAACCTAACAAAGTTCTGGCTCCTTTAGTCATTGCAGGAATTACGCTTGGCTTTTTTACCGCTGCCTATCGATTTGTTTTTGTGAAGAGCAAACAGGACGAGCAGTCTGAGCGAGAGCTGGATAAGAAAATACCAGAGACAGACGAATTTAACTGAGGAGTCAATCCTGCTCAGTCACCAGGAATAGAATTTATTTTTTAAAAAATATAGAATATTCAAGTGAATACTAAAATGATTTTGGTATTTTTCTTGCATTAAAAATATAAAGAAAAGGAGATCAACAATATGTGGAAAGCACTACAACATAAATTCATGGCATCTTCAGCAGATGACGTACCGCTATGTCTGCGAGAAGCTCAAAAAATGCAGCTGACGATTGACCGTTTAAAAAATACGGCCAATCTCAACCTGTTTAAAACAGACTATCTGGAATGAGTTAAGTAGCAAACCAGATTATCTATTGATTAAATATATTCCGATGCGGCATGTGCCGATGACCATGCCCATTGGAAATTATAGCCGCCCAAATGTCCGGTAACATCCAGTACTTCACCAATAAAATACAAGCCTTTCTGCTTTTTACTTTCCATGGTTTTTGAGGATACTTCAGTGGTATCTACACCACCCAAAGTCACCTCCGCTGTACGGTAGCCTTCAGTTCCTGAAGGTTTCACTTCAAAGCCATGCAGACGTGCCGCAATCTGTTCCAGTTTGTCATCGCTGATATTACCAATGGCAGTTTCAGCGCTTTCAGTCCAGATCAGACTTTGTAATTCAGCCACCACACTTTTCGGTAAATATTCATTCAGTAGTGTACGCAGCAAGACTTTGGGCTGACTTTGTTTTTTCGTTTTAAAGAAATCCAGTAAATCTACACTCGGTAAGAAATCGACCTTAAAGCTCTGTCCGACATTCCAGTAGTTGGAAAGTTGCAGGGAACTTGGCCCACTCAAACCGCGATGGGTAAACAATAGCGCTTCGGTAAAGCTATTAAGCTCATTCGAGAGAGTTGCTTCTACGGCATTACCGCTTAAGCGCGTGGTGACTTCTTTAAATCCGTCAGAGAAGGTAAATGGAACCAGTCCGGCACGGGTTGGATAGACGTGATGTCCAAACTGTTTTGCAATCTCATAGCCAATGCCTGAACCGCCAAGCGTAGGAATCGATAAACCACCGGATGCCACGACGACAGATTCAACTTCAAAGTATCCCAGTGAGGTTGCCACCTGAAAACCTTGATCATCGACTGGATTGACTGCTTTCACTTCGCAGCTGGTTTTGATATCGACCAGACCGGTTTTGTCACATTCCGCCAGCAGCATCGACAAGATATCTTTTGCACCATTTAAGGTAAACAGCTGTCCATGTTTGCGCTCTTCATAAGCAATGCCATATTCACAAACCAAGCCGATAAAGTCCCAGTTGGTATAACGCGTTAAAGCTGAAATCACAAAATGTGGATTGTGTGAAATATAATTGCTCGGTTCGACTTCCAGATTGGTGAAATTACATTTACCACCGCCAGACATCAGGATTTTTTTGCCAACCTTGTTGGCTTTTTCTACTACCACGACTTTGCGCCCACGTTGCGCAGCCATATACGCCGTCATTAAACCTGAGGCACCGGCACCTATGACTAGAACATCGTATTGCTTGGAAGACATTACACACTCAAGGGAGAAGAAAAGGGAAGCATTATAGACAATTTTATTTCAGCTTTCTCTATTCCAGAAAAATCAGTTCTGTGATTGCAGATTTATAGCGGATTTTAAACATAAAATATTTGAAAGCGGCTTAAAACTCATGCATAGTTTTTGTACAAACTAAAAACCTAATAACAAGGAAAAGCGAATGGCAAGTGTGGAAGATTTAAAATAATATAATCTGATTACATATATTCTTTATATTTTAGGATTTTTTCTTGGTCTGACTCCATTTATTGCAATTGTGATGAATTATATCAAGCGTGATGAAATGCGCGGTACCTGGCTGGAAAGTCATGTCGATTGGCAAATTAAAACCTTCTGGATCAGTTTGCTGGGCTATATCGTCGGTGGCTTATTGACTGTGATCTTGATTGGTTTCTTGATCGTGTTTCTGGTCTTTATCTGGCATATCTACCGCTTGGTCAAAGGGTTAATTGCCTTAAATAACAATCAACCGATTCAAGCTTAAATTGCTATAGAATTAAAGGGAATATTACGACCTTGCAGACCGCCACTATGAATGACCAGCAGTTTTGATCTAGCCGGAAAATAATTTTTCTCGATCAGATCAAAAATCCCCATCAGCATTTTAGCCGTGTAGACCTGCTCTAGTAGAATTGAAAATTCGGCTTCAAAATCCCGGATAAACTGCACCAAGGCTGCACTGGTTTTGGCATAACCACCACAACAATAATCATCGAGAATGTTCCAGTTGGTTTTTTTCGTCAGTTGGGCGACTTCATCTTTTAAAAATGAACCTTTCAGTGCGGAAAATCCTAAGATCTGTTGATGCGCGTGACTGGCTTCGATCAATCCGCTGATGGTGCCACCGGTGCCTACTGCACAACAAATCACATCAAATTGCGCATCGCTATCTTTTAATATTTCCTGACACCCTTGAATCGCCAAAGCATTGGTTCCACCTTCAGGAATCACATAATGTTCAGGAAATTGTCGAGCGAGTTCGGCCAAATACTCAGGCTGTTGCTTGCGCCGATATTCATCACGACTGACGAAATGCAACTGCATCCCGAATTCTTGGGCGGTGGCTAATGTTGGATTCAATGGTCGATCAGCCAGTTCTTCACCCCGAATCACTCCAACACTCTGAAAACCAAACTGCTGTGCGGCAAATGCAGTAGCAGCAATATGATTGGAATAAGCACCTCCAAAACTCAGAATATGCTGATAACCCTGTCTTTTGGCTTCAAGAAAATTATATTTCAGTTTAAAAAACTTGTTGCCCGAGATTTGTGGATGCACCAGATCCAGACGACGTATTATTAAAGTAATATCGTGAAAATTAATCTGTTGATCTGGAATATTTTGGGCAATGGTTTCAAACATAAAAGTTCGCAAAGTTCATGATAGAGGCATTATAGCGGAAGTGCTAAAAATCAAAGTTTTTCAATAAGCCATTATTCGCTGAAAGCTATGGAATTGGTTGTAGATTGTCACAAATATTCCGCTGATTATTTAAACAACAATGCTAATCTAAACAGAGGAAACCCTGAGGAGGGTAGAATAATGAAAATATTATCCTGTGCTGTGTGGGTCGGCATGCTGCTCAGTCTGTCGGGCTGTGATGATGCGTTGAATAAACCTAAAACAGAAACCCGTACCATGATTATTGGTGGCGTACCTGTATATGAGCAGGATTATCAACTGCTAGACAAGCATTTGAGTGCTCAGGATCAGTTGAAACCTTAAGTAATTGCTATAGTTGAAATTCATGACAAATCCAGAAATTTTTACAGCAAATTGTCAGGTTTTTGCTTAAAATAGCCCTTCAATTTTTAAGTCAGGTTATCTCGTGGAATCATTCTGGATTTTAGGTTCGATTGCTTTTGCCCTGATGTTAGGCGCAATGAGTCCCGGGCCAACTTCTATTTATGTGGCAAAAAATTCAATTGCCATTTCACGTAAACATGGTTTATTTACTGCATTGGGTACTGGTCTCGGTGCAGCGATTTTTGGTCTGCTGGCGGTTCTCGGTTTGCAGGCATTTTTACTGGCTGTACCCTCAGCGTACCTGGCCTTAAAAATTTGTGGTGGTTTATATTTACTTTGGTTGGCGTTTAAAATCATTAAACATGCCAAAGATCCGATCGAAGCGGATACAACCATTAGCAAACAGATGTCTTTACGCCGTGCTTTTACCACTGGTTTAATCACACAGTTGTCCAATCCCAAAATTGCGATTGTGCTGGCCAGTATTTTTACCGCGTTATTGCCCAAAGAAATTCCAACGTATTTTTATTTTGTTTTGCCTGTCTTATGTTTCTTTATTGATGCAGGCTGGTGTTCACTAGTCGCAGTTGCATTATCTGCGGAAAAGCCACGTAGTGTTTATTTGAAGTTTAAGGCTTTGTTTGACCGCGCAGCAGGCGCAGTTATGACGGTACTTGGCTTAAAATTAATTTTTGGTATGAAGTAATTACTTCATCTAGATGCTCTGCTTATAAATAAAAAAAGCCCCTAGTCGTAGAGGCTTTTTTTATGTCTATTAAAAAGTATTTTCTTCCGAATTAGCAGAAATACGATGAATCGACAAGTCTGCACCATTGAACTCTTCTTCCTCAGTCAGGCGAATACCCATCAAAACCTTAAGCAGGCCATACACCAAAAAACCACCCGCCAAAGCAATGACAATCGCCAGCACTGTACCTATGAGTTGTGAAATTAAAGACACTCCTCCCATTCCTCCAAGCCATTGCTGACCGAAGATACCCACAGCTAATCCGCCAAAAGCACCACAAACGCCATGCAAAGGCCAAACCCCCAATACATCATCCACTTTGAGTTTATTTTGGGTATAGGTAAAGAGTTTCACAAAAATAATGCCGGCGCTGATCCCGATAAAAAAAGCACCTAACGGATGAACGACGTCTGATCCTGCACAAATCGCCACCAGACCTGCTAAGGGACCATTATGCAGGAAGCCGGGGTCATCTTTCCCCGCAACTTTGGCTGCTATTGTTCCACCGACCATGGCCATCAAAGAGTTAATAGCGACCAGTCCAGAAATGGCATCCAGCCGCTGCGCGCTCATGACATTGAAGCCGAACCATCCCACAATCAGAATCCATGAACCCAAAGCCAAAAAAGGAATTGATGAAGGAGGATGCGCGGTGATCCGGCCATCATTTTTGTAACGGCCATGACGCGCACCAAGTAGGATTATTGCGGCAAGTGCCATCCAGCCGCCCATTGCATGAACGACAACTGAGCCGGCAAAATCATGAAAACTTGCACCAAATGCATGGGTCAGCCAATCCTGAAAACCAAGGTTGCCATTCCAGATCATACCCTCAAAAAACGGATAGATCAGCGCAACCAGAAATAATGTCGCTAAAGCCTGTGAACGCATTTTGGCACGCTCTGCAATCCCTCCAGAGATAATCGCTGGAATTGCTGCAGCAAAAGTCAACAGGAAAAAACAGCGCATCAGATTGTAGCCATGATCGGCAGACAAGGTTGCAGCATCATGGAAAAAGTGCTGACCGTAGGCAATATAGTAGCCCACTAAAAAATAGGCGATGGCGGAGATGGCAAAGTCGGTTAGAATTTTACTTAGGGCATTGACCTGGTTTTTATGTCGAACTGTTCCAAGCTCTAAAAAAGCAAATCCAGCATGCATGGCAAGCACTAGAACTGCACCGAGAAGAAGAAATAATAAGTCTATATTTTGCATGGTGCGTTCCAATTTAGTGCGCGGGATCACAAAAGAAAATCAGTATATAGAGGCAAATTGATTGTAGAAGAGGGCTAAGCAAGGGAAATTTTGATGAAGAATTTCTTGAAATTGATAAGACTCGATATAAAGCACGTTACTATTTTTTTGCACCAAACTAAGACATGGCGAGAGTTCATAAAATTCAGATTTATATTATATTTTTAGGTTTTTATATTTATCGTAAGAAAAACGGTGCTAAAAAAGCATGCTAAAGGTGCACGTAAAAAGTAAAAGATTTTTAAGAAAAAATTTAAAACTAAACGAAACTATTGCTTTTAAATTTCAAAGCGTCATTCAAGTTTTAAATTTACCAAGTCATAGGGAATCTGGCTGAAGGATATTTAAAATAAATGAAACCCTAAAAAATTAGGGTTTCATGCTTAGATAAAATTATTGAAGTATTCAATTAATCTTTAAAATGTACCGGAATCCATTGATAGCTTTTATTGTCTTTAGAATAAATATGTCCAATCCCCGGAAATGGCAAATGTGGTGCTGCTACCGTCTGACCATTTTTCGCATATTCAGCAAAATATTTTAAGCGGGTTTCGATCGCCTTTTTCGGATCGACATCAAAGTCAACGCCGGTCTGTGGGCGATCAAACTGCAGCGTATGTGAGTGCACAATATCTCCAATAAACACTATCTGCTGACCTTTAGATTTTAAGCTAAAACCAAAATGCCCCGGTGTATGTCCAGCCGAACTGATGACATCGAAAGCATGGATTTTATCGCCAGTTTTAAAGGTTTTGAGCTGATTCTTGGCCTGATAGGGGGCAATGGCTTTCTTGATTTTATCGACTGTACCCAAAAAACCTGCCTGCTTGGCTTTTGGTAATTTTTCTACCGTTTTGGGATTCATCCAGAAATCCAGTTCAGCTTGAGACACATAAATGTTGGCATTAGGGAAATTGGCAACACTATTATTACTGATACCGCATACATGGTCAGCATGTAAATGCGTGAGCAGGATGGCATTCACCTGTTCAGGTTTATGTCCTGAAGCCTGTAAATTGGAATAGACTGAACCTAGGTGTGGACCATTACAGCTTGAAGTTCCGCTATCGACCAGAACCAGTTCTTTGGCTGTATTTACCAGAAAGGCATTCACGGAGGTCTGGATGCCTTTAGCTTGGTCGACGTAGTATTTTTTCAAGATCTGGTCGGCTTGGGCTGCTGGAATATCTTTAAATAAGGCTTTGGACAAATAATTGGTACCATCCAGCAGGGCAGTAACCTGGTAATTCCCGAAGTTATGCTGATAATACCCCGGAACCTGTTTTTGTTGTTGGGTGCTAGAAACGGTTTGTGCATGTATTTGAGAGATACCCGCCATTGAACCTATAGCAAGCAGTGACATGACGAGAGAAGAGGTGAAGTATTTCATGGCTATTCTTATGTAATTAAAGTCAATTCTATGTATTAGCACGGATGCCAGCAAAAAAGAATATGAATATATTTACCATTTTTTAAAATAGAAGTGCCGATTTGGCATCTGTACTAAAAATTAAGTCTGAATCTGTATATTGATTTTTTGAAAGTAAAGAATTTATTTTTGATGAAAATATTATTATAAATAAAATGCTTAGATACATTTCACTTTTTATGAAAAGCTCGTTAACATGGGGTATTACGAACAAGCTTTGGGTGTCGCGATGAGTTTTTGGAAAAGAAAAAACAATGCCAGCTTTGTATTTTTCATTATTACCTTATATTCACTACTGGGCTTTGGACTGGGCTATGTGATTTGGGAATTTGTGTTGCAAGGCTAAGTGACCCAGCAATAAAAAAGCCTCTAGAGATAGAGGCTTTTTTATATTTATAACTTATTTAGCACATTCAGGCTGAGAACGGTCAATCACTTGAGTGCCTTCTACACGATAGCCAATCTGGCCAATAATAAATGCTTGATTAAGCTGAGTAATTACCACATCAGAAAGTGCAACAGCACAACGGTCTTTTTCAATTGCGCGATCTACTGCTGTTTTGAAGTTAGGAATACCAAGTGGGAATAAAATCACAGGAACTTTATCTTCACCTTTAACACGTTCACCTTTCACAAACTGGTTTGAGTTTAGGTTGTAGTTTTTAGTAGATGCAACTGTCATGTCAGCCATACGTACCGAACAACCTGTAAATGCAATTGTAGACATCGCTAGAACTGAAACTAATAATTTTTTCATGCTTACCCCGAATAATTATAAAAGAATAAAAAAGCGCATTGATTTTATATTGAAAATATTAAAAATCAAGAAAGTAAATTTAACTGATGATATAAAAAAGCCCCTACATACGTAGAGGCTTTTCTTTTCTCAAAACCTAAACTTAAGACACTTTATCACCCGGTTTAGCACCAGATTCAGGTGAAATCACCCAAACACCGTCGCCATTACCCGCAGCTAGCACCATACCGTTAGAGATCCCAAAACGCATTTTACGTGGCGCAAGGTTTGCCACCATCACCACCAGTTTACCTTTTAAGTCTTCAGGTTGGTAAAACTCACGAATACCACTGAACACATTACGTGGCTCAGCTTCACCAACGTTTAAAGTGAGTTGAAGCAGTTTGTCAGAACCTTCAACCGTAGCCGCTTCCAAAACTTCAGCCACACGCAGGTCAACTTTCATAAAATCATCAATATTAATGATTTCAGCTTCACCGACTTTAGGTTCAGCTTTCTTTTCAATCTTCTTCTCTTTTTTCTTCTCAGCTTTTGCTGGTTCAGCAGCAGGAGCAGCTAAAGAATCTTTAGATGCATCCACCATGGCAGCAACCGCTTTTGGATCTACACGTTGCATTAAGGGTTGGAACAATGCAATTTCATGACCCACTAGAATGGTTTTGCGAGAAGCAAAATCGAAGCTTTCAAGTTGCAAGAAACCTTGAACCTGTTGAGCTAGTGTCGGCAATACAGGAGCCAAGTAAACTGCCAATTGACGGAACAGGTTGATCCCCACAGAGCATACATCATGCACTTGTTGTTCCTGACCTTCTTGCTTAGCAAGTGCCCAAGGCTTTTTCTCGTCGATGTACTGGTTGGCTTTGTCTGCCAGTGCCATGATTTCACGAATCGCCGCAGAGAATTCACGTGCTTCATAAGCTTGAGCAATTGAACTACCGGCATCAATAAAGCTTTGTACCAATTCAGGTTCAGCACATGTCGTGCTTAACTTGTTATCAAATTTGGTGTTAATGAATTTTGCACAACGGCTGGCAATATTCACGACTTTACCGACCAAATCTGAATTTACTTTCTGAACGAAATCATCAAGGTTCAGGTCAGAATCTTCAACTTTGTCAGAAAGTTTCGACGCGAAGTAATAGCGTAGATATTCAGGATTTAAATGCTCTAAATAGGTTTCCGCTTTAATAAATGTGCCGCGAGATTTTGACATCTTTTGGCCATTGACAGTCAAGAAACCATTCACGAATAAGCCTGATGGCGTGCGGTAGTTTGCACCTTCAAGCATTGCCGGCCAGAACAGGGCATGGAAATACACGATGTCTTTACCAATGAAGTGATAGACCTCATTTTCAGAATCTTTTTTCCAGTAGTCATCAAAATTCAATTCAGGACGTTTGGTTTTGATGTAGTTTTCAAAGCTCGACATATAACCAATCGGCGCATCCACCCAAACATAGAAATATTTGTTTGGCGCATCTGGAATTTCAAAACCGAAGTATGGCGCATCACGTGAGATGTCCCAGTCGTTCAAGCCATTTTCAAACCATTCGTCCAGCTTGTTGGCAATCGATACCGGCAAGCGACCTTCATCACGAGTCCATCTTTGCAGGTATTCACCAAAATTTGGCAATTTAAAGAAGTAATGATCAGATGATTTTTCGACTGGAGTTGCGCCACTTAAAGTGGAATGCGGATTCAACAACTCTGTCGCATTATAAGTTGCACCGCAGACTTCACATGAGTCGCCGTACTGATCTTCCGCCTTACATTTAGGACAGGTGCCTTTAATGAAACGGTCTGACAGGAACATGCCTTTTTCAGGATCAAAAAGCTGGGTCACCGGGCGAACAGCGATATTGCCAGCATCGCGGTTTTTTACATAGATTTCTGACGCACGGGCACGGTTGGTATCGCTATGCGTAGAATCATAATGATCGAAATGCACACCGAAACCGTCAAAGTCACGAATGTGTTCTTTTTGCACATTGGCAATTTGCGCTTCAGGTGAAATGCCATTCGCTTCGGCACGCAGCATGATCGCAGTTCCGTGAGCATCATCCGCACAGACATAAGTCACATCATGGCCCATTGCACGCATCGCACGTACCCAAATATCAGCTTGGATATAACCGAGTAGGTGACCCATATGAATCGGGCCATTGGCGTATGGAAGGGCGTTAGTGACTAAGATATTACGCACGGATATGACTCTCTCATTCGTATATTATGCAAGGTGCATGATTTTACCTGATGCACGTCCGAATACAAAGCAATCCTTTAAGTGAATCAAGTCCCTTTCAACGATAATTCGTGTCTAAATGTCTTTGTATTTACAGAATGTCTTGGAAATGTAGATTTCTCTATATTGCGCTGCAAATAACAGTAATAATAGGTCATTGATGTAAAAGCTTTGAGCTAGAAAACCATGATTGACGAAGATGATTTGGATTTCGACCAACCTGTCACGCGTATTAAGCAAAATGCTGCGAGTCAAAAACAATTGGGCAGTCAGATTTTAAAAGATGCAAAAGCTTATCTTGAAGGCATCTCGGCAGATGAACATACACTTTTAATTAAAACCTTATCGGGCTTGGCAGAGCAAGATGCTTACTTCCAAGTGCTTGCAGATCAGTTGGATCAACCGATTGGCGCGAAGTTTGCCAATGATGCTTTAAACCTCATGCATTTTTGGCCAACCATTCACCAATTTGAAGATGTTGAGCAATTTAATTTACTCGATATGATCAATAGCGAATATTTCCAAACTGAAATGCTCAAAGCCTTTGATGCCTTAGAGATTGATGAAGAGATTAAAGCCAAGCGTCGCCAGGTGCTGCTTGAAAGCTTGAAAATGTACAAGCTTGGTTTTTACAGTGGTTGTATTCCCAATGTCTATGCACAACTTGAAGGCATTTTGACTGATATTCTGATCAAAACAGGCTTTTTAAAGCAAAATGGCACCAAGTTTGTCGATGTCTATAAAATTGTACCGGGTTTAAAAGGCAATGAAATTAAAAGCCTGTGGCATAAGTTCAAAATCGCCATTGAACTGAATCCGTATTTTGCTGAACTTGCTGCCTATAAAATGGATTCAAGCTCGAATGTGACCATGACCCGGCACAACATGCTACATGGCACAGATGTAGACAATTTCAATCAAGCACGCAGCTTCATTCTGTTTATATGGTTGTTCTCTGCGGTCAGCTTTATGAGTACTTTGCGTGCCTAACCTGAAGTAATGTCTCATGATAAATTTGCATTCTATAAACAGCTGATGTGGATTGGCAACATGCGCCCTTTAGCTTTGAAAATTACGCCATGACGGAATTTGAATTAGCAGGGTAGAAGTGTGCTGACAGAATTGCAAAGAAATACTTTGCTGAAACCCTGCGAATAGATGGACTTGGACAGCCCGAATACAAAAGCCTGCATCATCTTTAGCATATAGCTTTTCAATACAGATTTGACTCAGCTCATGCTACATCCTGCAAACAATAGCAACAACTTGTACAGGCTTTGTTGCAGTTTACTTACTTCGCCCGATTCGCGTGATGCTTTGTGCTAAAAAAATGGCTGATTGTTTATATGATATGCCTAAGGAGGGTACCTCATGACTCAGCAGAACCAAAACAATACGTCGAAGCAAAATCAAGATAAAGAACAACATGCACGCGAATTGAATGATCAGCTTGCAAAAGAGCAAAAGCAAAACGAGCTGGATAAACAGCATAATCAGGAACATAAGAACGGGCAAAGTGCCCAGACCCATGCTAATCAGAAGTCTGATACCCAGCATAACGGTAAAGAGGAAAATGCTGAGCAATCAGCGCAAAAAGACAGTTCTCAAGAGAATCAGTCCGCTAAAAAAACTGAAAGCTTTAAGATGGATGACTTAAAAGCCAAAGCGATTGCGATCGGTGAAGACCTATTGCAAAAAGGTGAAAAGCTTCTGAATGAGCTGAAACATAGCAAATCTGACAACCAGCAAAATGCTGAGCAAGGTTCAGATGATACGAAAAAGGCCAAAGCGGATCATACATCTCAAGATAAATCATCTAACAAGTCAGATAAACAAAATGCTAAAGATGGTCAGACCGATCAGCAGGCAGGTATGGCAAATTTAAAAGATGAAGCCATGCATAAGTTTGAAGATACCAGACAGAAAATCACAGACTTATTCAGTGAAGCCTCGGTTAAGTTCGCTGAACTGAAACAGATGGCAACTGATACGATGAACAAAATGAAGGATAATCAATCAAAGGAAGGTGATGCTGATCAGCAGCAAGATGCCAAAGATACAGATTCAGAAAGCAACTCTCAGTCTAAAAAGGATGAATCGAAACAAGATCAGGATAAAAATACCAAGGATCAACAGGACAAATCTGAAAACAATAAAAATCATAAATAGTCTGTGATCGTTAAGCCACTTTAATCACAGAAGGTTAAAGTGGCTTAACACGCTCGAGATAAATAAAAAAAATTTATTACATCAAAATAGTCCATCTCTCTTTTCTTTCATTATTTCTATTCACCAAGATTCCATAAAATATTTCACAAAACCGAGTAAAATGGTTGGAAATTGAAGATATCTGTTTCATCTTCTCCAATACAGTGCTTAACCTTCGCCTAAAACCCCGTTAAACTAAGCGATTCACATGTCGATCTACATTTTTGGAGTAACCTATGTCTTGGCTTTCTTCGCTTAAATCGGTTTTTTCGCCTTCCAAGGAGGTGAACGAAGAAGCTGTGCAAAACGTACTGCAAAACTATATCTTGCCAAATTCCAGCAATGCCTTGAAAGATCGTATTACGCAGGTCAATGTACAGGGTGAGATTCTGCAAATCACTTTGAATACCTATCCAGAAGAAAAAGCGCAGCTGCAACAGATTCATGATGAACTGGCGGAAGCTTTGCAAAAATGTGGTATTCAAGAACTGAATATGCATGTGATTCAGCAGAAAACTGGACATAAGAAAGAAGGGGGTTGCGGGCATAACCATGCTGAAGGTGAAAACTGTTCAAGCGAGCCTAAAGCGGAAGCAAAACCCAATCTTCCCCCTGTGGTTGATGCGTCGGCACAGCCTGCAAAAACAGAAGAAGCTGATCCAAATAATCCACCGATTCAAAAAGCTGCGCCGCAACAGCGTGATGTTCCAAAACACCCAAGGATTCAAAATGTGATTCTGGTGTCATCTGGTAAAGGTGGCGTAGGTAAATCGACCACGACTGTAAATCTGGCTTTGGCTCTACAGAAATTAGGCCTGCGCGTAGGCGTACTAGATGCCGATATTTACGGCCCAAGTATTCCGACTATGCTCGGCAATGCCGGCAAAACGCCAATGATCGAAGCAGAGCAGTTTGTCCCTATCGAAGCCTATGGGATGGCGGTATTATCAATTGGCCATTTAACTGGAGATCACAATACTCCAGTCGCCTGGCGTGGTCCAAAAGCCACGGGTGCATTAATGCAGTTATTCAATCAGACCCTATGGCCAGACCTTGATGTGCTGATGATTGATATGCCACCTGGCACAGGTGATATCCAGTTAACTCTCGCGCAGCGTATTCCGGTAACGGGCGCAGTAATTGTGACAACGCCACAAAACGTGGCCTTGCTGGATGCGACCAAAGGCATTGAATTGTTTAACCGCGTGCAGATTCCGATCATGGGCGTGATTGAAAACATGTCGACCCATATCTGCTCAAATTGTGGTTTTGAGGAACAGATTTTTGGTACAGGCGGTGGCGATAAACTGTCTGAGCAATATCAAGTCCCATTATTGGGTCGTTTACCTTTGGATGCTAAAATTCGTGAAAATGCCGATGCTGGAACGCCGTCAGTGATCGCGGGAGATGCTGCTGCAGAAAGCTATATGCTGATTGCAGAGAAAATTGCAGCGCAGTTACCTAAAGCAGAGAAAGACCACAGTCGAATTTTTTAATTCTACAGACAATTCAGATATTTAAGCCTTAGCTAAAAGCTAGGGCTTCTTATTTCTTATTTTTAAAATTAGCTCGATTTAAATGATCGAAATTGACTGAAATGACTATCGGGTGTTTATCCTGAAAGCTTATATAAACATTTGAATTAATTAAAATAAATAAATTTAAATTTTAGATCATATGTTCTCTTACAATTATTTTTTTGCAGCACTGACCGAATTCTTCTATGCTACTCGGATTAGAGCGAGGTCAAACTATGATTTCATGGTTTTTTATTGGTTTAGTGGCAACCATTCTTTTAACACCAGGCCCAACCAATACCTTATTGGCATCTTCAGGCATTCAGGTCGGATTTAAAAAAACATTTCGTTTAATTCCTGCGGAAGCCTTTGGTTATCTGATTGCCATTAGCTTATGGGGCATTCTGATCGGAAAAATTTCCGTTCATCTTCCGCTTTTACCGACCATTCTCAAACTTTTTAGTGCTGGCTATATTCTATTTCTCGCTGTGAAATTATGGCGGACTGCAGAAATAAGCGAAAATCTTGAAAATGTCTCGATTCGCGCACGAGAATTATTTTTGGCAACCTTGCTTAATCCTAAAGCACTTTTATTTGCCTCAGCGATCTTTCCTGTCATTGTCTGGAAAAGCGGCCAACATTATGTGACTCATATGCTGGTTTTCTTGCTTCTGTTGATCCCGATTGCATTCTTCTGGACTTTTCTGGGTTCAATCCTGGCCAGAAAAAACAGTCGCTGGCTCAATCAGAAAAACCTGCAGAAAACGGCTTCGCTGGTATTAATGAGCTTTTCCATTCCTTTAAGCTATTCTGCACTTTTAAGTTTATAAGCTGATCTCAATCAGCAATTTTTTGGCAACTTTAGCTCTAAGCCTTTCACTTATTTTCATTAGTGTCAATTTCAGTTAAAGTACGTCGCAATAACTTGTTCTTAAGATTTTTGGATTATATCAATGGCAATTAAGTCTGATCGTTGGATTCGCGAAATGAGCGAAAAACACGGCATGATTGAACCGTATGCAGAAAACCAGGTACGTTTGGATGAAAATGGTCAAAAGCTGATTTCGTATGGCGTATCCAGCTATGGTTATGACGTGCGTTGTGCACGTGAATTTAAAGTATTCACCAATGTGCATTCTGCAATTGTCGATCCGAAGAACTTTGATGAACGCAGCTTTATTGATATCGAGTCGGATGTCTGTATCATTCCGCCTAACTCGTTTGCTTTGGCGCGTACCATCGAATATTTCCGCATTCCACGTAATGTTTTGACCGTGTGCTTGGGCAAGTCTACTTATGCGCGTTGTGGCATCATTGTCAACGTGACTCCGCTTGAGCCAGAGTGGGAAGGACATGTCACTTTAGAGTTTTCAAATACTACTAATCTTCCTGCGCGTATTTATGCAGGTGAAGGTGTAGCGCAGATGCTATTTTTTGAATCTGATGAAGTCTGTGAAACCTCATATAAAGATCGTGGTGGTAAATATCAAGGTCAGACAGGCGTTACTTTGCCGAAGACCTAATTGTTTTAAAATATTGAATGACGGGACTTTATGTCCCGTTTATTTTTTTGAGATTTTCATTCATCGGAAACTGCTATTTTTCGCCTAATTGGCTTTGGCATCTGTATTAAAAATCAGCATAATGGATTCCGCATAACCATAAAAAAGATGCAATGCATTATAAAAAATCAAAGATTGGCGGCTGGGAAGCTGAAGCATAAGGTGCGGAGCATCGAATAAAAAGGAAAGAGTGAGATGACTCAAATCAAAGATATATTTAAATTTCGCAAAAGTTATTTGGCGATGACAATCGGTTTCAGCCTGTTGCCTTCTGCATATGCGATGCAGGAATTATCAGATTCTTCTCTTTCTGACACCACAGGTGAGGGTGTTGCGCTCGTCCTTGATGATTTTAAAATGGTGTTTCAAGGTCCTAAAGATCTTTCTGCTAGTTCTAGTTATGCCAGAGGCATTGAAAACCCCGGACAAGCAGATACAGGCTTTATTCGTATTATCCCGACGGGTGAGAATTACAACCAACTTGGGCAGCGTGTATACGACAAAGTTTATAAATCTACATATGATAATGCTTTTCATGTTGAAAGAACGCAGAATTATGCAACTGAGTATCAGCAAGCCTTTGATACCTTAAAAACTGATTTTTATAATGATAACTATAATACGATTAAGAATACTTATGACACACAAGCTAATCGAGACGCATTTAAGCAAGAATTAGTTGATTATTATTATAATACAGACTTTATGAAAGCCTATTATGACCAACGTCGTGATGATTATTATAATGGTGCAGGTAATACCTCACCAGGTATTGATTATGATATCAAGCATGATGGCACAACAGAATATGAATTAACGCCACTGCGACCAAATAAGTCTGATGAATATGCAAATTTAAATACCCTTGAAATGATTCAATTTCTATATGGGCAAAATGCTAATCAGCAGATTCCAAATACTGAATGGAGTACGGCGGTTGATAGGCAGAATATTATTGGAGCAATTGTAGATGCAAGAATTATTGAACTAGTTAAAGCAGAATACAACAAAAAATTGGAAGCTGCTCTAGCCGGAATGATGAAAGATGCAGATAGTGCTGCTATGGCTGAAATCATTGCTAGAGCAGATCAGGCTGCTAAAACTGAAGCTGCTAAAAGCTCTGTGAGCACTTTAAGAACTAAAGCCGATGTATTTATTTATGGTCTGGCATTATCGAAAAGCGATGGTTCTTTAAGCACACGATACAGTAATCAGGGTTTTAGCTGGGGATCAGCAGATAATCCTTGGTTATTCCGGGCAGGAACTGAAAACGTCAAACAGTTTAAGGACGCTGCTAAAGATGTAGGCTATATTGCTTTGGAAGCCCCATTAAGTCCAATTGCAGGGGTCGAAAGTGATAATAATATCAAGCTGGGCTTCTGGAGTGATATTTTTGCACGTGAGCTTAATTCCTCGAATGCTGTAGATCCTATAACAGGTGGGCCGACTTCAGGCCTTGACACAAATTATCGATTAAGAACTCAATTTATTGCTAATGGTCTGAGTTTTAATGGCTCGCAAGTTCGGTTATTCCAAACCTTAGAATCTGACAATAAGAATTACAGCCAAACATTAGGTATGGCGAGTATTGTTCGTCTGAATACCAATGATCGACCAGAAAATCTAAGCAGTAGCGATAGTAATCTTAACAGTAAAGGTATTCGTCTCAGTACCGCAGCAAAAACAGATGCACTTGATGGTAATGTCCCGACCCCGGCCTTGAATGGAAGTGATGCTCCTATATTTCATGATTCTGAGGGTTTATATCTCTATAGTCCAAATATTAATTTGGTGCTTGGTAATATGTACCAGCCTTTCGTTGTCGGTTCAGAAGGCAATAATATTATTTTAGAAGTGACACGTATTCCCAATATTCCTGCTATTTATAATCAAATTTATCAAAATTATGGGGGCGGACTGGGTACAACGGATTTAAAGGGTTCGACCTGTAATGTCTATAGTTGTGGTACACCGATTAAAAATAATGTGTCAGATACCACCGCACTTTATCAAGGGCGTAATGCGACTCACAGTAGCATCTCAATAGGGACTACAGAGCGTATCTCAGGGACAAATATGCTGCGCGCCAAGGATGGGGTGAATTCAACAGGAATCGTATTCAAAAATACTGATGGTGTAAGTAAGAATTTTGGATCTGCTGTCATTGATGGGGTCCTGATTCAGCATCTGAAAATTAGAACAACTGGTCTATAAGGAAGTATAAGAATGTCCAAATTAGTAACACTCTGTGCATTATTATGTACCTCTATGACCAGTTTTGCCGGATTGGAAGCCCTTGATCAGCAAGCATTAACCAATACCGTGGGGCAAGGCGGAGCAGATCTTAACTGGACTTTATCTTTAAACCATATTTATGCGACAGATTTAAGTAAAGATAAAATTTCTCGGCTTGATGGAAGTGGCAACCCGCTCGAAGTATTTTATGTTCTAGATCCCACCGCTTGTGGAGCAACAAAACAATTTTGCCGTCTGGCAATAGCGCCGAATAACCATGTCGATGCCAATGGAAATAAAAAGTGGTTAGTCTTTAAAGGCATTCAAGGCACGATTCAGATTGATAAGTTTTCAATTGATGGTACAACCATCATTAATCATCGTAATGAACCACAAACGGCGATGCAAATTACCTTTTATGATCACCAGCCTTTAAAGATCCGTAATTTAGGCTTTAATACAGTTTCCATTGAAACGGGTACAGGTGCTGGCGCTTTGGAAGGTTATGCCAATACAGGTGTTTATAGTACGTATACAGGGCGTACCTATAATGCCGATGGAACTTATACAACCGCGCCCCAAGATGTTCCTTCATTTGATAAAGGTGCTGAAAAAGGATTTATGGGGTTGAACGTTCATGGAAATCTGCATACATCAGGCAATTTGAAAATATTTGGTTATAACTGTACAGGTGGAGCACAAAGTCGTTGTTAGTAACAACGTCAAGTACAGCATAAGGATATATAAATGAAAAAAACAACAATAAAGTTGAAATTGCTAACAGTATGCATGTGTCTTATACAACAAAGTTATGCACTTGAAACTATTGAAGAGCAAGAATTGAGTGAAGTCACTGGACAAGATGGTATGGTGATTACTCATGAAATTTCTAAAGCCAGTATTGCTCAAGCCAATTGGTATGATCCAAATCCAACTGCCAACACTAAAATGGGTTTAGGTCTACATAATGTTGAGATTATTGGAAAAGATAATAAACCAATCATTAGTCAACTTGAAATAGATGTAGGTGCCACTTCACAAGGGGCAGGACTTCGGCTAGCTGCAAGTGTTTCACCGTTTCAAGCCACTGCAGATTTAAAATTGGTAAAGATCGCCTGTACGACCAATCCATGTAGTCAATCTGCGAATAGTATTCGGACTACGGGTACTCAATCTAATCAAACTTTGGGTGCATTAGGGATTAGTACCTCTACACCGCTTAGTGTGCTATTACAAACCAGTGCAGGTCTATTTAATAAAGATTCAATTGCCAGTATCGATTTTCAACTTAAAAATGCCACGATTAGTCATAAATTAGGCGAAAATAGTCTGATTTTGAATGACTTTAACTTTAACTTCGCGGGTCAAGGATATATGTACATTGACCCGGATGAAGGCGTGGTACTCACCACACGAAATGGCAGTCAAGATCATTATGTGGATCTAAAGCGTGCTGAAGATATGACCGATATCACGGCTGGCCGGGTTAATCCGACCAATCCAGGGGTTAATATTGACCTGCGTTATAATACGCCAAATAATGAACGCAAAAATATTATGCGTTTAGGAGCTTCGGGTGCAGTCACTAACGCAAGATTATCCATGAGTGCAGATCAAACCCAGATAGGTACTTTTGATGTTAGTAACAAGGTGAATGGTGTACTAGAACGTCAGGACAAAGCTGCAACAGGTTACAGTGGCCTGGTCGGAGAAGGTGGGTTGAATCTGGGCTTGTCTGCAGATTTTACAGGTACTAATAGTACCGGGCTTCCAGCAACTATGGCACCTACAACATTTGAGATTGGTCATACCGGTAAGGGAAGCCATGCTGTGCAATTCTCCAAGCTCAGATCCTTGACTACACGTAATGCTGCCGGTGCTTTACACGGTAAAAATGCTTATATCGACTTTGGAAATATATATATAAATACCATTACTGCAAAAAGTCTCGATTTCATAATCAATGAAAATATGCAAAAGACTTTAGGTAGTAGTAGCACTGTACTTAAACAGACACTCAGTACCACCACGAATGGAGAGGATTTTGCCTATATCGCCGTACGTGGAATGGATTTTCAGTCCATTGCTGCTAAAGCACGTTTCATATCAGATAACTCTTTGGCGGAAATTGGTGGCGATGGTGGTTCATGGGGAATCGGTATTCCTATTTATAATTTAAATGCCAATGTTGCCTTGTCTGGAACGACTTATGGAACAAACAATAAGCAAGCAATTGCGTATAACATTATGGCATCTACAGAAGGCTATGGAATTGACAAGAAAACCGGTTTACCAAGCACAACCTCGATTATATTGATTGATGGCAAGAATGGCGATCATGGTGAGGCTGTTAACTATTATGCTGGTTTTAGGAATATCGATGCTTTGATCAAGTCAGAAGGGATTATTAGTTATAAAGATGAAGGTATTTATATTCGCGCTGATAAGCTGCTGATTGGAGCCAAAGCTGAGCTTGCGATTGGTCAATTACCAGGATCTAAATATAATTGTACCAATGCATCGATCGCTAAATGCGGGAGCTATGTGCCTCATGATAATTTTTCTAAACGTGATGATGTCCTGACTAATATTGCTTTTAAACTTGATGGAAACGGCGAGCTCCTCATCATTCCAGGAGTGGATCCGACCAGCGATTCACCAGATACCAACTTCCTGTCATTTGATGCAAATTTTAAGTTTAGACCCCTTACCGCAGAAGAAACTGCAAATAAAGATAATCTGGGCAGCTATTTTAGTATCACCAATGAAGATATTGATTCAACCGGGGTATTAAAAACTTCGTCAATTAACTTTAACCGGATGGAAGGTCATTTGGGTGTCAAAGCAAAAGTTCGTGTTAGTGCAGATACAGTGACTTTGGATAATCAGGTCAAACTCAATTATGAAAATAATATTGCAACACCATTTAAAACCAATTTTGCCATGGCGACCAATGGCAATATGCAAAACATGGCAAGTATTGCACTGACTGGTGGAACTGTTCGTAGCACGATGGGAATCACACCACGCTAAAAATCAGGATGAGAAAAATGAAAAAAATAATATTAAAAAGTCTAGTGGTAGCTATGATGGGCCTAAGTGGTCAGGTATCTGCATTAACTTCATTGGAAGACCAAGAGCTCTCAGAAGTCAATGGGCAGGCTTTATTGTCAATGGAGGTTCAGTCTGGATTTAACCAGATGGATAATCTAGGAGCTACTTATGACCAGAGTAATATCTCATTTTATAAATTAGGCTTGGAAGCCGAGATGGAAATTAATGCCAATATAAAAAAGCTACAACTCGGGTGTGGCGGTGTTAATGGTGCAACCGGCTGTGATATTGATATTGATCATATTGCCTTAAGTGGTAATCCTACGAATGGCGCGGATCGTGCCGCGACTTCAGCTCTGATTACTAATCCATTTGTACAATTTGCCATAAAAAATCCAAATCAGGCATCTACACGTGAAGTTTTAGGTTTCCGTTTAAGTGCGGAAAAGATTTCAGGTCTATTGACAATGGGGACAGAAAATAGTGCTACACCAAATGGTATTAACAGTTTCAGTGGTTATATGAAAACAAAATCTTCATCAGGAGTTGCAACAACCGCTCCTCGTGTCATGGATTATGCTGCAACTGGAATGAATATTGAGGGCACGGTAAAAGGCACTATATTAGGTCAACCATTACCTCTGGATTTACATTACACATCTAGCAATTATGCTTTCCAGTTAAATTCTACAACAGCACCTTTTACTATTCCTGCTACGATAGTGTCAGGAACAAGAATGAAAGAAGTTGTACTAAAAGGGACAGGGACAGTAGGTCGTATTGATTTTAAAGGACCATTAAAAGCAGAATTATTGGATGGAGCATTAAAATTAGATAAAGATATTACAGGCTACTTAACCGGGCTACAGACAGACATTACCGTTAAACAAAATCTCGGACTTATTCATGCTTTATATTTAAATAATCCAGCTTCACTCTCCTTGCAATCCCAAAGCATTTTATGGCCTGGTGCAGCAGTCGCGGCAAAACAAGGGTGGTGGCTGGCAATGGAAGATGAAGTGGATTTAGGAAGTATTTCACCTTCATATAGTGTGCCAATTTCAGATGCTGTTTTAAAGCAAACTATTGCAGGAATTAACCATGATTTAACCACTAATGTGCGAGATTGTGGAAGTCTGGTTTTTGGTTGTGTGCTAGGAAGTGCACTTGATGTAAAGGAAATTAAAAATCCTGCGCTACTTGATTTCCCTCTTACTAATTTAACTTTACAAGGCCAGAACTTTAAACCGAACTGCTTTGGTGGACACAAATTCTGCTAAGTTTAGTTATAAAAAATCCCGTATTACGCGGGATTTTTTATAAGAAAGCAAAATTATTTAGCAATTTTTGCCAATAATTCTTCTTTCGAGATATTTACAGATTCAGCATCACGACGGCCTTTATATTCAAACGTACCTGCATCTAAGCCTTTTTCGCCAATTACAATACGGTGTGGAATACCTGTCAGCTCAAGATCAGAGAATTTCACGCCCGGACGTTCGTTACGGTCATCAAGTAATACGTCAAAACCTGCAGCTTGTAATTCAGCATAGAGTGCTTCCGCAGCTTCCATAGTTCGTGGAGATTTGTGTGCATTCATCGGCACAATGGCAACTTCAAACGGTGCAATGGCAGTTGGCCAGATAATGCCTTTCTCATCAAAGTTCTGCTCGATTGCAGAAGCTACTACACGCGTTACACCAATACCATAACACCCCATTGTTACAGTGAATGGTTTGCCATCTTCACCCAAGACTTTACAACCTAAAGCTTCAGAGTATTTTTGACCCAACTGGAAGATATGCCCCACTTCGATACCACGTTTGATTTGAAGCGTACCTTTACCATCTGGAGATGGATCGCCTTCAACCACGTTACGTAGGTCATAAACTTCAGTGAACTGCGCATCACGTTCCCAGTTTACACCTGTTGCGTGTTGATCTGCTGCATTTGCACCCGCAACAAAATCAGACAATACCGATGCTGCACGATCAACAATGACGGTGATACCTTTTTCGACCAGACCTTGAGGACCGACAAAGCCAGCAGTTAAGCCAAGGGCTTGAAGTTGTTCTTCAGTAGCAAATGTCAAAGGTGCAGCAATTAAAGGATGTTTTTCAGCTTTAATTTCATTTAGTTCATGATCACCACGAAGGAATAATGCAACGACTGGTGCTTCTTGACCTTCTTCCGCTACAACACCTTGAACCAATAACGCTTTCACTGAATGGGCAGGATTGGTGCCCAAGAATGCTGATACATCCGCAATGGTTTTTTGATTTGGCGTGTCTATCAGTTTAAGTTCTTGTGTTGGTGCCGCACGTTCACCGACAAGCACCGCCTCAGCCATTTCAATATTGGCTGCATAGTCAGATTCAGTGGAGAAAGCGATATCATCTTCACCGCTTGAAGCCAAAACGTGGAATTCATGAGAACCTGAACCACCAATTGAGCCGGTATCTGCTTGAACCGGACGGAAATCTAAACCAAGACGGGTGAAGATTTTGCAGTAGGCTGCATACATGTCGTCGTAGGTTTGTTGCAGTGATTCCTGGTTGGCATGGAAAGAGTAGGCATCTTTCATGATGAATTCACGTGAACGCATTACGCCAAAACGTGGCCGAATTTCGTCACGGAATTTGGTTTGTACTTGGTAAAAGTTTGCAGGCAATTGCTTGTAGCTTTTTAATTCGTTACGTGCAAGGTCAGTGATCACTTCTTCATGCGTCGGACCGAGAACAAATGGGTTGCCATGGCGGTCGTTGAAGCGTAAAAGCTCAGGACCGTATTGTACATAACGACCTGATTCTTCCCATAAAGATGCAGGTTGAGTCACCGGCATATAGACTTGAAGTGAACCGACCTTGTCCATTTCTTCGCGAACGATCGCTTCAACTTTATTTAATACGCGAACGCCCATCGGCAACCAGGTGTATAGACCTGAAGCCAACTTACGAATCATACCGGCACGAAGCATGAGCTGATGTGAAATAACCTCAGCATCGTTCGGGGTTTCTCTTAACGTTGCAAATAAAAAGCGACTCGCGCGCATGGAAACTGTCCTAAAAAATTAAGCGTTAAAGCAGGGATTATACAATAAAAAATGAGGTGAGCTTTTGGGAATGTCACCTCATTGTGTTGCATTAAATTATGCCATGATTTTACGTGCCTGACGCAGCATAAAATTCTTAAAGTCATCCAGGTAAGTAAAGATCACCGGCACCACCACCAGGGTCAGCAGGGTAGAGGTAATTACCCCACCAATCACCGCATGCGCCATCGGTGCACTTTGTTCACCACCTTCACCTAGCCCTAGGGAAAGTGGCACCATGCCCATGACCATCGCGCTGGTAGTCATCAGAATAGGACGCAAACGGGTTTTACCAGCGGCAATAATCGCATCATAACGGTCTTCGCCGCGGTCCATGGCCTTCTTGATGAAGTCGATCAGCAGAATCGCATTCTTGGTCACCAGTCCCATCAGCATGATAATGCCGATAATCGAGAACAGGTTCATGGTTGAGTTAAACAGGAACAAGGCTAGAAATACGCCAATCAGCGACAATGGTAGTGAGGCCATAATTGCCGCAGGATGGATAAAACTGTTGAACTGCGAACCGAGCACAATATAGATAAAGACAATCGACAGGATAATCGCAGTCAGGGCATAACCTGCGGATTCTGCCATGTCGGCATTGGAGCCTTGAGTATCGAAACTATAACCCGGTGGCATATCAAAATTTTCTTGCAAGCGGCTGATATCCGTACCAATGTCGCCTGCAGGACGTCCTGAGGTATTGGCCTCGACTAGCACTTCACGTGCCAGATCACGTCGATTAATCTGCGAGGCACCGAGTTTTTCTTCAAATTTGGCCACGCTCGAAAGCGGAACCAGAATTGGTTGATTATTGGCATCGGTTTTATTTGAGGTGATATACATATTCTGTAAATCGCTAGGCAAGCTGCGCTGGTCTTCGGTCAGGCGCAGATTCACATCATAGGTTTCACCTTTTTCATCCTGCCAGGTCGTGACATCATCACCGGCAATCAGCGGACGCACTACATTGGCAATCTGATTGACCGATAAACCTAAATCACTGGCCAAGACGCGATTGATCTGTACATCAAGAGTCGGCTTGGGTTCTTTTAATGAAGTTTCCAGATCGACAATGCCATTAATCTTCGCCATTTCCGTCATAAAGCGATCGGAAATTTTTTGCAGTTCATCTAGATCCGGACCTTTAATCGAAATCATGATCGGCTTCTGGCCACCTGAAACGGTTTCATCGGCGGATGCCACCGAGGTAATGCTGATTCCTGCAACCGATTGTAGACGCTGGCGGAATTCATTATTCAGGTCATTCAGGGTCTTTTCACGTTCGGTACGCGGCGTTACAGTCACCCGTAAACTGACATGGTTTTTACCGCGGTCAGTTGCGCCATTAATCACCCCATAAGTGGCTTTGACATCCGGATGCTGACGAATAATCTGATCCACCTGCTGCAGTTTGGCTTGTGAATATTCAAGCGATGAATCGACCGGTGTTTCAAACTTGATCCGGATTTCGCCTTTATCCGGGACCGGTACAAATTCGGTGCCGATCAGTTTGGATAAACCCAAAGCACCAAATAATGAAGCGACCGCAATCAGCAGGGTAATAAGTCTAAAACGTAAGGCCAGTTTTAATAATTTTTCATAGACATGGCTTAAGTTATCCAGCTTGCCGGAGATCCAGCTAAAGAAACGTTTCACCCGACCTGGTTTTTTGTTTGGATCTTTTTTCTTTTCTGCCCAGTGTGCAGAGAGCATAGGATCCAGGGTAAAGCTGACAAACATCGAGATCAGAACGGCCATACTTACCGTGACCCCGAACTGGTAGAAGAAACGGCCAATAATTCCGCCCATAAAGGCCACAGGCAGGAATACGGCAACAATGGTCAGTGTCGTGGCCAGCACGGCTAAGCCAATTTCTTTTGTGCCATCGAGCGCGGCAGTGACATGGTCTTTGCCCATGTCGGCATGCCGGACAATGTTTTCACGTACTACAATTGCATCATCGATCAGCAGACCAATACTCAAGGACAGTGCCAGCAAAGTCATCATGTTGATGCTAAAACCAAAGGCCCAGATAAAGGTCAGCGTACCCAAAAGTGCAATAGGTAGGGTTAAGCCAGTAATCACCGTTGAACGGAAAGAACCTAAAAATAATAGGACAATCAGCACAGCCAGTACCGCCCCTTCAATAATGGTACGGGCTACATCGCGAATGGTGCCGCGGATACTTTTCGAGGAATCTACCACTACTTGTAAAGTAGTACCTTGGGGAAGCTGCGCCTCAATACTTTCTAAAGTTGCGTAGCTCTTGTCGACTACTTCGATGACGTTTGCATCTGAACTACGCAAAATATCAATCGCAACTGCAGTTTTGCCATTCAGAAAAGCTGCGGATTCCAGCTCTGCCTGACTGTCTTGAATATTGGCAACTTGTCTGAGGAAAATCGGTACGCCGTTTTTATTGGCAATGACCAGATCGCCGAAGGCGAGGGGATGCAGCACTTTGGAATTGATTTCAATGACCAGTTCCGAATTACCCGATTTAAGCGTCCCCCCCGGGACTTCAATATTCTCGGCCTTTAAGGTGTTAATCACACTGTCCACACCGATGCCAAAAGCTTGTAGTTTTTGCGGTTCCACCTGAATCCGGATCTGGCGCTGCGCATCACCCAGCAGGTTGACCGTTCCGACTCCCGGGACTGTGCGCAATTGTGGCACAATCCGCTGGTCCAGATAGGAACTGAGCGCTTTCACATCCATATTGTCGGATTCAAATACGATCGACATTACCGCATTCGCCGTCGGGTCATAACGTTCAACAATCGGCTCCTGAATTTCATCCCGGAATTCAGCAGTCACAGAGGCGATTTTATCCCGCACGTCCTGAGCTGCTGTAGTAGAGGTCACATCCAGATTAAATTCGGTGGTGATGATGGACAGGCCTTCACTAGACTGGGAAATTACCTGTTTCAAACCGGAAATGGTATTGATCTGATCTTCGAGTTTCTTGGTGATTTCCGATTCAACCGTTTCCGGAGAAGCGCCTGGATAATTGGTATAGATCACCACAAATGGGAAATCGACATCAGGAAATTCTTCAACGCCCATCCGCTGCCATGAAGCCAGCCCCAGCACCATCAGGCAGAACATCATCATGATGGTAAAAACCGGATACTTCACACTAATTCGGGTAAACCACATATCAATGATCCTGTATGAATGGTTTTAGTTGGCGCGAAGGGTGACAGTTTTTTGCAGATCGGCTTCGCTAAACTTAACCCGGCTGACCTGATCACTATTTTCCAGTCCTTGAACCACGGCAATGTTGTCGCTATAACGCTGTTCTAGTACCTGAACATTGACCTTGATAATTTTATTCTGGCGAATCACCCAGACATAGGGTTTGTTCTGGATATCCTGAATGGTATCCAATGGAATCATCTGTCCGGAAATCTGTTGTGAACTCAGAATGTTGCCTTCAATGAAGGAGCCGATACTTAGCGAGGGAATGGTTTCATTTGGCGTGGCAAAGAATTCGATCTGGCGACTGGCCTGATCTGCGATCGGGGAAATCCGGCTAATTACGGCAGTGAGCCGGTTTGGATTGCCTTGAATAGTGTATTCGATTTTACTGCCCAGTCTTAAACCTGATTGCAGATCACTGGGTACGCGTGCCTGAATTTCCAGCCGTTTCGGATCGACGATTTCAAACAGGGTTTGTCCAATTGCCACGGTTTGGCCGGGTTCGACCTGGCGCTGGGTAATCACGCCACTGATCGGGCTAGTCATGGTGCCATCACGATCTGCTTTCTGGGCAATATCGACATTGGCTTGCTGGGCGCGGACATTTTCAAGCTGGGCCTGATAATCGACCTGACTTTGTTCATATTCTACTTTTGAAATAAAACCCTGATCGAGCAGGCGCTTTTTCCGCTGCATCATGTTGCGAGCCTGATTGGCTTGTGCTTGAGTGGAGGCCAGATTCGCACGTGCCTGTGCCAAACGGGCTGCATTGTCCTGATTATTTAGACGTACCAGCACTTGTCCCTTGGAAACTGATTGACCTACCTGTGCGTTTACGCTGGTGGCAGTAGCAGAAACCTGTGCCTGTATGCTGCTTTGATTGACTGCACGAATGGTGCCGGTGAATGAAGTTTTTTGAACTGAATTGCCAGATTGAACTGCAACTAGATCTTGAGGAATGACTTCAATGGATTTGGGTGTTTCTGCTTGCTGTACGGGTTCATTTTTATCACAAGCCACTAAAAATATATTTAAGCAAAGTGCACTCATGATCAGGATAGAGCGCGGGGAAGGCATATTTAAATCATGAGAATGCGGTGCAGTTTGCATATGAGTCCTTTTAGCGTGCTATGGATCAAAACCTCAACACGCTATTTGTATTTATTCAAGTGCTTTTAAACGGGCGATAATTTTGTCGTATTCTGCTTCCAGATTTCGATAGCGACTTTGTAAAGATTGAATATTTTCTTTTTGGGAAATGAGATTTTTCTGGTTATTGTCTAATGTTGTTTTCAGGTGTGCCGGTGGTGTTTTACCTTTACGTAAATATTCACGTTCCTGACGTACAAACATGACCCGATCTTTTTGCAGTTGCTTCATTTGCTCTTGCTGGAAATCAATCTGTTTTTTTAACTGGATCAAGCTGTCATTCTTTTTCTGTAAAGCGGTCTGGCTATTGTTATAAGCACGCTTGAGTCTGTGATCTTCGGCAATTCGCTGCGCCTGTTGGGCACGTTGTGGCGCTTGCCTGATATCCGCTTCGGCATTATAAGGACGGGCACGCTTAATCACCTGCATATTCTGGTCAAGTGCTTCATAGCCATAACGGATATGATTTGGCGTGACATTAGTACTGATATTGGCCACACCCTTGCTGTCATAATAACGATACCAGGTGGCTTTTTGCGGGACTTGGTTACTACTCGCACACGTTAAGCTCACCTGTAACAGTAGCAGCACAACAACAATGAATTGACCAGTCATTTTATTTTTATCAATGACAGCAAGTTTTCTTAAAAACTGACTCATCATTGGCTCCCCGAATTTAAAGTTGACTAAATTACTTATTTTAAAGTAATAATCTTGTTATATTAGACTTAAATTTATCAATAAAAAACTACCGTTAGTCAAAAAAAAACCAATAACGATAAGAAAATGTGAAGCTGTTATTAAAAATAAATGATTTTGTCTACTTGTGTAGAAAATGTTCATTGATAATACAAGTGACTTTATGTTAAAAATGTTTATCGATCGTAATAAAATAATCCTATGAGCCTTATGGCATATAGTTTCTAAAATGGGAAGGGTTAAACAAATGGACGATAAATTCCAAAATCTAAAAATTATGGTTATTGATGACTCAAAGACCATTCGTCGTACTGCGGAAACTCTTCTTCAACGCGAAGGTTATGAGGTCATTACTGCAGTAGACGGTTTTGAGGCTTTGTCAAAAATTGCCGAAGCAAATCCAGATATCGTTTTTGTAGATATTATGATGCCGCGCCTAGATGGTTACCAAACCTGCGCCTTAATCAAAAACTCTCAGAATTACCAGAATATTCCTGTGATTATGCTATCAAGTAAAGATGGCTTATTTGATCAGGCCAAAGGTCGTGTCGTGGGTTCAGATGAATACCTGACCAAACCTTTTAGTAAAGATGAATTGCTCAATGCAATCCGTAACCATATTAGTGCTTAATATTTGATTTTTTTGGGGAATTGGCATGGCACGTATCCTAATTGTGGATGACTCACCGACAGAAACTTTTCGCTTTAGAGAGATTCTTTCTAAACACGGCTTTGAGGTGATTGAAGCAGCCAATGGCGCAGATGGCGTCACCATGGCACAGGCAGAATTGCCGGACCTAGTCCTGATGGATGTGGTTATGCCGGGCGTGAATGGTTTTCAGGCGACCCGCCAGATTGCACGTGGTGCAACGACCAAACATATTCCAATCGTGATTGTGAGTACTAAGGATCAGGCCACTGACCGTGTATGGGGCAAGCGTCAAGGCGCAGCGGATTATCTAACAAAACCAGTCGATGAAAAACAATTAATAGATGTAATTAAGCAGCACCTCAATGCAGGATAAGCTCTATGGCAGCAAATGGATTTATCGAATTGCTTCGCATTGCGAAACGGGGGAATAAAAACTACGTTTCCAATGGCAATGAAGTTAACCGATGGTCGGGCATTGCTTTTGAGATGATGGGGCAATATTTTGTTGCCCCGCTGGGGGAAGTATCAGAAGTGATTTATCCCCCAGAATATACGCCGGTACCCAAGACACAAGCATGGGTGTTGGGTCTGGCGAATATCCGGGGAAGACTGTTATCGGTTTCTGATCTGACGCAGTATGTATCAGGGCAGAGCAGTCAATTTTCACCGACTCAAAAAGTATTATGCATCAACCATAATGACCAGTATGTGGGTTTGGTCGTAGATCAAGTTTTGGGTATACAACATTTCAATAAGAAAAGTTTCTTTTCGAAGAAATCTGAATTGGATAAAAACTTACAAGAATATTGTCAGGGGTTTTTCCATCAGCACAACCAGCAGTGGCATGTGTTTTTATTCAGTCGTCTGTTGCAAAATCCAAAATTTATGAACGCATCTATAAAATTTATAAATTAAATGTCGCGCTCGAAACTAAGCAAGGCGTCAACCGGGGAGAGGCTGCATGGGCTTTAAACTTAAAAAGAAAAATACAGGTGAGAGCACTGGCCGCAAAGGCGGTAATGCTTTTTTAGCTAAGATTCAAACGCAAGTAGATCAGTTATCACGTGTCTTCGGTGATAGTGAGAAATCAAAACCGCTGATCTATGGAGCAGCAGGCTGTCTTTTAGCCGCACTGATCACTTTATTGTATCTTTTTTATAGTGTTCCACGTACCAATGAACTCACTCAAAGTCTGGGTGATTTGCGTCTCCTCTCGCAAACGATTTCGCGCCAAGCGACTGAAGCGACAGCTTCGGGTACGCCTGAGGCCATGAAGAACCTGACTGATTCGCAAAAAGCTTTTGCTGAAAACCTTGAGACAGTTAAAAGTATTCACTCTAACAATGATGCGTTGCAAGCTGTTGATAAACAGTGGACAGAAGTATCCAGCAGTATTGATCTGATTACCTCGCAACAAAAAATTATTAACCAGTTATACGACACCAACATCGCGATTGGTGAAGCGATTCCAGGGATTCAGGCGGAATATAACTTGATGGTCGACCAGATGGCACGTCAAGATATGCCATCGAACCAGGTGGTTATTGCCAAAAACCAGGTATTCATTGCAGAACGTATCTTACGTTCAATCAGTTTGGTACTGACAGGTAATGATGGTTCACGTGAATCTGCGGATGACTTCAGTGCCGATACCGAAACTTTTGGTTCTTATCTGAATGCACAGTTAAATGGTTCTGCTGAACTGGGTGTACAGCGTATTGATGATCCAACTCTGCGTGAATCTCTGGAAGGTATCAAGGCTGAATATGATGACGTACTCGAGTCTGCATCAGCGATTATTCTGAAAAACTCTACACAGATCGTAAAAGTTCGTCAGGCAGCCGCATCTATTTTTTCTCAATCTGATGTGCTTTTGGATAACCTGAATAAATTATCGGGTAACTCAGGTCTTAAAACGGTTGTTCCGGCAGTCCTGCTAATCGCATTATTAGTCGGTTTCTTGCTGTGTGTATTCAAGTTGCTTTCTCTGCGTGGTTTGTCGGATAAGCAGCGTGTAGGCCGTTTACAAGAAGAATATGACCGTAACCAGAATGCGATTTTACGTTTACTGGATGAGATCGCCGATCTTGCAGATGGTGACTTGCGTTCATATGCAACAGTATCTGAAGACTTTACCGGTGCGATTGCCGACTCGATTAACTTTGCGATTGACCAGTTACGTGACCTGGTATCGCGTATTACTGAAACTTCACAAGAAGTTGCGCAATATACTGCAACTACACAAAGCATTACCAACCAGTTAGCTGAAGCATCTGAGCATCAGGCACAAGAAATTGCTGGTGCTTCTGCAGCGATTAACGAAATGGCACTGTCGATTGACCAGGTATCTGCCAACGCCGATGAATCAGCGGTGGTAGCAGAGCGTTCAGTACAAATTGCTGCAAACGGTGCGGATGTCGTACATCGCTCGATTGAGGGTATGGACACGATTCGTGAACAGATTCAGGAAACTTCAAAACGTATTAAACGTTTGGGTGAATCTTCTCAGGAAATTGGTAACATCGTAGCCTTGATTAACGATATTGCTGACCAGACGAACATCCTGGCATTAAACGCAGCAATTCAGGCATCGATGGCCGGTGAAGCAGGTCGTGGTTTCGCGGTCGTAGCCGATGAAGTACAGCGTCTTGCGGAACGTTCAGCTTCTGCAACCAAGCAGATTGAAGGCCTGGTAAAAACCATTCAAACGGATACGAACGAAGCCGTTATTTCGATGGAACAAACTACATCGGAAGTTGTACGTGGTGCGAACTTGTCTAAAGATGCCGGTGTAGCACTAGATGAGATTCAAACAGTATCGAACAACCTTGCGAAACTGATTGCGAACATTTCTGATGCTGCGAAACTGCAGTCAGCATCTGCAGGTCATATTGCGACCACGATGAATGTCGTACAGGAAATTACCTCGCAAACCACCAGTGCAACCTTCGATACAGCACGTTCAGTATCTGAACTGGCAAACATGGCCGATGCATTACGTGAATCTGTATCTGACTTTAAACTACCAGAATAAAGTCAGACATGATGGGGAAATGTGTCTTGACCGCGGTTGAGACACATTCAGAAATACAGATAAAGCCTCGACAAGATGTACTTAACTTCATACGTTAGGTATCGCGTGACGGTCACAATTAAGTTTGAGCGCCCTTCTTGGCGGCATAACGTAAGAAGCATGAGCTATGAAAGAAATATTAAAAAATTTAGTTGAAACGACAACGCTTCCTGAAGATAGTTATCTTGACCAAGATGCAGAAATTCTTGAAATTTTTGTTGAGGAAATCGAAGAGATCTTCGTTGAGTTAAATGCTTTATTTCCAGAATGGTTGACTAATCCAGATCATCAAGAAAATCTGAAAACCATTCGCCGCCATTTTCATACCCTGAAAGGTTCAGGCCGCATGGTCGGGGCAAAATCGGCCGGGGAAATGGCCTGGGCGGTTGAAGATACCTTAAACCGGGTCTTGTCTGGTTCGATTCAGTTGACACCGACGGTACAGAAATTTGCCCAAGCAGTACTGAATGTCTATCAATATGCTTTATATCCAAAATTCAAACATGTACAGCAATTAGATCTCGATCTGCGTCCAATGGTGCACTTGGGACAACAATTACAACAACAAATTTCGCCTGAACCTGCATTGGAAGAATTACTGGCATTGGCAGATCATTTGACCGCTGAAGGTCAGATGACAGGTCTTGAGCTTACAGAGAATGAGCCAAGTGAAGTTGAGCTAACAATAGCGCCAGTAGAAGTACCGGTTCGCAGTGATATCGAAGAAACTGTGGCGATCTTTATTGAAGAAGCAGAAGAGCATCTGGAAACGATTGCCACCTTCCTTCGCACTGAAGATGAAAAATCACAAGATTATAATGCGCTGATTCGTGCGATTCATACTTTGCGCGGCAGTTCATCCATGGCGCAGATTGACCAGATTTTTGAGGCCAGCTCTAAAGTGGAGCATCTGTTCAAAACCTTGCTACAAGATGAAATTGTCTCAACCTCAAAAGAAACCGCTTTACTGATTCAGTATGCTGAGTTTGTCAGTGACTATCTGCATTTGCTACGTCAGGGCAATACTGCAAAACTGGATGCGGTATATGCCACCTTTGAGCGTGTCTGGAATAATTATGGCTTTGCAGTTATTGAAACCAATAGCATTCAGACGCAAGGCTTGGTGTCCAAACTGGTTGAGTTGGATATTGATCTGTTATTGGATGCCGAGTTTGAATTTGATAAACGTGCCCAAGTCGATTATCCGGAATATATTCAGGCACTCAGCCAGCAGGCTGCAGAATTGCTGGCACATACAGAAAGCCGGGCAGCCCAAGGAATTCATGAATTCACTGCCGATCTGAAATCGGCTTATGATGCGCTACTTGAAAAGCCAGTGCTGCTAAACAGTGATTATGCTTATGAGCTGTTCGCACAGGCACACCAGGAATTTATTCATTTATTTGATACCCTGGCCGCAGGACAGCGCGTCATTCTGAATGATGAGATTCAAAAAATACTCAGTGAACTGTCTGCATTTGTGCAGCAGGATCTCGAGATATTTGCTGAAGATACTAGTAATCAGAATATTGAGCTAAGCTCAGAGGCCACACAAGTGGCTGAAACTGTCGCGCCTGGCAGTGTCGATTTTGCTGGTTTGAGTCAACGCATCGCTGCAGATCGTCAGCAGCAGCAAAGTACTGAAACCAACCGTGATTTTGATGAAGAATTATTAAGTATCTTCCTGGAAGAAGCGGATGAATTGCTCGCAGGCATTGATGAAGATCTGAATACCTGGAGCAAAAAACAGGATGATACGACCTCACTGAACAATCTGATGCGTCATTTGCATACCTTAAAAGGTGGTGCAAACATGATCGCAGCATCGCATATCGGTTTGATTGCGCATGAACTAGAAAGTATTTATGAGCGGGTGATCCGTCAGCAAATTGCCGTAACACCTGCTTTAATCCAGATTATTCGTCTGGTTCAGGATAACGTTTCCGATCGTATTCAATCCATTCGGGAAGACGGTATTGATTATCCTGCACCAGAAGCGATTGCGATTCTGCAAAATATTCAGGCATTGGTTTCTGGACAAGCTGTTGCTGCTGTGGAGAGCGCGAACACTGGAGTTAAAGTTGCAGAGGTCGAAGCGACATCAATTCCTGAACCGCAACTTGAAGAGTCAGCAACGACTGAACAGCCTGCAACTGATCTGGCTGAAGCTGAAGAATTACTGGAAATCTCTGAGTCTTCTGAGGCTATTGAAGACACACCAGTAGAACGTTCTGAAGAAGACGAACTGAAATCCATTGTTGAAGAGTCTTTCCTGGAAGAATCCGAAGAGATTCTGGCGAATGCCGAGAAGCTCCTCAATCAATGGTTTGATCAGCGTAGTGACCGTAGTTTATTGCTGCAATTACAGCGTGCCGCCCATAGTATCAAGGGTGGCGCACGTATGATTGATGTTGAAGAAGTGGCCAGTATTGCCTATGAGCTGGAAACGACTTTCGAACAGTTTGCGGTCTATCAATTTAACTCGAATGCCTATGACGGCTTATTGCAGAAAACGCTGGTCTGGTTAAGACAGGCGATTTTCCAGCGCGACTATAGCGGCTTTGAGCCGCTTCACAGCAGTCTGAAAAAGATTGCTTATGTGGACGTTACTGCGCAATTGCCTGAGCGTCTGGCGAAAACAGATAATCTTGTAGTCAGCACCGACTTCGGCTTTGTTGAAGGTGATGGTACTGAACCGCCACAGATGATGGGTGAATGGGCGAATAGCGGTACCAGCGATAGTAATAACGAGATGATCCGTATCTCTGCTGATCTGGTCGAGAAGATGATTGACCTGTCCGGTGAGAACTCGATTAACCGTTCGCGTATCGAGATGGACCTGGGTCAGCTAGGCAATACCCTGAACGAGATGGAATTGGCGATCAAACGTCTTGCTGATCAGTTACGTCGAATGGAAGGCGAGCTGGAATCACAGATTATTGCCAAACATGGTTCAGAGAACTCGCGCTATGCCGACTTTGACCCGCTGGAAATGGACCAGTATTCGTCGCTCAACCAGCTGTCTAAATCACTGGCAGAATCTGCATCAGATTTGGTCGACTTCAAGAGTACACTGGCCGACAAGATTCGCGAAACTGAAGGTCTGTTATTGCAACAATCCCGTATTCAGGCCGAGATTCAGGAAAGCCTGATGCGTACCCGTCTGGTTCCGTTTGACCGGATGTTGCCGCGTTTACAGCGTATTGTGCGTCAAACCTCGACCACCTTGAACCGTCCTGCAGAACTGATCGTACAGAATACCGAAGGTGAACTGGATCGTAATATTCTCGAGCGTCTGGTCACCCCATTTGAGCATATGCTGCGTAATGCGATTGACCATGGCCTGGAAGATACGGCAGATCGTATCGCACTGAACAAGCCGGAAGTGGGTTCGATTGTCTTGAACATCAGCCGCCAGGGAACCGATGTAATTGTATCCTTTAGTGATGATGGTAAGGGGATTGATGCAGAGAAGATTCGTGAAAAAGCGCTGAGTCTGGATCTAATCAAAGCGGATCAAGTCATTGATCAGGAAGAAATCCTGCAATTTATCTTCCATCCTGGTTTCAGTACCGCGAAAGCAGTGACCCAGATTTCTGGTCGTGGTGTCGGTCTGGATGTGGTACAAAGCGAGATCAAATCACTGGGCGGCCATGTGTCAGTGAGCTCGGAACTGGGCAAGGGTACGGTCTTTACGATTCGCGTACCGACGACCGTAGCGGTCAGCGATGCCTTGATGGTGAAAGTGGGCGATCAGCAATATGCGATTTCTCTGGCGCAGATTGACAGAATCGTACGTATTGCACCGACCACATTGGAAAGCTATTTCAACAGTAAAGATGACTATTTCAAGATCGATGGCGCAAACTATAAGCTGCGTTATCTGTCTGAGTTTGTGGGCAACCAGCCGATTCCACGTCTGAATAATGTTGGTCATTCATTGCCGGTGCTGTTGATTAAAGGTAATAGTGGTCAAACCATTGCCTTGCTGGTCGATCAGCTGGTCGGTTCACGAGCGCAAATTGTGGTGAAACCGATTGGACAGCAGTTTGCCAATGTCGGAGTGGTGGCCGGTGCTACGATTCTAGGTGATGGTCAGGTCTGTCTGATTCTCGATGGACAGAATGTTGCCCGCCAGATTCAGGCGACACAGCGTATCAAACAACTGAATGATCAGCGTGATGGTTCGCGTAATTCCAATGCACGTCGTCTGGTGATGATTGTCGATGACTCGGTGACTGTACGTAAAGTGACGTCGCGTCTGCTGGAACGTCAAGGCTATGATATTGTCACTGCCAAAGATGGTGTGGATGCGATCGAGCAGCTTGAAAACGTCAGACCGGATCTGATGTTGCTGGATATCGAAATGCCACGTATGGACGGTTTCGAAGTGACCAATCTGGTTCGTCACCATGATATTCACCGTGACTTGCCGATTATCATGATTACCTCACGTACCGGTGAGAAGCATCGTGAACGTGCATTCAGCCTAGGTGTAACACATTATATGGGTAAACCGTTCCAGGAAGCGGAACTGTTGGCCAATATCCAACAACTGATTGCTGAAAAACAGGGGTAATATATGAGTCAGACCAATTCAAGCAATAAAATGGCTGATCAGATTAGCCAGCAGGAACTTCAGCATCTGATTACGGTATCGACCGGATTTATTGATGCCTATATTATTGATTGTCATGGCAAAGATCCGATGTTATTGCCACAAAACATTGTCCTGTCAGCACTGGATAGTAATACCCAGGTTAAGATAGTGGAGTGGCATGAAGCCCAATTGCCGGTCTATGCAGTGAATGATCCTTCACGTCAAAATGGGGTGGCATTGGTGATTGAGGGTGATGAAATCACTCAGCGCTTTGCCTTGATGTGCAATGAAATGCCGAAAACCATCCGGATCCGTATTTCTGAAGTGGTCGATGTCGATCAGCCGGTGAATGATCCTGCCATCTTTCAATATGTGCGCATGAACGAACAGCTGTTCCATATTCCGAATATGACGAATATTCAGGCTGCAATCGGGCCGTAATTCAAACTATAAAATATAAAAAAGGAACTTCATGGAGTTCCTTTTTTATTACGTCATCTATTTATTTAATTCCCAAGTAAGTTGACCAAGATCTGCTCATAAATTTCAGCCAGTGGCTCTAGGTCTGCAATATCGACATGTTCATTGATCTGATGAATCGTGGCATTTAATACGCCAAGTTCCAGAACTTGTGCACCTGTAGGCGCAATAAAGCGGCCATCTGAGGTGCCACCCGAAGTCGAGAGTTCGGTTTCAGTCCCTGTCACATTCAGAATGGCGGTTTTAGCTGCATTTACCAGGTCACCGACCGGGGTCAGGAAAGGCAGGCCAGATAAAGTCCAGGAAACATCATAGTCCACACCATGACGATCCAGAATTTCCAGTGTACGGGATTTAAGTTCTTCGGCAGTCACTTCAGTTGAATAACGCCAGTTGCACAATAGGTTCATGGTGCCGGGAACAACATTGGTTGCGCCTGTACCTGCATTGATATTGGAAATCTGGAAGGTCGTCGCCGGGAAATATTCGTTGCCATGATCCCAGACTGTGTCGCACAGTTCAGCAATCGCTTTAGAGGCGGTATGAATCGGATTCACGGCCAGATGCGGATAAGCCACATGACCCTGTTTGCCTTTGACTGTGAGATTGGCATTCAAAGACCCACGACGGCCATTTTTAACAATATCACCTAGTTTGTTAGTGCTTGAAGGTTCACCAACCAGACACCAAGTGATTTTCTCATTACGTGCTTCCAGTGTTTCAATCACTTTCACCGTGCCATTAATCGACGGGCCTTCTTCATCTGAAGTAATAAGATAGGCAATTGAACCTTTATGATTCGGATATTTTTCAACAAAACGTTCTGTTGCGACTACCATGGCTGCCAAAGCCGTCTTCATATCGGCACTGCCACGACCATAAAGTTTGCCTTCACGGATTTCAGGTAAGAAAGGATCTGAGTTCCAGGCATCCAGATTCCCCGTTGGCACGACATCGGTATGGCCAGCAAAACAGAAGACCGGACCTTCTGTGCCTTTGCGTGCCCAGATATTATCTACATCTTCAAAGCGCATGGATTCAATATTGAAGCCAATCTTCTTTAAACGTTCAGCCATGATGTTCTGGCAGTCATGATCAATCGGTGTGACAGAAGGCTGACGTAATAGTTGCAGGCTTAAATCGAGGGTAGCGGAAGAGCTCATACGGTATTCAACAGTCGATAGTTTTTTCGGTTCTATAATAGGCGAATATAGGCTTGAATGTGAACGACTGATATAAAAAAACCCTATCTGAGATAGGGTTCTGTGAGCATTTAGGAAAAAACTAGTTTTGACGGATTTCGTCAGAAGTTTTTTCAGCAGTATTGGTTACCGCATCGCCAGCCTTAGACACATCTTTGCCCATGCCTTTTACAGTGTTACAGCCAGTCAATACAAAAGCCATCATTAATGAAGCAGCAAGAATTTTTTTCATCATCATCTCCGTATAATCAATAATAAAATTATTATGATGTGGGACTTAGAGTAGAAAATATACGCGCTAAAAAATATGTGGTTTTCATAGTGCTTCGGTTAATAAATGTAATGCATTATAGGGGTTTATGCGATGGATGCTGGATCAGCACCGGATTGCGATACATATAAAAGTCATTGCTATCGACCATCTTATAGAGGCCATCTGTCCACCAGATCGCAGCTGAACTGCTCGGCCGGGCTTGCGGATAAATCCATTCATGCCGTTGCAGACGATAGAAACCGTGCTGTGCAGCAGGAATATGCTGTCCCCATACGCCCAGACGACGCTCGGTATTGATCCATGAGGGAATTGGCTGATCGGCATGATGTGTAGGCAAATATAGCTGTCCCTTGAGGACGCAATACCGTTTTTGAATGGGATGCTGCAAAGCCTCATCAAACTGGAATTGTTTTTGTGTGAAATGTTTCATTTTTCTGATTAAAGTATCGGTGCGGTTCAGGCCATACCAATGCGGCAGACTAAAATCGGCTTCGGCCAGATAATACTTCAATGCCACTTCCCAATGTTCAATTTGTCCTGTAGCAGTATTCAATAGCAGAAAATCCAGCTCACCCAAGGTCTTGGCACCCTCAATTTTTTGCAGACTATGGCCAAGCAGTCGATAGGGGTGATAAGCATCATCGAGTAACCAGAACCAGACCAGCATTTCAAAACGCAGCCCTAAACGCGTGCTTTTTAGTTGCTGCACAAATTCGATTAATTCTTTTGGATGCTGATCAAGAAATTCCAAGCGTGGATGGTAACGGCTCAGATAGTGCTGCCAGGTCTGGCTGTCATGCAGTTCAAAGTGATGTATAAGCTCAAGTTCATCCGGAATGCCGGACAGGATATTCGGACTGCCGACAGCGAATGCCAGTTGACGCACCAGAGGATGTTGATAACGTTGCCATGCCTCTACAAGATTTTGGTTTAAACTGGAAAAGGGCATAGTACAACCTGTGAAAAGTGCAGAAATACAACGGACAGTATCGGAAAACGCTTTATACTACCTGAATTCTGCGGTTAGGGTTGATGTATGAAAGTGTTGTTTTGGCGAAGTCTGGTGGTGCTGTTTGTGATCCTGGGCTTTATCGGTGCAATCCTGCCGGGTATGCCAACAACGGTCTTTTTGATTCTGGCCGCCTGGGCCTCATCCAAAGGCTGGCCACAAATGGATGACTGGTTATTGAATCATCCCAAATATGGTCCGACCTTAAGAGATTGGCGTGCCCACGGTACTGTACCGCGTAAGGCCAAATGGCTGGCCAGTATCATGATGCTGATCAGCGGGATCATCATGCTGTTTACTACTGCACCCTTGGCCGTAAAAGCCTTTACCAATATTACGATGCTGATCGTCGCGATCTGGTTATGGCGACGCCCTGAACCGAATCAGATCATTATTCAGCAAAATACAGTTGACCCAGAAAAGACAGATCTACCAACAGCGCCATCTGAAGATAATCAGTTAAACCCTATAAAGCCAAATAAAATAGAGTCTGAGAATAACAAGTCATGAATACCTTGCATCTGGATCAAGCCGATATCCTGATTGATCTTGCCCAACAAAAACTGTATCTGCCCCGTCTAAACAAGCAATATCTGATTTCCAGTGGCAAAAATGGCATTGGTGAAACTGAAAATAGTGGCAAGACTCCTCGTGGCTGGCACAAGATTGCTGAAAAGTTTGGTCAGAATGCTCCCTTAAATAGTGTATTTGTCGCACGTCAGGCGACGGGTGAAATTTATAATCCCCAATTGGCGGCAGAATTCCCGCAGCGGGACTGGATCCTGACGCGCATTTTATGGCTGAGTGGCCTTGAAGCGGGTTTTAATCAAGGCGAGGGCTGCGATACCTATCAGCGTTATATCTATATTCATGGCACCCCAGAAACCGAAAAGATGGGAGAGCCGCTGTCGCACGGCTGTATCCGTATGCGTAATCCGGAGGTCGCTGAATTATTTGACCTGATCAGTGAAGATGCACTGGTCTATATTTCAGAACAGGCATTAGATCTGGGCAGGCTGAATGTTTCGAAAAGCGAATAAAAGTTAGATTTTAAGATTATGTGAAAATGGTTTTGTTTTTATGGACTGAATCTGCTTGGTGGAGACAGCAGAAAAGATTGATTAATCTGATCCAGATGGTATTTTTATCGCATGGAATGGGTTAAATGATTATTTGAAGTTTAGATTTACTGGCATTTTCTGAATAAAAATAAATGACAGTTGAAAGATTACATGAACACAACGTCGAGTATTTTAAAGCTTTGTATAATCCTTAATCAGAATTGGAATATGTCGTGTGGTTAGACTGAAACTTCGCAGGGTAAAACACAAAATTTCGCTTCAATTTTCATTTTGAAAATTAAAAAATTTCGGTAGAGACTTAAAAAATAAACAAAAAGTGTTGTTTTTTTTAACAAACAACCTATTTTTTAATCACTCACACCTAAAAAGTGGAAAACATTCCGAAAAGCGTTTGACAGGCTGTGCAGATTCTCTATAATGCACCCATCAAACGATGATAGACGTTTAGAAAGGGCGCTTAGCTCAGTTGGTAGAGCGTCTGCCTTACAAGCAGAATGTCGGCGGTTCGATCCCGTCAGCGCCCACCAAGCTCTTTCATGTTGAGACCTTATAGTTGCAGCGGTAGTTCAGTTGGTTAGAATACCGGCCTGTCACGCCGGGGGTCGCGGGTTCGAGCCCCGTCCGCTGCGCCACTTTAAGATCTTGATTTTCGTTTGCCACAATAGCGACATTGTGTAAATGCAGCGGTAGTTCAGTTGGTTAGAATATCGGCCTGTCACGCCGAGGGTCGCGGGTTCGAGCCCCGTCCGCTGCGCCATTTATACGATAGACCTTTTGAGGGCGCTTAGCTCAGTTGGTAGAGCGTCTGCCTTACAAGCAGAATGTCGGCGGTTCGATCCCGTCAGCGCCCACCAGATTCTTTTGCGATGCAGCGGTAGTTCAGTTGGTTAGAATACCGGCCTGTCACGCCGGGGGTCGCGGGTTCGAGCCCCGTCCGCTGCGCCATTTCAAAAGAAATTAAATTGAGGTCCCTGACCTGAATTTAATAAACTAAAGATTGACACTCTTTATCAGGGCGCTTAGCTCAGTTGGTAGAGCGTCTGCCTTACAAGCAGAATGTCGGCGGTTCGATCCCGTCAGCGCCCACCAGATTCTTACGATGCAGCGGTAGTTCAGTTGGTTAGAATACCGGCCTGTCACGCCGGGGGTCGCGGGTTCGAGCCCCGTCCGCTGCGCCATCTTAAGATGAAAAGCTTGGATTCCTGAGATCTGAGTTTTCAAGATACCAAGACTACATTCCTTGTTGGTCTTGCGTCATTTAAAACAACGTTGTTGTTTTCTCAGGGCGCTTAGCTCAGTTGGTAGAGCGTCTGCCTTACAAGCAGAATGTCGGCGGTTCGATCCCGTCAGCGCCCACCATATCTTCTTGCTTCAACTCTATTTATTCCTTAGAATCTGATTGTATTATAATAATATTAAGATTTCACGACCATGAGAAATCCCTATCAGCGCAAAGCCGCGACCAAATCCCAAAAAACTGCTTTCGATCCTCAACAGCTTTATAAGCAATATATTGAAGCCATTGTTGCTAATGCTGGCATTTTTGCACTCTATCAGGATGGGTGGGCCTTATGTGCCACGCCGACCGGACAACGCGCATTTGCCTGTTGGCAAAGTAAAGGTCTGGCTCGACTGTTGATTAAAGACAATTGGGAAAATTACGAGATTCAGGAAATTGGTCTCAAGGATTTTGTAGAGAAAGTCATTCCCTTTTTACGTCAGGAAAGTACCATTGTTTCGCTTGACCTGACCCCGGAAGGGCAGAATATTCTGGTGGCACCGGAAAAATTATTACTTGATATTAAAAATTATCTGTATCAGATCTATGTACAAAAGCCGGAACTGTTTAAAAATCCGGATATGCCTTTGCCTAGGCAGATCCGTTTAAATTAAATTTATTGTTTTTAAAACAGCTTGTTTATTGGAACAATGAATATTCATTCAGTAGCCAGCCACTTATCAAAGCAAAATATTCGCGTAACCAGGAATTATAGCGAACATTCTGGGGTGTGCTGGCACTCAGGCTGATGACTTGTTGATAACCCTGATGTCTGGCAATGGCACGGGCACGAGGGCTATGAAAATCGCTAGTGACAATCGCAATGGGCTCATTTCGATCAATATGTTGCTGTTTTAGGATTGCCTGAGAATATTGCAGGTTCTGTTGGGTACTTCTGCTTTGATCTTCTAAGCTAATGGGGTTTTTGAGCTGCGGATAGTTCGTGTAGATATAACTTTGCATGACTTCAGCTTCGCTCTGTCTCTCCCGGAAATTTCGTCCACCGGTCATAATGATTAAAGTATTTGGATATCGTTCTGCATATTTTGCTGCGGTATCCAGACGATTTTTTAAGATGGGTGAGGGCTGACCCTGATTAATGCCACTGCCTAATACTAAAATCGCTGCAGCAGGTCGTGCCGGAATATTCGGGTTGATTGACATCTGGATATAAACAAAGAAAGCCGCGACACTGATTATCCAGAATAAAAATCCGCCCCAGAGACTGTTCCAGAACAAGGTTCTGAATCGGGAATTCTGTTTCCAGCGCTGAATAGATGAAAAAAATAAGGCGTACAGGATGAGTGCCACCCCAATGAAGATCGACAGGGCAATAGCAAAATGCCTCTGACCTTGGCTCAGTAACCAGACGCTATTGATACATAGGATCAAGCCAGAGATCAGGCTAAGACTTCGTTTAAGTTGATTGAGCATCCAGGGTTCCTTTTTTCTTATTCATATTCTTATTATTGCTTTTGCATCTTCAATAAAAACCGGGCCATTGAGCCCGGTTTTTAGCATATCAGGTTATCTTAATATACATCACGGCGATAACGTCCATCCAGACGTAATTGATCTAACATCGTTTCACCGAGAATCTCAATCAGGGCCTGATCCACATCGCTGGCCATGCCATTGATGCTACCACAGACATAAATCACTGCACCTTGAGCAATCCAAGCTTTTAGTTCTTCAGCCTGTTCACGCAGTTTATGGTGTACATAAACTTTTTCCTGCTGGTCGCGCGAGAATGCAAGATCGAGAAGTTTCAGGGTTCCCATTTGCAGCCAGGCCTGAATGGTTTCTTCAAAGAAGAAGTCGTGTTCACGCTGACGTTCACCGAAGATCAGCCAGTTCTGGCTATAGTCCTGACGGTTACGCGCACTGAGCAGACTTAATAGTCCGGCAATGCCGGTACCATTACCAATACAGATAATCGGGCGGTTGTCATCAATCAGGTGGAAAGATTCATTGCTGCGAATACGCAGTGCAATGGGCGCATTGAGAGCCGCATGCTGGGTCAGCCAGCCTGAACCCAATCCCAGATTACCACTAGCATCGGTTTGCTGACGTACCACCAGACGTAAAACCTGCTGGCTTGGAATACTGGCAATGGAGTATTCACGTGTTGCCAAAACCGGTAATTGCGTGAGGAGCTGATCCAGAGAATCAAAAGGTTCAGCCTGAGTCAGATCACGATCCCAGAGTGCCTGTTCAATATTCTGTTGCATAGAAGGTACTTGTGTACCCGCTGCTATCTGGTGCTTTTGCATAAATGCATGAATACGTTCTGGGCTATTTCCTGGCTGAATCTCGGCAATATCACCTGCTTGCCAGACGGCTTCATGCTCAGGGGTCAGTTCGATATTGAAGGCAGGCGCACCCAGACTACCCGGATTGAGGACTTCACGTTTACTCAAACTCCAGTGATCAAAGGTCTTATCGATACTCATCGCTTGTAGCTCAAGTCGAGTGACTTGTGCCAGTGCAGTATTCCATTGCTGGATATGCTCGTTATTGGCATTGTCGACTTCAATTGTATTGAATAGCTGCTGGGCACCATTCTGTTTTAACCACTGATCAATACGGTGACCAAAACTGCAATAGCTGTCTGGATATTCCTGAGAACCTAAGGCCAATACAGCATAACTTAAATGACTGAGATCAGCTTGAGCAGACAGGATTTTTTTCTCAAAAGAAGAAGCCAGATCCGGTGCTTCGCCCGTGCCATAGGTACTGGCAACAAATAATACCTGTTCAGTTTGCTGTAAATCGGCAAGCGTCAGCTGTTGTACCGGCTTGACGGTTACCGGTTGACGCGCTTCCTGCAGGGCAGTTGCTGTACGCCAAGCCAGCTGCTCAGAAACCCCTGTTTGTGACGCATACGCGATGAGCCACGGTTTGGAATTTTCATCTAGGTTTACTAAAGTCGCACCCTGACGTGCTGCCAGCGTTAAGCGTTTCTGTTTGCGACGTTTCAGATAGAGCATCCAGCCGGTCACAAAGAACAACGGCATCAACAAGGCTGCGACCATGGCAAAGAACTGGTAGATCGGGCCGAAGAAGCTGCCACGATGCACCGGTAACATGCTGCTCATGATCTTTTCATTGAGCTTTTTATCTTCATACAGCTCAACTTTGGTAAATTCAGCTGTCTGGTAATTATAAGTGGCACTGTTTCGTGCACGTTCATGCTGAACGATTGGATCGACAAAGCTCAGTTGCATTTCACCATCCGGTTTTTTCGGAAGGTTAAACGTTACAGTAGAATACTTATCTGAAAATTCAGTGTTAAAGCCAATCCAGCTATGGTCCAATGCACGGACAGTGGCTTCAGGGCTGAGACCTTCGCGGCCTTCACCACGAGCACCGCGTTCGCCACCTTGGCGGCCTTCGCCTCGTGCTTCACCTTCGGCACGTAGACCTCGTTCACCGCTTGGACGTCCTTCACCACGGTTATTGCCGGCATTGGCCTGCATTTCCGGTTGCGGACGCTCTACACCCAGCACCTTAAACATGCCGTTGCGCCACCAGTCATAAGACCAGTACAGACCGGTACAGGCCAGAATCAGGTAGAAAATCACCACCCAGGTTCCCACAACAGCGTGCAGATCCCAGATAAAATTACGGCCTTTCAGTTGAGGTTTTACAAAGAACCATTGCTTGATCGAATGACGTTTTGGCCAGCGCAGGTACAGACCTGACAAGACAAAAAAGATCAGCATCAGGGTACAGGCACCGGTAATCTGCTTACCCACCGGACCAACCGTCAAATTACGATGCAGTTGCTGAACAAACTGGAAAAATTCCCGACCCTTAATCTCTGGCAAGACTTCCGCAGTATACGGGTTGATCATGATGTTCTGACCACGCCGTGCGCCTTCTTTGGCAACATTCACAGTACTCGAAGCACTCGGATCTTGTGCCACGGTAATACTGTTGATCTTCATGTCAGGCGCAGTACGGTTAAAGTGCTGATACAACTCGGCAGGCGTGAGTTTGTCACGTTGCTGAACCTGAACCGTATAACTGTCGCTATTCATCCATTTTAATATTTGTTGTTCATAGGAATAGATTGCGCCAGTGACCCCCATTATCGAGAGGATTAAACCTGCTGTAATCCCCAGAAACCAGTGGATTTGGAAAAATGTCTTTTTAAACATGGTCGTCAGATTAAGGGTGAGATCTATAAAAGTGGCAAAATTATAACTGAAGTTTGAGCCCGAATTATAGGTGTTGAGGATAATATTTATTCTCATTATCATTTATTATTTTGAGATTAAAAAAACCTCCATGCCGGGGCAGGAGGTTTTTCACTGAAGAAAGAACAGTTTAGATTTGTTTTGCTGCGCCGACTTCTGCTTCCAGATGCTTGCGAATCGTAGCGAAAGAGAAGTTTTTGCTGTCCAGACGTTTCGGCAGGATATAGGCGCCTTGCTGGCCTTTTACTTTGAAATTGACCAACATGAATTCTGGTGTGTTGTACCATTCATAGATGTCTTTCCAGCTAATCGCGCCAACACCTTCCTGCATGCCCATTTTCTGGCGCATCACGATACCATGCGGTTGCACGCCCAGGCGAACACCTTTGATTTCCTGTACCGGAAATTCATTCATCTTGCGTTTAACATACCATTCCAGACCAAAGGTACGGATCAGGTAATACAACACCACACAGACAATGGCCACCCAGCAGAACACGGTAGAATAGTTCTTCAGGAGCAGAATGCCCAGAATAGAAAGTGCAACAACAGCACCCATGATCAGCCATGCTTTCATGCCAATTTTATTGGTACTACGCCAGATCACCAGCTGAGCATGACGCTGCTCGGCTTCTGAAATTTCATAGTTCACAGGCTGTAGGGTATAAGCGTATAAATTTTTCGCGGTCATAATGAAATTAGCAGATTTTAAACTGTAAAAAGTTTAGCACTAATTGTACCAATTCAGTGAGTATATTGTTCCAAAATCAGCCAAATTATAATGAACCTAATTCAGTTGCCTGTTCATCACGCTCATGACTCAAACTTTGTTTCAGTTGGCTCAACTGCTTTAAAATGCTGAACATTAAAGACAGTTGCTGCAAAATGATCAGGGATTTCTGATCTTGCTCCTGATCTTGAGCCAGGCGCTGTCGAATATGAGCAATCATATTTTGCGCACTTAAATCGGGCATTTCATCTCTTAGCAATGCACCACGAATGTTCTCGAGTGCTTTGTCCAGTAAATTCAGAATGTCCTGATCTTCAATTTTTTCCCGGTGTGCACCCAGTGCGGCAATATAACTGATAAAAGTATGGTTCAGACAAAGGAACTCAAAGGCTAGTGATTTTTGTACCGGATCAATATCCGGTTCAGTGGCCAGTGTCGAAATCAGTGAAGCCACCTCGGCATCGGTATTATGGGCAGCACGGCGCACAATCCGATATTTCAGGCCATTATTACGTCCTGATTTATACTGCTCGATCACTTCACTCAAATAATCTGCTTCTGCCTGCAAGCTGCGTTTGATACTGCGCGGCAAACGTCGGAACTTCCAGTCTGGAAAAATAAAGCTGACACCGAACCAGGCAATGGCACAGCCAATCAAGGTGTCAATCATACGCGGGATGGCCGCAGCATAGCCCATACCGTCCAGATTGAAGTTGATCAAGGCTAAAATCGTGATAAAGGCGGTGGCCTGTGCATACTGTTTACTGCGCAATTCAAAGAACAGAATTCCGCTGAATACCAGAAGCAATAATTGTCCTTCGATGGAAGGCACAAAATACAAAATGGCATAACCTAGAATAATACCGACCAACGTACCGACAATACGCAGACGTAAACGGCGTTTGGTGGCGTTAAAGTTGGGCTGGCTGACAAAGAGTGCCGTTAATAAAATCCAGTAACCATATTCAATATTGCTGACCTGTACGAAGATATAGCTGATCAGCAGCACAATCGACAGGCGAATGGCATGCCGGAACAGTACCGACTCGGGTGTCAAATGCTGCTTAATCCGAATCTTGATATCATCCCAGCCTTTCAGGTCATCATCTCTGAGCTGGTTTTCGATATGTTTGAAACGCTCGGATTTGATACTTTGCTCGGTTTCCAGGTTGCGTAACTGGGCATCAATCGATTTCAGGTTTTGAAACAGCGCAAACAGGGCACTGATCCAGACCTGATCATACTGCTGCTCCTGACGTAACTTATCCAGAGACTGTCTCAGGTTATCAAAGGCATGCTTGAAGCGCTGGTTATGTACATAAGGTTTGCGCATCAGCAAACTTTCACTCAGGTCCTTACAGGCTTTGCCCTGAATTGACATGATGCGCTGGAAGCGGAACAGGATATCGCTATGCTGGAAAATCTTGGCCAGTTTCTGATAATCAATATGCGCTGAATCGGCACGTTCATGAATATCCTGCGCGACAAAATAATATTGCAGGCTGCGACGGGTGTCTTTTTGCCCCCGGTCACCTTTCAGGCGAGTCAAAAGGGCAGTTTTCATCTCATTAAAAATCGCAATCAGTTTCCCATTTTCAAGCGAGAGTTCAATCATGCTTTGCTGATAGCTTTTCGGGGTCATGTCCACATCAAACAGATTGGACTTGGCATATAAAAAGTCACCGAGAGCAGAATAGGAAATGGCAAGCTTGTCTTGCGCCAGTCGGGCAGGGAAAATCAGGAAACTGATGGTCGACAGCAGACCGTACCACATCGCGCCGATGACCAATAAACCAGCCTGTTTATACCATTCATCAAACAGCTCCACCCCGAGCATGGAATAAACGGAAATCACCAGACAGCCGTAGGAAATCGTGGCATAGCGTCGCCCTAGTGAACCCAGCAAAATCAGGGCAATACAGGACACAATTAAGGCCAAGGCAAACAGCAAGGGATAAGGAAAAAGCAGATATACGCCTACTGCCGTAATAAAGAAGCCAATGTAGGTGTAGAGCAGATTTAAAATCCGCACCGAAAAGCGGTCATCAATATCGCTTAAACCAGCTGCGACCACCCCTAAAGTCAATGGGATCGTCATCAATTGTTGTCCCATAAAATAGGGAACAAAGGCGGTACCTGCAAATGCCGTCATCATGCGCAGGTTATACATCAAGGTCGTGTTATAGGTGGTTTGCTTGAGACGAGTGAGCCAAGATTTCAAAGGTCGTCCTTTATACTGCAGTCTTAGAGCTGAATCTGAATAGGCTAATGAAAATAGTATATTTATAAATCTTCATTTCAGGCTAAATCATACTATGCACTGTGTTAATTTGTCTGCATATTAGCGCTTTAAATCTTCATGCTTATGACATCGAATAAAATAGTACAACAACCTTATGCCATGTCCTGGATTGTTTTGCTGGCGACCTTAAGTGCACTCGGGCCTTTATCCATTGATATGTATCTTTCGGCCTTACCGGCTATGGCAGCAGATTTTGGTGTCAGTACCCAAATGGTTTCCAATAGCTTGCCGGCTTATTTCTTCGGTCTGGCGATTGGGCAACTGATTTATGGTCCGATCAGTGACCGGATTGGACGTAAACCGCCACTGTATTTTGGGCTGTGTTTATACATTGTGGCAAGTTTGCTGTGTGTCTTTGCGCAGGATGAATGGAGCCTGATCGCTGCACGAATTCTGCAAGCTCTCGGTGGCTGTGTCGGGGTGGTCATGGCACGCGCTGCAATTCGCGATCGTCTGGATATGCATTCAGCAGCTCAGGCCTTTGCCAGCATGATGATTGTGACTGCGATTGCGCCAATCATCGCCCCGAGTCTGGGGGCCTGGGTGTTGATGTTTTATGAATGGAACATGATCTTTTTGGTGCTGATGGGCTGTGGTCTGTTGAGTCTGGCCTGTGTACATTTTCTATTTAAAGAAACCCTGGAGCCAGAACGCCGTCTCAAGCTGAACTTTCAACAGGTTATAAGTTTGTACCGGTGCATTTTTCAAGATCCCAGCTTTCGACGCCCGCTCTATGCCGGCTGTTTTTCCGGTGCGGTGATGTTCTGTTATATCAGTGCTTCTTCGACTATTCTGATGGATCGTTATCAACTGACCGAGCAGCAGTTTGCTTATGCCTTTGGTGCCAATGCTTTCGGCATCATGCTGTTTTCGACCTTGAATAAACGTCTGGCTGGACGATTCTCGATATTGCAGCGCCTGAAAATCGGCACCTGCCTGCAGTTTGCCGGTGTATTAGGGTTAATCTTGCTGGGCTGTCTGGACGTCGATTCTGTGCTCTGGGTGTTGTTAGGCATGTTTATTGTGGTGGCATCTATCGGGTTTACTGGTCCGAATGCCATGGCTTTGGCAATGGCTGAACAGGGCGAGCGGGCAGGAACTGCCAGTGCGATTATGGGCAGTATGCAATTTGTCTGTGATTTATTGGGCGGTGTATTACTGAATTTTCTGATCTGGCATGCTTTGTTGAATATGGCCTTGATCATGCTGGTTTTTGTCGGTATTTCCGCTTGGGTGATTTTTAAAATAAAGATGCCAATCTTGCAAAATGCATAGATGCTGGGCGTTCTCTAATATATTAAAAATGCTGGATTGAGCAGAGGGCTAAGCAAGTTGGCTTAGCCCTGCTTGCATCACTCATCGATAAACACGGCAAATTCCTCTACGGGAACACGCGGGGTAATAAAGCTGTTAATAATTTGCTCTGGGTCGGCATAACCCAGTGCCATACCGCAGACCAGCTCTTCATCATCGGGTGCGCCGACCAGATCAAGCACGATCGGGTGAAAGTGATTCCAGGCTGCCTGCGGGCAAGTGTCCAGACCGCGGGCTTTTGCTGCCAGCATAACATTCTGGATCATCATGGAAACATCCATTTTGGACCCAATCGCCAAAGACCGATGTACAGTAAAAAATAAGCCGACAGGGGCATCAAATAATTCAAAATTACGCAGCTGCTGACGCGCCATTTTTTCCTTTTCGCCTTTTTGAATATTCAGCAAGCCATATAAACCCCAGCCATTTTCACGACGACGTTCAATAAATGGCGAGATCCATTGTTCAGGATAGTAGGCGAAAGTTTCCTGATACTGCTGTGACAATGCAGGATTTGCATAGATTTGCATTTGTGCCTGACAGACACGTTGCACGAGTTCATCGCGCTTTTTGCCTGTTACCACATACACCTTCCAGGGTTGGGTATTGGTTCCTGAGGGCGCGCGGCTGGCCACCGTCAAAATCTCTTTTAAGGTGTCTGTACTAACGGGGGTATTTAAAAAAGCACGCACTGAATGGCGAGAGGTGATAGTGTGATCTACAGCATGAACAAGATTTTGATCCATTATGAGGTCCAGTCAAATATCCTTATTGAGTTTGCAATGACTATAAACTAAACAAACAGAACGGGGGATAGGAAAATTTCATTCTCCGCCAGCTGAAAAAAACAATTTGTCAGTAAAATGACTTGAGTAATGAAATTTCGCATGCTTTTAGCTGGGCTTAAATCGCCTCAGTGATAGCAATCGATTTACCCATAATGTTGGTCTTTGATTTAAAAAATGGCTTAAAACCCAAGTGCTTGAACCATTCAACAATAACAATTTCAAACAGAGAACTGGTTTATTTTGACTGAAAATCAAGATAATTTAATTTCAAGATCCCTGTTTCATTCCGTGTCGAGTAAAAGATTAATATTTTTTTTGAATTAAAATATAGATTAATCTTCATATAAAAATGAGAATTTATAATTATTTTTTATAGGTAAATTAACTATTGCTAATAAAAAGAAATAAAACTTGATACAAAGAAACAGCATAATGTACGACTTTTCATCTTAATTCATGCATTTTGTGATTAAGATCTGTTTTAAATAACGCGATTCCAGATGGCTTGAATGAAGTCTTTAGGTTGAAAGCACTCATCAAGCACTGAATGTTTTTTTGAGCTTAAAACACAGTTTTTTTACCAGCATGCGCGTCTGTTAGAAAAATGTCTGCAATTTTCCAACAGACTGAGTATCTGAATAGAAAAGGTGTTGCTTTTATAAATCTCTCATTTGTTGAATATGATCGTGATGATGATATTCATAAGTTTAAAAGAGATGATAAATCGGTTTGTTTTTCTAAAGGTAATAGATCAAATCAGGATATTTCCAGATGAACATCTAATGAGCGAGCTAGGGATCTAGCGCACTCCATGACTTTTAGAAAAATAAAAAATTCAAAATCATCTTGGGCAAAAAATTATGGATTTTACTTTTAACGCATTTTATACCTTGATTGCCGCAGTCATTGTTTTGTTACTCGGCCGATTCCTGGTTAATAAAATCGATTTTTTAAAGCGCTACAATATTCCTGAGCCGGTTGCAGGCGGTTTGGTTGCTGCGATTATCTCATTACTGGTGCATTCACTGTGGGGATACAGCATCACCACCAGTTCAGAGCTACAAACCAGTTTTATGCTGATCTTCTTTGCCTCGATCGGTCTGAGTGCCAACTTTTCCAAGTTGCGTGAAGGCGGTGTCGGTCTGGTAATTTTCCTGTTTGCTATATCGATTTTTATTGTTTTGCAAAATGCAGTCGGTATGAGTCTGGCAACACTGCTTGGTATTGACCCACTGATTGGCCTGATTGCAGGTTCAGTTACCTTAACCGGCGGTCATGGTACTGCGGGTGCATGGGGGGAAATTTTTGAAGTTGAACATGGTATTCAAGGTGCTTTGGCACTAGGTATGGCCAGTGCGACTTTTGGATTGATTATCGGCGGTATTATTGGCGGACCTTTAGCCAAGTTGCTGATCAACCGTTATAACCTGGCGACTGCGCGTACCGATCAGCAAATTGAAACGCGTGACAATACGCCAATGGACAGCACCACCAGCGAATATGTACCGTTTGAATATCCGCATCAGGTGCGTTTAATTACCGCTGATAATGCAATCACGACCTTGGGTCTATTTGCAGGCTGTTTGGCTTTTGCAGAGTTTATGACGGGTTTCAGTAAAGGTACTGCATTTGAACTGCCAACATTTGTCTGGGCATTGGCGGGTGGTGTCATCCTGCGTAATGTACTGGAAGGTGTTTTCAAAGTTCAGATTTTCGATCGCGCGATTGATGTGTTCGGTAATGCTTCATTGTCGCTGTACTTGGCGATGGCACTGTTATCATTGAAATTATGGCAATTGGCTGACCTTGCAGGACCACTGATGGTAATTCTGGGTGCACAGACCATCACCATGGCTTTGTATGCCGGTTTTGTAACTTTCCGCATCATGGGTAAAAACTACGATGCTGCGGTACTTGCAGCAGGGCATTGTGGTTTCGGTATGGGCGCAACGCCAACAGCGGTTGCCAATATGCAGGCGATTACCAATATGTATGGTGCGTCGCATAAGGCCTTCCTGATTGTTCCATTATGTGGTGCGTTCTTCGTTGACTTAATCAATGCTACTGTTATTCAGATGATTTTGAAGTTTTTTGCATAATTTTTATGCCTGATACGATGAGTCATAGGCTCATAAGGATGTGACATGAATGATCAGTTAAATGAAACCTTACTCGGCTGGATTAATGCCCTGAATGGCCCTTTATGGGATTTTCTGGTGGTGTTTCTGGTCGCAGTCGGTATTTTCTACACGATCATGACGGGTGCAGTACAAATTCGTTTGTTCTGGCACAGCATGAAAGTCATGAAAAATAGCCGTGGCAAGGTTCAGGATACGCACGGCATTACCCCGTTTCAGGCCTTTGTCACTGGACTGGCAAGCCGGGTCGGTGTGGGCAATGTCGCGGGTGTCGCCATTGCGATTGCGATTGGTGGCCCCGGTGCCGTGTTCTGGATGTGGTTTACTGCCTTTTTGGGCATGAGTTCTGCTTTTGTTGAATCCTCTTTGGCACAGTTGTTTAAGGTGCGAGATAACAAAAACCAGCAATTCCGTGGTGGTCCAGCTTATTACATTACTCAAGGCCTGAAACAGAAATGGCTCGGGATTGTCTTTGCGATTGCATTGATCACGACTTATGGTTTTGTCTTCAATGCAGTTCAGGCCAATGCCATTACCGGAGCAACCTCTCATGCCTGGGGCTGGGATCAGGCGAACCTGATTCTGCCATTAGGCGGCCTGAATCTGGAAATTTCCTGGGTCGGATTGTTTCTGGTCTTGATGACTGCGGTGATCATTTTTGGCGGGATTAAACGGATTGCGAAAGTTGCGGAAAGCTTTGTGCCGTTTATGGCTGTGCTTTATCTGGCTGTGGCTTTGTATATTGCGGTCATCAATTACGATCTGCTCCCATCCATCTTCCAGCTCATTTTCAGTAAAGCCTTTGAATTTGAAGCCGCCGCTGGTGGATTCTTTGGCGCCATGGTATCTATGGCGATGATGATGGGCATCAAGCGTGGTCTGTTCTCTAACGAGGCAGGGATGGGTTCGGCACCGAATGCTGCTGCAGCTTCCGATGTCAAACATCCGGTCAACCAGGGTCTGGTACAGATGCTCGGAGTATTTGTAGATACCTTTGTGGTGTGTTCATGTACCGCGATTATTATTCTGGTTTCGGGTCTGTATGAAAATGCAGGCTTTGAAGGCGTGACCTTGACCCAGATGGCGCTTGAAAGCCAGATTGGTGCTTGGGGTGATGACTTCCTGGCTTTGATTCTGTTCCTGTTTGCCTATTCTTCGATTATTGGTAACTATGCTTATGCCGAAGGAAACGTCCAGTTCATCAATAACAATAGCCGGGTGATGTTGATTTTCCGCTTATTTGTATTGGTCATGGTGTATTTCGGTTCTATCGCCAGTGTGCCATTGATCTGGAATATGGCAGATCTGTTCATGGGCGTGATGGCAAGTATCAACTTGATTGCGATCCTGTTGCTGATGCCATTCCTGCTGATGCTACTCAAAGACTATACCGGTCAGTTGAAGCGTGGTGTGAAAGAGCCTGAATTTAAACTGGATAACCATCCTAAATTTAAAGACAAGGTCAAATCAGATATCTGGTAAGACTTGAAGTAAAAAGCCCCGATCATTCGGGGCTTTTTTGTGCCAAAGTTTTATTTAGAAGAAGTTTAAATAACTTTGATAAAGTACAAAACCCAAAATCAGGCTGAACCAGACCGGTAATTTTGAACGTAACAGGGCAATCATCACCGCGACAAAGACCAAGTCGGAGCCATAACTAAAATAGCGTTGTGAAAGATCCAGCAATAAATACAATAACAAACCCACCACCGCAGCATTGATGCCCATCACCGCCTGATGAATATGGCGCTGCTGCATCAACCACGACCAGTAAGGCAAGGTGGCAAAGATCAGAAAAAATGAAGGTAAAAAGATTGCACAGGTCGCTAAAACTGCATTCAGCCAGACATAAGGCGTCCAAGGCAGCAAAGCACCGATATAACTGGCAAAACTGAATAAAGGCCCCGGCATCAGCTGGGCAAATGCATAGCCAAGATCAAAAGATTGTGCACTGACTAAACCGGTTGTGACAAAGTCCTGATATAGCAAAGGCAGAATCACATGACCACCACCAAATACCAATGAACCGGTTTGATAGAAATTGGCAAAAAATTGCAGCTCCGATTCACCCCATAATTTGCCTGCTAAGGGAAGTAGAATAAACGGCAAGATAAATGCCAGTAACCAATAGGGCGCAGCGGCAGATCGAATATAAGGCGAGCTGATTGCCGTTTTGTTAATTTCTTTGGGTTTCGAATCTGATTGGGAAAAATGTCCAGCCATGAGTCCACAGATTGCGCCCAGCATAATCACCAGAATCTGGTTAAAACTCACTGAAACCACCATCAACAATATGACAGAGAGGATTAAGACAGCGTATTGCCAAGCCGATTTACAGAAGCTTCTCAGCATTTGCCAGAATGCCCAGGCGATGACAGAAAATACAATTAACTGGATGGTATGAAAGCTGTTTGAGTTTAAAATATGAAAATAGCTTTGACCCAAGAGTGCTACCAAGGTCATCAGAATCATTGAGGGCAGGGTAAAACCCAGCCATGCGATCACGGCACCAGTATAGCCCCGTTGCAGATAACCGATCGACAGCCCCACCTGACTGCTGCTCGGCCCGGGTAAAAGTTGCGCCAAAGCGACCAGTTGACTGTACTGGGTGTCATTCAACCATTGCAGTTGGGTTACAAATTTTCGGTGAAAAAATACCAAATGTGCTGCCGGACCGCCAAATGAAATGCAGCCCAGTTGCAGGAAAATCAGGAAAATCCGATACAGTGAGATTGAAGGCATACAGTTATGGGAAAAATGAAGATAAAGTAGCTGAACTGTATGACAGTTTTACGAAATTCTACAGACTATTTATGCATGTGTTTATACACTATGCTGCTTTAGATTAATGAGGACATTCTCTGCATGCAGAAATATGTGTTGAGTATGGTGATACTGGGTACATTTGGCCTGAGTGCTTGCCAAACGACCCCCATGACAGCCCAAGCGGCGACCAGTCATCTGCAACCTGCTGCACAACGCGGAGAAGCTCAGGCGCGTCCAAATCAAATTGATTTTCAAAAGATCAAGCAAACTCAACAGCGTCCGGTAGTTGCTTTAGTCCTAGGCAGTGGCGGTGCGCGTGGTTATGCGCATATTGGTGCGCTGGAAGTACTGGAACAAGCGGGTATTCAACCAGATTTTATTGTTGGAACCAGTGCGGGCAGTATCGTGGGATCCATTTATGCAAGTGGTAAACCGGCGATTGAACTGCGCAATATTGCTCTCAGCATGCGACCGAATGATGTCCGTGATATCAAATTGGCCAGAAAAGGCTTTTTTGATGGCAAAAAAGTTGAGGACTATGTCAATTTACAGGTCGATCAAACTCCGCTTGAAGCCATGAAAATCCCGATGTTTGTGGTAGCAACTGCGCTGAAAGAAGGCAAGAAAGTCGTCTTTAACTATGGCAATACCGGACAGGCGGTACGTGCTTCAGTCTCGATTCCGAGTATGTTTATTCCGACTATTATTCAAGGTAAAGAATATGTAGATGGTGGTCTAGTCAGTCCGGTGCCGGTCGATGTGGCACGTGAGTTGGGAGCCGACATTGTGATTGCGGTGGATATTCTGGCACAGCCCATTCACACGGAAACCACCAATGTCTGGGGACTGTTTAATCAGAACATTAATATTATGCAGCAACATCTGGCACATGAAGAATTAAAGCATGCAGATGTGGTGATTCAGCCGGACTTACGCGAAAAAGGCCATATCTTTGATGTACGTGGCAGGGAACTCACCATGCAGGCTGGTGCCGAGGCGACCCAGTTAAAGTTGATGGAAATTTCACAAGCCTACCAAAAACATGATTATGCTCAAGGACATCGCATTCCACAGTTTGTGGTACATGAACATCAAGCTCAATAAATCTTTTTTTTGAAATTTCTGTTTATCCCTATATCGCAGTATAGGGATATTCAATCAAAAGGATAACGGATCATCGGCTGTAACGCTTAACTGATTGTTATAAAAGATAAGATGATTGCCTATGTGTATCAGTCAGTCGGAATTATCGCAAAAGATAAAATTAATTTTAAATATAACAAATTGAATTATAATTATATTGTTTTAAATAATAAGCCTTATTCATCTTAAATTAAAATTTTAATATTCTTATACTTAAGTTGATCAAATATTCAAAAGCATCGATGTTCATGCCAGAATGCAGTTTGAAAAGATCACTACACAGATGTAGACATCATGATGCATATTAAAATTGGACAGCAGGTCAAACTGGCACAATTCGAACACTATATTTTTACAGTGACCGCGACCCATCAGGATGGTTCTTTTACCGTTGAAACGACCTTGGATGGTCAACAAATTTTAAGTTATCAGAACGTGGCGCAGGAAATGCTCAGGCCAGTGATGCTTTAAATCACACAGAGCCTTTTTATTTTCCTGAATTATTTTTGTTCAGAGCTTAAAACAGTGAAAAATTCTCAGTTGCTGTGTGATCAACCCCAGATAAATAAGTGTTGATTTATTGGCACTTAACTTTCTAACTGAGATTTTAAGCAATTAAATATATTTTTTTCTGTATGAATACATTTTCTATATCAATAATTGTGATGCTTCATTTGCCGAATTGAACATTTTATTCATGCTAAAAACGCTATAATAATAAACGATAACCTTGTCATTCAAAGAGTTCAAAGAAAACGATGGCCCCTTTAGATCAAATTGCAGCAGTGTCGGATGACCAGTCAGAGTTAACGATGTCAGTTCTCATGACGCCAGATATGGCAAATTTTTCAGGAAATGTTCATGGTGGAACCATTCTGAAATTATTGGATCAGGTGGCGTATGCGTGTGCAAGTCGCTATTCGGGTAGTTATGTCGTGACCTTATCTGTAGACAAGGTGAATTTTAAAGAGCCGATTCACGTCGGTGAACTGGTTACATTTCTGGCCAGTGTGAACCATGTTGGCCGTACCTCGATGGAAATCGGGATTCGGGTAGAAGCCCAGAATATTCAAAAGAGAACGGTACGTCATACCAATAGCTGTTATTTCACCATGGTCGCGGTGGATGAAAATGGTAAACCAAAACAGATTCCAGCTTTGAACCTAGACAATGACTGGAAACGTTGCCGTTTTGAAGCAGCAGAACAGCGTAAAGTCGCGCGTTTGCAAGAAAATCATCATCCTTCATGCAGCATTTATAAAAAGACTGCACAGAGTTAAGTTAAATCGTGATTGAGAAAAGACCTTCATATGAAGGTCTTTTTTTTGCATCAATTTCAGTTTTTCACTGGAGCTTTGTTATTTTTTACCCTAATATAAAACGATACGTATCGTTTCGATTTTTAGATCTTAAAAGTTAAGTAGAAAAATATGAGCAGTGACGAAAAAAGTTCCCGACGACAGCAGTGCATTTTACAGGCGGTCGCAGATGCGCTGGCAGAATGTGAATATCATCAGCTGACGATTGAAGATGTAGCGGCACGTGCCGGTGTTGGCAAGTCCACGATTTATCGATGGTGGAAACATAAATCGGAACTGGTGCTGTACACTTTCAAACAGCATACAGCTTCGGTATTTGAGCTGGATACCTCTAAAAGCCTGAAAAGCAATCTCATTCAACAACTCGGTTCTTTATCTCAAGCGCTGAATCATCCGGTCGGTCGGGCTTTGCTGGTAGTGATTGCCAATCACCGCGAACTGGCAGGTGAGTTCTTTCAGCAATATCTCTTGCCACGTCGGCAACAGACCCATCAACTGATTCAGCAAGCGATTGAACGGGGAGAAATTCGCTCGGATTATCCTTTTGATTTAATGCTGGATACCTTATACGGCCCGATTCATTACCAGATCATTTTTTTCAACCGGATTCCAGATGAACACTATATCCAGAATCTGGTCGAGTTGGCCTTGCATCCGGTCACTGTTCAAGCCTGAGTTTGTGCTATTTCCCTACAAATTTTAAGAGTTGGTGATTATGTCAGTTAGCGCTGAGCGGTTATGGAATCGCTCATTTATCTTGTGCTTATTCAATAATTTTTTCCTGTTCGTTTATTATTTTGCCTTACTGACCATCTTGCCGATTTACATCATGAAAGATCTGGGCGGTTCGGTAAAAGAAGCGGGTCTGGCGCTGACACTATTTTTGGCCTCTTCGATTGCGGTTCGGCCATTTTCCGGCATGATCATCGAAAAGCTCGGCAAGAAAATCTCGATGCGCGGTGCAGGCGTGATTTTTGCCTTATTTTCCTTTAGTTATTTGCTGGTAGATAGCATGTGGTCGCTGTTGCTGTTGCGTTTTTTACATGGTATCTGGTTCAGTATTCTGACCACGGTGGCAGTACCCGTCGCTAATGAATTTATTCCTGAACAGCGCAAAGGTGAGGGCATGGGCTATTTCGTCATGTCGACCAATCTGGGTGTGGTTTTTGGGCCCTTGCTGGCATTGACCGTGATTCAGTTCACCAGCTTCAAAGTCTTATTTGGCATTCTTGCCGTTATCATTTCTTTGGGGCTCATTTTCTGTTGGATGCTCAAAATCACAGAGTTACCAAAACCTGAAGCTATAAGCACAGAAAAAACCAGCTTGAGCTTGCAGTATATTCTGGAAGTCAAAGTTCTGGCGGTAAGTTTTGTGGCTTTACTAACCGCTTTTGCCTACTCGGGCATCATGAGTTTTATTACTGCATTTAGTGAAACCAAGCAGCTTTTGGGCTATACCAGCGTATTCTTTATTGTATTTGCAGCATCCATGTTGCTGGTCAGACCTTGGGTTGGAAAGATTTATGACCGTAAGGGACCCAGTGCGGTGATTTATCCTTCATTTATTTTCTTTGCCATTGGTCTGGTGATTGTCAGTCTGATTTCCAATCAATGGATATTATGGTTGTCGGCAGTGTTTATTGGCATCGGTTATGGTTCACTATTCCCATGTTTGCAGACCTTGGCCATTCAGTCGGTCGACAAACAGCGTATGGGACATGCGATTTCAACCTTCTTTACCCTGTTTGATCTGGGTTTAGCGATCGGTTCCGTGGCAATGGGAGTATTGATTGCCTATTGGGGCTTTGAAACTACTTATGTTTTGAGTGCCGCACTCGTCATTGTGACGATATTGGTTTATCGTCAGTATGTTGCCAAAAAGCAAAATAAGCGCCCGGCAAGTTTAGAGTTATAAAATGGAATTAAGACATTTACGTTATTTCGTTACGGTGGCGCAGGAACTGAACTTTACCCGTGCCGCGGAAAAATTAAATACGGTACAGCCTTCATTGAGTCAGCAAATCAAGGATCTGGAACGTGAGGTTGGCGTACAGTTGCTAGAGCGGAATAACCGTAAGGTCGGGCTAACTGAAGCTGGACAGGCGTTTTTAAAAGAAGCTTTACTGAGTCTTGAGCATGCAGAGCGCGCCATTCAGACTGCCAGACAGATCGCGAATGCACAGCAGGATCAGCTGAATATCGGATTCGTGCCGGTCGCGGAAATGAAAGTCTTTCCTTATATCATGCCGAATATCCGCGCGCATTTTCCTGAACTGAAAGCACAGTTTCATAGTCTGACCGATGCAGAGCAGTTTAGTGCCTGAAGAAATGGACAGATCGACATTGCCTTTACCCGTTATCCGGGGCAGTTAAGTGAGTTTGATTCGATCCGCATTTTTGATGAGCCTTTAACCTTGATTGTGCCCAAAGATTCCCCGGCTGCGGCCTTGCCCTATGTCAGTATCAAGAGTTTTGAAAGTCAGGACTTTGTAATTAGTGATGAGCAGTCCTCACCGCAACTGCATAAGCTGATTCAGGATTTTTTTAAACAGTCTAAATTAAAAGTGAATGTGGTGCAGTATTCCACCAATATCCTGCTCAATGTCAATCTGGTAGGGATGGGGTGGGCTGGAGTCTGGTGCCGACCTATGTGATTCCATTGCTCGGCGATAATATTGTGGTGAAAAAGACGCTGGAACCGTTGCCGATGATTGGGCTCTATGCCAATTATCGCAAGGATCAAAAACATGTGGTGATTGATCTGATTTTAAAAGTATTAAAAGAAAAGTTTTGTGTGGATCTTTTCTAATATCTGCATCGTTGATCAGCCCATCGAAAAAGCAGTGCGACAGAAATGATCTGTAGCACATCCTTTTAAATCGGAACTGCAAATCGCTTTATACTGAACCTCTAACAATAAAAAAACCGGTTGAAGCAGGATGATGAAGCTCTATAACAATCCGCAATCACGTGGCCTGACCTTGTTGCCTTTGCTGAAAGAATTACAAATTGAAGATCAGATTGAGCAGGTGGAGATTGCCTATGAGGATATGCATCAGCAGGCATATACACAGATGAATCCGATGGGAAAAGTTCCCTGTCTGGTAGATCAGGAGATCGTCATTTCAGAAATGGCCGCCATTTTTATCTATCTGGCAGATAAGTATTCTGACAAAGGATTGGCACCTGCTTTGGATGATCCGAAGCGTGGGGCGTATTTGAAATGGATGTTTTTCTGTCATGGACCCTTTACCGAATATATCGATATAAAAAATTTACAGGTGTCGCCAGAAAATATTGAAAAGAACCGGAGAAGTTTAAGTTTTGGGAATGAAGCAGCCGTATTTGATTTTATGAAACAGGGCATCGAGCAGGCCAATCCTTATCTGTTGGGTGAAAAAGTCTCGGCTGCGGACCTATATGTGGCTTACTGTTTGATCTTCACGATCTCTGCGAAAATTTTACCGCCATTTGATGAGTTCAGGCCCTTCCTGCAGCAGATGGCCTCTCGTGATTCCCTGAAAGATATCCCCTGGTTTCAGGAATACCGAGTCTAATTCCTCGGTCTATATATTGTCCGAGATATCTAAAAACAATAAAAAAACCACGCCGAAGCGTGGTGAAAAGTGACTCTAATATTATTTCAGGTAAAGCTTTTTAAACAGTTGCTGGCTGGTGCTTTCCATCGATTGAGGAATGGCCAGCGCAGCCACGAAACGGTCAGGACGCAAGATCACGACGGATTCAGACGTGTTACCAAACCACGAGCGGATATCTGTGCCGATATCACCAATGGTGATGACATCTTCATACTCTTTGCGCTGGCTATTTTGCAATTGCACCGCAGGAATTACCTGAATGAATTTCACGCCGAGCGTTTTCCACTGTTGCAACGTCTCAGGACTCAGACCCCATTTCGGATCGACACCCCAGGCAATAATCGCAAAATCATTGCCGATCATTTCATCCAGTAATACAGTTTCACCTGAAGCCAGCTGAACCTGAGGCTGGATAAACATCTTGCCAACCGGAGAGTTCTTGGCTCCCTTGCTCAAAAGTGCGCCGTCATGATATTTCGGCATTGGTTTGAAGCGCATTTCCAGCAGATACTGCTTGATCGGTTTGATATAGTTCAGGGCATAGGCAATGCCGTCACGAACAAAACCTTGCCATTTTTTCGGTGGTGCCAATACGTGACCTGCCATCACCGACAGGTCAATCATCGCCTTGGCATGGTCTTTACGTTCGATCTGATAAGAATCTAAAAGTGCTGGGCCAGCTTTGCCTTGAACAACCAGCGCCATTTTCCAAGCCAGATTAAAGGCATCACGCATACCGCTGTTATAACCCTGACCTTGCCATACCGGCATAATGTGCGCTGCATCACCGGCAAGTAAAATACGGTCGACACGGAACTTGTTGGCAATACGAGCATTATGGGTATAGACACGCTGACGGATCACTTCGATACCATCTGTGCTTGGTAAAACCTTAGAAAGAAGTTTGGCAATATTTTCCGGTTTGCTCAGTTCTTCCTGCGTTTCACCCGGCATAACCATAAATTCAAACCGGCGAATACCATGTGGCAATGCGGCTGATACATAAGGACGAACCGGATCACAACATAAGTAAATATGTGGTGTAGCAAGCGGATCATTCTCAAGGTCAATCACGATCCATTGATTCGGTGCGGTTTTACCTTCAAAGGCAATGCCCAGGTTGCGGCGCACATAAGAATTACCGCCATCACAGGCAATCAGATATTGAGCGCGGATGGTTTCTGCATCGCCCTCTTTATTTTGCAGATTGAGTGTTACGCCGTCAGCATCTTGACTAAACTGGGTCAATTGACGAGAAAATAGCACTTGGGTGTTTTTATATTGCTTTAAGCCTTGCAGTAGGACGTTATCGACTTGTGGCTGAATAAAGGCATTACGGCGCGAGAAACCAAACTCACGTGTTAAAGGCTGAATATCTGCAAAACAGCGACCTTTAGGCGTCAAGAAGCGCATCGCATGATTCGGAGTGGTATGCGGTAAGACTTGATCGACTAAACCCAAAGATTGAATGGTACGTAAGGATTCATCATCGATTCCAATCGCACGTGGGTAATCAATCAAACTATCCAGTTGCTCGACAATCGTGACAGCTACGCCTTGCTTGCTCAGATAGTTGGCAATGGTTAAGCCTACAGGGCCGGCGCCAAGGATTGCCACTTCAGTAGTGTAATTAGTATTGCTCATAGCGAATGTCCACTCAATCGACTTGCATTTGATGCTATTAAGGGACAGTTAGATAGAAGCCAGAAACAAGTTAGGCAATAGTAGCTTAAGTATATGGATAATATTGGATTGAAATAGGTGGTTTTTAAATAAATAATTGATTTTAATTATAAAAATAATAAAAATTTGATAGCCTGTATTAATTCTATGATCAGTTTTGACTATGGTGATAAATAGATTTTATGCAATAAAAATGCTGAACCAGCATCAAGCATGATTCAGCATCGAATAATATCGGGGGCAGTATAGGACAAAGCCTACTGGAGAATTACTGTCCCTGATATCTTCATTGAAGGATTAAACGAGTTGTTCAATCACTTAACGTGCAGCAGGTTTTGCAGGTGTCGTAGTTTCCGCAGCAGCTTCAGAGGCAGCAGGCTGCTCTGCAGATGCGCCTGCAACAGGAGCATTCGATTCAGGTAATTCCTGGGTAGTCACAATCACTTTTTCTTCTGCAGTGGTGGTTTTCGCATCTGTAGTTTTACTATCAGCAAAACTGGTGGCTGCAGCAGCAGTAAGCGTAGTGGCAAGTAAGATTTGTGCATATTTCATTTTTGGCATCCTTTTATTCATGTCATGTAATCTGCCGAGCTGACCATCACATCAATTCGACAGATGCCCATCCTAAGCACTGAAATTTTACTGAGCAAATCAATTAACAAAAGCGACACGCAGGGAATAACCCAGCAGATACAAAACTGAGAAAGTTGTTTTATTTCTGTTAATTATGCGGAGTTTTATTTAATGAAAGTGTGTGTGAATATTTCAAGAATCCAATTTGAAATAAAAGTTAACATAGAAAATTGGTAATTTGGGATCATTCTATTAATTTTTATCTCTGTGATTTTCACGCCGTGTTTGCGAAGAACACGCATTATAAAGTCACACTGTGCTTTATAATGCAGAGTATTACTATTTCTATTCAATCTCTTGAGAGTCGATTTTGAAAATTCTGTCAGCGTCGCAGGCTATTCCTGTCCATATCATTTCCGGATTTTTGGGTGCAGGTAAAACCACACTACTCAAACATTTATTACAGCAAAAACCGGAACAGGAAATCTGGGCTGTGCTAATGAATGAATTCGGCCAGATTGGGGTAGACCAGCAGTTATTGCCGCAAGATCAGGGTTATGCGGTCAAAGAGCTGTTGGGTGGTTGTCTATGTTGCAGTAGCCAATTGCCGATGCAGATTGCCTTGTCACGCCTGCTGTCAGAAGTGAAACCGGATCGTCTGTTTATCGAACCTACCGGACTGGGGCATCCTGGCCAATTACTGGAACAGCTGACCGAACCGCACTGGCAGAGTCATTTAAACATGCAGGCATTGGTCACAGTGGTAGATGGTTCACGTTTGCATGATCGAGACTGGACTCAGCAAAACCTGTACGCAGACCAACTCAAGGCAGCGCATATTGTGGTGATTTCACATACTGACTTGATGACAACCGCAGACCACGCAGCACTCACGCAACTTCAGACAGAATATCAACCTTATGCCCAACAGTGGTTGTTCACCGAGCATGGACAACTCGATATCGAACTGATCAAGCAGGACTATCGGGGTTCCGCCCGTCAGATTCAGCCTTTGTTAAAACAGCAACAGATCACCCGTTCAGCAGATACGCCCTTAGTGATTCAGCAAATGCCTTATCATTATGTAGAAAGCGCGCAGGGTTATCAGGTTGCGGGCTGGAAATTGCCAAAACGCTGGCAATTCAATTTTTATGATCTGCTGGATCTGCTCTGTGAACAAAAAGACTGGCTCAGAATCAAGGGAATTTTTAATACGGATCAAGGCTGGAAAAGCTTTAATTTTAATCCTGAGCAGTTTAATTATCAGTCGGCAGATGAAGGCATTGATAACCGGGTAGAAGTGATTTATCAACAGTCACGGGATTGGCTGGCCTTTGAAACTGCCCTGATGCAATGTCGTATGGATCCAGAGAAATAATGGTACTGTTTCTAGTGCGCTGAATGAATTACTGGCCTAAATCTGTTCAGCAAAATAGCGCTAAATCTTATATGCTAGGCGCCAAATTTGAGGATTATGTGATGGCGTTAAAAGCGACGATTTATAAGGTTGATTTGAATATTGCGGACATGGATACGCATCGTTATGCAGACTATCAGCTGACGATGGCGCTGCATCCTTCAGAAACCATTGAACGCTTGATGGTGCGTATTTTGGCCTATGCACGCTATGCCGATGAAGCGCTGGAATTTACCAAGGATCTTTTTGAAACCGATGAACCGGCACTCTGGGAAAAAGATCTGACCGGTCAACTGGTCAAATGGATTGAAGTCGGTAGCCCGGATGAAGATAAAGTCAAAAAGGCCAGTGCGCGTTGCAAGCAGGTCGCAGTTGTCACCTATGGTTCTGCGGTGGATGAATGGTATAAGCGCAGCAGCAAATTAAAAACCTTAAAAAATGTGGAAGTGTGGAAGTTATCTACCGCAACCACCGACGCATTGCCACAATTATGCGAACGCACCATGCAGTTACAGCTCAATGTGATGGATGGTGAATGGACCTTGATCGGTGATCAGGGCCAGGTGCTGGTGGAGTGGGAACAGTTACAATAAGGCCAAATAAGGATGCAAGTCTGGACTTGTATCCTGTAGCTCAAATTGCGTATATCTGAGGGATAAGAATACGCAGGGCTGCACCATGTACCATGAACTTTATGATTTACTGCTGGCTGTCGCGATCGGCGCAATTATTGGTGCAGAGCGTGAGTATCATAGTAAATCTGCCGGACTGCGTACCATGATTATGGTCAGTCTGAGTTCCTGTTTATTTACCATTATCTCCCTGAAAATAGGCGTGGCCAATCCTGACCGGCTGGCCGCCAATGTCTTGACTGGACTGGGTTTTCTAGGTGCTGGTGTTATCCTGAAAGATGATAACCGTATTTCCGGGATTACCACCGCGACCACCATCTGGATGACAGCTGCACTCGGCATGGCAGTCGGTGCTGGCTATGAACTCTTAAGTATTTGGGCTACTTTTATTGTCATGGCGGTGCTGGTTCTATTAATGTATGTTCAGCGTGGCATTGAATCTCTGAATCAGGAACGCAGCTATGAAATCGTCTGCCCATTCGATCAGAATGATTCCGATCACTACGAAATGTTATTTAAACGTTATCAGTTAAAAGTGGTGCATTCCTCACAAAAAAAAATTGATCAACAGATTGTCGGACGCTGGATTCTGATGGGATCGGCCAAGAATCATCAAGAATTAACCCAGTATTTACTCAATGATAAGAATATTCAGGAACTCAGCTTTTAACCCATCAATGGCCCAGACTTAAAAATATAGAGCATTCCAGTTTATACTGAGCTTTGAATTTTATGCTCCTCTCAGGTAAATAACCATGATCAACGAACTTGAAATTATTGATTTAAAAGTAGGCGAAGGTAAAGAAGCGGTGAAAGGTGCCTTAATTACCACGCACTATACTGGCTGGCTGGAAGATGGAACCAAGTTTGACTCTTCTATTGACCGCGGTAATTATTTTGAAACTGTTATTGGTACCGGTCGTGTGATCAAAGGTTGGGATCAGGGTATTCTGGGAATGAAAGTTGGCGGTAAGCGTAAACTGATGGTGCCTGCACATTTGGCCTATGGCGAACGCAAAATGGGTAAAGTCATTCCGGCCAATTCCAACCTGATTTTTGAAATTGAATTGTTTGACGTAAAAACACGTGATTAAAATGATTTAACTGGCTGAATATAAAATATATTTTTTATTCAAAAATGTATGATGGTTCTGGTACAGTCGCTTCAAAATAGACTGTGCCGGAGACGCTACAAAAAACATCTAAAAAGATTTGAAATCAAAAATATTCCTTGTAGATTATAAGAATAATAAAGAATTATTTTGAGATATAACGTATTTGCATAACTTGATAAGGAATGTCTGTTTTTTCGTATTTGTCTGTGCCTTGAGCTGGATGACTTGCATCATAAGTTCAGCAATCGCTCAGGATGAACTCCCTTCGCCGTCATTTCAGCAGCAATCTCACGACCATATTACTGAAGTTCATTTTACCGAACATAGTACGAGTCCTTTGCAGGGAAAATGGCTGTTTTATCCGAGTCAGTTTATTGTTCAGCCCAGCCCCGTACTCCAGTCAAAAACAGTTGAATTGCCAGCCTCTTTTAAAACTCTAGCGGGTTCAAACTCTGGCTACGGTACCTTTATTGGTTATTTTAAAATTCCGAAAGAATTTCTCGGGCGACGCATCGCGATTCGGATTCCAACCCAATACGGCGCCTATCGGGTATATGTCAATGGACAGTTTATTGTCCGGCTTGGGCAAATCAGTAAAACACCTGAACAGCAGATCACTGAAAAAGCCCCCCGGATTGGCTATTTCGTTGCAGACAGTGAATACATTACCTTAAGCATTCAGGCCTCGAATTACACTCATTTGCATGGAGGGCTGGAACGCCCAATGCAGATTGGGGTCGCAGGTACAGTCAATCGTCAATTCCAGCAGTTGATGATGAGTATTGCCATGGCCTGTGGCGCAGTACTCGGGGTGGGTGTTTTCAATATCCTGTTTTCAATATTTCGAGGATCGAAAGAGCGTAATAGCAAAAGCATTTTTGTGTTTGGCTGTTTTATTATCTTTCTGGCCCTGCATAACCTGTTTTCAGCGCCCTATGCCTATTCGGTATTTACCAATATCGACTGGTTATGGGGAACACGTTTAGAGTATCTGTTTACGTTTCTGGCGGTATTATTTTTCCTCAGTTATATGCATCTGTTTAATCAGCGCTATTTAAAACCGCTGATTTATTATATTGCGATCGTCTTATTGATTTTGAATATCAGTGTGACGCTATTTTCTACCCCCGAGTTATTTGAACGTCTTGCGCTCTATAGTGCGATTTATGGTCTGGTGATTATTGGGAATTTTATGTACGGGTTTTATCAGACCCTACGTGATAAGCAACCGTATTCACGCCTGAATCTGTTTGCCATTATTTTCTTGTGTCTGACATTTTTAAATGACTATCTCTTGCTGATTAATGTTATTCAAACCACACATTTGTCTTTCATTTCCACCAGTTTATATGCCTTGTTGATTATGTTTCAGCAGTCCAGACATTATGCACATCAAACTTATGAGACTGAACAGCTAAACCTGAACCTGATCGCGCTCAATAATTCGCTTGATCAAAAAGTCAAAGAACGCACTCAGCAGCTGCGTGAAGTGAATGCCAAACTGGAACAGCAGATGAATATTGATGCATTGACCGGGGCTTTTAACCGGCGTGCCTTAAATCATGAAATCCAGCAGCAGTTTTTACAAACCCAACAACAGCCGCAACATACCTTGATTTTTGCCATGCTCGATGTCGATTTTTTTAAAAACTATAATGACTACTATGGTCACTTAAAAGGCGATGAAATCCTGAAAAATCTGGTCAGGATTATTCAAGGCACTTTGCCACCGTCTGGCTATCTGGCACGTTATGGTGGTGAAGAGTTTGCGATTCTGCTCACTGGAATGCCGGTTCAAACTGCCCTTAAAAATCTGGAAAATGTGTTAAACCAGATTCGGGAACAGCGTATGCAACATCTGAATCGGCCAGATGAAAAAGATTATGTTACGGTTAGTATGGGCGCGGCCTGGGTTGAACAAAAACATGGCTATGCAGATATTCATGAATTGATGAAAGCGGCAGATGTGCAGCTCTACGCCGCCAAACAGGCAGGACGTGATCAGTTGAAAATTGAAAAAGAGGCCGATTAAAAAACATATTTATACAGATAACGCGATTCATCTTCTGACTCGGCAGAATGGGGATGAAAGCCGCAGTGTTGATAATAACTTAAGGCAGTTTGAGTAGACTGTATTTCAATCTGATGAATTTTTTTCTTTAATAAAGCGCGATGCATTTGATGAAATAACTCGGTGCCAAACCCCAGCCTTTGGCAGTGTTGGGCCACATAATGCATCCGGATTTCTCCAGCATCACTGACCAATAAGAACCCGACGACCTTGTCATAGATGAGATAAACCCAGCAATCGTTATACAGCATATCGACAATCAGGCTGGCATGATCAAATTTTTCTAGCCAGGTTTGAATTTTGCTTTCTTCACGCTGATGATCCAGTACACAGGACTGAATGCTGTCATGAATGACCTGAATAATTTGAGGTATATCTTCGACCCTCCCTTCACGAATCATAATATTATTCATTTTCTCGAACATTTATAGGGAAGGTTTATTTGATAAAAAAGAAGAGGGTAAAAAACAGAACAATATTGTAGTTTTTTGAGAATCTTTGCTGTGATTTATTAATGTGAAGATTGGTTCTGTTGATGATTTGTCCTGTTTGTTTATCTCAAGTTCTTGAATCTCATTACCGAGTTAAAAATAAAAAATCAAAGTAAATCAATTTTTGAATAAATCGAAGTTCGAATCTAGGCACAAATGAGCAAGCAGAGGAGATAAATAGTAAAAATATGCCTCAAGTTTGCACTGTATAAAAAATAGACGTATGCTGAGTCAAAAGGGACTATTCAAATGAATCTTGATCCTATAACCATAAAAATAAAATTAGTCACATGAGATCATCAACCATGCTGAAATTACTGCTGTTGTTATGTGTTTTATTCATGTTGAATGCTGCCTGGATCGTAGGCAGAAAGATCTATAAAGCTCAGCGCCATCTGGCGCGTCAGCGACCAGAAAAACCGGCACAGATTTCCAGCATGACAGAGCAAGAGATCATCGAACAAGAGCAGCAAGTACATCTGGTGGATGCTTATGAACTGGAACTGTTTGATGATGTGGCACAGCGATTCTTTCAACGGCAGGTGCATATTGAGAATCGGGCACAGGCCGAACAGTTACAGCAAGAACTATTACAAAAAATGCCAATGCATAGTGGCACCCAGATTCGTCAGATGGATTTAGGCGAATGGTCTATTTTCTGGAATTTTTATGATCAGTCACTGGAATATTATGTCGGTCGCTATGGCGTATTCTATGCACATGTCGACCGTTTTGGAGAAGAGCACCGGCATGAAATTCGCAGGGAACTTTTGCATTCTGACTGTGCTTAGAACACCACTTTCAGTCATTCTGTACGATTGAAGATCTCAGACTACGTACTTAAGCCATTGCAATTCAGAAAAGGTATCTCATGCCTTAGCTCAGATTTTTTCTGCCGCTTGGCGGAAATAGCCCATATAATTTATCTCCTTTAAGCCATAATCTTGTGCTAGAAAAACATCAAAACTCGAGAGTCGTATCCTTGAAATAGTCATTTAAAATGTACGAAGTCTGGCGAGCAATGATCCGGACTAAAAAGGCAGGAGCGCTATGATCATTGATTTTCATCAAGCAAAATTACAGAAGTTTATTGCTCTGGCGATGAAGATCGAAGCTGAGCCTGAACTGTATTTGCAGTTTGATTCGGTCTCGGATTTTTATAAGGTTGACTGGTTGCAGGATTTTCCGGTTGGTACAGAATACTATATTTCCGGTCTAGATGATGGTGCCGATGAGTTTCATGCCGTGATTTATTATGGCGAAGCGCAGCTACAGATCAGCTGTGGACAGGCACAGCTTTCAGTAAAACTATGTTGCAAACATTGACCGGGCTGCCGGAATTTCCCGATAAAAGAATAATGACATCCGCTATAAAGTTGATATAAATTGCAGAGTCATCTCTGTATTTGATTTTTATTCGCATTGGTCGGGAGTGGCATAGGCGAATATCGTAATAAAAATAAGGAAAAATTAGCATGGCACATCAGTTCACCGTGAAAGCAATTATCAATGGCGTGTCTATTGATGAATTTAAGCGTTTGGCCAATGATATTCGTTTGCATGAGGCAGTTTGCCATCGAATTCCTGCGCAAAACTTGGAAATTCTGGTTTCGGAAAAGCAGGGGCATATGTATACCCTGAAACGCGCTTATAATCTGGATGTTAATATTCCGGATATCGCAAAAAAATTACTCAAAGATGCATTCCGTTTGCAGCGTACCGATGTCAGCGATCTGAATGAAATGACTTCGACGGTACAACTCGGTGCGAACTTGCCGATCGAGGCCATCTGTCAGCGTGCAGTCACTGGAGATGAAGACCAGATCCAGTTTCAGTTAAACTGGACAGTCAAAGTCAAAGTGCCTTTGCTCGGTGGCATGCTAGAAAAGCATGCGGAAGGTGAGATTCGTAAATTTAGTGAAATTGAACTCAGCATCGTCGAAGATGAATTGCGTAAAGGTCTCACCGCTTGAAGCAATCAAATAGTGTGATCGACCTAATTTAAAAACTGATTAGGTAGACGCTGGGTAGTGGTAGCTAATTGGGCGGTAGATCTCTATTTTCAGGGCACTGCCACTATCCAAAAAACTTTTTTAAGTACTGATAAAGTTTGCCGTCACGTTAATACTGATGGCCAGAATGGTGGTATTGAATCCGTAAGCCAAAAGCAAATGTAGGGTATTCAAGACTCGCATGGATTGGCAAGTAATGGATACATCTGCAGTTTGCGCAGAAGTCCCGATAATATAACTAAAATATAGAAAGTCCGGATAAGTCGGTCTGGTGGTATTGGGGAAATCCAGTCCACCTTGTTGCTGTTTGTCGAGCGCCAAATAAAAGTCATGTGCATAATGAATTGCAAAAATCGTATGCATCAAGAACCAGGCTGAAATAATGGTCAGAACTGACAAGATTAAATGACCGGTTCGGATGGTGGTATCTTTGGGTAAGTGATTAATTTCAATAATAATCGCTATAAAACACATGATCAGGGTGATGATCACCAGAAACAGAATGATCCATTTGCTGGCATCCTGTTGCATGGCGCGTTGCAGAATATGAGCATGATCAATACGCCAGAGTTTTTTTATGGTCAATAATAAATAAGCGTAAATCGCGATATTCCAGCTGATCAAGAGGCAGCTTGACCAGCTCAAAGGGGTGACTGTCTGTAAAACCAGATAAAATCCAATGATGGCTGGGAAAATAATAAAGAAATACAGACGGGATTGAAGTGCCGTTTTTATAGATTGAAGAAGCTGCATCATGCCATTTATATTTGTTTTGCTGACTTCTCAAGATCCTAACACAGAACCGTTTGCAATAAAGAAGATTGCAACGGCCTGAGTAGCAGCCTTAGTTATTTCCTCTACGACATTTCATCCTAAAGGTGTCGAACTGATTCGAGTTGAGTAATTTGACTGCGCGGATCACGCAGCAGGCGTGATCATCTCAATAAATTTTTTTCTGAACCGAGGTTTAGATCGATTGAGCAGGTTGTTAGATTGCAGTGCCATAAGCAAAGACTTCTACCATGCCACCTTGCATACCGAGTTCTGTGGTGCTGAGCCGAATGCCCATAATCTGAGTCGCACCGATTTTTTCGGCCTCGAGTTTTAATCGCACAATTGCTTCACGTCGTGCGCGTTCTACTACACTTTCATAGCTGGTCAGACGGCCACCGAGCATATTCTGCACATTGGCAATCGCATATTTAAAATAATCATGAGAAATGACCACATTGCTGCTGATCATCTGTCCGGAATATTCAGACACAGCGAAGCGGCTATTGTTCATCCGGATATATGCCAGGCGTTGTTCCTGTTCATCCAGATAACGAAAATGTTTACGTTCGTTATAACGACCAAAGCCGAAACCGACACTAAACAGAATGGCAAAAATGATGATCTGGAGAATTAAACCATCCATGTTTTAATCTGCCTGCGGAAAAGGGTCGGGCAATTTTGGCATGATCGGATCAACCACTACGGCTGTCCCATAAACAAAGAGTTCAGAAGCACCTTGGGCAATATTAGAGGTCGAGAAACGTATGCCGACAATTGCATTGGCACCCATGCTGCGGGCTTTTTCAATCATGCGGTTCATGGCTTCCTGACGGGATTCTTCCAGCAGTTCAGTATAGGCGGTAAGCTCACCACCGACAATATTTTTCAGGCCGGCCAGTAAGTCACGTCCGACATGTTTGCTGCGTACGGTACTGCCATACACCACATCAATTTGCTGGCGAATGGTATGTCCCGGTACAGATTCCAGATTGCTAAGTAACATGTGCATGTTTTCTAAATAAATCGCTAGTCTATGACAATAGGAAAACTCCCTTGAAAATGCAATAAAAAAAGCCCACTGAAGTGAGCTTTTCTTGATCTATCTGGAATTTATTGCGCTGGTTGTTCTGCCGCACGGCGCTGTTCAGACACAGACGGTGTGTTCAGCAAGATATCCGTCGTGTTGACTTTCAAGCCGCCACCCAGGGTTTTGTAGACTTCAACCTGATTGTTCAGATTGGCCTGTTCAAGCAATAACAAACCTTGTTCTGCTGCATAAGACGCACGCTGTGCATCCAGTACAGTCAGATAGCTGTCAATCCCGGCGCGGAAACGTGCCTGCGACAAGCGATAGGTGGTGTTGGTTGCTTCGACCAGACGGCGCTGAGCTGCAAGACGATCACCAATATTCTGACGTACCGCCAAAGCATCATTCACTTCACGGAAAGCAGTCTGAATCGACTTTTCGTAATCTGACAAGGCAATTTGCTGATCGGTTTCAGAAATACGGATATTGGCCTGACGGGTGCCCCAATCAAAAATTGGAATATCCAGACTCGGACCAAATGACCAAGCAAAACTGCCCGACTTAAACAGGTCGCCTAAATCAGTAGAGGCATAACCTGCTGAACCAGTCAGACTAATTGTCGGGAACAGACGCGCACGTGCTGCCGCAATATTGGCACCTGCCGCAGATAGACGGTATTCAGCGGCACGGACATCTGGACGGTTAATTAATAGATCACTTGGCAAGCCTGAACCCAATGCAGTATTGGAAGTGATGCGGGTCACGCGTTGTGCTGGTAATAAATTCGCAGGCACTTGCTGACCGACCAGCAGGTTTAACAGGTTTTGTGCCTGTGCCACCTGAGTCCGGTAATTCGCAACATCATTACGTGCTGTTTCAACCGAAATTTGCGCCTGACGCACTGGAAGCTCGCTGTCGATCCCGACATCAAAACGTTTTTTGTTCAGATTAAAAGATTCAAGCTGAGCTTTCAGCGTTTGCTCAGCCAAAGCCAGATTGGCATTGGCAAACGAGTAGCTGAGCCAAGCCTGAGACACCTGACCAATTAAGGCAATTTGCGTCGCATCTCGAGCACTTTGGGTCGCCAGGAAACTATCCAGTGCATTGTCACGCAAGCTGCGGACACGTCCCCAAAAATCTAGTTCATACGCAGTTACACCCAGTCCGACATTATAAGTCGTCACTGCACCACGATTCTGGGAATTCATGGTGTCCTGGCGCAATACGCTACCACTGGCACCAATCGTCGGTAACTGGTTGTTTTCAGTAATCTGATACTGTTGCTGAGCTCGTTGAATATTGAGGGCAGCAATACGCAAATCACGGTTATTGTTTAATGCCAGATCCAACACCTGTAACAGGCGCTGATCGGCAAAAAAGTTTTTATAACCCTGTTCTGCTACAGAAGTACCAGACGCATTGGTATAGCTGCTCGGGATATCTGCCTGCGCAACCGGCTCTGGACTGCGCATGCTTTGACAGGCCGTCAAAGCAAGCGCAAGGGCAGATACCGCAATGCTACGACCTGTAATAGACCATACATTTTGCATTACGACTTATACTCCTGATTTTGTTGTTTTGGTTTGTATTTAAAGACACTTCGAATCCACACGTAGAATACCGGGATAAAGAAGATACCTAACAAGGTCGAGCTGATCACGCCGCCAAGTACACCATAACCGACTGAGTGCTGGCTACCTGCACCCGCACCTGAAGCCAGAGCAAGCGGTAATACACCAAAACCAAAGGCCAATGTGGTCATGATAATTGGACGTAAACGCATTTTTGCCGCATGCAAGGTCGCTTCAAATAACTCTTCACCTTGTTCCTGCAATTCTTTCGCAAACTCGACAATCAAGATCGCGTTTTTCGCAGAAAGACCAATTACGGCAATAATCGCCACCTGGAAGTAAATGTTATTCGACAGGTTCGGGTTTTGCAGCAGCACCATTCCACCAAAGGTGAGTAATAATGCACCCACAATACCCAATGGCACCACCAGTAGAACCGAGAACGGAATCGACCAGCTTTCATACAGGGCTGCCAGACACAGGAACACGATCAACAGTGAAAGCGCGTACAAGAATGGTGCTTGTGCGCCAGACTCACGTTCTTCCAGAGACAGACCAGTCCATTCATAGTCGAAACCTTGCAAGCCCATTTCTGGTAATTTCGCCACGATTTCTTCCATGGCCACCATTGCATCGCCCGAGCTGATACCCGGAGCAGGTGTACCCTGAATGTTCATGGACGATACGCCGTTATAACGCTCAAGACGTGGTGAACCGTAGGTCCATTCGCCTGTGGCAAACGCCGAGAATGGCACCATTTCACCGCGGTTATTACGCACATACCATTGGTCCAGATCTTCCGGCATCATCCGCGAGCCAGCTTCACCCTGAACATAGACTTTCTTGACACGACCGCGATCAATGAAGTCATTGATATACGAACCGCCCCAAGCAATACCCATGGTGCTGTTAATTTCAGCAACACTCACGCCCAATGCACCGGCTTGTGCATGATCGACAATGACACGGTACTGTGGAGTATCTTCCTGACCATTCGGACGCACACCAGCCAGACGCGAGTCTTGTGCTGCTAGACCGAGAATCGTATTACGTGCTGCCAGGAGCTGATCATGACTTTGACCACTTGCAGCTTTGAGCTGTAAGTTAAAGCCAGCCGACACACCCAGTTCAGGCATTGCAGGTAATTGCAGTGGCATGATGTAAGACGCATCTTTGACAATCATGTTCAGCGCCATACCACGTTGAATAATGGCACCGATTTGAGATTCCGGACTGTGACGCTCTGACCAGTCTTTCAGTTTAATAAATGCCAGACCTGCGTTTTGTCCCACACCCGTGAAGGAGAAACCTGCCACACTAAAGACGGATTCGACATGCTCTTTCTCGTTTTCCAAGAAATAGTTGGTCATGGTGCTGACCACTTTGTCGGTACGTTCCAAGGTTGCATTTGGCGGTAACTGAACCAGCGTCATGACCACGCCCTGGTCTTCATCCGGTAGGAACGAAGAAGGCAGTTTCTGGAACAACAGCACAATAATACCCAGTACCACGGCATACACCACACCTGAGAAAATCTTGCTGTGGGTCATGCGGTTGACGCCGCCCTGATATTTCACAGAGACCTTGTCAAAACTGCTATTAAACCAGCGGAAGAAACGCGCAAAAATACCATTACTTTCCGGCTTGTTCGGATCATGCTGTTTCAGCAGAGTCGCACACAGGGCAGGGGTAAAGGTTAAGGCAACCACCAGTGACAAGACCATCGCTGTGACCAGCGTAATCGAGAACTGGCGATAAATGACCCCGGTGGTTCCACCGAAGAAAGCCATTGGAACGAATACTGCCGACAGCACCGAGGTAATACCAATCAATGCGCCAGAAATCTGTTTCATCGATTTTTCAGTTGCAGCCACCGGATCGAGATGTTCTTCCACCATGACCCGTTCGACGTTCTCGACCACAACAATCGCGTCATCGACCAGAAGACCAATCGCCAATACCATGGCAAACATGGTCAGGGTATTAATCGAGAAGCCAAAGATGTTAATGACGGCAAAAGTACCCAATACGACGACTGGAACCGCCATGGTTGGAATGATGGTGGCACGCCAGTTCTGCAGAAACAGGAACATGACCAGGAACACCAGAATAATCGCTTCGATCAGGGTTTTAACTACACTCTTAATCGACAGTTCAATAAATGGTGTTGTATCAAACGCCAGTTGGTCGACCATGCCTTGCGGATAGTTCGGACGTAACTGTTTTAAGCGTTCTTCAACCGCTTGTGCGGTATCCAGGGCATTGGCGCCAGTCGCAAGCTTGATTGCTACACCACCAGTCGGTTTGCCATTAAATTTAGAATCAAACTGATAGTTATCTGCACCGAGTTCAACTCGTGCAACATCACCTAAGCGAACCTGCGCACCAGAAGTGGCATTTTTCAGGAAGATATTGCTGAACTGTTCCGGCGTTTGTAACAGACTTTGAGCCGTTACCGTCGCATTTAACACTTGTCCTTGAACTGCAGGCGCACCACCCAACTGACCTACGGCAACCTGTGCGTTTTGGGTACGGATTGCAGTGGCAATATCACTTGGCGTTACTTGCAGGCTTGCCATTTTGGCTGGATCCAGCCAGATGCGCATCGCATAAGAACCACCAAAGACCTGAACTTCACCGACCCCGGCCACACGGCTTAAAGGTTCAGCAATATTCGAATTAACATAGTCTTTGATGTCATCTGCAGTCAGGCTGCTATCAGGTGAATAGAATGCCAAAACTTGCAAGAAGCTTGCACCCGATTTGGTCACTCGCACACCCTGACGTTGTACATCTTCAGGCAACAGGGCAGTCGCAGACTGTAATTTGTTTTGAACCTGGACCTGTGCGATATCAGGATCGACACCCTGGTCAAAGTTCAAGGAAATAGACGAAGAACCATTACCCGCACTGTTAGACGAGATATAGCGCAAGCCATCCATACCGTTCATCTGCTGCTCGATGATCTGGGTCACTGTATTTTCAACAGTTTCAGCAGATGCACCCGGATAAGTCGCAGAAATGGTTACGGTTGGTGGTGCGATGGTTGGATATTGTGCAATCGGCATTTTACTGATGGTTAAAATACCCGCCAGCATAATCACCAATGCAATCACCCAAGCGAAAATCGGGCGATGAATAAAGAATTGAGCCATGAACCATTACTCCTTATGCATTTGCAGCAGGTTTTTGTTCAGGTTTCTCTTTAGCATCATCTGCCTTTTTCTCGCTGGCTGCAGGCTGTTGCGGTGCAGCAGCTTGAGGTTGATAAGGTTTTGGTACAACTTGCTGTTCAGGTTTTACTTTCGCAATACCATCTACAATCACTTTATCGCCTGGATTCAGACCTTCAGTCACAATCCAGTTGCTGCCTTGGGAACCAACGGTGGTCACTGGACGTGGCGTCACTTTATTGTCAGCACCGACCAGCATCGCCATTGCCTGACCTGTTGGGGTGCGGGTCAAAGCTGCTTGCGGAATCAGGAAAGCATTCGGTACTTCACCTTGTACGATTTGCGCAGTGGCAAACATACCTGGTAGAAGCAGGTGATTTTTGTTCGGGAATACTGCACGTAAAGTCACAGTACCTGTTTCAGGGTTCACGCTGGCATCGGAAAATGCAAGACGGCCTTCAACCGGGTAGATACTGCCATCTTCAAGCTTCAACTTGACTTTGGTGTTGTTCGAACTGTTCAAGCTGCCTTGATTAAGCTGTTGACGTAAACGTAAAAGCTCAGCACTTGACTGGTTGATATCTACATAGATTGGATCCAGACGCTGAATCGTCACCAATGGCTCTGGCTGATTCGCTGTCACCAAGGCACCCGCCGTCACAGACGAACGGTTGGTCTGGCCCGAAATCGGGGCACGTACAGTCGAATAGCCTAGATTGATTTCTGCATTACGCAAAGTTGCGCGATTGGCATTCAAATCAGCTTCAGCCAGTTTAACCTGTGCCGCGATGTCATCATATTCCTGTTTAGAAATGGCGTTGGTACCGACCAGTTGACGGTAACGGCCTTCCTTCACACGCAATACGCCCAGATTGGCTTCAGCACGGGCAATCGCTGCACGGGCATTATCTACTGTAGTGCGGTTGGTGCTTGAATCGATTTCATACAAGGCCTGACCTTCACGTACATAGCTGCCTTCCGTGAACAAGCGTTTAAGCACCACGCCACTGGCTTGTGGACGTACGTCTGAAATTTCAAATGCTGTTGTACGACCTGAGAGCTCTACAGACTGCTCTACACTTTGCGGTTGTGCTACAAGAACACCGACTTCAGTCGGTGGCATTTGTTGTTGAGCACCAGCTTGCTGGCCCTCTTTAGGATCTTTGCTACAACCAACAAGTGCAAGACTTGTTGCCAATGCGCAAGCAGTCAGGGCAGGTGCCCAAAGCTTTGCAGACATCATTATTCCACCTCTAATTAGATTTATATCTAAATTTTCTTATTTGTGAGCCGCGCAATATCTGATCCAGACCATATACCACAACGAAATCCAAATAAAACTGATACTCCAGCCGGATATGATATCTGAAGGAAAATGTACACCCAGATAAACTCTTGAGATCCCCATCATCAGCATCCATACCACTGCACCTATCACGATGAGGGTATAACGGGAATGTTGCCGATGGATGTAAATTGCCAGACAAGCCAGACAGGCCGCATATAGACTATGGGCACTTGGAAAGGAACTTCCAAAGCTTTCAACCAGATGCAAGGATTCTGGTGGTCGGGGTCGGGCAATTGCAAATTTCAACAGCCAAGCTAGGAGAATTCCTCCGATAATTCCGATACATATAAAAATTGCGTTTGTATACTTTTTATACCACAGCAAGGCAATACACCATAGCGTGGATAAAAATAATACAAATGGCATGCCACCTATTAGGGATAAGGACTGAGTAATTTGATTCCAAAACTCGGTGCGATACAGACTCATCCATTCCACAGCCCGCAAGTCGAGCTTGCTTAAAGCCGGAATATTCAGGATGAACACACTGAAAATTAAAAATAAAATACCGACAAAAAGTAACAAGTAATGCATGCCAAAAATCCTTGTCCTTTTAACCGTTCGCAAATCGGCCAATTGTCTGAAGCAAAGTGTACTTGTCAGTACACTTTTTTTCAAGTGTGCGTATTTTATGCGAATTCCATTTTTTTCGTAAGGAATTTGTTGCTAAATATACTGTAATTATCTCAGTTTTGAGTTTTTGTCGATGTATGATTTTCGTCAATTTCAATGCTTTGCTTGGGTGGCCAGAAGAAATCACTAGGTCGGGTCAGGAAGTGCGTCATGACCAGTTTTGCCAAAGGTTTCCACTGTTCAAAACGCACCCGGCGTGCGCGTAAGGCTACAATAATCGTCAGAGTGAAACTGACAAACAAGTTGGTCAGGCCAATGAGTAACACACCCAGAAAAGACACTACGATCAAGCCGATATCGGGACCATTGATCGTAATTAGACCCTGAATAAAGTTGGCAGAGGCAAAGGCGATATGGCGAATATCCAGTGGCAGACCGAGAATAAAACCAAGGGTACCCATACTGCCGAGCATGATCCCGAAAATAAAATTACCCGCCAGTGCACCCAGATTACGTTCAATATAGTCAGCAAAACGGTAAAGACGCTCTTGCCCCATCAGCTGCGATAAACGCACATGGGCTTTCAGTCGCGGGCCGACTTTGCGATAAACGGCCATATTGTCAAAATAACCGGCCAATAATCCGGACAGGAATAAACATACTCCGGCAATCGCTGCATGTGGAATCGCCAATGAAGTAAACGGATTCAGGTCATGCAGGGTTTTGGCAGCCTTGGCATGATTCATTAAAGGTTCATGCAGCGCAAAATCCCACAGCAGGGTAATCAATGCTGCTACGGGAATTGCAATAGAAATATTGCCCAAAATGGCGACAAACTGGGTGCGGATGATATTTACAATCAGCGCAGCCAGCTCGGCAATTTGAGCCATTTTCGAGCCTTTACGCTGCTGTACGGTAGCAGCCAGTGCAGCGGCAGTCATCGCCGGTTGTTTAGTTGCCACGGTAAAATGCAGCACATGAATCAGCATAAAACCTAGTGAATAGTTCATGCTATAGCTAAAGGCCTGCATCAAAGGGGCCATGGTGAGGCGTGTCATCAGAACTTTTAAGGTGGCCATCGTTGCGATGATGGCACCAGCCCCTGCAGCCGATTTATACATGGCCAGAAAGCCTTGCTTGTCGGTACTCACATAATGTTCACCAGTCTTGCTGGCATTTTCAGTTACCTGTAAAGCTAAAAGTTCACTATTGGTAGCCAGCAGGGCCCGCACACTGCGTTCACTATAAATTGCTTCAGTAATGTCCGCCATAAACAGGCCAATGGATTGATAACGCAGATCATCGTCATCCATAACCATATTCAGCAGAATCTCAACCCGTTCCAGACACTGTTCTAGCAGTGCCAGCATATAGGTCAGGCTGACACTGACGCCAGTCCGCTTGGTAGAACGGCGAATCTTGGCCACGACATCATGACATTGTTCCAGCATCACCAGCGCTTGTGAGGCATCCGGTGGGGTAATCGAATCGACCAGGGTGACTGTGTTATAACGTTTTTTATATTCCTGAATAAACTCGTTAATCTCACGATTCTGCACCAGAAAAGGAGATTCGTATTCCATCAGTTCAGGCTGGGCATTAATAAATTCAGGGTGCAGACCAATACCACTGATCCGGTACGACAAAATGGTCAGTGCCTTGATTAGCTGGTCTTTAATCCGGGTTTTTTCAGGTTGATTGGAATGTCCCTGATTCAGGACTGCAAATAAACGTTGCCAGTCATCTTCATCAAAATAGTCTAGCCAGTATTTATCAGTACGTTGATAAAAAACCTTGCGAAATAATTCCTGAAGTTGTTGATGGTCAGGAATCAGCGGCAAGACATGTGCACCAAGGCGCTGGTTTAGCTGGTTCCAGAATCCATCTAGAGACAAAATGCCGGTATCGGAAAACAGACCGGTCTGTTTATAGCGGTTAATGATCCGCAGGGTAAAGGTTTGAAGCGTGGCAACCGCATTCGGGGTGAGTAATAAAGCCCGGATAAATGCATTGAATTTCGCTTCGATCTCTTCGGTATTTCTGCTGTCTTCAGGTCTGATTCTTTCAACCAGTTCAATCAGAAGATTTTCATCCAGCACCGCCCGAGGTTGTTCAAGCTGGTGTTGCATGTTTTGAAAAAGATCTAGAAAATTAATATGCATAGGCGAGTTTAAAAGTTACTGAATTCGGTGTAGGGCCAGTTTGGCCAGATTAATCAGGGCCTGACGATATTCGGAGTCAGGTAATGCCTGTAAGGCATCAATTGCAATTTCAGTTTCTTCTGTAGCACGTTGACGGCAATAATCCAGCGCACCAGATTCATTGACAATTTGAATGACCTGTTCCAGATGTTCCGTACCGCCAGTCGCAATACTGCGACGGATGATTTCATGTTGCTCACCGGTGGTGTTTTTCAGTGCCGCAATCAATGGCAGGGTCGGTTTACCTTCCATGAGATCATCACCAATATTTTTGCCGAGCGTGTCCGCATCGGAGGTGTAATCTAAAATGTCATCAATAATCTGGAAAGCATTGCCGAAATGTCCGGCAAAGGTTTTTAAAGGCTGACGGAATTCATCTTTATCCGACAAAATGGCAGCACCTTCGGTGGCCAGTTCAAACAGGCGCGAAGTTTTGCCATGAATAATATTCAAATAAGTCGCTTCAGTGGTTTCCGGTTGATGCTGGGATTGTAGTTGCAGCACTTCACCTTCAGCAATTTCACAGGTACCGGTCGAAAAATCTTTGAGCAACACCATGTTGTTCAGATCGACCAGCAAATCAAAAGCACGTGAAATCAGAAAGTCACCGACTAAAACCGCAGTCTGGTTATTCCAGGTCGCATTGGCCGTCGGGCGGCCACGGCGCAGGCCAGACTCATCCACCACATCATCATGCACCAGTGTTGCGGTATGCAGCATCTCAATGATTGCAGCCAGTTTGCGGTGCGGTTCTAAATTTTCAGCACCACACGCCTTGGCGGCCAAAAGGCACATAATCGGGCGCATACGTTTGCCACCCGCTTCTACCACATGTTTGCTGACAGCCATCACTAATGCAACTTTTGAGGTAATTCCTTCATTAATGAATGTGTCCATCGCAGCAAAGTCGTTAGCAACAGGCGCGAGAATGTCTTGCTTAAAGTCGATGGTCATGTGAAAGAAAACCTCTAGTCTGGTAAATCGCTGGGCGTAGTTTAACAATTTATAACATGAGTGAAACCTAAGAAATGCATAAACTCCACTAAAAATCAGCTTTTTATAGATCTTATGTAGATTCGATCCATATTTCGAGCCATAAAAAATCAGGAAAGGTCAGGGCATCGCCCTATTCGTCAGGCTGAGTATATTAATCAAACTGGCCGGATTTCTGCTGTATTATTTTGTTGCTGAATATATCTTGAGTATTTGATTTGATAGAAATTATTTAATAGTTAAATAATTAGCGCATCCTGCTCATTATTATTTCAGTAAAATGGCTTGTTGTTTTTTTGAATATCCCTTAAAATCCTCGCCCTTAGATATCCCCCAGTGGCGTACGTCTTAAGTTCGATATATTCCTTTATCGGCACGACGACACGGGCTTGTTTGGAGTACATTATGTACGCAGTAATCCAAAGCGGTGGTAAACAGCACCGTGTAGTTGAGGGTGAAACCCTTAAAGTAGAATTATTGAAAGCTGAAACTGGCGCGACTATTACGTTTGATGACGTATTGATGCTTGTTAACGGTGAAAGCATTCAAATCGGTGCTCCAGTTGTTGCTGGTGCTACTGTAACTGCTGAAGTAGTTAGCCATGGTCGTCACGACAAAATCCGCATCATCAAAATGCGTCGTCGTAAACACTACCGTAAACAACAAGGTCACCGTCAATGGTTCACTGAGTTGAAAATTACAGCTATTTCAGGCTAATTACGAGGAGTAAATAGACATGGCAACTAAAAAAGCCGGTGGTTCGACTAAGAACGGTCGTGATTCGAATCCTAAGATGTTAGGTGTTAAAGTTTACGGTGGTCAAACTGTAACTGCAGGTAACATCATCGTTCGTCAACGTGGTACTGAATTCCACGCTGGTCAAAACGTTGGTATGGGTCGTGACCATACATTATTTGCTACTGCTGATGGCGTAGTAAAATTCGAAGTGAAAGGTCAATTCGGCCGTCGCTACGTATCTGTTGACGCGTAATTCGCTGAGATAGAAAAAAGCCCACAGTTATTGTGGGTTTTTTTATGCCTGAAAATTAATAGGCAGATTAAGCGACATTCCATAATGTAAAAATTGTCCTGAAATCTTCATAATGATGAACAAAAAAACCGGTTTCGAATTAATAACAATACAAAAGTTCTTATTTTCTATCATTTTAGCTTTTAATTTTCGTTTAAGATGAGCTATCAAATAAATTGCGATCACGCAAAATATAAAGGTGAAATTATGAATATGCTTCGTAAAACCGTCTGTGCTATGGCTCTGGGTGCAGTGACTTTAGCACCGGTGATGAGTACAACCGTGTTTGCTGCACCTGTGGCAGCTTCGGAGCAACAGGCAACAGCCAGTCTGGTCAAGCAACTCAATCATGTGCGTAGCATGACGGCAAATTTCGAGCAAAGCACCAAGGTGACCAATCCGAGAGCGACCCAGAAAAAAGGTTTGACTGCACAACATATGAATCAAACCTTTAAAGGGGTGATGAAAGTCGCGCGTCCAGGTAAATTCTATTGGGAAACGACCGCACCGTCGAAGCAAGTCATTGCAACCACGGGTAAAACCGTATGGATTTATGATCCGGACTTGCAGCAAGCTGTTCGTCAAAGCTTAGATGAGCAGGTTGCCAATACGCCGGCCTTATTGCTGTCAGGAAACACCAGCCAGATTATGCAGTCTTACCGGGTGACTCAGCCAAATAAAGGTAAAACCTATTACACGCTGTATCCTAAAAATACCGATGGTGTGTTTGAAAGCCTGACCATTAGCTTTGGCGCGAACAAAGCACCAAGCTTGATGATCTTGCAGGATTCATTGGGACAAACCACCAATATCAAATTTAGCAATGTAAAAGTAAATAACAGTATTCCAGCCTCTACCTTTAATTTTACCCCACCAAAAGGTACGGACATCATTGATCAATAAGCATCAATATGAACCAACTGAAAAAGCAACCTTTCGAGGTTGCTTTTTTATTGCCAATCATCGGGATTGTTTTGGACAGGCTACAAGGTTCAGCTATATCTAGACAGGAGAGCGTCTTAGAATAAATAAAAGTCGAGTCAATGAAATTGCAAAATTTTGGGAGCTCAGGATGAAGATTAATCTATTTAAAACTGCTGAAATTTACGCTGTTTTATTACTCACTGTAGGTATGTTGGGTTGTCAGCCTCAATCTAGCTCAGTGGCAACGCTGGCGCAAACAGATCGGGTTGTGCAGATTGAAGGCAAGACCGTTCCTGTGAAAGGGGCAGCCAAAGTGGTATGTGAAATAGAAGGTTGTGTACGCTTTGATCTACAAACGGTGGACAGCAATATTGACTGGATTAATCAATATTTTATTGAGCGCATTCAGCATACCGAACCTGTTGCATTCACCAAAGTTACCCAGAAAAATCCTAAAAAAGCCGATGAACCGCATTATCTGGATCAGCGCTTTATCAAAGCGGAATTTGTCGGTCAGCGTGCCCATCTGGCGACTTTTGCTTTAAAAAGTTCCAATCTGGCAAGGAATAAAAATGCTTCTCTGAAACATGTGGAATATATCAATTTTGATCTAAAACAGAACAAACGTTTGGCTTTGTCTCAACTGTTATTAAATGGCGGTGAGCAGAAACTGCTGAATGCGATGTATCGAACCAATACTCAATGGCTGAATACGCAGGGTATTCAACAACAGCAGTTAAAATTGAGTGATAACTATTATTTTGATACAACAGGTCTGGTGATGGTGTATCCGGCAGGCGAACTAGCTCCGGCAGCAGCAGGAATGCCTGAATTAAAAGTGTCATATGCGGATTTAAATGAAGTGATTCGCCCTGAATATTTAGCCATTTTGCAGCAGACAGCTTCCTAAATATTGTGCTAATAGGACGCAGCCGTGGTCTTGGTCACTGTATTTTTTAATGCTAAGAGCTTACACTATAGCCAGTTTTTTTCTTCTGCAAAGATTGATTATGATCGACCCGAAATTACTCAGAAATAATATTGAGGCTGTAAATGTAGCCTTGGCAAAACGTGGTGTTCAACTCAATGTTGAAGAGTGGGCATCCCTAGAAGCACGCCGTAAAGAGATTCAGTCCAAGACAGAAACACTGCAAGCTGAACGTAATGCCGGTGCCAAACAAGTCGGTCAAATTAAAAAAGCAGGTGGCGACGCATCTGAAATCATGACTCGCATGTCTGCGATTGGTGATGAAATCAAAGCGGCTGAAGCAGCACTGGCTGAACTGCAAGCTGAGCTTGAAGAAAAATTATTATCTATTCCAAACTTGCCAGATGAAGCTGTGCCTGAAGGTAAAGACGAAAGCGATAACGTGGAAATCCTGAAATGGGGTACACCGCGTGAATTTGATTTCGAAATCAAAGACCATACGGATCTGGGCGAAATGATGGGCGGTCTTGAATTTGAAACCGCGACCAAATTAACTGGTTCACGCTTCAGTGTATTGAAAGGTCCATTGGCGCGTTTACAACGTGCCATTACCCAGTTCATGCTAAATACGCATACTGATCAAAATGGTTATACCGAAGCCTATGTGCCTTATCTGGTCAATGCAGATTCATTGCGTGGGACTGGTCAGCTGCCTAAATTTGAAGAAGATCTGTTTAAGCTGCAGGGCGAAAAAGAGTTTTATCTGATTCCAACTGCTGAAGTGCCAGTGACGAATTTCGTACGTGATGAAATTATTGATGCAGACCGTCTGCCACTGAAATATGCAGCGCACACGCCATGTTTCCGTAGCGAAGCAGGTTCTTATGGTCGTGATACCCGCGGTTTGATCCGTCAGCACCAATTCGACAAAGTCGAAATGGTTCAAATTGTGAAGCCTGAAACTTCGATGCAAGTGCTTGAAGAATTGACTGGCCATGCTGAAGGCATCTTGCAGGCACTTGGACTTCCATATCGTAAAATTTTACTTTGTGGTGGTGACATGGGCTTTGGTGCGACCAAGACTTATGACTTGGAAGTTTGGGTACCAAGCCAAAATACTTACCGTGAAATTTCATCTTGTTCAAACATGGGTGATTTCCAGGCGCGTCGTATGAAAGCGCGTTACCGTGCTGATCAGAAGAAAACTGAATTTGTACATACCTTGAATGGTTCAGGTCTGGCAGTGGGTCGTACTTTACTTGCAGTGATGGAAAACTATCAGCGCGCCGATGGCTCGATTGAGATTCCTGAAGTATTACGTCCATATATGGGTGGTGCGACTTATGTCGACTAATTGTCGATCTCAGCATCCCTAAATGTGCATGAAAATTGCATAGACAGTCAGATTTATAATTTTGAGGTAGTTCGTGGATATTTTTCCAATCTCGTTAAAGTTGCAACAGCAACCTTGTCTGATTGTCGGTGGTGGACATATTGCATACCGTAAAGCACTTTTACTTCAAAAAGCAGGTGCGATCATTCATGTGATTGCGCCTGAAATTGAAGAGAGTCTGTTGAGAATTGTGCAAAATAGCCAAGGACAATATGTGCAGGCGGCTTTTCATCCTGAAGTTGCGTTACGTCCATATCGACTGGTTATTGCAGCGACTGACGATGCAGAGACCAATCGTCAGGTCTTTGAACTGTGTGAAGCGGAAAATGTCCTGGTCAATAGCGTTGATGATCCGCCGCATTGCCGGTTTATGGTGCCTGCGATTATTGACCGTTCGCCCTTGGTCATTTCGGTGGCATCGAATGGCACGTCGCCCGTATTGTCGCGGCAGATCCGTACTCAGTTAGAAGCCGCTATTCCACATGGTATGGGCAAGTTGGCCGAGTTTTCAGGAAAATGGCGCAGTGCGGTTAAGGCTAAAATTGTCAATCCGGATGAACGCCGTATTTTCTGGGAAGATTTATATGCCAGTCCGCTAAAAGAACAGGTGTTCAACGACAATATCGCGGAAGCAGATAGCCTGATCGAGCAGGCCTTACAGGAATGGCAACAGCCGAAAGGTGAAGTCTACTTGGTCGGTGCGGGTCCTGGTGATCCAGAATTGTTGACCTTAAAAGCCTTGCGTTTGATGCAGCAAGCCGATGTGGTGATTTACGACCGACTGGTTTCAGCGCCAATTATGGAGCTGTGCCGACGCGATGCGGAAAAGATCTATGTCGGTAAGGCACGTTCCAATCATGCGGTTCCGCAAGATGGGATTAATGCCTTATTGGTGAAATATGCCAGTGAAGGAAAGCGGGTTTGTCGTCTGAAAGGCGGTGACCCATTTATCTTCGGGCGTGGCGGTGAAGAGATTGAAGAGCTATTTGCTGCTGGGATTACTTTCCAAGTGGTTCCAGGGATTACTGCAGCTTCAGGATGTTCAGCCTATGCTGGTATTCCATTAACCCATCGTGATTATGCGCAAAGTGTGCGTTTTCTGACAGGTCACTTAAAAGAAGGTTCGCCAGAATTGCCTTGGAGTGAGTTAGTCTATGAAAACCAGACCTTGGTGCTTTATATGGGGCTGGTTGGGCTGGAGAAAATCTGTGCAGAATTAATCGCTCATGGTCAGCGAGCCGACATGCCAGTGGCCTTGGTTTCTAAAGGTACGACGCCTGAACAGAAAGTCTTAGTAGGAACGCTTGCAGATATTGCATCCAAAGTGTCCGAACATCAGATTCAGGCACCGACTTTGACCATTATTGGTGAAGTCGTACGCTTACGTGAACAATTGCAATGGCATGAGCGAGGATAAGCAAAGCACTGCTTTGTCCGAGCGCAAGACGAAGGCTGTGCCTGAAGTAAGAGGATAAGCAAAGCGCTGCTTTGTCCGAGCGCAAGACGAAGGCTGTGCCTGAAGTAAGAGGATAAGCAAAGCGCTGCTTTGCCCCGAGCGCAAGACGAAGGCTAGGCCTGAAGTAAGAGGATAAGCAAAGCACTGCTTTGCCCGAGCGCAAGATGAGTGTCGTGTCTGAATTAAATATATTGAGTGAGTAAGCTGTGATCCACGTTGTTTTATATGAGCCTGAAATTCCTGCAAATACAGGCAATATCATTCGTCTGTGTGCCAATACCGGAGCACAGTTGCATCTGGTCAAACCGCTGGGTTTTGAACTGGATGACAAAAAGCTAAAACGTGCCGGTCTGGATTATCACGAATATGCCAATATGCAGATTTGGGAAAATATCGAAGACTGTCTGGCTGATCTGGCAAGTAAAGGCATTGGTCTGGATGCAATCTATCCATTGACCACCAAAGGTTCTGAAACACCGCATACTTCGGATTTAAACCGTCCGGTAGCTTTATTAATGGGTCCGGAAACTCGTGGTCTGCCTGAACATGTTCGTCTGATGTTTCTACAAAAGCACTGGATTCGTTTACCGATGGCAGAAAACTCCCGAAGTTTGAACCTGTCGAATGCCACTGCAGTAATTGTCTATGAAGCTTGGCGTCAGCAAGGTTTTAAAACGCTTTAAGCTGAAATTTGTGATGATTGTAAAAGCTGCCTTTGGGTGGCTTTTTTATTTTGTGTAACAGATAGATAAACTGCTTTTCACTTCATTGTATGCTTGAGTCTATAACTTCATCAAATATAACAAAAGGTACAGCCTTGAAGCCTCTATTAAAACTTGTCATCGCATGTTGCCTTGGAACTATTGCGGCTTCCATCAGTGCGGAAGAGAGCAGTGCTGCCACATCGGCAACAAAGGAAATTCAACCCATTACTCAAGCGGAAATACAGCAGGGCTTGCTCAACATGCAAAAACGCTTAGATACACGTATCGAAAAATGGGGGCAGAGCCTGAATTCAGATGATTTTCAATGGACCTGGCGGGGGCGTAAATTAAAGCCCGCCAAGCGTGAGGAAGTCTGTGATATTTTTCAGGATGTCGTCGATGAAATGTATCAACTGGCTATCAAAAATAGAGCCCGTTTAGGTCCGGAAGAGCAAAAGTTATTGTCTAATCGCAGTCTGTTTATTGAGAAACTGGGTTATGAAAATAATCGGGTCAATACCCAGATGGGTTTTGATTGCTATCTGTATTAGTAAAATCAAAACATGACAGACATAAAAAAGGCGCATGAAGCGCCTTTTTTATTTGAATTGGAACGATATTATTTATCATCAAATTCATTGTGCTGAGGAGCAGGGTGCTTGAAGCCTTTGGTTTTATAGCCCAAGTACAGGATACCGCCAAATGCCCAGATCAGACCATATTTAAGCGAAGCTTCATCGACTTCTAGCCACAATGCAAATACTGAAATGAAGCCAAGTAAAGGAACAACGACAAAGTTCATGATCTCTTTAGCACTCTTGGTGCGACCATCACGTAATGCATAACGTGAAATCACCGACAAGTTGACGAAACTGAATGCAGTCAAGGCACCAAAGCTGATCAACGATACAACAAAATCAAGATCCATAAAGCCAGCAGTTAAAGCCACTGCACCAGCGATTAGGATGTTGTATGAAGGTGTATAGTTTTTCGGGCTAATATGACCGAAGATCTTCTTGTTGATTACGCCATCACGACCCATCACGTACATCAGACGTGATACACCCGCATGCGCTGAAATACCAGAAGCCATAACTGTCACAATCGCGAAGTAAAGTACAACTGTCTTAAACGCCACGCCACCGACAGCTTGTAAAATATCAGGCTGTGTTGCAGCGATATCTTCAAAGTAAGTTTTTGGATCATTCGGGAAGAAGATCTGCATGAAGTAAGTACTGATGATGAAGATGATACCTGCCAATAATGCAGTCAAGAAAATCGCTTTAGGTAAGGTTTTCTCGGTATCTTTGGTTTCTTCAGCAAGAGAACTTAAGGAGTCAAAACCTGTAAATGAGAAGCACAGTAAGGTTGCACCGGTAATCAGGGCAGCAACAGAAGTAAACTCATTCCAGAATGGCTCTAAACTCCACAGTTGATATTTTGCATCGACCAGTGTGCCGTCTGCATTTACGCCACCTTCCAAAAGTTGGTAAACCATCCAGGTGAAGTATGCAATGACGCCCAATTGTACGAATACAATCATACTGTTGAAGTTGGCAACAAATCTCGCACCACGAAGGTTAATCGCAGTCATAAAGGCGGTTAAACCAATGACCCAAACCCAATGGTTCATATCTGGGAAAAGTGCTTCCAGATAAATTACCGCCAGAATGATATTGACCATTGGCGATAACAGGTAATCCAGCAAGGATGACCAACCCACCATGAAACCTACGTTCGGGTGGATGGATTTTTGCGCATAGGTATAGGCCGAACCCGAAGAAGGGTAGCGACGAATCATATGACCATAGCTCAAGGAGGTTAACAAAATTGCAATCAGTGCAAAAATGTAAGAGGTAGGAACGTGGAAGTTACTTTCTTCAGATACCAGACCAAATGTATCAAACAAGGTCATGGGTTGAATATAAGCTAAACCAATAATAATGATGTGCCAGAGTCCCAGCGTTTTTTGCAGTTTAGCTGCCGATTGAGTCCCAGAGATATTAGTCAACGGCGTTATCCTCTTAATCGTTGATCAAGGATCAGTCATATTTATAAGGATCGTTTGAGACGAACGATCCCCCCTACAGTTTTCTATAAAAGTCCGCCAATCTACTTGAAAAGAACGGCTTTTGCTAGCTATTTTTTTGACTTTTGTCCTGCATAAAATGTGCCATTCAAAAAAAGAAATCGAATTTTTTCTTATGCAAGATAAAAGCCTGATGTTTAAAAAAACATCAGGCTAGAATTTCGGCTATATTGGCTTATTTTTCAGTAATTACCAAGCCTTTTTTAAGATAGATTTTAAATCTTCCAGGGTGGCTTCTTTCGGGTTATAAATGATGGAACCATCATTCAGGGCTTTCTCTGCCACTTCATCGAGCTGGGCTTCAGAAATCTTACCGGTTTCACGTAATGTGCGTGGTAATTTGGTCAGACTGTAAATCCGGTCACGCATGGTCAGAATCGTCGCAATGGTTTTGTCAGCACGTAGATGCGCTGGCGTTTGTGCATAAATATCGGCACCCGCCAAAGGCAGGAGCAAATCTGCGATTTTGTCACCATTGACCTCTTTGTTGTATTCCAGCACATAAGGCAGGAATAAGTTCATGCATAAACCATGCGGCAGGTGTAGCACTGCACCCAATGAGTGCCCCAGTGAATGGACAATACCGACCATGGAGTTAGAAAATGCAATTCCCGCCATGGTCGATGCCTGTGCCAGTTCCAGACGGCCTTGTGCATCGGAAGGGTTGTCCAGTACGTTAAATAAGTGGGTACTGATCTTTTTGACTGCTGCAGTCGCATAAGCATCCGAAATCGGATTGGCTGCCATGCAGGTATAAGCTTCGACCGCATGAGTCATAGCATCCATTGCGGTCATGGCGGTTAAATGCGGCGGCAAGGTCTGGGTCATGCGGGGATCCAGAATTGCAGCATGCGGCATCAGATAATAAGAGGCGAACGGCATTTTGACGTTCTTTTCAGTGTCCGACACGACAGCGACCATGGTCACTTCTGAACCTGTACCAGACGTGGTTGGAATCACAAAGAACGGTTTCAGCGGCTTAGGAAGGTTATGTGCACCTGAATATTTCAGCAGGTCATCACCGCCTTCAGAGACCAGAATATTGGTTGCCTTAGAGGTATCAATGACTGAACCACCGCCCACAGCAATGATCGCATCACAATGATTTTCGCGATACAGTTTTGCTGCACTGCGTACTGTACCCAAGCTAGAGTCGGGTGGGACGTCATCAAAAATGGCGACAATTGCCGCATCCGCCATTTCAAATGCAGCTTCAATTGGTGCCAGCAGGTTGTTGGCGCGTACACCTTTGTCGGTAATGATCAGCGGACGTTTGGCCCCCAAAGTCGCAAGTTCAAACGGAATATGTTCTAACGCGGCATGACCGGCAATCACTTTGACCGGACAGAAAAATTCATAATAAGGTTTAGCCATGTTATACACTCCGTTTCAAATAGGATTGAGCGATTTTCAGATAAATACTGCTCGCTTCGCTTAGTTTTTCTTTTAGGCTCAGATTGCTTGGATATTCTTTAACTGCCAGTTGTGCCACCATTTTCGGCAAAATCAGTGCTTCCATTTTATTCAGGCAACGTACCAGACGAATGGCATTGGAAATATCGCCATCAGCAATCATACGGTCATGGGCAAAAGCCTGTGAGGTGCTTTCCTGAAAAGAAAACACCAAAAAGGCATGGTGCAGATGTTTAAAGGTAATGATCAAATCAGGTGCTTTTTCCAGATTTTTGACCAGTTCCAGTTGTTTGTCCTCAGTGACCCGCGCCACAAAGGCCGGGCCATGTGGAAAGACTTTCATGGAAAGAGTAAAATTTTCTGGAAAATGGGCCACTTCCTGTTTGATTTCTTTATCCACCTGACTTGCCATGACCAGACCTCGGCCAATCACATCCATCATGAGTTTGACATAGGCAAGCTGCAAAGCGGGTTTTACGGATTTAGTCGCAATCACGTGATGATCCCTATCTCAATATTATTAGTTTAGAGTAAATACTCTAATTTATTTGGGGTTGAAATGCAAAGGCTTTATCTTTGCTCGACAGTTATTTGCTTAAAGTACCCGCTGTGGCGCAAAGTTTCAATAATTTCAGTGCACAACTGGCTGAATTGAGGCGGTTGTTCGAGCAGGTCAATCATGCGCACCATTTCCAGTCCTGCATAGCCACAAGGGTTAATGGTATTGAATCCGCTCAGATCACAATCTAGATTTAAAGACAGACCATGGTAGCTACGGCCTTTACGAATTTTAAAACCGAGTGAGCCAATTTTTCGCTCAGACACATATACCCCGGGTGCATCCGGTTTGGCATAGGCATCAATGCCATATTTTTTCAGCAAGTCAATCATTAGGTTTTCAGCATAAGACACCAGCGTGCGCACATTCCAGCCCAGACGATTCAGGTCAAACATGAAGTAAGCCACCAATTGACCGGGACCATGCCAGGTCACCTGACCACCACGATCGGTCTGAATCACCGGGATATTGCTCGGTATTAGAATATGTTCCGGTTTTCCTGCCTGACCTTGAGTGAGTACATCCTGATGTTGCAAAATCCACAATTGATCCGGGCTATGTTCATCACGGGTTTCCGTAAATGTTTTCATTTCCAGAAAACGATCTTCATAAGGTGTGAGGTCGTGATATTGACGAATGATCAGCTCGGGCTTTTGCAGCACATCAGTCACAGGGAGTGTCCTTAGTAATTATAAAAACTGATCATAATTATAATGGCTTCGGCATGAAATAGGGGCGAGATCTGCAATATTTAAGCGCTAGCTCAGTCATTGTACAGGCATAAAAAAACACGCCCGGAAGCGTGTCTTTTGTATTTTCGATTACAATGCAGTTTTAATCAGCGGGCAGGCGGCCAAATCTGCATACACTGCATGCACCTGTTCCAGCTCCAGAAAGCGCAGTTGTGCGGTAATGGAGTGATATTTGCCAGTACGTGATGGTGTAATACTTACGCTATCACCTTCAAAATCTGGAAAATGTTTTAGAAAAATGTCGATGACAGCGTGACGCAATTCATCGCCCGCAAGGCCAATCAGTTTAATCGGATAATCCATAGGGAAAACCCAAAGATGTTCTTGAAGTTCACGAGATGGTGTACGGTCTAACATGGTAGTCCCCCTAATTTTAAACGCCTGCAATCATGCAGGCGTTTGGGTCTGTCTTGGCTACTTAAATGGAGACTGATGATCAAATTTCAAGTCTCCACATCAAGTATCAAATCTTAATCATTCTCAAGGAATGAACGTAAGTGTTCTGAACGCGATGGATGGCGAAGTTTACGCAGTGCTTTGGCTTCAATCTGACGAATACGTTCACGTGTTACGTCAAACTGTTTGCCCACTTCTTCCAAAGTATGGTCGGTCGGCATGTCGATACCAAAACGCATTTTCAGGACTTTGGCTTCACGTTCAGTCAGGTTTTCCAGAACTTCACGTGTTGCTTCTTTCAGGCCTTCAGACGTTGCAGCATCAATTGGTGACGTGATGTTGCTGTCTTCAATGAAATCACCCAGATGCGAATCTTCATCATCACCGATCGGTGTTTCCATCGAAATCGGTTCTTTGGCGATTTTCAGTACTTTACGTACTTTAACTTCGTCCATTTCCAGACGTTCGCCCAGTTCTTCAGGCGTCGGTTCACGCCCCATTTCCTGTAGAAGCTGACGAGATACACGGTTGATCTTGTTGATCGTTTCAATCATGTGTACCGGAATACGAATGGTACGTGCCTGATCCGCAATCGAACGTGTGATTGCCTGACGAATCCACCAAGTCGCATAAGTCGAGAATTTATAACCACGACGGTATTCAAACTTGTCTACGGCTTTCATCAGACCGATGTTACCTTCCTGAATCAGATCCAGGAATTGCAAGCCACGGTTGGTATATTTCTTCGCAATCGAAATTACCAGACGCAAGTTCGCTTCAACCATTTCTTTCTTGGCACGACGTGCTTTGGCTTCACCGACGGCCATACGTTTGGCAATGTCTTTAATGCCTTTTACATCAAGGCCAAGCTCTTTCTCGATATCGGCAATTTTTTGCTGGAAGGCCAATACGTCTGGACGTACTTTTTCCAGATAAGCTTTCTGGTCTGCAGGTGTTTTTGCGATCTGCTCATCTAACCAGGCTGGATTCGATTCTTGGCCCGGGAAGCTGGTACGGAACTGGGTGCGATCCATACGGCCACGACGTACTGCATAACGCATCACTTCACGTTCTGCACCACGAATTTGATCATGGGTACCACGAATCATTTCAGAAATGATATCAAATAGACGCGGGGTAAATTTGAACATCATGAATACAGTTGCAAGTGCCTGCAAAGCTTCTTCAGCCTGTTTGCTGTCACGACCATGTTTTTCAATAGTTGCTTTGGTATTCAGCCACGCATTTTCCAGTTCAGTAAAACGCGCTTTAGCAATTTCAGGATCTGGACCAGAATCTGCTTCTGATTCATCATCAGAATCTGCTTCTTCTTCCTCTTCATCATCGTCCAGTTTTACATCTTTGGTCGATTTTTTCGAGTCAGTCTCATCTTCAGCCAGAACAACTTCTTCTAGAACTTCAGGAATTTCTTCATCTGATTCAGGATCTAAATAACCTGATAAAAGGTCAGCAAGACGGCGTTCGCCCGCCTCATAATCTTTGTATTCTTGCAGTACCACTTCTACCGCATTCGGCCAGTAAGCAATCGAGTGCAAAACATCACGAATACCTTCTTCGATGCGTTTTGCGATGCTGATTTCGCCTTCACGAGTCAGAAGTTCTACTGTACCCATTTCACGCATATACATACGTACAGGGTCAGTGGTACGACCTGGCTCGTTTTCTACCGATGCAAGTACGGCTGCAGCTTCTTCTTCTGCAACTTCATCCGCCGCTTCTGCAGTATCTTCGAACATCGTATCATCAGATTCAGGCGCGCGATCATGTACCGGAATACCGACGTCATTCAGCATCTGAATGATATCTTCAATCTGCTCGCTTTCTGTGATGGAGTCCGGCAGATGATCGTTAACCTCAGCGAAGGTTAAATAACCTTGTTCTTTGCCTCGGCTAATCAGAGCCGCTACTTGAGAAGTAGGGGAAGTCATATCGCTCATCTTTTGCTTACTCTTCGTTGAATCTGTGGCAGTAAAAAACCGTACAATGCTGCACGATTTAAGCTCGTTAAATTTAGTGAATAGCCTATATATTTCATCAGAGAATTCAGCATGAAAGCTGTCTGATAAAATATTTAAAATGAAATTCAGTAATTTAAGATGGGGGTGAATTTGTTGTTTTCAAGTTCATCCCATGCGTGTCTGTTTATGACTCAAAAAAGGAGAATCAAAAAACATAAGGACGCAGGGTGGATTATATCATGGCACACAATTGAGACAGAAAAAACCCCTAATTACAAATTAAAAATACGAAAATCCAAATAAAACTTGACTTGTTATTTTAGGCACGATAAATAGCGCTTAAATCCTTTTACATTTTTCACTCATGAGGAAGTTTTAGTGTCTTCTACAGATTTTGAACTAGATGATAACTTCGGTGAAGATGATGTTAATTTCGATGAGGCTTCTAGCAAGCTCAGTGCTAAAGAGTCGTTGGAAAAACGTCGTCTGATCGATGATCTGCTGACCCAACGTCGTTTAGAGCGCGAACTCAAAGATTTTGACTATGACTTCGACGATGACGACGATTTTGACGACGAAGATTAACGAATTCGGATTTAGCATAGCCTGAATAAATGCTATGCTAAACCTTTCGGTTTTCTAAGTTTGGATGTTAGATGAGTGCTTTAGATTTAGACCTGTTGAGTGAATATCTAGATGGTGACCAAAATGAACATGGTCTAGATTTCGCGGCAACCCATGGTTTCTTATGTGCTATTGCAGTAGGCCCAAAATTCGACAAATGGTTAGACGAACTTTTTGATAGTAATCAAAAGAAAGTGCCTGCAGAAATCATCACTCAGGTGCAAGCATGGTTAGAGTCTATTCGTCAAAGCTTAGCCAATGAAGAAGGGATTACGTTCCCGTTTGAAATTGAAGAAGCAGATACTGAATCAAGCTTGGGTGACTGGAGTGTGGGCTTTGTAGATGCCATGTTCCTGAACGAAGACGCTTGGTTTACTGAAGAATTTGAAGAACAACTGGTGGATTTAACCCTGCCAATCATGGTCTTCAGTGGCATCGATGATGAAGATCCACAAATGGAAACTTTCCGTCGCAATGGTCAGTTAATGGACGAGCTTGCAGAAGAAATTCCAGAAAACTTAAATGAATTGTATCTGATGTATCACACTCCAGAATAATTCATAAAAAAAGCACCGCAGGGTGCTTTTTTTAGCTTTGGCCTTTTTGCATCTTTGAGATTTACTCGATCCTATTTTCTTTCCATGCCTGTACGCTTCGCCAGACTGTAGCGCGTATAAGCATTGTAGGCGATATGGAACAGCAAAGCATGTAAGGCAATGCTGGCAGCCACCAGAAATGAATTTGTTCCTCTTCCTGTATAGGTGATGGTTCTATAAATTTCATCTGTCTGCGGGTTCATCCAGATGACCACAACTAAAAAGATAAACCCGAATGTCATGGCAATGATGGTGGAGCCCCAGACCAGTTTGCTTTTCTCTTCCTGAGTCGGCAAACGAAGTTCTTTCTTAACAAAGTATCGGGCACTGAGAAAGGCAGAAGCAATCAGGGCAGGAATCAGCAGAATGGCGCCCAGATTGAATACATAGATGAATATGCCTACCAATAGAACCAAGGTCAGATAAACGGTGGCAAAATATTTAAGATAATGCGACATCGTTTTAATCTCCTTAAGGGATCTTCCTCAGGATGGACGATTTTTACGCTGCTGTCTACGGTAGAAAATCCAGATAATAATTACCGCAACAATGGCAATAATCACATAACTGACTTTACTGAAAATTTGCTGCATCAACTGCTGGTTTTCGCCAAAATAAAATCCGACACAGGCCAAAAATGTAGTCCAGATGATGGTTCCAAGTGCGCTATAGAACATAAATTTCCAGAAGGGCATATGACTCATGCCGGCAGGAATGCTGATCAGCGAGCGGACGGCAGGAATCATGCGGCCAAAAAACACAATCCGGTGACCATAATGCTCAAACCAACTGAGTGATTTTTTCACATCCTCTGATTTAATAAATAAATATTTGCCATAACGATCGACAAATTTAAAAATAGAATCATGGTTAAATTTATAGCCAATCCAGTATAGCAAGGCGGCTGCTAGTAGAGAGCCGATACAGCCGGACATGATGACCCCGAAGAGTATTAACTCGCCCTGAGAGGCGGAATAGCCCGCGGAAGGCATAATAATTTCGGAAGGGATTGGCGGGAAGACATTATCCAGGAACATGAGCAGGGCAATGCCCCAGTAGCCCAGTTGCTCCATGACGGAAATAATCCATTCGGTCAGATTCATATGATTGGCAAAATAAAAAATACTGCCTGTATCCTAAGCAGTATTTTTTGTGCGGTAAAGTCTTGGAATATAAATGATCAGACAGAATCAGCTATGTGTCAGGGTATAAATATAAACTTTACGTAAGAAATAGGCCAAGCAGATCGGCAAAATACTCAACAGGATAAAATGCATGATGCTGGTATTGATATGGTAACCAATGAACAGCGCCAAGATTGCGCCAATAATGGTTCCCAAGATAACTACGAACAGATGTGACTGCTGTTCAAGCTCTTCAGAAATTTGATGAAGTCGTTGCAGCTTTATATTTTCTTTTGGTTGAAATTGAACCAGATTGTCTGAATCTCGAGCAAGTGAGCCTGCCATTTTATATTCCTTTTCAAGTAAAAATTTCAGTTAATAATGAAAGACTTAGCTTGTAAATCACCGTATCACTAGACTAACAATCTTGTTTGGAAAAAAATGAGGTTCTTGGTAAGGAATTGGTAAGAGTTTTATTACTGTTGTGATTTTTATGTAAACAAAAAACCCTCCGAAGAGGGTTTTTATATATTTCATTACAAAAGGCCAAATTAGAGGCGTTTGCGTTTTGCTGCTAAAATTTGTGATTGTCGCATACGGAAACCTTCTTTTTGTTTCTCCGAGGTTTTGTCAATACAGTACACACAAGAGACACCATGTTCATAACTTGGGAGGGCAACTTCTTCTGGAAGTAAAGGCCAGCCACACGCATGACACTTGGTGTTTTGGCCTTCTTCAACACCGTGCGTTACGGCAGTACGACCATCAAACACGAAGCATTCACCTTCCCACATGCTTTCTTCAGCCGGGGTTTCTTCCAGGTATTTTAAAATGCCGCCTTTCAGGTGATACACTTCGGTAAAACCTTCTTGTAGAAGAAGTGAAGTGGATTTTTCACAACGAATACCGCCAGTACAGAACATGGCAATTTTCTTGTCTTTGTGCTGTTCCAGATTATTTTTCACGTATTCAGGGAATTCGCGGAAGCTTTCAGTTTTCGGGTCAATTGCCCCTTTGAAAGTACCGGCTTTATATTCGTAATCGTTACGGGTATCAACCAGAATCACGTCATCACGTGCAATCAGTTCGTTCCATTCTTTTGGATCAAGATAGTGACCGACTAAATCACGCGGTTTCACTTCCACGCCTAAAGTCACGATTTCTTTTTTTAATTTAATTTTCATTTTACGGAATGGTTTTTCAGAACTGTCAGATTCTTTGTATTCCATTTCGTTAAAACCTTCATTCAGAAGGAACTGGTGAATTTGATCAATCGATGCACGGTCGCCTGCAACCGTACCGTTAATGCCTTCACCTGCCACAATTAGAGTACCGCAAAGGTTGATGGATTTTACCAGGTCCAGAAGACGTTGCTGAAGATCGGCAGGATCTTGAACTTCTTTGAATTGATAAAGTGCGGCAACAACCCAACCAGTCGTCGCTTGCTGTTCTACAGGTGCAAGCTGTTCTACAGTAGCGTTCATGGAATACTCCAACGTAGCATGATAATTTGAAAGGCGCATATTTTAGCTTGATTCGAGTGAATAAGCGAGTAAAACGCAAGTCTTTTAACAGGCTTCAATTCATGAGGGAGAGCGTGTATAGTCATGCCCGACCCAGGATTTTGTGCAGTGATGCAGATACTGAAAGTTGCAGTATCTTTGGAGTGTGTTTTGAGTTCAGATCGTCGTATTGCGTCTTTAACCCCATGTGCAGGGCGTTGTTCGACCGTATTTGGTGATGCGGTATGTCGTGGTTGCCGCCGTTTTAATCATGAAGTGATTCACTGGAATACGTATAGTGCCGAGCAGCATCGAGCTGTGTGGCAACGCCTGGATGCACAGCTGGATCAGATTCTGGTGCCGCTGTTACCGCATGCCGATCTTGTCAAAGTGCAGGCCTTTGTGCTGTCGAAACGGGTGCGTTTGCGTGATGATGCTTCCAAAGGGCGCAAGTTGTATCATGCTTTAAAGTTGTGTGAAAAAAATCGGCATTTTACCGACGATAGTGGTTTGGGCATCCATTATAAGCAGGTGCGTCCGTTGTGGGATGAGTTTGAGCGCCGGATCTTGGCCTTGGCTACTGCCAGTTATGATCTGGCTTTTCTGCGGGCAGACGGTATCAGTCAGCATCTGATTCATATACAAGAGGAGGACTAAGTCCTCTTTTTTTATGCATAAAAATAACAATAGCTGAGGGGTGGCATGAATATTAGTGAATATTTTTTATATTGTCTGGCTGTTGTGGTGATGATCGCTACACCTGGCCCAGTGATGTTGCTGGTTGCTAGCGCCGGTTTAAAAGGTGGCTATACGGCAGCTTTAAGAACCATTTTTGGTACCAATTTTGCCTCCCTAGTTTTAATTGCTTTATCTATATTAAGTTTGAAAGGTTTGCTGGTTATCAATGCGCAATGGCTAGATACGATCAAGTTATTGGGCTGTTTATATATTGGCTATCTAGGCTGGCAGATTTTCCGTGAAGTTATTTTTAAGCAGCAGGAGCAAGCTCAGGAGAATCTAGTTCCTGTGCATGGTGGTTTTCGACAAGGTTTTTTGGTTGGTATTTCTAATCCGAAGGACATTATTTTCTTTGCGGCTTTTTTCCCGCAGTTTATCGGGATTACTCCTGATCTTGATTTAAGTTTAATTATTTTGACTTTGAGCTGGATTCTCCTGGATTTTCTGACTTTGTCTGTGGTGTATTTGGGTTTCAACCACTTATCCCATTCTCGACTCTATCCACATTTGCTGGCATTGTGCGGCATGATTCTGCTCATGATTGCAGGGTACGGAATTTATCAAATCCTGATTTAAAAATGTACAGCATACTTGAACTGTTCCTGCCTGGCATATCCTGCAAAAATCATGCTAAGGTGAAATCAAATAAAAATTGAACAGATTAGCATGTCCAGAACAGTACCATCGCCAGATCGTCCATTTTCCCCGCTGTTATTTATTCAACCTGCTGTGATTCAAATTCTTCAAATCATTGGGCTGGCGCTGATCGCTGTCAGTATCGTGTATCTGCTGGCAGCAAACTGGTGGATGTTGCCCAAATTTGTCCAGCTGTTTATTCCTCAAATTTTATTGCTGGGTTCAGCATTGCTGAGTGTGCGTTTCACTGCGCGGGAAAAGTTAAGACAAAGTCTGGATACTGTATCGGGTCTAATGCTGGGCTTAAGTCTGGCCGTGATTGGACAGATTTATCAGACTGGTGCTGACAGTTATCAGTTATTTCTGCTTTGGGCTTTGCTGTTGCTGCCTTGGCTGTATCGGCCGAATATTGGGATCTTTGCATTATTTTGTGTGGTCAGCCAGTTAGCACTCTATTTTTATTTTAAACAAAGCTTTTGGCTGGTGCGTGCTGAAACTCTTTATCTGCTCGGTCTGAATCTGTTGACCGGGCTAAGTATGATCTATGCCTTACGTTATTATCCGGTTTTGCGCTATCTGTTTATCGCTGTCGTGGTGCTTATTTCAGTAGTAAGTATGTTCCGGTTTATCGACTCGGATTCGATCTGGTATTTGGCTTCGGTGCTGGTTCTGCCTATTTTATTCAGTGTTTATTTCTATACCCGAAAGCAACAGCTTGAAACCAGTTTGCTTGTTGCAGGACTGGCCCTGAGTTTTAGTATTCTGATTTTTGATCTCACTGAGCAATATTTACAGGATTCTGCCGCTGGCTTATTGATACTAGCTTTGCTGATATTCAGCTGGTTCGCAGCTATTACAGGTCTGCTGATCAAGCTGTTGCCCAAGAGCCGGTTTTCGGTCATTCCATTGGCTCTGGGCGCGTGGATTGCTGGTGTGATCTTGGCCATGCTGTTGCTGACCTATTGGAAAAGTTTTTCGATTCTGATGGGAATCATTTTTATCGCAGTCGCCTGGTGGTTGATTCGTAGCAAGCCCTCAGTTTTTCTGCGGCAATTGGCTTATTGTTTATGGGTTTGCGGTCAGGCCGCGGTATTGATTCATACTCAATTACTCACAGAGAGTCTATTGCTAATCTGGCTGATACAAGTCGGCATTACGCTGCTGACTATCATGAGTCGTATGCATTGGCTGGTGGTGCTGTTGCAGTTGTTACTTGCACATATACTGGGAATTGCAGTTCTGGTCGACCAACATGCATTTTTTCAGGATCAGCGCCTGCTGACGTGGATCATGCTGCTGAATTACAGCATTCTGACAGGAGCTTTGCTTACTGCGAGATACTGGCTCGCTTCAGCTTATGCCAAAAGCATGAATTTATGGATGATTAGTATTTTGGTGGTGACGGCTATTTTTCAATGTTTACTGCAATTTGGTGTGGCTCAGCAATTGCAGCCACGCGGTATAGATGAAGCCATTATTTTCTATATTTTGCCAGCTTTCTGGCTATTGAGTTTTGTCTGGATTCATCTCAAGCAATTTTCACGAATTCAACTCTGGCTCATTCCTGCTGCGGGAATTCTGCTGATTGCATTGGGTTACTTTGAAATTTTTATCATTTTAGTGTTTATGGCTTGGGCCATGGTGAATCAACAACGATTGATGCAAGCCTTGACCATTTTGCTACTGATCTTCTGGTTATGGCTGCTGTATTACAATCTGGGACTAAGTTTTTTATTTAAAAGTGTCAGTATTTTTGCCTCAGGTGTGCTGGTGTTGCTTTTGGCTTATGTGTTGAGTTCACCGAAGTTCCAGCTGAAAGCAGGAGTGGTCTCATGATGAAAAAGTTTATGGCACTGCATCTTAGTATTTTTAGTATTGCTTTATTCGTAGGTTTAATTGTCCAGCATGAATGGCATCTGGCCAAAAGCGACGGTATCTTTGTCGAGTTGGCACCAGTCGATCCGCGTTCGATCCTGCAAGGGGATTATATGGTACTGAACTATGATCTGCATTTTAGCGCAGTGGCAGCGGGGAATGGTTCCGAACAGCCTGTTTCTGACATAAAGATTGAAGATTTTAAAAATCAATCACATGTAATGAGTTATGTGCAGCTGGATCAGCAGCGCAGAGTTATTAAAACCAGTTTTGATCGAAGTGCACTCAATCAATCGGAACGTGTAGCCCGATTAATGCTGAAAAACCCACGCAATACTTTTGAGGCTTTGTATCCTGCTGCTAACAGTTTCATGTTCCCCGAGGGTCTGGAGCCTTGTTATCGTAACGCCAAATTTGCAGAGCTGAAAGTGAAGGAAAATGGCAAGGCCTTGTTATTTGATTTGCTGGATCAACAATTAAAACCCTTAAACTGTGAAAGCTCTAAAAGCTGGCGAGAGGGCAGTTAAATAGGTCAATATTCCAGTATTAAAAAAGCCCGCAATGTGCGAGCTTTTGGGTATCTGGTCTGATCAGATTATGCGACTTGTACCGGAATACAGTTGGCAGTGTGGCTGACTGTATTGTTTGGGGTAGCATAAACCAAACGAGGCTGATGGGCATTCGCTTCAGCTTCAGTGAAATCGCCAAAGGTTGCAATAATCACGATATCACCTACATCGGCCTGATGCGCAGCACCACCATTCACTGAAATGATGCCTGAATTATCTTCGCCACGAATTGCATAAGTTGCAAAACGTTTACCATTGGTCACGTTCCACACATGAATTTCTTCGTATTCACGAATGCCAGCCAAATCCATCAAAACGCCATCAATTGCACATGAACCTTCATAGTGTAGTTCTGCATGTGTAACGTGAGCGCGGTGAATTTTGCATTTTAATAAACGAGATAGCATGGCTAGCGTCCCCTGAGTTGACCTAAGAGTTTGATCATTTGATTAAATCAATCTTGCTTGCTGTATGGTGAACAATCGAGCAAACGCATTTTGCGCTTAAATAAACTTTCTGGCAAGCGGAATTGTCCAGCAATTTTTGAACGTTTAGTTCGGCTTATATGCGTTGATTTGATTCATGGCTTGCTGTACTTCACCATTCACCAGCATTTTTGTGCGGGCGAGGGCATGAGAAATTGCATCATCCATTAAATTCTGTTCGCTGCTTGGTGCTTTACTGAGTACATGACCGGAAACACGGTCTTTGGCACCAGGATGGCCAATTCCAATACGCAGGCGATGGAAGTTTGAACCAATATGCGGCACGATATCGCGTAGACCATTATGACCACCGTGACCACCGCCAGTTTTCAGGCGAATGACACCAGGATTCATGTCCAGTTCATCATGGGCAATCAGGATCGATTCAGGTGCGATATTGTAGAATTTGGCGAAAGGAACAACACTTTTACCGGAAAGGTTCATAAAGGTTGTCGGTAGAAGAAGACGGACGTCTTGACCTTCGATATTGCCACGACCGCTAAATCCATTGAATTTTGGGTCTTTTTTGAGGGTAATGCCATATTGGTCTGCAAGGCGTTCTACAAACCAGAAGCCTGCATTATGGCGGGTTTGGGCATACTCAGAACCTGGGTTACCCAAACCAACAATCAGTGAAATATTTGACACTAATTACACCATTAACACTTATGCGCGTTTGAAGTCAGCGTGCATTGGTGTGTTTTTAGCTGGGTGACGTTGTAACGCTTGGATTTTCACGCTTTCAACTTTACCGTCTACATCAATTTCGATAACTTCTTCAAAGAATGAATTGTTTTCTAAGAATTTAACAAGCTGACGAAGCTCAACAGTAATTGCTACAGGAGCAGCTTCACCACCGTAGATGATTGCAGGAACTTTAGCTTGAAGACGAAGGCGGCGGCTCGCACCTTTCCCTTGAACTGCTTCTTCACGTGCTGCTGCGTTTAATACGAAGTTTGCCATGATAGACATCCTATTTAAGTTAAATGAACCAGACTTGCGACCAGTCTGGTGAGTAAAAGCCCTACCAAATGGCAGGGCTTTGAAAATTCAGCGCTCTATTATAGATAAGAATCGAACATTGCGCTAATAGATTCTTCGTTGTTAATACGACGAATCGTTTCGGCAACCATGCTGGCTACTGAAACCTGGCGAATCTTGCCCAGTGCTAAAGCTTCATCAGAAAGAGGAATGGTATCAGTCACAACCAGTTCATCAATTACAGAATTCTTTAAGTTTTCAAGCGCTTTACCAGAAAGTACTGGATGCGTTGCATATGCAACAACCTTGCGAGCACCGAAAGTTTTCAATGCATCAGCAGCTTTGCATAGCGTACCAGCAGTATCTACCATGTCATCAACGATGACACAATCACGATCTTTTACATCGCCAATCAAATGCATCACTTGTGATTCATTCGCTTTTTGACGACGCTTATCGATGATTGCAAGATCGATATCGCCCATTTGTTTCGCAACAGCACGTGCACGCACTACACCACCCACGTCAGGTGAAACCACCATCAGGTTGTGATGCGACTGTTGACGCAAGTCAGCAAGTAGCGCTGGTGTACCGTAGATGTTGTCTACAGGGATATCGAAGAAGCCTTGGATCTGGTCAGCGTGCAAGTCGATCATTACAACACGGTCAACGCCTACAGTAGTGAGCATGTCTGCTACAACTTTTGCAGTAATTGGAACACGTGCTGAACGTGGACGACGGTCTTGACGAGCATAACCAAAATAAGGAATCACGGCAGTAATACGACCCGCACTTGCACGACGCAAAGCATCAGCCATCACCAAGATTTCCATCAGGTTATCATTAGTTGGGGCACAAGTAGGTTGTACGATAAATACGTCTTTACCACGAACGTTTTCAGTAATCTCGACAGCAATTTCACCGTCAGAGAACTGACCTACAGAGGCAGCGCCTAGAGGAATATGTAAGTGACTTACGACTTTTTGAGCGAATTGTGGATGCGCAGATCCACTAAAAACGACAAGATTGGGCATGAAGCACCCTTGGCGGTTGGGATATATGGGAATAGATGGCAGGGGTAGCTGGATTCGAACCAACGGATGCCGAGATCAAAACCCGGTGCCTTACCACTTGGCGATACCCCTAATGCGGCAGAACTTTAATATTTTTGCGGTAAAGTGTCAAGGTAAATTAACAGTCTTACAGCAAATGAGTGTTCTGTCTTTTTTCGAGAAAATGGCAGGGGCGGCTGGATTCGAACCAACGGATGCCGAGATCAAAACCCGGTGCCTTACCACTTGGCGACGCCCCTAATTTGATGACTGTAAGATGGCAGGGGTAGCTGGATTCGAACCAACGGATGCCGAGATCAAAACCCGGTGCCTTACCACTTGGCGATACCCCTAATACAGTACATCTACAGGTGAAAAATGGCAGGGGTAGCTGGATTCGAACCAACGGATGCCGAGATCAAAACCCGGTGCCTTACCACTTGGCGATACCCCTATCTACACTTTAAACTGAACTAAAGGTGATTCTTGTAAACTGTTGACCAGGTAAGCTTTACATGGTGCATTTGCAAGAATATCTTCGATATTCAGATTTTCAGTGACTTCAATAAACACACAAGCACCTGTACCTGTAAGCTTTGCTTTTCCGAACTGGTCGAGATATTGCATTGCTTCATCGACTTCGAGATATAAGCTTCTTGCCAGTGGCTCAAAGTTATTTCCAAAATCAGATGGTGTTTCCTGATAGGCGCAAAATTTAGTGCTCTTCGTGTCTCTTGTCAATGCTTTTTGCGAAAAAAGCAGTTGAGTGCTGATAAAACAATCAGGTTTTAACACAATGAATTTTTTTTGATCTAAGTCTATGAATGTTAAGTGTTCACCAATGCCTTCAGCCCAGGCATTTTTACCATGCACAAATATCGGCACATCTGCACCCAGTTTAACCCCGAGATCTGCCAGTTGCTCAACATTTAAACCGCACTGCCAGAGCTGGTTTATCACAATCAGGGTCGTCGCTGCATTGGAAGACCCACCGCCAAGACCTGCACCCATCGGGATATTTTTTTCCAGACGAATTTTTAGTCCGCACGGCGTTTGGGCATAAGGCTTCAACAACTGTATCGCCCGATAGATTAGATTCTGTTGCAGATCGACGGAGGCCAGACCTTCAATCTGAATCGCATCATCGGCGCTTGGTTCAAACTCCAGCCAGTCATACAGGTCAATCAGCTGAAAAATACTTTGCAGCTCATGATAACCATTTTCACGGCGACCGGTGATATGTAAAAACAAATTCAGTTTAGCAGGCGAGGGAACACGAATCATCATGGGCTGGAATCAGGTCAATTAACGGTTTTCAATGATCATTGTAATACGGTTTTCTGCACCATTTCCAAGTGACTGCTTTAAAATCAAACGGTTTGGCATTTTGGCCTGCGCATTATAATTGAGATCGACCGTCCAGCCCTGTTCGATAATCTGGTTAATTCGCTGTGTATCATCTTTTTGTAATTTGGCAGTCGTGGTAGCAGGGCGGGCTTGTACCCAATCGACTAAATAACTGATCGGCGCTTGCCAGCCGGTTGCACGTTGCAGTAATTCTTCGGCACTGGCTGCCTGAATCACACCGGTTTTTGCGCTGTTTAAGGTCACTTGTCCCGGTGTGCCAGAAATCTGGGTTTTACCGACACCTAAGATACCGCTGAGCTCAATATCGAATTCTTCCTGCTGTTGTACCCAGGTAAAGAATGCGCTGCCAGTCTGTTGAGGGGTACGAACGCCAATTTTACCTTGCAGCTGAAATTGATTCTCTGCCTGTACAGACGGGGTGGCAGGCGCTTGAGGCTTGATCATCTGCTGACAGCCAGTTAAAAATAAAGCAGTGGCTGCAAAGGCACAGCAGCCCAATTGGCTCAAATTGCGCATAAATTAATTAACTCGTTTTGGTTTGTGGTGCTAACAATAGCGAATTAAGTTGTTTCAATTCTGGGTCATTTGGATGGTTTTGTTGTAATTGTTGTAACACTTGGTGGAATTGTTGTAGATCACCTTTCATGTACAAGGAACGGGCATAACGCACGCCAATCTTCACATTCGGATTCAACTGATAAGCTTTGTATAACACGTCCGCAGCTGTGGCGAAGTCATTCTGTAAATAACAGATATAACCATAGGTATCCAGAATCGATGCCTGTTCTGGTGCATATTCTAGTGCCTGTTCGACATAGCGGCGTGCTTCTTCGAGGCGACGGTTTTGCATCGCCAGGGTATAGGCATAGGCATTCAGATAGGTCGGACTGTTCGGTTCAATTTTAAGTAAAGTGCTGAGTAGTTCATCCAGCTTGACGCGATCCTGATGGGGATCCAGCAACAGAACTTGCGAATAGACCAGTTCAGGGTCATCCGGCAGGTTTTTGCTGGCTTCTTCCAACAGGCGAATCGCAGCTTTTTTATTCTGCATGCGCGTCAAAATATCCGCCTGAGCTAGATAGAGGAAGCTGGCATGTTGTGGATAATTCACCCTTTCCTGGGTTAAGAAACGCAGCGCATCATGCAGCTTATCCTGCTGGGCGAAAATCGAGATCATGTTGCGACGTGAGACGGTGTAAAGACTGCCATCGACCAGACGATAATAAGCTTTCGCCGTTTCATAATGCTGTTTGCGTTCTGCATTCACCGCCAAGTAATAATAGGCTTCGTTTTGATATTGCGCAGAATAACGCAGTTCGACCAGATATTTTTCGGCTTTCTCGTATTCTTCCAAGTCAATACTGGTCAGTCCGGCAATGAACAGGGCTTCTTCAGCAGTCGGCCATTTTTTTAGAATGTCTTGCAGTTTTTTCAGAGCCAAAGTCGCTTCGTTCAGCTTGACCAGATATTTGACTTCGGCCAGACGTACGTCCAGATTATTACGGTGTTTACGGCTGGATTTTTCATACCATTGCAGTGTCGCCTGAGTATCGCCGAGTGCATTGAGCAGATTGGCCTTCATCAGGATATAGCCGGTCGCATTCGGACGTTTTTTTAAGGCGCGGTTAACTGTATTTAAAGCCTGTTCAAGCTGACCATTTTGTGCTTCCAGACCGGCCACTAGCACCAGAATAGATGGATTGTCCTTGGCTTTAGTGGTGCTTAAGGCCTGAATCAGATAAGTACGATCCTCTGTGCCTTCTGGTGAAATTCCGGCGAGAATTTCTTCCAGATCGGCGCTATCATCAATTTGCAGAATTTTTTCTAAGGTCTCAGCGGCCAGCTCATATTCATGTGCTTTCAGGGCAATATGTGATAAATAAAATAAAGCGGGGACATCTTGCGGCTCTTGTACCACCCAGTGCGTGGAGATATCTAGTGCCGCCTGCAGATCATCATGTTCCAGCGCGACATTCAGCGCACGTTGCTTGACCGAAGTGGAATTGCTCTTGATCGCCAGCACCGTATAGTTGTGCAAAGCGGTCGGAATGTCATGTGCAGCGATGGCAAACTCAGCCATCATACTTTGTTTTATCGCATCATAATTTTGATTTGCATGGTAAACTGCTTCCGCTGCATAGAGATGCGCAGTCGAAGCCATGCTACCCACCAGTAGGAATGTGGTAGAATATTGCTTAATTGTAGGGCCGTTGATACGGCTAATTGTTTGACGCAATTTTTTATTGATCCAAGTAATGCTTTTTATGACACCGATGTTGCACAATAGCATAAATTTAGTGAAATGATGACCTGATATGTCTTTCTTTGCATTGGGTGTCAACCATCAAACTGCCTCTGTAGAACTGCGCGAACAGGTAGCTTTTAACCCTGAAAAGTTAAGTGCCATTCTTGCCGAGCAAAGCCAACACCCTGAACTGAACGACATGGTGGTGGTGTCTACATGTAACCGGACCGAAGTTTACGCCATGTCTGAAAATGCTGACATGGTGCTAAACTGGCTCGCCCAGAAAAATGGGGTGGATGTCAAACAATTGCAACATCATGTCTATCGTTATGAAAATGCCCAGGCAGTGACGCATCTGATGCGCGTCGCCAGTGGACTGGATTCACTGATGCTGGGTGAACCACAAATTCTGGGACAGGTCAAAACTGCACTTTCTCTGGCCAAAGACTCCCATACGGTGTCGCGCGATCTCAACCGGATTTTTGAATATGCTTTTTATGCCGCTAAACGCGTGCGTTCGGAAACGGCTGTCGGCAGTCATGCGGTCTCGATGGGCTATGCGGTGGCGCAACTGGCCTTGCAAGTATTTAGTCATCCGGACAAGCTGACCATTATGGTGGTAGCAGCCGGAGAGATGAACAGTCTGGTGGCCAAACACCTCGCAGAGATGGGGGTGGGCAAGATCATTATCTGTAACCGTACCCGTGAACGTGCGGATATTCTGGCACAGGAAATTGCACATCGGGTTGAGGTCGAAATTATAGATTTTGATCAGCTTGCAGAAAATCTGCATCGTGCCGATGTCATTTCCAGTTGTACCGGCAGTTTGCATCAGGTGATTCATTTTGCCGATGTGAAGGCTGCACTGAAAAAGCGCCGTTACCAGCAGATGCTACTGGTCGATCTGGCAGTACCGCGTGATATTGATGCCAAAGTAGAAAGCCTGGACGGGGTTTATCTATATGGCGTCGATGATCTGCAAAGTGTGATTGAGGAAAATCTGGCACAGCGCCGTCAGGCTGCGGTTGAAGCCGAAATCATGGTCAATCAGCTGGCTACAGAACTGATGACCCAGCAAAAGGTCAAACAGGCCGGGGCGACCATTCATGCTTACCGTGACCATGGTGAAACTTTACGTCAGGAAGAGTTAACGCTGGCAATGCAGCGTATTGCCAAGGGCGAAAAGGCGGAAACGGTACTGGCCGAGTTTTCACATCGTTTAACCCAAAAACTGTTGCATCCAACTTCTATTGTGCTGCGTGAGGCAGCCAAAGCGGAAGATCCTACCTATTTTGAGCTGTTACAGGAAGAACTGGGCAATGTAGTCGCGAAGCGTCGTAAATCCAGGCATTCGTTTTAATCAGCATGATGAGAAGCTTGGTTCTTTGCTGATTTGTACTTCAACATAAAACCCAGCCTGATTATTTGAGAAAATTATAAATAATAATGTGAGCTAGCAGTGACTTCATTGGATTCAAAAGAATCAATAATTTGAAAAATTAATCTTCTAACAGGGTCATTGAGCGTTTGCGGTCAATCTCATAAATCTGCATTTTCAGGTTTTTCATTTCTGCAATACTGTTAAATTTCTTGGATTTAATCTTGTTTTTTAAACACTGATATTGCAGCTTGGTTGAAAAATCAGCCGCGAGCTTATCGGCCTGTTCCGGCGATGAGGTGTAATCGCTGACATTGGCATGCTGCAGAATATGCTGCAGTTCATGATGATGGGCTGCGCAGGCACCGAGCACATAATAGATCGACAGTTCAGGATCATCCGGCAAGTCATCAAAAATCACATTCAGAATATTCAAAATCTTAAACAGCAACTGATCTTCCGCTACTAGCGCGCGCAGTGGTTCAAAATGAATATACAGATAAGGATGATTCATCAAGATCGCAATCACATATTCTTCAGCATCAATTTTGGTACTAAAGCTTAAAGATGCATCTGTATTGACCTTAGGTTGCCATTTACGATTAAAGCCTAGTTTTTCGCGGAAAAATTGCTGCAGCAGATAACGGAAGGAGCCGTGTTTGGGCAGTAATTCGGTCAGATTTTTTAGTTCACCCATAACCTGACTCTTGCCTTCTGGGGTGGTGATATCCTGATTTTGGGTCAGATGGGCAAACACGAAGTCCGACATCAACGGTGCCTGATCCAGCAAGCGTCTGAAGTTTTCTATCCCTTCACGGCGGATCAATGAATCTGGGTCATGGTCAGCGGGCAAAACAAAGAACTTCAGCTCTCGGCCATCATTCAGCAGGGGCAGGGCAATGTCCAAGGTACGGCGCGCTGCTTTTTGACCGGCAGCATCCCCATCAAAGGCAATGGTCAGCCGGTTGCTCTGCTTGAACAGAATATTCAGGTGGTCGGTATTACTCGCTGTGCCTAAAGTCGCCACTGCGCCATGAATGCCATATTGCTGAAGCGCAATCACATCCATATAGCCTTCGACCATCAGCCATTCTTGGGCTTTCTGTTTGCGGCCCTCATAGAGGCCGTACAGCAACTGGTTTTTATGGAAGACTTCAGAATCTGGCGAGTTGATGTATTTCGGCTTGATCTCGTCATTCAGGGCACGGCCGCCAAAGCCGACCACACGGCCCTTGGTATCACGGATCGGGAAAATGACCCGTTCACGCAGCAGGTCAAAGTCACGGCCACTGTCGCTGGTACGAATCAGACCAAGGAGTTTTAGGCCTTCAATATCCTGAGGAAAGGCTTTTTCCAGATGTTGCCAGTCTTCAGGCGCATAGCCTAAGCGCCAATAGGCTATGGTCTCTGCAGTTAGACCACGCTGCTTGAAGTATTGTTGAGCACTTGGGCTATTTGGGAGTTGGCGCTCATAGAACTGCGCGATATTTTCCAGCAGGTCGTAGAGGTTACCGTCTTGCTGAACTTCTGCCATCGGCAGGTGCTCAAAAGAAGCAAAAGGGTCACCATAAAAATCCTGTTCGGATGTCTGAAACTCTGCAAATGGGTCAAAGCTCGTCGTAGATACAGCATTATTATTTTCTGTTGGGGCGTTATTTTGTTGCGGCTGAGTTTGTGGTGCCGCTTGAGCAGGCACAATTTTGGGCTTGGCTGCTTCACGTTTATATTTTAATTTATTGGAATCGGTATTGTCTTTAGGCAGTTCGATGCCGGTCTGACTGGACAGGTCTTTCATCACTTCGACAAAATTACGGCTGCCAATATCCATTAAAAAACGAATGGCATTACCGTTGGCCTGACAGCCAAAACAGTGAAAATACTGTTTGTCACGATAGACGTGAAAAGACGGTGATTTTTCCTGATGAAAAGGGCAGCAGCCTGAATAGGTACGACCCGTTTTTTTTAGTTTTACGAATTGACCAATCACATCGACAATATCGGTGCGATCGAGAATCTGATCAATCGTATGTTGAGGAATGGCCATGGTCTGCTGAGCTTCTCGTGCTGGTATCTAAGGTCTAAATCACTGAAAAAATGAAAATAGTCTGTTTGGACATTGGAATATTTCAAGTTCCTTTGTATACCTTTTGCACGTTTTGTTCAAGCCTTGGCCGGACAACGCAAAAGGGCAAGTATGATACCTTGCCCTTGAGGAAAATGCACCTGTAAAGCGCTGTCTTATTTGCTGATGCTGCTGGCCTTATTTAGCTTTATTCAGCCGTTTTAGGACGATCCAGCAAACCAAATGAAATGCGATTGGTGATGCTGCGCTTTTCAGTTTCTGGCGTATCCGATTGTGCATCGGTGTCGGTTACAGTCTTGGCTTCTTTACCAAAAATACCCAGTGTCGCGCGGTTAAAGAAGCTGCCTTCACTACGCGCTGCACGCAGATTCACCGTACCATCTGATTTCACCAGATTCGGATAATTCAGCTTTAATACATCCACATATTGCTGAGAAGTCGCTTTATCACCTAGCTGAGCATAACCATAAGCAACCGTTGCCAGTGCTTCCGGAATCTGCGGAGTTTGAGGATAATGCTCAATCACCCACAAGCCACGTTCAACTGCTGCCAGATACGCCTTACGCTTGATGTTAAAACGTGCTGCGTTCATTTCATGCTCAGCCAGTTCCTGGCCGATAAACTGCATACGTTGTGCTGCATCGACTGCATAAGTGCTAGATGGATAGCGACGAATGAAATCAACAAAATTCTGGTAAGCCACTTTCAGGTAGCTGACATCACGATGCGACTGTTTCAGTGAGGTATAACGCAGCAGGCCGTTATAGTTCTGTTCCATATTGGCGACACCGCGTACATAGTAAGCATAGTCGACATTTGGATGTTGCGGGTTCAGACGGATAAAACGCTCTGCCAGTGCAACCGCACCTTCATAATCTTTTTGCTGGAATTTCACATACAACAGTTCAAGCTGCGCTTGCGGGGCATACTGACTGGTCGGGAAATAAGTTTCCAGCGCTTCTAACTGTTTTGCTGCATCGGTATATTGATTACGATCTAGCGCTTTCTGTGCTTTTTGGATATAAACCTGTTCGCTAGATTCCGGACCTTTATCCACGACTTCTTTTTTTGGATTACTGCTACAGCCTACCATTGCCGATGCAATGCCTAATGTCACAGCAAGCATTGTCATTTTATAATGTGGTAGCGACATAAAAATTCCTCTGTTAATACGGGCAATGAGCTACAATTGCACTATTAAACCACTTTTGTCTGAATGAGCAAATGAGTCAAGCACAATCTTCCAATTCTAATATCCCTGATACTGATTTCAATTTACTTGAAGATTCTGAGGATGCAGATAACCATACTTCAGAAGCAACTGCAACACGTTTATCGTTGCAATTTCAACTGGATGAAACTTATATCGGACAACGGATCGACCAGATTGCCGCGATGGTCTGGAGCGATTTTTCCCGAGAAAAATTAAAGCAATGGATTAAAGATGGCAATTTATTGGTGAATGGTCAACCGGTTAAGCCTAAATTTAAAAGTGATGGTTTTGAAACCCTGACTTTAAATGTCGAGCTTGAAGCGCAAACGCGCAGCCTGCCGGAAGATATTCCACTGGACATTATCTATGAAGATGATGACATTATAGTCATCAATAAACCTGTAGGCATGGTGGTGCATCCGGGTGCTGGCAATAGTTCTGGCACCTTGGTTAATGCTTTATTACATCACTATCCGAAATCGGCTGAACTGGCGCGTGCAGGTCTGGTACATCGTATCGATAAAGACACCAGTGGTCTGTTGGTCGTCGCGAAAAATCTGGAAGCACAGTTCTCTTTAAGCAAACAGCTTGAGAAAAAATCTGTATATCGCCTGTATGACTTGGTGGTTTACGGCAATATTATTGCTGGCGGTACCATTGATGAACCAATCAAACGTCATCCGGTAGATCGTGTGAAAATGACTGTACTTCCAGGCGGTAAAGACGCGGTGACGCATTACAATGTCAAAGAGCGTTTCCAGCATTTTACCCGTGTTCAAGCGCGTCTGGAAACTGGACGTACCCATCAGATTCGTGTGCATTTTAGCTATATCGGCTTTGGCTTGGTGGGCGATCAGGTGTATATGCCACGTGTCCGTATGCCTGCAGGTGCATCGCAATTATTAGATGATACTTTGCGTGGCTTCAAGCGTCAGGCCTTGCATGCAGCGAAACTTGGTCTGACCCATCCGCGTACCAAAGAGGAAATGACCTTTGAAGCGCCGTGGCCTGAAGACTTTGCCAATCTGGTGGAAGTGCTGCGTACTGAAAACAAAGCTTATTAATTTTAACTGAGTCAATGTCAGCGCAAGGAAACGAGATGCAATTTGTACCAGGACTTCCACAAGGTGTGTATGTGGGCCAGACTCGCGTTCACCATGCGAAAGTACAGCCATCAGCACAGCCTGAGCTTGCAGGTTTTAATCTGGCCTTGCATGTGCAGGATAATGCGCTACGGGTACAACAGCATCGTATGGCTTTATTGCAGGATTTCGCTGCCTTTGGCGTAGATAAGATTACCTGGATGACCCAGACGCATAGCACCATTTGTCATAGCATTAATGAGCAGATGCCATTTACCGCACTGGTCGGAGATGGTCTGGTGACGCAGCGCAAGGCGCATGCCTTGATGATGATGACGGCAGATTGCTTGCCGGTGGTATTAGGTAATGCGGAAGGTACAGAAGTGGCGAATCTGCATGCCGGCTGGCGTGGTCTGGCGGGTGGGATTGTCGAAAATACCCTTGTAGCCATGCAAACTCCGCCGACCTGGGCCTGGCTCGGGGCAGCTATTAGCCAGCCTTGTTTTGAAATTGGCACTGAAGTAAAAGCGGCTTTTTGTAGTAAATATCCTGAACTGGACAGTGCATTTCAGGCCGGTGAGCAGGCAGGTAAATACTATGCCGACCTGTATGCGATTGCGCGTTATATCTTGCAGCAACATGGCATAAATACCGTATTGGGTGGGGAGCAGTGTTCTTATCGTCAAGCAGATGAGTATTTTTCTTATCGCCGTGAACCAAAAACAGGGCGTATGGCGACATTCGTGTTTATGGCATGAAAATGTTAAACTTAACTGAATTTTTTGGCTTTTGAGCGTTATGTCCCTATCTTCCAAATCTGTTGCGATTGTTTATCACAGTCCTTATGGACACACGGCTAAAGTGGCAAATTTTATTGCCGATGGTGCACGGGAAACCGGTGTTCAGGTGCATATGATGAATGTCGAACATATAGACTGGGATGTACTAGACGCCGCCGATGCAATTATCTTTGGTTGTCCGACCTATATGGGTAGCCTGACCTCTGCCATGAAGCTGTTTATGGAGCAATCCTCTAAGCGCTGGCTGGCACGTAGCTGGCAGGGAAAACTGGCAGCGGCTTTTACCAATGGTGGCGGACTTAGTGGTGACAAGCTGGCGGTCCTGCAGCAAATCAACCTGTTTGCCATGCAGCACGGGATGTTATGGAGTGGATTGCCATTAATGCCGACAGGTCGTGCAGTGACGGATCTGAATCGGATGTCGAGCTTCTTGGGGCTTATGACCCAGTCAGATAATGCGCCGGTAGAAGTAACCCCACCGGAAGGGGATTTAAAAACCGCGCTCTGGTTTGGGGAATATATTGCCCTGACTCTGGCAAGACTGGGCGGCAAAGCTTAAAGTTATAAAAAAACCTCCAAATGCGGAGGTTTTTTTATATTCAATTTTTAATCCATTATTTATGGAAAATTCGTGCTTTATCACGTTGCCAGTCACGGTCTTTTTCGGTGGCACGTTTGTCATGGAGCTGCTTACCTTTCACCAAGGCAATTTCCAGCTTGGCATGTGGACCTTTCCAGTAACACGCCAGTGGTACGCAGGAATAACCTTTCTGGTTAATTGCACCCATCAACTTTTCAATTTCACGGCGATTCAGCAATAGCTTGCGGGTACGGGTTGCTTCAGGCACTACATGGGTCGAGGCGCTTAACAAAGGTTGAACCTGAGCACCAAACAGAAAAGCTTCACCATTTTTAAAGGTAATATAACTTTCTACGATGGTCATGCGACCAGCACGCATTGATTTGACTTCCCAGCCTTTTAATGAAAGCCCCGCTTCAAATTTCTCTTCAATAAAATAATCGTGGCGAGCACGTTTATTCAGTGCAATGGTACCGCCATTATTTTTTTTTACTACAATAGATGCTTTCGCCATAATCTGATACTTCCAAACGTGCTGCTATTGTACCGCAACTAGAAATAAGGTGAAGTTTTTTAAATTAATGAGGATTATTCACCAAAAAAACAAGTTTTTGCTAAAATAAGATTCTACATAACAAACAGAGTACAAATGGATGTCTAAAACTCGTGTGATTTATCCGGGGACTTTTGATCCAATTACCAATGGACATATTGATTTGGTAACCCGCGCAGCGCGAATGTTTGATGAAGTTGTGGTAGCGATTGCCATCGGTCATCATAAAAATCCGGTATTTAGTCTGGAAGAGCGTGTCGCATTGGCAAAAGAGTCATTGAGTCATTTGGACAATGTTGAATTTGTAGGTTTTGACGGTTTGCTGGTCAATTTTTTCCGTGAGCAAAAGGCGACTGCTGTATTGCGTGGTTTGCGGGCAGTGTCTGATTTTGAGTACGAATTTCAGCTGGCCAATATGAACCGTCAGCTGGACTCCCACTTTGAAGCGGTATTTTTAACCCCTTCAGAGCAATATTCTTTTATTTCATCCACTTTGGTGCGTGAAATTGCTCGATTAAGAGGTGATGTGACCAAGTTTGTACCACCAAACGTGGTTGCTGCCTTCGAGCGTAAACTTCAACAAGGTTGGTAGCGTGTCTTTATATATCACCGATGAATGTATTAATTGTGATGTCTGTGAACCTGTATGCCCGAATGAGGCCATCTATATGGGTGAACTCATTTATGAGATTCATCCAGACCTATGTACAGAGTGCGTCGGACATCATGATCAACCGCAGTGCCAGTTGTTCTGTCCGGTGGATTGTATTCCACTGGATCCGAATCATGTCGAAACGCAGGAACAGCTGCAAGCCAAGTATGAAAAACTGACTGCTCAAAAAACATCAAGCAATTAGTCTCGATATTTGATACTATGCCGCTCGAAGTGAGCCAGACGATCGCTGCTGTGGAGATCTCCGTGATTGAAGCAGGGGAGGAAAGTCCGGGCTTCATAGGGCAAGGTGCCAGGTAACGCCTGGGCGGTGCAAACCGACGGCAAGTGCAGCAGAGAGAAGACCGCCTTCATTATGTTTTCGAGCAATCGGAATCGGAGGTAAGGGTGAAAGGGTGCGGTAAGAGCGCACCGCATGGCTGGTAACAGTTCATGGCGAGGTAAACCCCACCGGAAGCAAGACCAAATAGGAATCCATTAGGCATGGCCCATGCTGGATTCGGGTAGGTCGCTTGAGCGCATGAGTGATTGTGCGCCTAGAGGAATGATCGTTCACGACAGAACCCGGCTTATCGGCTCACTTCAACAAATTTTGATCAAACAGCACAATATGGGGTTGACGTGATTTACAGAAAATCCCATAATGCGCGCACAGTTTAAGGCTATGTAGCTCAGTTGGTTAGAGCACCGCACTCATAATGCGGGGGTCACAAGTTCAAGTCTCGTCATAGCCACCATATTCAAAAAAACCCACTCCGATTGAGTGGGTTTTTTTTATATCTTCAGAAAATTACAATGATAAGATGATTGGAAAATAAGCAACTCAATTAAAAATAGTTAATAAAATTTTATGAAGTGAAGATTTAAATGATTTTAGAAAAGCGTAAAAAGTTGGCAGAAAATTGGGGCAGTGGTGGAATCTCTCATATTGAAGAATCTATTTGGAGTTCAACGATTCAACAAAAAGATTTGAATAGAATTAGAGAGTTTTTATCTAAGAATAATTTTAAATATGTCGATATTAGTATTGTTAGACCACCGAATAATAAGACTGAGCAAATGAAGTTTAGAACTCATTATGATGAACTTGGTCAGTGCTTTAGTACGAATTATGGTATTTCTATTCCAGCTAATAGTAATAATTTAAAACTAACTGTTGGATTGGAAAGTGAATTAAAAAATCAGGAATGTCAGGATAAAACGCTTTATATAATAAATAGTTTAAGGATTATATTCGGAATACCTATTGCTCGAGAATTAATGTTTACCTCATTGGCTCCAATCGAAAGTTTTCTAGATGCAGGTATAAATTCTGAATTGGGATATGCTTCAAAATTTGATGTTCAGAATCTAAATCTCTATGAAGACGTTGAGTATTCAGAACTACGTGAATTGCCAATAGAGGCACTAATTCTTTTAGATAAAGCATTTCAGCAAAAGTTTCCTCATGAACGCTTTGTATTAATGTGGGTAGCATTTGAAGCAATAATTAATTCTCTACCTATGACAGGAAGTAATGGAAAGAAAAGAAAGAAATATTTTCTAGAGAAATTAACATCTGAGGTTGCTAACGAAGAGGTTAGGCGGTTACACAATTTACGTGGAGAGGTCTTTAAGGAAGCAAAATTTTCTGAGGAGGATGTTGAGGAAATCAATTGGTCGTTATATATGGCAATACAATTAGCGATATTAAGTGATTGCCCCCAACGACAAGCTTTTTTAGGCGGATATGAGCAATATATTCTTAATAGGTCATAAGTTTTTAAAATATTGAACTAATTTATCAATATTATCCGTCTGCAACTGCTCACGCATTTTTAAAAACTGCTTTTCGTCTATGTCATAGATTTTTAAAGAAAGCAGTTTGTGTATATCTTCCTGTGGAAAGCGGTATTTGATAATCTTTGCAGGAACGCCACCCACTACTGCATATGGTGGCACGTTTTTAGTCACTACAGCACCTGTCGCCACTACAGCGCCTTCACCAAGGTTTACACCCTGCATAATCATGGCGCGAGAGCCAATCCAGCAGCCATCACCAATCACTGTATCACCTGCGAGTTCAAAACCCCGCGTATCGAACGGAAATACTGAAATCCAGTCGGTACGGTGCAATTGATTGCTGCCCATCATAATCACGCACTCTGCGCCAAAACAGACGAAATTGCCGATATAAAGTTGATCAATGGGGCGTTCAGATGTCGAAAGCTTATCGTGCAGATAGCGCACTACACAACGCTCAAAACCCTGATCCCAATAAGCCGAATAGTAAGAATAATTCCCTTTGATATGAATATTCGGATTCTTCACTGTTTTTGAGATGAATTCGAACTCGCACCAATGATTTACAGGAGAATTAATTAACTTTTCAGACATGGATTTGGCACGTGGGAATTGGTTAGGGGATTATAACGCAGTTAAGCCTCTCTTTTGCAAAGAGGGGTTTAGGGATAAATAATCAAAAAACCCCTCAATCGAGGGGCTTTAAATTAAATAGCTTTAAATTTTAAAGATATTCAACTTTTATAATTTCGTATTCAACTTCACCGTTTGGTGTATTGATTTTTACATCGTCGCCTTCGTTCTTGCCCAAAAGACCACGTGCAATCGGTGAGTTCACTGAGATCTTGTTGATCTTAAAGTCTGCTTCGTCATCACCTACAATTTTATAGGTTTTCTGTTCTTCAGTATCTAGGTTTTCAATCGTGACAGTCACACCAAAAACTACACAACCATTCTGTTCAAGTTCTTTGACATCAATCACTTGAACTGCACCCAGTTTGCCTTCGATATCCTGAATACGGCCTTCACAGAAACCTTGCTGTTCACGTGCTGCATGGTATTCTGCATTTTCTTTTAAGTCGCCGTGTTCACGCGCTTCTGCAATTGAAGCTGTAATACGTGGGCGATCCACTGTTTTCAGTTGGTGTAATTCTTTCTCTAAGGCAATTTTGCCTTCAGGTGTCATAGGATAACGTTGCATGTTGTCCCTCAAAAGTCAGTTGAAAGATATAAAATCTATAAATAAAAAAAAGCCCGCCACCAAGAAGGTAGCGGGACTTCTTGGAAGCGAATTAACCTTTAGTTAGGTCTTGCAAACGATATACATCCATTGGCAATTTAATTGCTAAAGCTTGGCATACTGCGTCCGCACCATTCAATGTAGTTGTGTTATACACTTTACCTTGAAGTGCTGAACGACGGATCGAGAATGAGTCTTCTTGTGCCTTTTTGCCTTCAGTCGTGTTAATCACAAGGTGGATTTCGCTGTTTTTAATACGGTCCACAATGTTAGGACGACCTTCAGTTACTTTATTGACACGTTCACATTCAAGACCAGCATCGCTAATCACTTTAAATGTACCATCAGTTGCAAGAATCTTGAAGCCTAGGTCAATCAATTGTTTTGCGATACCCGCCGCACGTGGTTTATCTGAGTCACGTACAGAGATAAATGCGTGTTTTACTTCGCCTTCAGTTGGAAGACCTGGTAAACGCTCGTTTGCACCTAAAACAGCTTTATAGAACGCTTCACCAAATGTTTTACCAACGCCCATCACTTCGCCAGTCGATTTCATCTCAGGGCCAAGGATTGGGTCAACACCAGGGAATTTGTTGAACGGGAACACGGCTTCTTTGACAGAGAAGTGCTCAGGAATAATCTCTGATGTAAAGCCTTGAGACTCAAGAGATTGACCCGCCATACAACGTGCAGCAACTTTCGCTAAAGATTCACCGATACACTTAGAAACGAATGGCACAGTACGAGACGCACGTGGGTTCACTTCCAGAATGTAAACGTCTTCACCTTTAACCGCAAACTGAACGTTCATCAAACCGATTACGCCAAGCTCTTTTGCCATTGCAACGGTTTGACGACGCATTTCGTCCTGAATCTCTTTAGAGAGAGAGTAAGGAGGAATCGAACATGCTGAGTCACCTGAGTGAATACCCGCTTGTTCAATGTGCTGCATGATGCCGCCAATCACCACGTCTTTACCGTCAGATACGCAGTCTACGTCAACTTCGATCGCATCATCTAAGAAACGGTCAAGAAGAACAGGCGCTTCGTTTGATGCTTGAACTGCATCACGTAAGTAGCGTTTAAGTTCTTCATCGTTGTACACGATTTCCATCGCACGACCACCAAGGACGTAAGAAGGACGTACGACAAGTGGGTAGCCTACTTTAGACGCTTCAGCCATACCTTCTTCAGCAGATTTTACGATGCTGTTGTTTGGTTGGCGAAGTTGTAGACGTTGAATCATTTGCTGGAAACGTTCACGGTCTTCTGCACGGTCAATTGCGTCAGGCGATGTACCAATGATTGGAGCACCAGCTTCTTCTAAAGCACGAGCCAATTTCAAAGGTGTTTGACCACCGTACTGAACGATAATGCCTTTCGGCTTCTCGATACGCACGATTTCTAAAACGTCTTCTAAAGTGATCGGTTCGAAGTACAAACGATCTGAAGTGTCGTAATCCGTAGAAACAGTTTCAGGGTTACAGTTTACCATAATGGTTTCATAGCCGTCTTCACGCATAGCCAGGGCAGCGTGTACACAGCAGTAATCGAACTCGATACCTTGACCGATACGGTTAGGGCCACCGCCGATCACCATGATCTTGTCTTTGTTCGATGGATTTGCTTCACATTCTTCATCGTAAGTTGAGTACATGTAAGCTGTATCAGATTCGAATTCTGCAGCACATGTATCGACACGTTTGTAAACTGGCGTTACGCCCAGGCTCCAACGATGTTTACGGAATTGCTTTTGTGAAATACCCATCAAGTCTGCAATGCGAAGATCTGATAAACCTTTACGTTTGAATCCACGGATGTTGTCCGCATTCAAGTCGCCAAAACCTAAAGTTTTGATTTGGTTTTCAGTTTTGATGATGTCTTCGATTTGAATCAAGAACCAGCGGTCAATGTTCGTTGCAGCGAATACTTCGTCTAAAGTAAAGCCGTGACGGAATGCATCGCCCACGTACCAGATACGCTCTGGACCTGGCACTTTAAGTTCTTGCAAGATTTTGTCGCGCGCGCCTTCAGCACCCACTTCAATTTTTTCGTCAAAACCAGAAGCACCCACTTCAAGACCACGAAGGGCTTTTTGTACAGATTCCTGGAAGTTACGACCAATCGCCATTACTTCACCGACAGATTTCATCTGAGTTGTAAGCGTTGCGTCAGCTTGTGGGAATTTCTCGAAGTTGAAACGAGGAATCTTAGTAACTACGTAGTCAATTGCAGGTTCAAACGATGCAGGTGTTGTACCGCCAGTGATGTCGTTTTTCAACTCATCAAGCGTGTAACCAACCGCTAATTTCGCAGCGATTTTTGCAATTGGGAAACCAGTTGCTTTAGAGGCAAGGGCAGATGAACGTGATACACGTGGGTTCATCTCGATCACGACCATACGACCCGTATTTGGACAAATACCGAACTGTACGTTAGAACCACCTGTTTCTACGCCAATTTCACGTAGTACAGCTAAAGATGCGTTACGTAGAAGTTGGAATTCTTTGTCTGTCAATGTTTGCGCAGGAGCAACAGTGATTGAGTCACCAGTGTGTACGCCCATTGGGTCAAAGTTTTCAATCGTACATACGATGATACAGTTGTCGTTTTTGTCACGAACAACTTCCATCTCGTACTCTTTCCAACCAATTAAAGATTCATCGATCAATAATTGTTTAGTCGGAGAAAGATCGAAACCGCGTTCACAAATTTCGATGAATTCTTCTTTGTTGTAAGCGATACCGCCACCAGAACCACCCATGGTGAATGATGGACGGATAATCACTGGGAAGCCGAAACGTGCTTGAATTTCTAAAGCATGTTCCATTGACTCAGCAACGTCAGCTTTTGGACATTCAAGACCAATTTTACGCATTGCCTGGTCAAACAGTTTGCGGTCTTCAGCTTTTTCAATCGCTTCTTTGGTTGCACCGATTAATTCAACATTGTATTTTTCTAAAATGCCGTGCTCATCAAGGGCAAGGGCACAGTTCAATGCCGTTTGACCACCCATGGTTGGAAGAACAGCATCTGGACGTTCTTTCTCAATGATCGCTGCAACAGTTTGCCAAGTAATTGGCTCAATGTAAGTTGCATCCGCCATGGTTGGGTCGGTCATGATGGTCGCTGGATTAGAGTTGACCAAAATAACGCGGTAACCTTCTTCACGAAGGGCTTTACATGCTTGAGCACCTGAGTAGTCAAACTCACATGCTTGACCGATGACAATCGGACCAGCACCAATAATCAAGATGCTTTTAATGTCAGTACGTTTAGCCATGATGCTTCCTTAATTACTTCTTAGATGCTTCGATAAGTTCGATGAAATGATCGAACAATGGTGCGCAGTCATGTGGACCCGGGCTTGCTTCAGGGTGACCCTGGAAGCTGAACGCAGGTTTGTCTGTACGATGAATACCTTGGTTGGTGCCATCAAACAGTGAGCGATGCGTTACACGCAACACATCAGGCAGATTGCTTTCATCGACTGCGAAGCCATGGTTTTGAGAAGTAATCATCACTGTACCATTATCTAGATTTTGTACAGGATGGTTCGCACCGTGGTGGCCGTGAGGCATTTTTAAGGTTTTAGCACCACTTGCAAGGGCAAGGATCTGGTGACCCAGACAGATACCAAATACTGGAATTTCAGTGGTTTCTATAATTGTTTTTACAGCTTCAATTGCGTAGTCACATGCAGCCGGATCGCCAGGGCCGTTCGACAGGAACACGCCATCTGGATTCAGGGCAAGTACATCAGCAGCAGGAGTTTGCGCCGGCACAACAGTCAGTTTACAACCGCGGTCTGCGAGCATACGTAAGATGTTGGTTTTGACACCGTAATCGTATGCAACAACATGGAATTTAGCTTCTGGTTGAGAGAAACCTTTGCCTAATGTCCAAGAGCCTTCAGTCCATTCAAAACCTTCAGGGTCGCAACATTCTTTTGCCAGGTCTAAACCGTTTAAACCACCGAATGCACGTGCTTTTTCAAGCGCTTCAGCTTCAGTGATATTTTTGCCAGCAAGGATACAGCCATTTTGCGCACCTTTGTCACGTAAGATACGTGTCAGTTTACGCGTGTCGATATCCGCAATTGCCACAACATTGTGTTGTACCAAATATTCAGCTAATGATTGGGTTGAACGGAAGTTACTGTGCAGTAAAGGCAGGTCACGAATGATCAATCCGTTCGCCCAAACCTTATGAATACGACCTGATTCAGCGTCTTCTTCATTACAGCCTGTGTTACCGATATGTGGGTAAGTCAGTGTCACAAGTTGCTGTGCATAACTCGGGTCAGTCAAAATTTCTTGATAGCCAGTCATGGCAGTGTTGAAAACGACTTCACCAGTCGTACTACCCGATGCGCCAATCGAAGTACCTTTAAAGATAGTTCCGTCGGCAAGGGCTAAAATTGCTGGGGTGCTCAAACCAAAGCTCCTGAAATTTAGGCTGTAAAAAAGCGAGAAGACGAAAAAAAAGGAAGGCTAATTTTTAAACCTACCCTCCTATGTCTGCTCGCTTGAACTTAACACGGCATTATACGCAGAACGACCCTTAAAGTCCAACGGCTTTGCAGCGAAAGTATGAGATAAATGGCTTGCTTTTTGCATGGAAGTCTGTTTTGTAGGCAATGTGAAAAAATGTAAGCAATTAATAATTGTCAGACAAATCAAATCTTAATTTTTATCAAATCTACTAATATAGCTTAGTCGATATAACAATAGGAACAAGACAGATGGCTACAGCACCTAAATCTACTACATCTAAAAAAATCACTCCGAGCGTGGTGACTGAAACTGCCGAGAAGCTTGAAAAAGTAGCAGTCGAGGCTAAAGATCAGGCAATTGAAACCATCGAGGAAAGTAAGGAAAAGCTTGAAGTTGAAGCCAAGCAGTTAAGCGACACTGTGCAGGAACAATTGCGTCAATTTAAGCAGGAGGTGTTACAGCGTATTGATACTTTGAAGGAGCAGATTTTCGGTTCGCAGAAAGAATTAACTGAACTGAAAAGCTTTATTAAGACAGAATTCAACGCTGTCTTCGAAGACTTATCTAATCTGGGTAAAGAGTTGAAAGAGGATGTCAGTCAGATTTCGACCAAGCATAAGGAACATCTGACCGATACTTTTAAACGTTCTAAGGACAGTACCATTGAAGTACTGAAAAAAGTCAAACCCGTGGTGAAAACAGAGAGCTCGGACAAAAGTCCTGAGCTGAAAAGTTAGGCTGCGCTGAAAGGCCGCTATTTAAAAAGGAGAACAATCAAATGTTCTCCTTTGTCTTTATGCAGCAAAACGGACTCACAATAACAATTAAAGGGGGTCACGATGCAACAGCATTTTGTAGGTGTACTTATTTTACTGATATTGATCATGCTACTGAATCTGGAAAGCGGATTGGGGCGCATACTTTATCTAGGTGTAATCGTATTATGTTTGGGAGTGCTGGGACTGGTGTTTGGGACCATTCTTCTGATGATCATTACTTTTGCTTTTATTCTTTATGCTGCTGTGAAATCTATTCAGGAGCAGCATCATCTACATCATTAAAATATGAACGTTGAAAACAATAAAAAATCTAAAATAATTATACAGAGGATCAATCATTGTTGAGCAATAAACAAAAACGTGAGACTTTAAGTCTCACGTTGTATTCGCCTGTTACACTTTAAATAGCTGATGCACAGCGTCAATCTATTTAAAATACATGCAACCAGTCACGTTTATTATGAAAATCTGCCTGAGGACTACTATGCTGCATGGCATAGTATTGATCACCTTGTGAGGTTTTTAAAACAGCAGATAAACCCAGGAACAAGTTTTCCCATTTCAGTTTATGTGTTGCCATAAAATTAGTCAGATCTACACTGACATTAAGACCATAATGCGTACGTTTGAGCTGATTCAGCTCAATATCATCCGCAGCTTGCGGTGGCATATCTTCAGGATAACGGTATTCTTCAAATTGATAAGCCTGCCAGGCCTGAGAAGGGGAAAGATTAATCTCACGATAAAAATCTTCGCCCTGAACCCCAATAAAAATTTCAAAGCAGGTCTGTTCCCACAGGAAATCCTGACGGGGATGTGCCGTCACCATGTCGGGCCACAAGATGTACTGATTGGGATCACGGATCCAGAAGCCCACATTTAAATTGCATGGGCCTTGCTGTTCAATGGCGGCAACCAGAGAGATGGCCTGAAAACGGCGATCAAATGCGCTAAGTTCGTAACTTGCCATAAGTCCTGTACTTAGTTAGACAGATGAGCGAAACGGACAAGGTTGGACAATTTTTGGTTTTGTTTCGCAGCTTTCTTGTAAAGCAGCGCAATTTTACCAATAGTTTGAACTACTTCGGCACCAGTCGCTTCTGAAATTTCAGCAATCAATGCTGCACGCGCTTCACGATCTTCAGCTACGATTTTTACTTTAATCAGTTCGTGATCGTTTAAAGCACGCGCCAATTCTTCGATGACATTTTCAGTCAGGCCTTTGTCACCCAGCATAACGACCGGGTTTAAAGCATGTCCGATTTGACGTAAACGCTTACGTTCCTGAATAGATAAAGACGCCATGAGAGATAACCTGAATTTTAAAACGGCTTAGTATAGCAAAAGCAAAAAACAAACGCTTTAAATTATCAGGAAATAATCATTTCCAATATCTCTTCATAACGAGCAAAACTCCTAGATTTAGATACACATGTATACTGCAAAATATGTCTTTTTCACGTACAATTAATAATTAGACGTTTTTTTATTTAGAGAGTTATGGCTACACGCATTACCAACCAAAAGTTATCTAAAAGTAGTCGTGATTGGATGAGAGAGCATTTAGACGATCCTTATGTGAAAAAGGCACAAAAGGACGGCTATCGTGCGCGTGCAGCATATAAGCTCTTAGAGATGCAAGAAAAGTACAAGATCATCAAACCCGGCATGACCGTAGTCGACTTGGGTGCAGCTCCCGGGAGTTGGTCACAAATCGCAGGTAAGCTAGTCGGTGACAAGGGTTTATTGATTGCATCTGACATTTTACCAATGGATGCATTACCTGATGTGACTTTCTTGCAAGGCGACTTTCGTGAAGAAGAAGTCTTCCAGCAATTGTTAGAAATTTTAGATGGTCGTACTGTAGACGTTGTAATTTCAGATATGGCCCCCAATACATCAGGTAATAAGGCTGTAGATCAACCGCGTCAGATTTACTTGTGTGAACTTGCACTGGATTTTGCCAACAAGGTGCTAGGCCCTAAAGGTCAATTTGTGGTAAAAGTTTTCCAAGGTTCAGGTTTTGACGAATTCCGTAAGCAAGTGGTTGATAGTTTTGATGTTCTGAAAACATCTAAACCTTTGGCATCACGTGCTCGCTCCAAGGAAGTTTTCCTGATCGGGCAGGGACGTAAGAAGGCTTTAAAATAAGTCTACTTGCCAAGTCGTTAAAAATTGTGCATTTTGTACGTTTTCAGATAATTGTAAGTTGATTTACAGCTTAAGTATTAAGGTCACCCTGAACAGGGCATGATCAAATTAGATTGGAATGGGAATAAAGCTTTGAGCGATCTTTTTAAGAATGCCGTATTGTGGCTCGTGATACTGGGTGTGCTGGTGTTAATCTTCAGCAACGTCAGTGACCGCAATCAACCGACTACAATGAACTACTCAGAGTTTGTTGCCGCGGTCAATGCTGGCCAAATTAAACAAGTTGTGATTGACGGCGAAAGAATCCGTGGCGAAAAATCGAACGGTTCAGAGTTTGAAAGTATCCGTCCGGCAGTTCAGGATCCTGAACTGATGCCAAGCCTGATTAAAAATAATGTTGTGGTTGAAGGTGAAGCACCACAACGTCAAGGCTTGCTCATGCAGTTGCTTATTGCAAGTTTCCCTGTACTTTTAATCATTTTGTTATTCATGTTCTTTATGCGCAACATGGGTGGCGGTGCAGGTGGTAAAAACGGCCCAATGAGTTTTGGTAAATCTAAAGCCAAAATGCTGTCTGAAGACCAGATTAAAGTCACTTTCACTGATGTTGCTGGTTGTGACGAAGCCAAGCAAGAAGTCGTTGAAATCGTAGATTTCCTGAAAGATCCAACCAAATTTAAACGTCTGGGTGCGAGTATTCCACGTGGTGTGTTAATGGTGGGTCCTCCAGGTACGGGTAAAACCCTACTTGCCAAAGCCATTGCCGGTGAAGCGAAAGTTCCATTCTTTAGTATTTCAGGTTCTGACTTCGTTGAGATGTTTGTCGGTGTCGGTGCATCCCGTGTTCGTGACATGTTCGAACAGGCGAAACGTCATGCGCCATGTATCATCTTTATTGATGAGATTGATGCAGTCGGTCGTCATCGTGGTTCAGGTACTGGTGGTGGTCACGATGAACGTGAACAGACACTGAACCAGATGCTGGTTGAAATGGACGGCTTTGAGGGCAATGAAGGCATTATCGTGATTGCTGCAACCAACCGTGCAGATGTACTGGATAAAGCACTTCTTCGTCCAGGCCGTTTTGACCGTCAAGTTGTGGTTGGTTTGCCAGACATTAAAGGTCGTGAACAAATCCTGAATGTACATTTGAAAAAATTGCCTTCAGTGACAGGTGTGGATGTTAAAGTTCTTGCACGTGGTACACCGGGCTTCTCGGGTGCGCAATTAGCAAACCTGGTGAATGAAGCTGCTTTATTTGCTGCACGCCGTAACAAAAACACCGTCGATATGCATGACTTTGAAGATGCAAAAGACAAGCTGTATATGGGTCCTGAGCGTAAATCGATGGTACTTCGTGATGAAGAGCGTCGTGCGACGGCTTATCATGAAGCAGGGCATGCGATTGTTGCTGAAAGCTTGCCAGGTACAGATCCTGTGCATAAGGTGACAATCATGCCACGTGGCTGGGCTTTAGGTGTTACCTGGCAGCTGCCTGAATTTGACCAGACCAGCCATTACAAAGACAAAATGTTGAATGAACTTTCGATTTTGTTTGGTGGCCGTATTGCTGAAGAAGTCTTCATTAACCAGATGTCGACCGGCGCTTCAAATGACTTCGAACGTGCAACCAAAATGGCACGTGCGATGGTGACCAAATATGGTATGTCGGACAAACTCGGTGTCATGGTCTATGAAGAAGATGCACAGCAATCTTTCATGGGCAGTATTGGTAGCCGCAGTATTTCGGAAACCACACAACTAGAAGTCGATCGTGAAATTCGTCGAATTCTAGATGAGCAATATAAAATCGCACGCGATATCTTGGAAAGCAAAAAAGATATTGCCCATGCGATGGTGAAAGCCTTGATGGAATGGGAAACCATTGATCGTGATCAAATCCGTGACATCATGGAAGGTCGTGAGCCTCAGCCACCAAAAGTCTATGTTGCAGATAATCCTGTGATTGATGTAACGCCAGATGATGGTCCGCTGACTCCTCCGCCATTGCCAGCGAACTAAGCTCAATAAAAAAAACCACCTTCGGGTGGTTTTTTTATGCTTGTCATTTTTGTCATATCTTTTTGAGTGTTATATTGAGCTATTAAAAATGAATAAGAAAATAAAAATGAATATGCCTGTTCTGGAATCCAGTGCTTACCAGCTTCGTCTTGAACCGTTGAGCTGGGAACATTTTTCTGATTTAGCCAGTGCATGTGCCGAAGAAAATTTAGGCGAGATTTTATATAACTCAGTACCTTATCTGCATAACTTAAAAAAATATTTTTCTCAGGCCTTTGAACAGCAAGTTCAAGGTGAAAGGATGGCTTTTGCCGTAATTGATTTAAACTCCGGCCAAGCAATTGGAACCACCAGTTATCATGATATTAAAGCGGAAATTCCACGTTTTGAAATTGGTTATACCTGGTATGCCAAGCGCTATCACAGAGCTTATGTAAATCGCGTTTGTAAATATCTTTTGTTAAGACATGCTTTTGAAAATTTAAATGCTCAGGTGGTCGGCTTTCGAACTGATCATTTGAATCTTCCCAGCCAAAAAGCGATTGAGGCATTAGGTGCCAAACGAGATGGCATTATCAGGTGTCATATGCTACGTAAAGATGGACAGACTATTCGAGATAGCTATATCTATAGTATTTTAGAAAGTGAATGGGCAGATGTGAAAGCATTATTACAGACTAAACTGATGCAATATTCCCAAAACAATTACTTCGAAATCTAGGTCCTAGCCTTATTCCACTTTGCTTTATTCAGCGATCCATAAGACAATATCGGGGTTATTTTGAGTGAGTATTGAATCATGCAGCTGATGCCTTTGTTACCACATGTATGGACATTTGGTGATTTAAAATTGGACTTATCCCAGCCGCATGTGATGGGGATTCTCAATGTCACCCCAGACTCTTTTAGTGATGGTGGTCGGCATAATCACAAAGAAGATGCAGTCGCACGTGCGCTTGAAATGATCGCTGAAGGCGCGACCGTGATTGATATTGGCGGTGAATCGACCCGTCCAGGTGCCGCAGTGGTAGAAGTGGAAGAAGAAATTCGCCGCGTAGTGCCTGTGGTGGAAGAACTGGCTAAACATAAGGTCATTCTCTCGATTGATACGTCGCAACCTGAAGTCATACGCGCAGCGGTTCGGGCCGGAGCACATATCTGGAATGATGTCCGTGCTTTGACTCGGCCGAATGCATTGCAGACCGCAGCAGAACTCAATATTCCAGTGATCATCATGCATATGCGCGGTGAGCCGACCACCATGAACAATCTGGATCAATATGAGGATGTCACTGTTGATGTGATTCGCGAGTTATCTCAACGTGTTCAGGATGCCTTGGATGTGGGAGTAAAAGCGGAAAATATCATGATCGATCCAGGTTTTGGTTTCGCTAAAAATGCCCAGCAAAATTTAAAGCTGTTGCAAGAGTTTTATAAATTGACAGAAATGGGCTATCCGATTTTGTCTGCTTTATCTCGTAAACGCTTTATCGGAGCAGTTCTAAATGGTGAAGCACCGCAAGAGCGTGCGGTAGGTTCGGCAACAGCACATTTACTAAGTATTCAGCAGGGTGCATGTATGGTACGGGCACATGATGTTAAAGTCACAGCCGATGCGATTAAAGTCTGGCAAGCCATGCAAACGGCTTAGAAATTGAAAGCAGCAAATCAACCACTTGGCAATGTTGTTTGGCTTTTGAGCAACAATATGCTATATAGGCACGCTTAGATTAGATAGTCATCCTTTAGAGTGCCTGTAATGTTTGCAGATTTACTTCTCCCCATGTTCGATGATGAATATTATCCCGATATTCTGGTTGCTGAAATCAAGCAGCACATCGAACGTTTTGCCCAAAAAGTCGCTAAATCAGGTTTGTCAGATCAAGAAATTTACCAGCTTGCCAATCTGACTGTGGCTGATATCAATATCATGAAACCTCAGTTCGAAGATCTGGATTCGTCTCTGGATGATACTGCCGCGGATTATATTGCCGAAGCCATGATGATGGTGGTGCAAGAGCACGGCCTGTTCGAGATTGAAATGGAAGAACTGATTACCAATCGTGAATGGTGATTTAAGAAAACCCTGCAGATGCAGGGTTTTTTATTGTCTGTTCAAATAATCTTTAAAGCTATTAAAGCGAATTGAGCCGAGTAATTGTTGCTCTTCATTCATGCATTGCTGATAAAGGTTTTGGTAATAAGCCTGCAGATTCGATTGACCTTGAATCTGTTGTGGTGTTTTTGATTTGGATTGTTGATAAGCCCAAAAAGCCAGTTGTCGGAGTTTCTGCAACCTGATCTGGTCAATCGCACTACAGGAACTTTTAAATAAAGGTTCCAGGATGACCACCCCAAAGGAAGAAATCGCTAAAATGATCATACTAATGATGACCAGTACATCCGAATGAATCAGATAAAGGTTGAGCAATAAGCTCAGAAAAATTGGAATTTGCAGATAGAGACAGTTTTGCAAACGCTGACTATAGGCTTTGGAGCTGAATTGCGCCTGATATTGTGCATGCCAGATATAGGGATAGAGTAGTGCCATCAGCACAATTAAGGTGACATTAAAGGCAATCGTGGCATTCTTGAAAAAATAATATTCCAGGAATACTGAACTGATGCTGCAGGCTACACAGATCAGAAGAGAGAGTAAATTAATCGCGAGAACAAACTGGATATTTTGCAGGGCATTAAATTTAAAGCGGCTATAACGCAGCTTCAGGAAAAAAGCGTCTGGATGACGTAATTGTAATGTAGCGAGATCGAAGTGTTTTAATTCTGACATGGGGATTTCGCGCTAAAAGAATAAAATGCAGGCACAAAAAAACCAGCCTAATGCTGGATTTTTTATTGCACCATTTTAATAAAGATTAAAATGGTGCCCGAGGCCAGACTCGAACTGGCACGCTTTGTGGGCGGGGGATTTTAAATCCCCTGTGTCTACCGATTTCACCACTCGGGCATGTGCGCAATAATAGAGGACGAAATAAAGCTTGGCAAGCAAATTCAGAAATGATTGCTTTCTTTTCAAGCAATTCCGTGGTTTCTATTCTAAAAACCAGCAAATCAGCGTTTTTAAAAGTTAATATTTGCAGATCTTTAAGACGACCAATGAAAAATGATAGAGGGAACTATGAATTCTCATCCAGATAGCTGTCGACATCTAGATGCTTGATCGTTTTACAATATTGATGCTCATATTTCAGTAGCCGCGTATATAACCCGGCATAGTGATTTAATTGCTGTTTTAGTTCGGCATGCCGAGGATCATGGCTTGAATAAAAACGTAATTTTAGTCGGATCAGACAGGTTTTTTTATAAGCCCAAAAACAGATTTTACGTAATTGTTGTAGCTGATAGTGCTCAATATTTTTACTATTTTCCTTGAATAAATTTTCCCGATAAAAGCGCACAAAACCAAAGCTCACGCCAAAGAAGAATAAGCTCCACATCAGCAAACTACTTTGCATAAAGACCAGATTTAAGGCTTGTAGCAGAATCACAATAACCATCCTGATCGGAATATGCCGTAATAACTGATACAGTGAATAAGAAGAATGCTGAATCTGGTGCAGAATCAAGGTGAGACTCAACATCAGGAACAACAGAATGGCCAAAATGGCATAACTTTGCGCCTGAAATTCGCTGATTTGCACAAAAGATTGCTGTACCAGATCTCCTAACATCAAACTGATGGGAACAAAAATCATGGCGGCCAAGACCCAAGGAATTAAGAGCTTGGCTTTATCCCAGATTCCACGGATTTTAATCTGACTGTAAAACAGGTAATTTCCTTTAAATGCAGTCGGATATTGGCGCTTAAGTTGCTGCAGCAACAAAGTCACTTGCGTAGTGGGCATCATCCAGAGATTAATTTAATATATAGATGAAGCACTATAGTCGATTTTGCGCAAAATCGCAGAAGAAATGCAGTTTCAGGTCGCAGCGCTGTTTTAATCATGAAGATTTTAGTTTTTTAGCCACGAATTATGCGAAAATAGCCGATTCAAGATTTATTTTTTTAAGGACAGTTTATGACTGATCAATCTCCTCAGGCGTTAAGCGACATCGAAATTTTAGACATCCTGCAAAGTATGAAAAAGGATGAGCTAAATACTGAGGCGCAAGCAGCAATTCGTCAGGGTGGTAAAGCTGGTCGTCAGGAAGCGCATAAAGCAGCCTTAGTAGCATTGAATCAGTCATTTGAAGACAAGTTTGTCGAAGCGGTATCTTTGGCTTTGGGGCTGAATGCAGCACAAATCAAAAAAATCCGTTATAAAAAAGACCGAATCCGTATTTTAAAAGCGCGCGGTATCGATTATATGGCGATTGATGGTGCTGAAACTGCACAGGTACTGTCACAAATTGCCCAAGCAATTGTGCGTGAAGATGCCATTGTCACCCATGACCTGCACAATATTTTTCCGTTCTGGAAAGAGGGCTGGCCAATGGTGCAATTCGATAATGCTTATAAAATTTTAGAAGATGATATCCAGATTCACTATCAAGCCGTTCTTGAGGCTTTATTAGCGAAAGTCTAAATTATAAATAGTTTTAAAAAGCACCTTGGGGTGCTTTTTTTAATCGCGATACATCAGTGCAATCAGCCAGCTGATGGGCAAAATAAATAAACGCCACCAGATGATCAAGGGCCAATAAAAATACTCTCCAAACCTCAAGGTCGAGTCGAAACCTTGACGACGACGTTCATGCGAGGAGGGAATAATGAAAACCGTTAAAACCATCAGAATGATGGCTGCCAGTAAAAGCAGGAGATTCTGCTGTTTGGCAAAAAAGAAGTAAAATAAATACAGGGCTGAATAAAAAAACAGACATGCCAATAATGCAGAAATATTCATCACTCACCTTATGATTTTTTTATTAGAATAGGGTCTGTTGACATTTACTGTTCATAATTAACCCTATAAAGGTAGCCATAAAAATATACAGGCTAAAGCAACAGAACTTTGATAATTTCTTTTGAGCTTGTCATA